>DBTT01000029.1 GCA_002307185.1 Bacteroidales bacterium UBA1309
TTTCAGCCGCAGACAAACGACGACGTAAAAATCGGTCCTCCGGTAGTTTATGGCAATTGGCTACAATTTGATCGGTAGAAGGCAATGTATAAACCCACGAGGTGCCAAAAGTAATAATCAGACAAGTTAGATTTTTCAAATCATCCACCGCCTTCGAAAAAGCTTCATTTATACCATCCAATGTCGCCTGCCGGTTTACACCAGAAAACGAACCATGATGGCTGAAGCTGTGAAAATAACCGTCGTATTCCACCAGCTCTTCTGTCCCGAAAGGGTGATTTTCCAATAAACGCCGTAAGGCCATACCAACAGAAGCCGGGTTGTAGAGCACCCCAAAAGGATTAATCGAAACCCGAAAACCGCTTTCTTGCAAACGGATACCTATATTTTCGGCAAAGCAAGAGCCTAACACCATCACGCGATCAGCATGTGACAGTGGACTATAAGCAATTTGTACCGGCACAGTCGTTCTGAAATCCATAGTCGACAAAAATAATAAATAATCCCGACCGTTTCAGAGAAAAAAATGTAATTTTGCATGCTTACAAAAACAGATGACAAACGAACACACCCATATACTTCAAACCATTGATTCTCCGGCCGATTTGCGAAAACTCGATATCAAAGAGCTCGCTGGAGTCTGCCAGGAACTCCGCCAACTGATTATTGAAGAATTATCTAACAACCCCGGTCACTTGGGTGCCAATCTGGGAGTGGTGGAATTAACTGTTGCGTTGCACTACGTATTAAACACGCCCGAAGACAAGCTCGTTTGGGATGTGGGACATCAGGCATACGGACATAAAATTCTGACGGGTCGTCGGGAACGTTTTTCCACCAATCGAAAATTCAAAGGCATCAGCGGCTTTCCCAATCCGGCAGAAAGCGAATACGACGCGTTTATTGCCGGGCACGCCTCCAATTCGATTTCTGCAGCTCTGGGTCTTTCCATTGCATCTAAAATCATGGGGCGGGACCATATAGTCGCCGCTGTGATCGGAGACGGAGCCATGTCTGGCGGTTTGGCTTTTGAAGGACTCAACAACGCTTCAGTCTACCCCAACGATCTGCTGATTATCCTCAACGACAACCACATGGCTATAGACCGAAACGTTGGCGGAATGAGCAATTATTTGGTTAATATTACGACTTCCAAACACTACAACAACATTCGTTGGAAAACATACCTGCTTTGTAAAAAAGTGGGCCTGATCAACGATCAGAAAAAAAGCAAGATCCTGCGTTTCAGCAACAGCCTGAAAGCCCTGCTCACCAATCAGCACAATCTTTTCGAAGGGCTGAACATCCGTTATTTAGGCCCTGTGGATGGGCATAATGTGGAAAATCTGGTCAAGGTTCTTCGGGACATCAAAGACATGAAAGGCCCCAAAATTCTGCATGTTTGCACCATCAAAGGAAAAGGCTTCGAACCTGCTGAACGCGATGCCACGAAATGGCATGCTCCCGGTAAATTTGATGCCAAAACCGGTAAGCGAGCCAATATAGCCAAAACCAAAAACCAACCGTTGTTGTTTCAAGACGTATTCGGACACACACTGGTGGAGTTAGCAGAAAAAAATCCAAAAATTGCAGGCATAACTCCTGCTATGCCAACGGGTTGCAGCATGACCCTTATGATGGATCGGTTTCCGGAACGCACCTTCGACGTTGGAATAGCCGAGGGGCATGCCGTGACCTTCTCTGCAGGTTTAGCCAAAGAAGGGCTCTTACCTTTCTGCAACATTTATTCCTCTTTTGCTCAACGGGCTTATGACAATATTATTCACGATGCAGCCCTGCAAAAACTTCCGATTGTACTTTGTCTGGACAGGGCCGGCTTAGTTGGCGAAGACGGCCCGACGCACCATGGAGCGTTCGATTTAGCCTATCTGCGCTGCATCCCCAATCTAATCATCAGTGCCCCCATGGACGAACACGAACTACGTAACCTCATGTTCACCGCTCAGGCATTGGAACAGGGGCCTTTTGTCATTCGCTATCCGCGGGGACTTGGATTCTGCTGCAACTGGAAAAACGAAATGCACACTTTGCCCATTGGTCAAGGAGAATGTTTGGCCGAAGGAGAGCAAATAGCGATACTCAGCATAGGTCCTATTGGCATAATGGCTCACGAAGTGGTTGATCAGTTACGGGAAGAAGGCCTTTCTGTCGCTTTGTACAACATGCGTTTTGTCAAGCCGCTTGACGAAGATTTACTGCATCTGGTTGCGCATCGTTTCTCCAAAATCATTACTTTGGAAAATGGAGTTATTAATGGGGGATTCGGAAGTGCAGTTCTCGAGTTTTTAAGCAAAAACAACTATAAACCTCAAGTTCGCCGCATGGGACTTCCGGATGAATTTATAGAACACGGATCTGTGCCGGAGCTGCATCACCTCTGCGGATTGGACAAAGAAGGTCTGGGAGCGATGATTCGATCGTTTATGGGCGAAGAGGAATGATGCAAAGAAGCCATTTCAAAATTCGTTCCTATGTTTGAGAAATGAATTGGATGATAAAATATGGCATAAGCCAAAGCATCTGTTCCAGAACTTGAGAATGAAGCTCTTTCAGGAAGTTACTTACATCTTCTTCTGTTTTGAACTGAGACAGGAATTCTTTGTTGAGTAATTCTTTAGGTGCTACTGACATAATTCTTTGGCAACAGTTTCCCGAATCTCGTACGTATGTAATCACCCAAGCCATCTGGCGTTATCCCACCATTTGCGGCATTTTCGTCCTGCTGGTCCGAAAAAGGATACATTAAGCTTATACTTTCTTGATAAAGCGGGTCATAATAGCCACCTAAACCATAATTCCAACCTCCTGAGCCATATCCCGAGGCTTTTTATCATTCTGTTTTATCATGTTTTAAGGCCAATGCTTCAAATGGCAATTCGCCAATCTGACTGGATTCTGTCTTAAATATTATCTTTTCATGCCTAATATCAACATCGAACATTAATTGCTCTTTTAATCTTGCATTTGTTTTTGCAATCAAATACCAAGCCCCCTTTTTTTCAGTGAAAACGTAAATATTCCAACAAGGTAACCCGGAACATCCAGAAACTAAAACAATATTAATATTTGTCTCATTCGATGAAAAGTCTTTCGAAGATACAGAAGAAAAAGGAAGTTGTTTTTTCCCCCATTCGTTTATCTGATTTTTGTCTTGAAAGATTAAAGTTTCAATAGAATCTTGACTTGCCCATATTAATTCTTGAGTGAATAATTCTTGAGAATAGGAGTTCATTTTTGACAATATTAATAATGAAAACAGTAAATACTTTAACATTATCTTCGTTTTACCCATAATAAAATTCCTCCGTAATTATAAATTCCGTGATTAGCTCTAACTGGATTTGATATAAACCGACCTGATGCATCAACATTTACAACGGGAGTGATTCCAGGTTTAGTTTTGAAACAGACTCGCACCGCCAGACACGACATGGCACACAAAAGCGAGGATACCTCAAAACTTCTGAGACACCTGCTTTATTCTAAACTTATTATTGCTCTACAATACGCCCATTAATCATCAAACTGTTGAAATGCACATCCTTCGCACCAACCACCTTGTTGCCACTCGCAACACCGTTGAACACACAATTGGAAACATGCACATCACTTACATGATCGCCACTGGGCAAGCCCAAAATAAGCACGCCGTAACGACTTTTTTCACACTGAATATTTTCTAAATAAACGCAACGTACCGTTGGCGGGAAATCCCGCTGACAATCTTCATCGTTTTCATACATGAGATTGATCTTTAGCACTGCTTCCCTGCATTGACCCACCTTGATATTGCGTACATAAACATTTTCAATCAGGCCACCACGGCAGGTGTTGGTCTTAATCCGAATCACACGATCCAGATTCGGACTATCCATTTCACAGTTTTCCACGTATAAATTGCGATAGCCACCGGAAATTTCGCTGCCGATCACCACTCCACCATGTCCATTTTTCATCTTACAGTTACGAATAATGATGTTTTCACTGGGAATGGCCCATTTGCGACCATCGTTATTGCGGCCGGATTTAATGGCAATGCAATCATCGCCCGTATCAAAGAAACAGTTTTCAATCAACACATTTTTGCAAGATTCCGGGTCGCAGCCATCGCCGTTGGGCCCGTCGTTGATCATACTTACACCGTTCACGACAATATTCTGGCTCAAGAGCGGATGAATCACCCAAAACGGAGAATTCAACAAGGTAACCCCTTCGATCAGCACTCGATTGCATTGATTTACATTGATGAGTTGAGGGCGCAGAGCATCCGACTCCGCCATAACACGCTGATATATAGGCGTATCATCTTCGGCAGCTTGCAACAATCGCGCACGGCCACTGACATTCTGTCCGGGCATACCAGGCTTCCAGCCAAATTGAGGAGCACCACACATGCTCCACCAAGTGCTGTTGCTACCTTGGCCATCAATGGATCCTTTACCCGTAATGGCAATGTTCGTTTCTCCGTAAGCATAGATTAGTGGATGATAATTATAGCAATCAATGCCTTCCCAACGAGTCAGCACCGAGGGTAAATACAATTCTTTACGAGTAGAGAACTTCAGGACAGCTCCAGCTTCCAGATAAAGATTCACATTGCTTTTCAACGTCAATGGACCCGTATAAAACGTTCCGGCAGGAACCACCACACGACCTCCACCATTGTGGCTGCATTCTATAATAGCACGATTAATAGCCTGATGATTGAGCACCGCTGTGTCGTTGGGTACAGCGCCATAAGTTAGAATGGAATAATCCCGGTTAGGGAACTTGGTGCGCAACAGTTTCTTTTCAATGGAAGCAGCATCCTTCCAAGCACTTTTCATATCTTGTGCCACAGTAGAGAAAAGGAAAATCGAGCAAACGAAAAAAGCTAAAAGTCGTTTCATCTTCATCATCGAAATATAGAGTATTTATATTTTTCGACGCGAAGATAAAAAAAAACAGTTCGGGTTTCTCAAATTACTAAAAAGGTGGCAAATAACACACAAAAAAAGGTGATTTATGCAACAGCCAGATCTGCAAGAAAAGTTCAAGAGGCTTCTTTAAGGTTCCTCACGGAACAGGAAGCTCTATACTTTTTCGAAAGAAAAGCAATTTCCCAGTGGAAGTGACCCCATTCATTTCCACCACATAGCGGCGACAGTTTTCGGCAGGAGTAAAACGAATAACTGCCTTGCCTTGATCGTCGGTCACTACAGAAGGCTTCCAACCGTTACTCCGCGCCGTGTTCGGAAACTGACTAAGCCAGATATCGGTTGTACCGGGCATGATTTTCCGCTGGACATCATCGCTGATTTTAGGACCAGTATGATTAAAATTTTTCTTAGTCTTTTGCGGCGTAGCATCCAAAGCACGTTTGGTCCAAACCGCAACAACTCCTCCTACAGCCGTATTGGAAGAATCAGAGGATGAAAACTTAAAAAGCCCCATATTACCCGGATCTTTCAACACATCTATGGATTCTATTTCAGAAACAGCCAGCATATTTACTGCTTCAAAATCTGCATTGTATCCATCAATCATGTAGCTAACACTGCCGTCACGAATCAGCAAGACCTCCCTATTATAATCGTATGTCACACCAGGTAAGTTAACCAAGTAGTCCTCTACAGTAACACCACCGGTAAGAAGTTCTTCACCGGTCACCGTATGATTCACATAATTATAAGGCTTGATGTGCTTGTTTAACTGTTCCGGATATACATTTACGGCTTTCAGGTCGACCTGCCGGAGCTTTTCTTTTTTAATTTTTTCTGCCGTAGTGAGCGGGCTGTATATGCCTGTTGTATCTCGGATAAAAGCCGCTTCAGGACTTTCTCCGATATCCCAGGAGGATTCGAAATTACCGTCAATAGCACGCTGGATATCAAATTTAGGCCAACGAGAAGCCACCAGCCAGGCATCCAATATCGTAGAAGGAAGATTGGAGAGCCCTTCAAAACAACTTGAAATTAAGGCCTTATGTTGAGTCAAGTCGGAGCCCAGCAAAAATTCAGAACCAATATCCCATCGGTTCATAAGGGGAGCACTAAGCGTATCCGGATAAATGGCCACCGAGCATTCTGCATCCATCGGTGTACCATCAGCATCACTAACCGAAAGGTCAAACGTAACCTGTTTCTTTTTTGTTGAATCCGATTTAAACACGATTTGAACATTCGCCTGATCGTCGTTCTGGATAAAAAGGAGCCGTTGACTTTGCACCCGATTGTTTTCATCCAATAAAATCAATTCGTGTACACCCGACTCCAGTTCCTCCTTTCCAATGTATATAAAATCATGCTCCGGAGTAAGCCGAAAGGTTCGTTCCGGCACTCCACGCAATAGAAGCAGCACGTTGAGCGAACGACTCAATTTCTCCGCACCAGATTGCAAAGCACTCACGTAATACGTATCAACCATATCAGCCACCTGCAGGCTATAGCCCGAAGCGGCAACAGCAGGAAGCTCCACAAACCATGGTTTTTCATCGCCAGTCTCCAGCAAAGCATAATAACTTTTTCCAGCCTGAACCGGTAGTGTAAAACAACCAATGCCTGGTCTCAACGTACGGATCATCGCAACAGCAGCACCGTTTGTTTCATAAACGGCTCCTTTGATTTCAACCAATTTCCCTTTTGGGTTCTTGATCGTAAAGGCCACTTTGCAATTGTGTTTGTCCACGAGCTTTCCCCCTTCGGGATAAAATTGAATGTCATAATCGTTTTTAGAGGAACGTGCACTTGCCTGGTATTTCCGCACCGGATTCCGCACCGGAAATGATTTTGTAAAATAAGCATTGCTCCGCTTTCCCTCCATTTGTTCGGAATAAACCTGAAGCGTATAGTCTCCCTCAGGCAGCTGCTCTGGCAGTACCATAAACGAGGAATAAAGTCGCTTATCCATAGGAAACAACGTAAACCGTTCGATCAACTTATGATCTGGGCCATATAAATTGACAAAAATGCCACGACTCATGGCAGACGGTAAATGGAATGCTTCGGAAACGGTATGCGCCCGAAACCAGATGGTATCTCCGGCTTCGTATTGCGGTCGATCTAATTGTACAAATATTTTCTCCTGAGGATAATCCAGAATCTGATGACGCAAGTTTGCCACAACCTCATCGGTTTCTTGTGAAAAGATCGACAGAACAGCAAAGAGCAAGCTAAAAAAGGTAAGTAGTAATCGTTTCATGGGTGTTTTTCTCTATGGTGGTATTCTCATTCAATTTCATTTACTCCATCAATTCCAAGGCTATAGCCGGTTCGATATTCTGATCCACTTCTTTGCCGTTGGGCTGCATCACCCAAACAACGCCGCGGCTCCACTGTTTACTACGCCCGTTTCGGAACCAGCCACTATTGCCTACATTCATTTTGGCAGTCTTAAAGATCCGGTCACCTCCCACGATGAGCGGAGGAAGCATTTCTACAAAGACAAACACCCCATTTGGGGTATACGGCACATCATATTGCCGAAGATCTATATGAAGGACCCCGTAGTAAATCCGTTTCGAGAAATCCCAGTTGGTGTATGTGGTGGAATTGGTCCGTTCGTCGTATCGGGTTTTGTCAAAGATCCTATAATCTACGTCGGACACCGTTAAAATAACCCGTTGTCTTAGCAGATCCCTTTCCGACGGATAGCCGTTCGGTTCCGCTTCAACAATGCGCAACCGAAAACGCCAATGCTGGTTGGTCCTGTAAGCAGATAAATCAGCTGATTGAAAAGCTTCTTGCAAAACATCAACGGAGCGCAATCTATTGAATTTACCATCGCCTGCATCCCGGCTAAACCGTCTGCCAATCATATCCGTTTGCCGTTCACCCAAATCGGGAATTCGGTCACGTTCTCCATATTGACGGATGTTGAATCCATTCAACAGCTTGGTTTTGGGCTTTTTCTTTCTTAATGTAACCTCACTCAGCACATAATTTTGCGGACTGAGCATCAGAGTTGCGCCTTTCATTTCTTTCCAGATTCGGCCTATCGTGAAATAGCCCACACAAGAAATATGGACCGAGTCGTTGTCGGTAACATCTGCCAACTTCCAGTTATAATAACCGTTGGCATCGGTCAAAACGGATTGGTTTTTCTCCTTTAAAGAAAGCGTAACTTGCGAAAGCCCAACGCCTTGTTCGGCTTCTATAATTTTTCCTGTCACTATATGTTCTTGCGCCGACAACATTTCGCCCACGCAAAAAATAAGACAGGTTAGACAGAGTATGTTTGTTTTCATGGCTTTTATCTCTATCAAAAGTAAAAAAAATTACGTATGAACCTCCATCTTACCGGCCAAATAAAAAAATTTAGTGCCCAACAAAAAACTCCGGACAGTTTTCACCATCCGGAGTTCTTCTAATTTTCATTTGAGCCAAACAGGCTGCTGCAAAAAATGGTTTGTTTTTTACATCATGCCGCCCATACCACCCATGCCACCTGGCATTTGAGGTGCCGCTGCATTTTCTTCCTTCTTATCCGCAATGACACATTCCGTAGTCAGGAACATTCCGGCAATTGATGCCGCATTTTCCAATGCCACGCGTGTTACTTTTGCCGGATCGATGACACCTGTTTTGTAAAAACTTTCATAGGTATCGGTTTGTGCATTGTAACCAAAATCATCTTTACCTTCCAATACTTTTTGTACCACAACAGCACCTTCTCTTCCAGCATTGAAAACGATCTGACGAAGGGGTTCTTCAATGGCACGACGAACAATCTTAATACCAAGAGTTTCTTCTTCATTCAAACCAACCAGATTTTCAAGAGCACTCAAAGCACGGATGTAAGCAATACCACCACCGGGGACGGTTCCTTCTTCGATAGCCGCACGCGTAGCACTCAAAGCGTCATCTACACGGTCTTTCTTTTCTTTCATTTCCACTTCTGAGGGAGCACCTACGTAAAGTACAGCAACTCCGCCGGCTAATTTAGCCAGGCGTTCCTGCAGTTTTTCACGATCGTAATCGGAAGTAGTTTTGGCAATCTGAGCCTTGATTTGAGCCACACGATCAGCGATGGCCTCTTTGGAGCCTTTGCCATTGACAACGGTCGTATTATCTTTCGTGATGGTCACTTTCTCTGCAGTACCCAACATTTCGAGGGTTGTCGTTTCAAGTTGCAGACCTTGTTCTTCAGAAATAACCGTACCACCGGTAAGGATGGCTATATCCTGCAACATTTCTTTGCGACGGTCACCGAAACCCGGAGCTTTTACAGCACAAATTTTCAGGCCGGCACGCAGACGATTCACCACTAAAGTAGTTAAAGCTTCTCCGTCAAGGTCTTCGGCAATAATGAGCAAAGGACGACCACTTTGAACAGCAGCTTCCAGAATGGGGAGCAACTCTTTCAAAGAAGAAATTTTCTTATCGTGAATCAGGATGTATGGGTTTTCCATTTCTACTTCCATTTTTTCCGTGTTGGTCACGAAATAAGCAGAAAGAT
>DBTT01000006.1:0-9829 GCA_002307185.1 Bacteroidales bacterium UBA1309
TTCAACACCGCAGGTTTCAGCAACAAGGTGATCGCCGACCACAGCGCATTAGCTCTTGTGGATCCATTCAATTTGACAGCACCTGTATTCACGACAAAGACATCTACCTATCTGTTGACGGGATTCGTCCGCGTCCAATCGGGAGCGACTCTGACAATAGAGCCTGGTACGGTGATCCGTGGGGATAAGGCCACCACCGGAGCCTTGATTATCGAGCCGGGGGCAAAATTGATTGCCAACGGGACTGCCGCCAATCCAATTGTATTCACTTCCAACCAGGATCCTGGCAGCAGGACCTACGGCGACTGGGGTGGTGTTGTGTTGGTTGGAAACGCGCCGGTGAACCAAACATCCCCAGTGGTTGAAGGCGGAATCGGCAATACGTATGGGGGTTCCGATGCTACCGACAATTCGGGCAGCCTGCAATACGTGCGTATCGAGTTTCCGGGTGTCGCCCTCACCACAACTGCCAACAGTGAAATCAATGGTTTGACATTCTGTGGCGTAGGTTCGGGAACGACGATCGATTACGTGCAAGTGTCTTATTCCGGTGACGATTCATACGAATGGTTTGGGGGTACGGTCAATTGCAAGCACCTGATCGCTTTCCGTGGTTTGGATGACGATTTTGACACAGACTATGGCTTTTCAGGGATGGTTCAGTTCGGTGTTTCGCTTCGCGATCCGGATGAAGCTGATTCCAGCAAATCCAATAGCTTTGAATCGGACAACGACGGCAGTGGGAGCACCAACACCCCTTTCACATCTGCTGTTTTCAGCAACATCAGCTCTTTTGGCCCGTTGGCAACAGCCTCGACCACGATCGACACTTATTTCCAAGCGGCAATGCACATCCGAAGAAGTTCCAAGCTGAAGGTTTACAACTCCGTGTTTGCCGGATGGCCCAAAGGAATCATTATCGATGGTACCAATTCGCAGGCATCTGCCGATGCGGGTGATTTGGTTGTCAAAAACACGATTCTTGCCGGATGTACAACTAACTTTGCTCCGGCTTCCCCTACCACCTGGGCGGAGGAGACCTGGTTCAACACCGCAGGTTTCAGCAACACGACATACACCAATAACTCAGATTTGGGAGTGAACGACCCATTCTCTCTGGATGCCCCAGATTTTACCCTGACATCGGCCTCCCCGCTTCTTGCCGGATCTTACTGGGACGCTTCCTCTGGAATCATTTCTTCCTCATCAGGCAATAATGCTCTTACGGTTTATCCAAATCCAGCTGTGTCCGAGGTGAATGTTGTCTTGCCAACATACGACGGTGTGTCAACTATTCAGATCCAAGATCTTACAGGAAAAACATTGCTGAATAAAGCTGCGAAGAATAGCGAATCGGAGACTGTGGATGTCACATCTTTGAATCAAGGTGTTTATCTTATCTCGGTTCGCCAAGGAAATACGTTGTACAATCAGAGACTGATTGTCAAATAAGAATCAAAATGGAGATTTATTCTTGACGGATATAATTTTTATTTCAATTCCATTTTGTTAGGGCAGGATCTTTGATCCTGTCTTTTTTGTTTTGAACGCAAGTTATGCAAATTCATCCATCGGATTGAAATTGCCTTCGTCGAAGGTTTTTCCCCGCCATGGCGGCGAATTTTCCCATCATGCTGCCGAGGGTGCTGTCTCAAAAGAGGTTTTGAACGCAAATTGTTCGGATTACGCAAATTATTTTGAGACAGCTTCTTGCAATTGCTAATAATTATCAAATTCAACCGGAGGTAGCGACGCGTTGGAAATTATTTGCCTATATTCGCCATGCAATATTTTAACAAGATATTTTCGCAACAGAGGCCAAATGCTTATCTGGTAGCCGCACAGCCCCATAACTCAGAACAAACAATTGTAATTTCGAACATCCGTAACATAAATTATTCACACCACAAAAAATACTTTGATGGGAAAACGACTTGTGGGGCTTAGCCTGCTGCTGTTAAGCTGCCTGATGACGATGGCGGGTAAACCCGCCAAGATTTCTTTGCCTTTGTTCATGGCCTGGGATGGGGAAGGGAGCTTCAAGGCCATGAAAAACGATTCGGCCGTAGAGGCTTATCTTCTGCGCCTGAAGCGGAGTCACATTGACGGGTTGTTCATGGAGGGAAAACCGCAGTTTATCCGCCGAATTGCTCCGATCGCCAAGCGGGTGGACATTCAACTTCACGTTTGGAAACCGACCATGATTATGCCCGATTCTGTTTTCATGCACCAACATGCAGACTGGTATTCCGTCAACCGAAACGGGGTGTCGTGTGTCACCAAAGCGCCTTATGCCGGATACTACCGCATCTTTTGCCCGAGGGAGAAGAAGGTTATCAAGTATTTGACAAAAACATACCTCGAATATGCGAAAATTGATGGGGTGGCGGGAGTGCATTTCGACTACATCCGCTATTGCGATATTTACTTGCCAAAGGCCTTGCAGCCCAAATATCACTTGGATCAGACCTACGAAATGCCCGATTACGATTTTTGCTATTGTCACCGATGCCGGGAGGCCTTCAGAAAGAAAAACCGCATAGACCCGATAACGATGAGCGATCCGGCATCGAGCAAAGATTGGGCCGAATTCAGGCTGCAAGCCATTGTGGACCTTGCAAATTCGATAAGCGGGAAGGTGAAGAAAAAGACGGGCAAGATGGTGACGGCTGCCGTATTTCCCACTCCTGAAATGGCCAAGCGGATGGTTCGCCAGGATTGGGGACGTTTCAAGATCGATGCGGCTTGCCCAATGATATACAACAATTTTTATGACGAAGGGATTGACTGGATCGGCAAATGTGTAAAGGAAAGCCTTGCCACGATGGCAGTCAGGAAAGACCTTCATGCGGGTGTCTATATGGGAGCCTTGCCCGATCCCAAGTCGTTGCAGGAAGGCATCGAATCGGCCATGGACAATGGAGCGAACGGTGTTGTGTTCTTCACCGCGGGTAACCTCACCGACGACCAGCTGAAAGTGGTGGAGGCCATGTATCGGAAATATGCTGGAAATTAAGACAAGAGGGCGTCGATTTATTTCCCAATAAGCCCATCCTCGGTCAACGAAATGGACGGAGCTACCCCATCCGAGATGAATACCCGGAATTGTCCCGAAGTGGCTTCCATCGATAGTTTGTTGCTTGCCTTGCTCCCTCGGAACCAAACCGGAACCAATGATGGCAAGCCCAATTCCTGCAGGGTTGAAGCATACCGCTTGTTGATCCCCTGAAAGTCTTTCTGCTTGTAGTATGCCAGCCACAAATAATCCCGTTGATATTCGGCGTAAGGACGTTCAAATGCGGGGGCTTCGGTTCCGGCAGGCGTCGCGCAAAACTGGAGGTATCCCCATCTTTCGGGGCGGTGCATGTCGATCACTCCTTGTGAGGACCACACCCAGTTGTTTTCGGGTTTGACCTTCCCCGAGGCATCTTTTTGCTTCACGTAAGCGCCTCCAATCTTATCCACATCCCATTCTACCCGCGAAAAATTGATCCGCCATATTTCGCCGTTCGCTGGCAAGTGTTTTCCTCCGCCTACGGTGATCGCAGTCCACGGAATGGCAAATTCGGCTGTCCATCCCCGATCTTTGTCTCCGGGGTGGTTGAGCGAACCATTCACCCGGACGGCATGTTTCATGCCGGGTGCGTTCCAGCCGAAGACGACACCTCCTTGATTTCGGTAGGGCTTGGACAGGAAAAGGTCGAAAATGGTGTTCCGGGCATTGACCTCTATTTCAAAGTAGTTGTGTGTCGAATTGGTGGGATCTACAAAAATTTCGAAGTCGTTGTCGTGGAAAACGATCTGGTCTCTTTCCGTGAGGTTGGCCCACACATCGGGTTCTTCCATTTCGGCGGCCACATACAGGTTGTTGTCATCCCACATCATCTTTGCCCGGGTTTTCAACCGCGGGCTTGGCTTGGCCTCGTTTCCTTCGATGTCCTGGAAAAAATCAGTCCAAGGGATATTTCCCCAAGCCTCTTCGCTCATATTCCCATCGATGACGGGTGGAATGATCGTGTGCATGGCCACGTAGGAACGCGGACTTGCGAACAGATTCTCATATCCGGCAAACAAATTCTGGGCATTGGCCAGTTGAGGCGGAACGGCGAGGAAGGGTAGGAGGTGGATCAACAACTGCTTTCTAGGAAAAATCATGCTCTTCGTCTTTTTTTGATGTATGCCTCACGAGACGTATCCAGAGGATGAACGGACGCAGAAGCACTCTATCATAAAACTCTCAAGCAAGGTTTTACCCCTGCTTGAGAAATCAAAAAGGCTTGTTTTTTTATATTTTTAAGTACAGACCTTTCTCCTGAATCTAATCAAGAGGGAAGTTGTAGCCTTAAAATGGGGTAGTAGGCGAATTTTCTATTGCATGTTTTTGGCAAAGGATGAGCCACATTTCGGAGAAAATTTTAGGATGGATTTGTGGGCAGATTTTATTTCTCTATCTCGAACATCATCCCGACAAATGCAAATTTATAAATCTTGTTGACATCCTTGTTCTTTAGGGAAATGCACCCCCATGTCCAGTTTTGCCGGGCATCGATGCAAAACGATCGGGTAGTTTTTGACCGTTTTTGAGCCGATTGCGATCGACAACACCTATTTCAGCTTTGACACATGTATTTTCGTCCTCCTTTTGTCCAATTTCAAAGAATCTACCAACCTGTCCAGTGGAATGGTGCAGTTTGTCAGATTGCTTTTCGGCTTCTTGCTTCCACTTTGGCAAGGAATCGTGCCATTGCAGATTAGCAGAAAGGACAGAATTAAGAAATATCTCATTGTTGTGAAATTTTAAAGGACTGGAAATGAACAAATATCTTGAATAATTCGCAAAGCTCAAAAAACATGGTTTGATTTTGAGGACAAGCGAAATTCAGGGAAGTACCCTACTTTTGTCTTGTGGACGGGTTTCCGGACAAGATACTTTCTCCGGGATGAAAAGGCTCTGAGTGGTGGATACACCATCGTGTCTCTTCTGTACCCCCTTTGAACTTTGCAGAGATAAGATTTTATTAGGGATCGGTGGCTCCCATTGCTAGGGAAATAATATCTTTGTTATTGAAACCAATGCTCCCATCATGGCATATTTAAGCAAAATAAGTACATTCTTTCTTTTCCTTTTATTTCTAGTGTTCTTACCTGCTTGTAACCCTCAACCTGAAGCCAAGCAACTGCTAGAACAAGCCGAACATTTCGCGGATGAGGAGCAAGTGGATAGCGGGCTTCATCTGATCGACTCGATCTTCTATCCCGAAAAAAGTTTTCGAAAGAAAGATTATATGCGTTATCTCGTTACCTATGTGAGGCTTCGTTACAAAGGATTCCGTGACATCAAAGCCGACACGGCCATTTTTCAAGCCTGGAGGTACTACAAAAACCAAGCCGACATGCCACGCGGTACTGCTTTGGCTGCTTTCTACAGTGGCTGTGTCTATCGTGAACAAGGAAATCTTGAAAAAGCAATGCATGCATACTCCGAAGCAATGGATCAAGCCCTAAAGACAAACGACAACAACCTGAAAGGACTAGTGAAAAACAACATGGGAGATATTTTATCGTTGCAACTCCTTCTCCTTCAGTCATTAGAACAATATCGACAAGCATCCATCTATTATTCCAGTTTCCCGATCAACAAAGTGAAGTCCTTAAGCGCCATCGGTAAGTCTTATGTGTTGATGAATAAGTTAGACAGTGCCATCGTTGTTTTTCAAGAGGGTTTGTTACTGGCCACCAAAATCCATGACAAACCAGGCCAATCCCTCTTGATGCAAAACCTAAGCATAACCTATTCGCAGCAGGGAAAATATTCTCAGGCTCTTTCATTCTTGAAAAAATCTTACGCCTTGAATGTAGATTCGGCACAGATTCCCCGCTATTGGCTAAATTTTGGAGATTTATATTCTCAGATGGGATATATGGACTCTGCCCGGTTCTATTATGGCAAGGTGAAGCAGAAAAGCGAAACTCTTGAAGATGGCTATTTCAAATTGAGTATCCTTCATTCCCTTGGCCGAATGGAGCACAAGGATGGTAACTACAAGCAGGAAGCGGCACTAAAGGATGCCGAAATTGATGTATATAAAGGCATTATCGATCAAAATAATGCAAATAGAGTCCTTGATGTCATGCAGAAATACAATTTCGAATTATTGAAAAATAGTCACCAGAAAGAAGCCACTCGCTATCTGATATGGGTAGTTTGCCTGTTATGCGTTATTATTGTCGTTGGGGCTGTATTTTTCAGGTATGCAATTCGCCGACATAAAATGGAAATAGAAACCAAAGACAAAATTGCCATGCTTACCAAAATAGCCATCGAAATGGAACATTCGCACAAGCAAAGATTAGCTGCTAAAGAGCAGAGCCTCCGTGATTTACTACTGTGGAAATTCGATGTGGTAACCAAGTCGGCTCTCCTTCAAAATGGAGAAACAGAAAAGCTCAATGCTTCGCAATTGATAAAGAAATTTCACAAAATAGTTTATGACGGAAACGAAGAGGACTTGTGGGACAACATTGTCTCCTTGATTAATCTGACCGAGGACAACTTATGGGCGCGTCTCCGTTTCGAATTTCCAAATCTATCAAACGAAGAATACCGCATCTGCGTACTTTCCTATGCTGGCATGAACATCAAGGAGACTTCCATCATTTTGCATATGAGTGAACGTTCGGTTCAAACATATCGTACACGGTTGCGTCAAAAGATAGGTATGAACGACAGCAAATCCGATATGGGGTTGTTTCTTAAGCAAAGGCTAACACGCGGTTAATCTACACTGTCTTGTAGGTTTCTTCTTGCTCTGATAGAGTTTCGGTTTCAAAGGCGGGGAGTTGTAGGCGGTTTCCTCGGCTTGCTTGAGAAAAGGACAACGGCTTACTTCCGGCGCTAACAACGCTTTTTTTGATACATTTGTGTTAAGAAGAACGTTTCTCCGAGTTTAATCAGGATGTATTTGCATTAAATTTTGATTCAACGACCTTCTCCTGTCCATAAAATATGCTACATTAAAATATTTCACCCATTTGATAATCAATTATATATTTCTTGATTCAACGTTAAACACGCTACACTCCCAGATTCCCTCTTGTGTATTTGTCTTTCCACTCATACATTTGCAAATGTAAAGTCATACATGCTTAAAATAATCCTATTTATGAAATACCCCCATCATACCATTATTTCGCTTCGGCTATTCTTCAAGCATATTTCGATAGCCTATGATGACAGTAATACTTGTTCGTCACTACAGGAGGAGCACGTCAGTGGTATTCGTTTCGAAACACAACCCATATAGGCTTTCCTCTCTTCAATTGGAGTTTTTCTTAATTCCAACAAACTAATAGGCAATCAATCACTCCCCCCTTTGACTTATCAAGAAGTTTAACCGTCGGAGGCCGGATGGACAGAAACCTTTGGTTCGTTTATTTGATCGTATTTGGAATACAATCCACTTTTGACTAAGATCAACAGCATAATGGTTTTCAATATGTAGAAGTTAGCTCGATAACATCGTCAATTTTTTATTCCTAATAGTCATTCCAAGTCCTTCCCAGTGGAGATAGCCTACGGGCAATCTTTACTGGGTTTTTTTATTGCCTTTTAGGTTTCTATAATGGCTTTGTCTTCAACAAATAACCTCAATCGCAGCCTCTGCCTAGCCAAGAATGCGCAGGTATTTCATTTTGGGAAATCACTTTGGGAAATCACTAATTCGAAAAATTCGCTACCTTTGTCCTGCAAACGGTTTCCGGACAAAATACTTTGTTCGGGATGAAAAGGGAATCCCGTGAAAATCGGGAACTATACCCGTAGCTGTATGCTCCACTTTCAGTTAGCGGTTAACAGCCTTCAGTTAACAGATATTCGTTGACAAGGGCCCGTTAGCGGCTTAATTGAAAACAAGGTATTGAACATACTTTTGCCACTGCGCAATCCAAACTCCTCCCCTATTGGGGGAGGTTGGGTGGGGGTGCGGGAAGGCGTTCAATAACCGGAGCGAGTCAGAAGACCTGCCGCTTGCAACATAAATCCAGGCTTTCGGGTGAAAGGCAGGAGGATGGTTTCTGAATTATGTCTGTCTCTCCTTTTGTATCCTCATTAGTCTCCGATTTTCGTTCTAGATTCATTGAATCTGGAATATCTCAGTATGTTAATCTGTGCCAAATGACGTTTCATCATCATTTGGCACATGGCAATAGTTTCAAACAATTAAAACAGACATCTATGATTTCATTAAAAGCCATCAGCTTATCAGTTCTCAGTGCCCTGACGTTATTAGCAAGTGCCCATGTTCCCTTTTTGAAGCCTAACCAGTTCAACGTGCATCACGACCGCTTGCTAATTGAGTCTTCGTTTACCGAATTCCCTTTCCAAGCCGATTTTGCGATGGATTCGCCTCTTTTTTCGATAATCGATCCCAGCGGCAAGCAAACGCCGATTGTGCCTGCTGCAAAAACCTCTGCGGCCGTGTATCTGGAACCCGTACTCAAAGACAATGGCACTTACCGCATTAATGCTGGAGAAAGAAAAGGACCAAAGTATAAAGCTGTTGAAACTGCGGAAGGAAAGCTTTATTTTGCAGAAGATATGGAGAAGAAAGAAGGGCGGAAAACATTCCTCCAGTACTTCAGTAGCGCAGACACCTACCTTGCAAAAGGAAACCCCAACTACGAGCCCCGAAGAATGAACACTGGCTTGGAAATTGTTCCATTATCATCCCCAAATCAAGTCTTTGTGAATGATAAAATATCTTTCACAGTCTATCATGATGGCAAGCCGGTTCCAAATGCGCGCATAGTGGTGGTGTATGGCTACGAACACTACGAAAAGCATCGGGTGGAAGATCTTTACGATGTGGAGAATGTGAGGGGGAGCAATCTACATGCCGATAAGGAAGGGACCTTTTTTTTTACTCCCTCCAGGGCCGGAATCTTTTTACTGTTTGTCACCGTTCATAAAAAAATAGACGATAACCTGTGGGAAAGCTACAATAATTCGTTGACTTTTGAGGTGAATTTGCCCGTGAAATAATTAGACAAATGGATTGGGTGGGAGAGGAATGGCTTCTTCCACCCTGTTCTAACTTTCTAATCGTCCGGAATACTCGCTTCGTGAGACGGAAGCATTACTTACTCACCTTCTAAGAATTTCCTAACTATAGCGAACGCTTACTCCCCAACCGCGGAATACCTACCTGTCTCTTCCGAAAGCCTACTTAACTCTTCCGAACGGTAACTTAACTGCAGCTGAACGCTTGCCTAAGTGTTCCGAAATGCTACTTAATCACCACCTAAGAGCTACTGAAGTTTTTCCTAGCAATATCGCAAAATTACATTCCGAAGGGAATTCAAAATCAAGATATATCTAGAATGACGTTTATTCTAATAAATTCCATCTGAAAAAACTTCAGGCCACCCTTTTCGGAGCGGCCTGAAATTATATAAGGATTAGTTGTTCGGAAAACTTATTCTCCCAACAGGATTTTCAAGATGCTTACCGCAGCCTTAGTCACCGAAGTACCTGGGCCAAAGATCGCTGCAACACCTGCTTGGTACAAGAAATCGTAGTCTTGTGCAGGAATTACACCACCGGCGATAACCACGATATCTTCACGGCCAAGCTTTTTCAACTCGGCAATCACTTGAGGCACCAAAGTCTTGTGGCCTGCTGCCAAAGACGAAACTCCTAACACGTTCACGTCGTTTTCTACGGCCTGACGGGCTGATTCTTCCGGAGTTTGGAACAAAGGTCCCATATCCACGTCAAATCCGCAGTCGGCATAACCTGTAGCCACCACTTTTGCACCGCGGTCGTGTCCGT
>DBTT01000006.1:10094-55857 GCA_002307185.1 Bacteroidales bacterium UBA1309
CCCATTTTGGCAATCATGATACGGGGTTGGCGTCCTTCTTGTTTTGCGAATTTTTCCACCAAAGCTACTGCTTCTTGGAAAGTCGGGTCTTTTTTAGTTTCTGATGAATACACGCCTGAAATTGTTCTGATTATTGCTTTGTAACGTCCAACCACTTCTTCGCAAGCATCGGATATTTCACCCAAGGTGGCACGCAAGCGAGCTGCTTCTACGGCTAATTCGAGTAAGTTTCCTTGTTTGGTTTTCACGGCTTCAGTGATGGCAGCCAAGGCTTTCTTCACAGCTTCGTTGTCGCGGCTTGCTTTCACTTGGTTGAGGCGTTCGATTTGTTGTTTACGAACTTCTGTGTTGTCGATTTCAAGAATATCGATCGGATCTTGGTGTTCCAAACGGTATTTGTTGACCCCGATGATGGTTTGGGTTCCAGCGTCGATTCTGGCTTGAGTACGGGCAGAAGCTTCTTCGATGCGCATTTTAGGGATTCCGGTTTCGATGGCTTTGGCCATACCGCCCAGTTTTTGAACTTCTTGAATCAAGTCCCATGCTTTGTGAACCAATTCGTTGGTCAAAGTTTCCACATAGTAAGAACCAGCCCATGGGTCGATTTCCTTACAAATTTGGGTTTCTTCCTGGATATAAATTTGCGTGTTACGGGCAATACGGGCAGAGAAGTCAGTTGGCAAAGCGATCGCTTCGTCCAAAGCGTTGGTGTGCAAGGATTGGGTGTGTCCCAAAGCGGCGGCCATAGCTTCGATACAAGTACGTCCGACGTTGTTGAAAGGATCTTGTTCGGTCAACGACCATCCTGAAGTTTGAGAGTGCGTGCGCAAAGCCAAAGATTTTGGGTTTTTAGCACCAAAACTCTTCACGATCTTCGCCCACAACAAACGTCCGGCGCGCATTTTGGCGATTTCCATGAAGTGGTTCATGCCGATGGCCCAGAAGAAGGACAAACGAGGAGCAAATGCATCTACGTCAATTCCTGCATCGATACCCGCTTTCAAGTATTCCATACCGTCGGCCAGGGTGTAAGCCAGCTCGATGTCGGCAGTTGCACCCGCTTCCTGCATGTGGTAACCCGAAATAGAGATCGAGTTGAACTTAGGCATCTTCTGAGAAGTGTATTCGAAGATATCGGCGATAATCTTCATGGAGAATTCGGGTGGATAAATATAGGTGTTGCGCACCATGAATTCTTTCAAAATATCGTTCTGGATGGTTCCTGCCATTTCTTCCAATTTGGCACCTTGTTCCAAACCAGCGTTGATGTAGAACGCCAAGATCGGAAGAACGGCACCGTTCATGGTCATGGATACGGACATCTTGTTCAAAGGAATACCATCGAAAAGAACTTTCATGTCTTCCACAGAGCAGATAGACACACCAGCCTTACCCACGTCGCCCACCACACGAGGATGGTCGGCATCGTATCCGCGGTGAGTGGCCAAGTCGAAGGCAACGGAAAGTCCCTTTTGCCCGGAAGCCAAGTTGCGGCGGTAGAATGCGTTTGATTCGCTTGCCGTGGAGAATCCTGCGTATTGGCGGATAGTCCAAGGACGCATGGCGAACATCCCCGAATAGGGTCCGCGAAGGAATGGTGGAATACCGGACGCATACTTCAAGTGTTCCATTCCTTCCAAGTCTTCTTTGGTATATACCGGACGCACCGGAATCAACTCGGGCGTAGTCCAATCGGCTTCTATGCCGTTGTCTGTAAGCCATTTTGCTGCATTTGTTGCAGCAAAGCCCGCACTTTTAATATCTATATTTTTGAAATTTGGTTTCATTTTCTTTAGCTTTTAGCTGATAGCTTTTAGCTGACAGCTATTAGTTTAAAGGGCTAATAGCTAATAGCTAATGGCTTGTTTTAATTAATTAATTCCCAATTTAGCGTTGAATATCCTCAATGTTTCCAACACGTTGCTTCTCACGTTGATGAAGTGTTCGATACCTTGTGCTTTCAATTCATCCGTGCAAGCAGGTGCACCGGCTACAACGAAGAACTTGTGGTTTTCTTCAGCCAGCTTGTATGCTTCGGGAGCAAGAGTAGCATATTCGTCGTCGCTTGAGCAAAGCACGATGATGTCGGCCTCTTTTTCGAGGGCAGCTTTCACGCCTTCTTCCACTGTGTCGAATCCAAGATTATCGATGATCTTGTAACCTGCGCAGCCAAAGAAATTGCTTGAAAATTGGGAACGAGCCAAACGCATGGCCAAATTTCCGATAGTGAGCATAAATACTTTAGGGACACCTGACTTTTCTGTTGCCAAACGAAGTTTTTCGAAAGCACTAGCCAAACGGGTGGTTGGAAGAGGAAGCAAGTCTGCAGGAGCATTGCACCCGTTTCCGCCGTTTTCGCCATCAAGAACGATCTTGCCGCCTGCTTTTTCGGTGAAGTTAGGATATTGGTTGGTTCCCAACAAAATTTCGCGGCGGGTAGCCACAGCGCCGAATCGGGCGTCGGACGCAGCCTTGATTGCTGTTTGTACTTCTCCGGCTTTCAATGCTTCGTAAAATCCTTTTTCGTCTGTGGCAAGGAATAATTTCCAAGCTTGGTCGGCGATAGAATCAGTCAAGTTTTCTATATAGTAAGAACCTGCAGAAGGGTCTGTGGTCCTGTCGAAGTGGCATTCTTCTTTCAACAACAATTGTTGGTTGCGGGCAATTCTTTCGGCGATGTCGTCCGACTCTTGGTAAGTCACGTCGAAAGGAAGAACGGTCAACGAATCCACATTGGCGATAGTTGCCGACATGGCTTCGGTTTGCGTGCGCAACAAGTTCACGTGTGCGTCAAATACGGTTTTGTTGAAAGTGGTAGTTTCAGCGTGGTTGTTGATTTTGGCAGCTTCATGGTCGGCATCATAAGCGTTTACGATTTCAGCCCACAACCAGCGTGCAGCACGGAATTTTGCTATTTCGATGAAATAGTTGGTGCCAATACCGAAATTGAACTTTATTCTCTTTGCAACGGCAGATGCATCCAAGCCAGCTTCGGTCAATTTGGCTAGGATTTCGTTTCCGTTAGCTAATGCATAGCCCAATTCTTGGTAGATGTAAGATCCTGCATTGCTTAATTTCACGGCGTTCACATTCAACACCCTGAATTTTGGAAGTGCTTCGGCGGCAGCCAACACTTCTTGCGCTTGTGCCACCCAACCAGCGTTGTCGGCTCCTTTTTTCAGAATAGATTTGAATGGATCGTAGTTGACAGAACCAGCGATTGTCGATAAATCGACGTTCTTCGATTTGTAGTAGGCAACCAAGATGTTGAGTAATTTCACTGTGTGGCAGTTGCAGGTCGAAAAGTTCAGTTCGATAGCTTCGGGAAGGATATTGTCCAAAAGTGTCGCGATGTTTTCGGCAGTCACATCTTCACCTTCGATAATAAATCCCAAAGAATTCACTCCTTTGAAAAGAATGTCAAGTGCCTTGGCATTGGCAGCTTTGGCATCTTTCACCACGATGTCTTGGCGAACAAACCAGTCGTTGTGCTTCTTTGTTCCTCTCACATAAGGGAATTCTCCAGGAAGAGCATCGGCTGTCTTCAGATCTTGAATGTTTTCGCTTCTGTAGAATGGATTAACTTTGAAACCTTCGGTTGTCTTCCAAACCAATTTTTTCTCAAAGTCCGCGCCTTTCAAGTCGGCAGTAATTTTCGCCATCCATTCTTCGGTAGAAGTGGCGGGAAAATCCAAGAAAAGCTTCTCTTTTAAATTAGCCATATTATCAGTTTATTTATAGGTAATTATGTAAATATTAAAACTGTTTCAGTACTTAATAAAGTCAAGTCATTACTAAATATGACAGCCATTGAAAAGGAATTTCGGCAGCCTTCTCAAAATGGCACACAAAATTAACTCATTTTGTTCAGTTGATAAAGCATTTTGAACATTATTTCATTGATTCCATGTTGTGTCCGGGCGTTTTTTTAGAATAGCCAGTTGTTACGTTTTTGTTGTTTGGATGTGAAGTATTGCGGGATAGTGGTCTTTCAAAATAAAAATACCGAAAGAACTGATCTGATCTTTCGGTATTTTTATTCTGAAAATGTCAATTATCAAATGTCTTTCACTTCCCAGCCAAGTGCGCTTGCTCCGAGGACGGCCGCGTCACTTTCTTTTAATTCGGAATGAAGTAATTTCACTTTGTTGCGGTAAATTGGGAGTAAATTATCCTCCATGCTTTTTTTCACCGGGTTGAAGATCAAGTCGCCTGCTTTTGTCAAACCTCCAAAAAGGATGATGGCTTCAGGGCTGGAGAATGCGATGAAATCGGCAAAGGCTTCCCCTAATATAGTGCCAGTTTCCTCAAAAATCTTTTTTGCCAAGGTGTCGCCACTTTGCGCAGCGTCGAACACATCTTTAGATGTGATTTCTTTTGGATCGAGATTTCTCAACACGCTTGCTTCTTTTGTTGTCTCCAGGTATTCGCGAGCCGTGCGGGCAACTCCTGTGGCAGAAGCATATGTTTCGAGGCAGCCGTGTTTGCCACAGCCACACAAGCGTCCATTTTGACGGCGGATGGTGGTGTGGCCGAGTTCTCCGGCAAAACCGTCATGGCCGTAAACCAATTGTCCATTCACTACGATGCCACTTCCAACACCAGTTCCCAAGGTGATTACAATGAAGTCTTTCATGCCCCGGGCAGCACCATAAGTCATTTCTCCAATAGCTGCGGCATTTGCGTCATTTGTTAGGGATGCTGGGATCTCTAGACGGTCGGTTAGCATTTGGGCTAAAGGGATAACTCCTCTCCATGGTAAATTTGGGGCAAATTCGATGCAACCAGTGAAAAAGTTTCCATTAGGAGCACCCACTCCAACTCCTTTGATGTTGGATTTTCCACCCACTTTATCGATCATGACCTGCAGGTTTATGACAAGTTCCTCTATATAAGCGTTCACTTCGGAATGCTTCCCAGTTTTAATCGCACCTTGTTCAATAATTTGACCTCTTTTATCAACAACTCCGAACACAGTATTAGTTCCACCGATATCGACACCTATTGCATAAGGCTTTTCCATAATGAGTATTTTTTAGATTAAAGATGATTTTGATGCAAAGATAAAATTAATAGTTTCTGCATGTGTCTTTTAAGCCTCTAAAGAAGAATGATTTCGTTAAAAAAAAGAAATGGGATTTTGCTGGTCTGGAGAAAAACAAAGAAAAGAGTACTCGACAGGTCGAATACTCTTTTCTTTGTTTTTTCTTTAGCACTAATCTTATGCTGGGCTAATAGCTTCTGTTGGACACACATCTGCACAAGTTCCACAGTCTGTGCATGTGTCAGGATCAATTACATAGATGTCACCTTCAGAGATTGCGGTTACTGGACATTCATCAATACAAGTACCACATGCGATACAACTATCACTAATTACGTATGCCATGACTTCGAATAAATTAAATTGTTACTACTATTATCTGAGGACAAATTTATGCAGTTTTTCGAATTAATCCAAGGTTATGGGATATTTATAAAATCTATGGATTATTGTGTGCCGGTTTTATTTGTTATTTTTTTTGATTAAGTTTCAAATAATTAGTAGTTTACAGTTTTTTATTATTTGTTCAGATTGTAATCTTTGGATTGCAATTTTTATTCTTTTTAAATAACCAAGATAGTTTTCTGCATTTCAAAAGGATGCAATAAGATTCTAAAAATGGCGTTATTAAAGAGTAAAAAAGAAGACTATTGAAGACCATCCGTAAATATAGCCTTAGAGGTATCCTTGCTGCTTTCGCTTTGCTATGTTGGCATTTGCAACTGATAGGTCAAACGCAAAAAGTTCAAAACCAGCCTTATGCAGACCAGAAAATGTATCATATTGGGTTTTCTGTGGGGTTGTGTTCTGAAGACTTGATTCTTAAGCACACGGGAGCTGTAACTTCGAGCGGGGAAACTTGGTTTGCCGAGATCCCCAGTTATTCTATGGGATTCACCGTGGGATTCATAGCCGATCGCTATTTGAACGAATACTTCAACCTCCGGGTGTTGCCGACACTTTATTTTGGTGAGAAAAATTATGTTTTTAAAGAGCAAACCTCATTGAATGAATATTCCACCACCATCCGCAACAATTATTTGAGCTTGCCTGTCCTTCTGAAATTCAACGCCCAACGTATTAATAATTATCGCCCCTTTGTGATGGGAGGAGCTTATGTGAGTTCGGAGTTGGGTGGAGTGAAGAATCAGGCTGTCAGATTGAAAAACTTTGATTACGGCCTTCAGTTGGGGATTGGGTGTAATTTTTATCTTCCTCTTTTCAAGTTCTGTCCCGAATTGCGCTTTTCGTTTGGGCTTCGCGACCTGATCGACAAGGAACGAAAAGACTTGACAGATACCGATCTTCAAAAATATACCGATGCGTTGGATAGCGGCAAATCGCGGATGATAAGCCTTATTTTGAATTTCGAGTGAATTTTCTGGGAACAAGGCTATTTCCAAATGACATGTTTGAATAATTTCCGTCCTTTCAGGTAGAATGAAATAACTAACAATCCTTTGTACATCTCTGGAATATCTTCCGACGTTGTTTTTTGTATGTTTTCTCTTCGTTTTGATTTGTATTCGGGCAGTATTTTTTTGAATTCCCGCCTTGCTTCAAGTATAGCTTTTGCATTCTCCTTTTTCCCGCACAATAAAAATTGAACAAAGCCGATAAGGTCTAATAGCGTGCGGATTCTTAGCACTCTTTTGAGTTTGCGCTCAGGTAGATTTTTATAAAGCATCAACAAGTTGTTTCGAAAATTAAGGAAAGTTTTTCGAGGACTTTCCTGTGCCAACGTCCCTCCACCCACATGATATACCGTCGAGCTTGGTAGGCAAACGATGCGGTGGCCTCTTGCCTTAAGCCGCCAGCAAAGGTCGATTTCTTCTTGGTGTGCAAAAAAACTGCCATCCAATCCTCCGGTTGATTTATACACATCGGTACGGATCATCAGGCAAGCCCCTGTTGCCCAAAAAATATCCACGGCATCGTTGTATTGGCCTTTGTCTTGTTCCACTTCCGAAAAAATTCTTCCCCGGCAAAAAGGGTAGCCGTATTGGTCGATAAAGCCTCCAGCTGCGCCAGCATATTCAAAACGGTCTTTGTTTAACTGGGCTAGGATTTTAGGCTGCACGGCTGCCACATCAGGATTCGCATCCATGAAGGTGGTCAACGTTGCCAACCAATTGTCCGTCACTTCCACATCGGAATTCAAAAGGACGGTATATTTGGATTTTATTTCATTCAAAGCTTTATTGTATCCTTCTGCAAACCCCCAGTTTTTTTCAAAAATCAAGAGCCTGACGTTTGGGTATTTTTCGGTAAGGAAAATGATGGAGTCATCGGTAGAAGCATTGTCTGCCACCACAATTTCTACATCTTCCGATTGTGAATAACGGATGACGGAGGGAAGAAATTTTTCCATCCACTTTTTCCCGTTCCAATTAAGAATAACTATAGAGGTTTTCATCAGTTAACAGTCATCAGTTGCTCCGCTAATCGAATAGCTGTATTTGTTTCTATTCTAATTTTCCCTTTGATATTTCCACCGTTTGTGGGTCCACAGCCAATAGGCGGGTTCTCGCAGAATGGTTTTTTCAATCATGCGGATGTAATTTTCGGTGATAGCCATCTCTTCCTCAGTCTCAGGATGCGTTGATAACATCTCGAAACGGCAGCGGTAGTAGCCGCGTTTTACCTTTTGGATGTCCATATAGGCCACATATCCACCCACCTTTCGGGCAATTCGTTCAACGCCAGTGAATACAGGAGTGTCTTGGTTCAGGAAATTCGTCCAGTGGTGTATGTTGTTGTAAGAAGGAGTTTGGTCGGCCATGAAGCCGATAAGCGACTGCCTTCCTTCGTGTTTCCACCTAACTATTTCCCGGTAGGTATCGCTTTTGGGTATTCCCACCGAGCCGAACCGGCTTCTTGTTTTGAGAAATATAGCATCGACAGCTTTGCTTTTGAGTGGCTTGTAGATTTGCCCCAAGGTCAAATCTTCCTTAAAGCAAAGTGTGAGTGAAGGAACCCACTCCCAATTTCCGTAATGGCCTAAAAAAAGGAATCCGGAACGGCCTTTGTCTATTTCGGCTTGGAGCACTTCTGGATTTTCGAAAACGATCCTTTTTTGTATTTCTTCGTCTGAAATATGCAAAAGCTTGATTGTCTCCAGGAAATAATCACAAAAATGTTTGTAGAATTTTTTTTCAATCTCAAGCAATTTACTTTCCGATTTTTCCGGAAAAGAATTCTTCAAATTTGTCCGGACTACTTTTTTTCGGTATCCAACCACATAATACAATAAAATGTATAGGCAATCCGAAAGAAAATAAAGCACTTTGAATGGCAATAGTGCGTGGATGTACATCCACGAATAGAGCAATCGAAAAAGTAGCTTGTTTATGAATTTCATTTATTTCTTTGCTGCAAGTTAAACTAAAAAAGCCGTTAATTCTTCATTGAAAGAGCTGAGTTTTACCTCTTCAATAGTATTCACCTTCAGCTCATTGTAGTTTGTTTCCACACGGACATAGTTTTCTGTGAATCCGTGCATGCAAGTGCCGCTATCGTTGTGCTCGAACAAAACCTGTTTGGCTTTTCCTCGTTGGGAAGCATAAAACTCACGCAGTTTCTTGTCTGAAATGTCGAGAAGAGTGCGGCACCTTTCATGCTTGTCTTGAGGCGTTACTTCGTGTTCAATTTTAAGGGCTTGGGTGTTTGGACGTTCCGAATAGGTGAAGACGTGGAGTTGGGAAATGGGAAGGCTGTCGATGAATGCACGCCCTTCTTCAAAATATTCCTCAGTTTCGCCACGTGTACCCACGATCACGTCCACGCCGATGAACGCATCGGGAATCACCTGCTTGATCTTTTCTACTTTGTGGCGGAAAAGGGCTGTATTGTAGCGGCGGCGCATCAGTTTCAGAACGTCGTCCGAACCGGCTTGCAGCGGAATATGGAAGTGGGGTGCAAAACGTTTTGAAGTAGCCACAAATTCAATGATTTCGTCTGTCAACAGGTTGGGCTCGATGGACGAAATGCGGTAGCGTTCAATTCCTTCCACATTGTCCAAAGCTTGAATCAACTCGAAAAAAGTCTCGCCAGTCGTTTTCCCAAAATCGCCGATATTTACACCTGTCAGAACGATTTCCTTTCCTCCTCCGGCAGCCACTTCTTCGGCTTGGGACACCATTTCCGCAATGGTGCCGTTGCGGCTTCTGCCTCGAGCAAAAGGGATGGTGCAAAACGAGCAGAAATAATCGCACCCGTCCTGCACCTTCAAGAAATACCTTGTTCGGTCGTCTTTCGAACACGAAGGGACAAACTGCCGGATGTTGTTTGTCTTTGTTGTTAGGACGGTTCCTTTGTCTTTTTTACGCAATTCATCCAAGTGGGAAATCACATCTAGCTTCTGTTCTGCTCCCAGCACAATGTCAACACCCGGTATTTGCGCGATGGTGTCGGGTTTCAGTTGTGCATAACATCCCGTCACAACTACATAGGAGCCGGGATTCTCTTTAATCATTTTCCGTATTGTCTGGCGGCATTTCTTGTCGGCAAGTTCAGTCACCGAGCAAGTGTTAATCACGCATATGTCGGCTATTTCGCCTTTTCGGGCTTTTCGTACTCCCGCCGATTTCAATTGTCGCCCAATGGCAGATGTCTCGGCAAAATTCAATTTGCATCCCAATGTGAAATATGCAGCTTTTTTATTTTCAAAAACAGAGTTATCTATCATATTTATAATTAAATGTTTATCGAGGAATATAGATTTTGGAATATGCTGACAAACTCCGAAATTCCTATTTCTTCAAATTTTGATGCAAAAATACATAAATGCCTTTATTTCTTGCATAAAAGCTTGGATATTCATGTTGATTATGCTATTTTTGCACAAATTTACCTCAAATGAGCAATATTTATAGCGCATGATAGCAGAAAATTTTATTAAACTCTACGAACGCAGTTTTAAAGATAATTGGGAGCTGCCTGCCTTGACGGATTATGCCGAGAAGAGGACTCTCACATACGGTGATTTTGCAAAAGAAATAGCATTTATTCATACGATTTTCTCCAAATATAATATTAAAAAAGGAGATAAAATAGCTCTTGTCGGTAAAAACAATAGCCATTGGTGTTCGGTCTATTTAGCTTCCGTTTCCTACGGGGCAGTTATTGTGCCGATCCTTCAGGACTTTCATATTGACAATATTGTTCATATTATCAACCACTCGGAGTCGGTAATGTTGTTTACACACGAACAAATATGGGAGAACATAGAGGATACTCAGATTAGCAATGTTTTAGGTGTTTATTCTTTGACCAACATGCACTGCATCCACCAACAAAAGAATGAGAGTCCCAATCGTGCAGACCAGGAACTGAATGAAACATTCGGCAAGTGTTATCCCGATGGATTCCAAAAAGAACACATCAGATATGCCCATGTTGACAATTCGGAAGAGGTGATATTGAGCTATACTTCAGGGACTACCGGTTTCAGCAAAGCGGTAATATTGACGGCCAACAATATGATTGGCAATATAAGTTCTGTCCGCAACCTGAACCTCTTGTTCAAAGGCGAAAGGATGTTGGCGTTGCTCCCTTTGGCCCATGCGTATGGCTGTGCATTCGATTTCTTGTATTCTCTGTCAGTTGGTGCTCATGTGACCTTGCTTGGGAAAACTCCTTCCCCAAAAGTCCTGCTGTTGGCCTTGGCTGACGTGAAGCCGAAGCTCATTATTTGTGTTCCGTTGATAATTGAGAAAATCTACAAGAAGCAAATTCTCCCTCAAATTTCAAGAAGAACCACTAAGCTCGCATTGAGCGTACCATTTTTGGAACAAAAAGTCCATGCAAAAATTCGCCAAAAGCTTATCGATTCGTTAGGTGGAAATTTCAGGCAGGTGATTATAGGTGGAGCAGCACTAAACAAAGACGTTGAAGCATTTCTCTATAAGATAAAGTTTCCGTTCTCGGTTGGATATGGAATGACTGAATGTGGGCCTCTGGTCTCATTTGATCTGGCAAATGCTTTTGTACCAACCTCTTGTGGACGGATTTTGAAAGATGTGATGGACGTTCGGATTGATTCGGAGGATCCTTACCGTGTATTGGGTGAGATTCAAGTAAAGGGAGAGAATGTGATGAAGGGCTATTACAAAAATGAAGAAGCTACTAAAGCCACTTTCACCGAAGATGGATGGCTTAGGACGGGCGACTTGGGGACTCTGGATAAGAATAAACGTATTTTTATACGTGGAAGGAGTAAATCCATGATTTTGGGGCCTAGCGGTCAAAATATTTTCCCGGAAGAGATAGAATCAAAAATTAACAATCTGCCTTATATTAAGGAGAGTGTCGTTATTCAGCGGAACGGAAAGCTGGTGGCTTTGGTGTATCCTGATTTTGAAGCAATGGATGCTACGGGAGTGTCCCATAGGGAATTATCAGCTATAATGGCTGAAAACAAGATTGCTCTCAATGAGTCTTTGGCTAATTATGAAAACATATCAGGAATCCAGATCTATCCCAATGAATTTGAGAAAACTCCCAAAAAGAGTATCAAAAGGTATCTATATGAAATGTGATTTTGTTTTTTAAGATTAAAATGATCTTATTCGTGTTTGAATTCGAATCTGATTACTGAATTTTAGGAAAAATCACAAAAAAAACAAGATTTTGAAAAAAAAAGGGATTCATGTTATGTAACATATCAAAATTCTATATAACTTTGTCCCGTATTTCGGTTGAGAGATCAATTGGAAACATAAAAAAATTCATTTACCGTTTAAACAGAAAAAGAAAATGAAAAAATTAGTTTTATTTGCTGTTGCTCTTGTAGCAATTTCTTTCGCTTCTTGCAAAAAAGCTGCTTCTGAAGCTCCTGCTACTGCTGATACAACTGCTGTAGCTGACACTGCTGCTGCTGTAGATTCAGTTGCTGCTGCTCCTGCTGATTCAGCTGCTGCTGACTCTGCTGCTGTGAAATAATTTTGCAAGGCAAACAAGCTCAAACAAGAGAAACCTGTATGGTTTACATATAGGTTCTCTCTGAAGAAACAAAGACTCAATGTTCAATCATTGAGCCTTTTTGTTTTTTAAGAGGAAATCTTGGCAGTGTGTGGTTTTGGTTCTATTTTACTTCAACAAATCAGGTCTCAACCTCAAGGTTCTTTCCACAGCCTGTTCGTGTTTCCAGTCGCTGATCTTCGCCTCGTGTCCCGAAAGAAGTATGTCGGGAACGTGCCAGCCTTTGTATTCCGCCGGGCGGGTGTAAACGGGTGGTGCCAGCAGGTTGTCTTGGAAAGAATCGGATAGTGCAGATTGTTCGTCTCCGATTGCACCGGGGATCACCCTCACCACAGCATCTGCAATCATAGCAGCGGCCAGCTCTCCCCCTGTCAGCACAAAATCACCTATCGAGATCTCTTTCGTGATAAGGTGTTCGCGGATGCGGTAATCGATCCCTTTGTAGTGTCCGCAAAGAATGATGATGTTTTCGAGCAACGATAGGGAGTTGGCCGTTTTTTGGTCAAACAGAGCCCCGTCGGGAGAAGTATAGATTACTTCATCGTAGTTCCGTTCTGCTTTTAAGGCAGATATGGCGTTGTCTATCGGTTCGATAGTCATCACCATGCCGGCCTCTCCTCCAAATGGGTAATCGTCCACGCGGCGGTGCTTGTCGGTCGAATAATCGCGAAGGTTGTGCAAATGAATCTCAACAAGGCCTTTGTCCCTGGCCCTTTTCAAAATGGAGCAATTGATGGAGCCTTCGAGCATTTCCGGCAAAACGGTTATAATGTCAATTCGCATAGTGTTTTTTATCTCTCATTTTTTTAACAACTGATTTTCTGAAGGATGGCCGATGCGATGAAGTCGGCAGCCTTCTCGTTCAATCCTCCACCCATCACCAACATATCCGCCTGTTGGCGAGAAGGTTCGATGAACTCTTCGTGCATGGGTCTCACCGTTTTGTAATATCGGTCGATCACGTCTTTGGTGGTGCGTCCCCGAGATTCCATGTCGCGTTCAATAATACGGGTCAATCGTTGGTCGGCCGGGACTTCGAGATATACCTTCATGTCCATTTCTCCACACAAAGGCAGAAAGGTGTAAATCAGGATGCCTTCAACCAATAAAATTTTCTTTGGTTTCACTGGGATGATTTCTTTTTGCCGTTCACAAGTCAGATAGGAATAAGTGGGACGTTGGATCTCGAATCCTTGCTTGAGTTTCCGAATATCTTTCAATAACAATTCCCATTCGATGGAGTTCGGATGATCGAAATTAAGTTTAAGCCTCTCTTCCATCGGAAGGTGGGAACTGTCGCGGTAGTATGCGTCTTGAGGCAAAATAGCGATATTTTCGCAGGGAATTCGGCGTAGAACGCTCTCCACCAGGGTTGTTTTTCCCGAACCGGAACCACCGGCAATACCAATTACGTACATAATGGAACATTTTTGAACAAAGATAAGCGTATGAGTCGTTAAAAATGAAATGAAATGAATAAAAATGCGATTTTGAAAATAACATCAAAAAAACTAACTTTGAGAAATTTTCATTTGGAGGCGAATTCGCTTATTTGCAATTTTGCAAATCCGTGGATTCACCATTATGACATCAGCCAACAAAAGAATGAACTAACATATGTTTCCGAAAGACGATTTTACTGAAAATACTGAAGATTTCGAAAGCGAAAACGATGGAGAGCTGCAAGACGGACTTTCTGAGGGGGAGATTTCATCCGGACATTCTGATTACAAAGTTCCATTGAGGGAAGGGGATAGTCAAACTCATCTTTCGGGCATGTTTCAGGACTGGTTTCTGGATTATGCTTCTTATGTGATTCTTGAACGTGCTGTTCCCCACATTGTTGATGGATTGAAGCCCGTTCAGCGTCGTATCTTGCATTCCATGAAGCGGATGGATGACGGCCGCTACAACAAGGTGGCGAACATCATTGGGCACACCATGCAGTTTCACCCTCATGGAGATGCTTCCATTGGGGATGCCTTGGTGCAATTGGGGCAAAAGGATTTGCTCGTGGATTGCCAGGGAAACTGGGGGAATGTGCTCACCGGAGATGGTGCGGCGGCCCCCCGATACATCGAGGCTCGTTTGTCAAAGTTTGCCATTGAAGTGCTTTTCAATCCAAAGACGACCGATTGGAAACTATCTTATGATGGTCGAAACAAGGAGCCGGTGGCACTTCCCGTGAAGTTTCCCCTGCTTTTGGCACAAGGGGTTGAAGGGATTGCCGTAGGGCTTTCTTCAAAAATATTGCCGCACAATTTCAATGAAATATGTGTGGCTTGCGTGGCCTACCTTCAAGGGGAAAGCTTTCAATTGTTTCCGGATTTTCAAACGGGAGGCTACATCGATGTGGACAAATACAACGATGGAGAACGCGGCGGTTCGGTGAAAGTTCGTGCGAAAATCTCAAAATTAGATAACAAAACGCTTGTTATCACCGATGTGCCATTTGGCCGTACCACCTCTTCGTTGGTAGATTCCATTCTGAAAGCCAACGACAAGGGCAAGATTAAGATCCGGAAAGTGGATGACATCACCGCACGAAATGTGGAAATTCATGTTCATTTGGCTCCGGGTGTTTCTTCCGACAAAACCATTGATGCCTTGTATGCCTTCACCGATTGTGAAATAAGCATTTCGCCCAACTGCTGTGTGATTGAGGAAAACAAGCCCCGGTTCACCAACATCAGCGAGGTACTCCGTCACACGACCGACAACTCGATGGCTTTGCTGAAGCAGGAACTGGAGATTGAGAGGGCGGAACTTCTTGAAAACTTGATGTTTGCTTCGTTGGAGAAAATCTTCATTCAGGAAAGGATATACAAGGACAAAGAATTTGAAAATGCTAAAAGCATGGACGAAGCTTTGGCGCATATCGAAAAATGCTTGGCTCCCTTCAAGGAGATATTTATCCGCGAAATCACCCGCGATGACTTGCTCAAACTGATGGAAATCCGCATGGCCAGGATTCTGAAATTTAATTCGGACAAGGCGGAAGAACTGATTGCCAAGATCAAGGAGCAGGTGCAAGAAATCGACCACAATTTGCTGCATATCGTTGATTTCACGATCTCGTGGTTTGTGATGTTGAAAGAAAAATACGGGAAGAATTTTCCCCGCTGCACCGAAATCCGGAATTTTGATACGATTGAGGCCACCAAAGTGGTTGAAGCCAACGAAAAGCTTTATATAAACCGCGAAGAAGGATTTATTGGTACTGCCTTGAAAAAGGACGAGTTTGTAGCGAACTGTTCCGACATAGACGACATCATTATTTTCTACAAAGACGGAAAATTCAAGGTAGTGAAAGTTTCCGAGAAAATGTTTGTCGGGAAAAATATCCTCCATTTGGACGTCTTCAAGCGGAACGATAAACGGACGATTTACAATGTGATTTATCGTCATGGAAAAATCGGGCCGTATTTTATCAAACGTTTTTCAGTCATTGGTATCACTCGCGATAAAGAGTATGACGTGACACAGGGAGAGGCGGGATCGAAGGTTGTGTATTTCACCGCCAATCCAAACGGCGAAGCCGAAACGGTGAAAGTGATTCTGAAGCCAAAACCTCGCCAGAAAATCTTGAGTTTCGAAAAAGATTTTACCGACATTGTTATCAAAGGCCGTCAATCGATGGGAAATATTCTGACCAAAGCCGATGTTCATAAAATAACCTTGAAACAAAAAGGCGGTTCCACTTTGGGCGGTCGCAAAGTGTGGTTCGATCCGGATGTCCTGAGGTTGAACTACGATGGCCGGGGCAATTATCTGGGCGAATTCCAGAGCGATGACCAAATACTTATAGTAAGCAAATCGGGAGAGTTCTACACATCCAATTTCGATTTGACAAACCACTACGACAAGGATATTCTTCGTATCGAGAAATTTGATGGAAATAAGGTGTGGACTTGTGCGCTCTACGATGCCGATCAGAAGTTTTATTATTTGAAACGGTTTCAATTGGAGCCTTCGGCCAAAAAACAAAGCTTCTTGGGTGAAAATCCGAATTCCCAATTGATTTTATTGACAGACACAGTATATCCAAGGGTTTCGGTTGTCTTTGGTGGAACAGAAAGCTATCGGGAAGCGTTGGATCTGGATGCCGAAGAATTTATCGGGGTGAAAAGCTTCAAGGCAAAAGGCAAACGGGTATCGACATTTCAGGTGGAAGCTATTGCGGAATTGGAGCCGTTGCGTTTCCCTCAGCCGGAAGAAGCGGTTGCGGAAGAGGAGGACGTTGAAGTGGAGGATATTCCTGAAAATTTCAAATCAGATAATGAATTGCTTGATGACATAGTTGGCCAGCATCGAATTGATTTTGAATAAAAAAAGAATCGGGAGACTGAAAAAATTGGATGAGAATGAAAATTTCATGTTTATTGATGTGGCTTTGCGGTGGTATAGCACTGGCTCAAAATGATACCGTTTTGTTAACAAAGCCTCTTTGGGCTGTCAACAAGACCACTTCCATTGGATATGGTTCTGCCAGCGTGTATGACACTTATCTTTCCCCGTTAGAGTATAAAGGCAATTCTTATTCTTTTCTTCACGAACGGGTGAGCCGAACTCATTTTTTTGATAATAAATTGATTAAGCAGCAACTGTTCAGCATCAATCTTACCAGTTCGCAAAATCCCGCAAAAAATGCAACAGCTTATTCGGTGATAGGAGAATACCGGTTGGGCGTCCATTATCCTGTTTGGCAAAAAGGAAATTTCCGCTTTCGTGCAGGTGGAATATGGAATCTTGGAGGGGGCGTTATTTACAACGGGCGCAACTCCAACAATCCGGCTTCGGCTAAGGCTTATTCAAATCTGAATGCTTCTGTGCAGTCCTTTTTCCGGTGGAAAAGTATGTTGCTCCGTTGGCAGTTGGATACGCCTCTTGCCGGTGTGTTTTTTACTCCTGAATACGGTGAATCGTATTATGAAATTTCGTTGGGGAATTATCCCAATTGTGTGCATTTTGCATCGATTCACAACCAGCGTGCCTTGCAGAGTTATCTCTCTGTGGATTTTCCCTTGAATAATTGGACAATTAGACTCGGGTTTCAAAGTTCGCTCACTCAAACCAGGGCCAACAGTCTCATTTCGCATCTTTACACACACAACATCATGATTGGCTTGGTTAGCGAATCGCTCAATTTGAGCGGAAAAAAATTGAAGAAAACCAAGATTTTCAAAAGTGCATTGGAAGAATAAGCCTTGCATGAACAAAGGGGTTCGCTAAGACTATTTTTAGGATGAAAAAATACGATTCATCCAATTAGATATTAATCAAACGACGAGTACAAGCCTAAATTATATGTCAATTATTAAGCCATTCAAAGGGCTTCGACCTCCAAAAGATATTGTGGCTGAAGTCTCTTCTCGCCCTTACGACGTACTGAGTTCAGATGAGGCGCGCAAGGAAGCTGAAGGAAATCCCAAATCACTTTATCACATCATAAAGCCCGAGATCGATTTTGATTTGTCGGTGGATGAACACGACGAAGTTGTTTACCAACGGGCTGTTGAGAATTTTGAGCTCTTCCAGCAAAAAGGGTGGTTGGTGCAAGATGCCAAAGAGATGTATTACCTGTATGCCCAGACAATGGGTAGCCGTACCCAATATGGTTGGGTGGTTTGCGTTCATTTGATCGACTATTTCTCCGGAAAGATCAAGAAGCACGAGTTGACCCGAAAGGACAAAGAGGAAGACCGGATGAAACATGTGCGTGAGAATAATGCGAACATTGAACCGGTGTTTTTTGCATTTCCCGACAATGCCGGGCTGGAAAAGATTGCACAACAAGTCACGAGCCGACCTCAGGAATACGATTTTGTTTCGCACGACGGAATTCGCCACCAGTTTTGGCTCGTGGAAGAAGATAAAGATATTCAGCGAATTACAGAGCTTTTTTCTCAAATACCGGAGATGTATATTGCTGATGGCCACCATCGTTCGGCAGCCGCAGCTTTGGTGGGAGCAGAGAAAGCAATGCAGAATCCAAATCATCGGGGAGATGAAGAATACAACTATTTTATGGCCGTTTGTTTTCCTGATAGCCAGTTGAATATCATGGATTATAACCGTTTGGTGAAAGATCTCAACGGCTTGTCGCACGATGATTTCTTGAAAAGAATATCAGCTTATTTCACGATCAACGAACAGGGGAAAAACATGGAGAAACCGCAGGCATTGCATCATTTCTCCATTTATTTGGATGGAGAATGTTATAGCTTGGTTGCGAAACCTGAATTTTATGACGACAAGGACCCCATTGCAGTATTGGATGTGACAATTTCGTCGAAATATATTTTGGATGAGGTTCTCGGAATCAAAGACCTTCGCACCGACAAAAGAATTGATTTTGTGGGCGGAATTCGAGGTTTGGGAGAGTTGAAAAGCCGGATTGACAGCGGAGAAATGCGCTTGGCTTTGGCACTATATCCCGTGTCGATACAGCAATTGATCGACATCGCCGATACTGGAAACATCATGCCGCCAAAAACTACCTGGTTTGAACCAAAATTGCGTTCGGGATTAGTGATTCATAAACTCGATTGAGCGAATTGTTTCGGGAGAAAATAATTTGTAGAGAGACAAGAAAGGGCAACCGCTTATTTTACGGGTTGCCCTTTTTCTATTTTCTATATTGCGTGGATGTGTCACCCAATATTCTTACTTATCGAAAATAAGAATTCCAATCCTTTCCCTTCACGATTTCGCGCTTGAATTTCTCCTTTGTGCAGCAAGATAGCATTTTTTACGATCGAAAGCCCGAGTCCCGATCCTCCGGCGTCGCGTGTGCGGCCTTTGTCCACCCGGTAGAAGCGTTCAAAGATGCGGTGCAGGTGCTGTTCTTCTACCCCTTTGCCCGTGTCGTAGTAAGAAAAATAGAGGTATTCCTTGTCTTCAGTATAGTTGTCGATATGGATCTCAATGTCTTTCCCTGCATATTTGATGGAATTGTCGGCCAAATTTCTGAAAATCGAATAGATCAACGAATAATTTGCATGAATGTACAGGTTGTCCCTTAAGGTGGAGATAAACTTGATGTTGTTGGTTTCCAATTTGTCAGTCAAATCAATCCGGACGTTATTCACCAGTTCATGCAGATCCACCCGTTCCATGGAAAACTGTACCGAGGCCTCTTCTATTTTACTCAACAGACTCACATCTTCAATGAGTTCAGAGAGTCTGACCGATTGGTTGTATGCTTTTTCTACGAATTGCCTTTGCTTCTCTTTTGGTAAGTCTTTGTCGCAAATTGTTTCGAGATAAGCCCTCAGACTAGATACAGGTGTACGGAGTTCGTGGGCAATATTGTTGGTCATCTCTTGTTTTAGGAGTCTTGTTTTCTCGGTCTTGGTAATATCTTTGATTGTCACCTCAAAGCTTTTATCGTCGTATTTCAAGGCTTGCACTTGAAATGTCTTTCCATTGCTCAGCAATGGAAATGTGAAATGCTTATCCTCATCGTCTCCCGATGAATTCAAGAACTGAGTTAAAGGCTTGAATTGAGGGTCTTCAAACAGAGACTCTATCTCAAAAGTTGGGGTTTCTTTTAGAAGATTCAGGTATTGTATGAAATGCGTGTTTGCATAAATCTTCTTCCGTTCCGAAGAGAAAATAGCAAACCCTTCTCCCGAATATTGTAGGTGTCGGATCAGCTTTTCCCGTTCAATTTCAATGTCCCGGCGGCTTTGAGCTTTCTGCCTGAATATTTCAACCAACTCTCTTCCTGTTTCTCCCAGTTCGTCATTCGGAAAGTCAAATTTTCCTTCAGGAAGAGGTTTGTTTTCCCGAATATTGACAGCGAAAGTGCGTAGTTGTCTCAACGACTTGCTGAAAGTGCCTGCTACAAAGTTGAGCAGCAGCATTACTATAAAGAAGAGACTTAATACTATGTATATAAATAAATTGTCTGCTCGTAGCAGTGCTTTGGTTTCGATGTTATAGGGCAATGCCACGCGCACAAAATAGTCTGGATAGGCGTGAGCGAAATAGAGAAATTCTTGATTCTTTGATGCTGATAACCTGATGTTGGAACCTACACCTTTGTAAGAAGCTTTTAAGATCTCGGGTCGGGTTTTATGATTATCAAGCTTGGACAAGTCGGCTACCTCGTTGTCGAATATCACCTTGCCGTCAAGTCGAATTACCGAGACTCGAAGTTCTGTTGTAGGCAACATTTCAATCATTTGTGATAACTGAATGATATTGCTATCATTTAGTTGTTTCTGAACCATGTATTTATGGATCAGCTCTGCATAACTCCCAAGCCGACTTTCGAGGTTTTGGGTTCGGTAGTTTTTCTCCTGTTTTTGTTCAAAATAGATAGTTGCTACCGAAAAAACAGCAAAAATGAGAAAAAAGTAAACGAAAATCCGTTGTTTGTATGAAAGCTTCATGTGTGCAAACTGTTTTTAATGGGGAGTCGTAGATTCCAGAATTTGTTTGTTTCATATGGATGGTTTTGCAAATTCACACATCCATGTTTTTACGGATATTATTTTTGCGAGAAGCTGTATCCGTAGCCGGTTCTGCTGATGATGTATTTCCCATATTCACCAATTTTCTTGCGGAGACGCGTGATGTGTACGTCCACAGTGCGGTCGAGCACGATGCTATTGTCACTCCAGGCCTTGTCCAAAATATCTGTTCTGGTGTATATTTTTCCTGGGTTCTGCACCAAAAGTACCAAGATGTTGAATTCTTTGTGGGTGAGTTCCACAGCTTCTTCATTGACTTGGACTATTTTTTTCTCCAAATCAATAATCAAGCCATCGACGACAATGTTTTGGCCTACGTTTTTTTCATCTTTGGAGGATCCAGCTCTTTTCAGTATCGTTTTTATACGCGCAATCACCTCTTTCACCGAAAAAGGTTTGGAAATGTAATCGTCCCCACCGATTGAAAAACCGCTTAAAAGGTCATTTTCTGTGTTTTTTGCTGTCAGGAAAACAATAGGAACGTTATTGCCTGATTTGCGCAGCAATTGTGCCAATTTGAATCCCGACATGCCACCCATCATCACGTCCAGCAATATCAGGTTGTGTGATTCGTTCAGCACGTTCAAGGCTTCTTCTGCCGATTCCGCCTGATCGATTTCGTATCCTTCATTTTCGAGATTGAAATGTAGGATTTCACGGATATCTTCTTCATCGTCAACGATGAGGATCCGCTGTTTTTTTTCACTTGTTTCCATGTCGTATGTCTTTTCCTTCAGCCAGATAGATGGCAGATTCAGCAATATTTGTTGTGCTGTCGCCTACGCGTTCGAGGTTGTGGGCAATGGCATTGATTGTCATAATATTCTTAATTTCAGACTTTTCCAAGAGCTTGTTGGCGAAAATTTCTTGCAAGATGGTTCTGATAGTCCGGTATTCTTCGTCCACTTTGTCGTCGTCCGCAATCACTTGGTAGGCTACCACGCTGTCTTCGTTAGAGAAACAGAAAATAGAATTGCGCATCATCTCTCCCACTTGGGTAAACATGCTTTGCAGGTGTTTCTTTATTTCTACGAATATAGGACTTTCTAAATGGATTTCACCCAAAAAGTGTATGATGTTCAATAGCATGTCGCCAATTCTTTCCAAATTGGTGGTGATGTCCTGATACGTGATTATCTTTCGCAAATCAGCAGCCATCGGATTGAATTGAAATATGGTGAAAACAACTTCCTCACGAATTTTCACATCCAAGCGATCCATAATCATTTCGTTGGCTTCGGCTTCTTCATACAAGCTTTCCAGCGAGTTGTCTTCGAGCAATTTCGACGTGATTTGGAATTGAGTGAGTGCTGTTTTTGACATCAATTCAAATTCGTTCAGCAAAAGCTGAAGCTGTTTTGTCTTTATATTGTCTAATGCCATAAAAGTAACAATTAATGTTTGATTTTAAATTTTTCGCATCAAAAAAATCACATCAACCGAATGCTCCGGTCAGATAATCTTCGGTACGCTTTTCTTTTGGTTTGGTAAACATCTTTTTCGTAGAGTCGTATTCCACTAATTCTCCGAGATACATGAACATCGAATTGTCGGAAATCCGCGCAGCTTGCGACATGTTGTGAGTCACGATCACAATGGTGTACTGTCGTTTTAGATCAAGGATCAATTCTTCGATGCGATTCGTTGAAATAGGGTCCAGTGCCGATGTTGGTTCGTCCATCAGCAATAGCTCAGGTTTCAAAGCCAAGGCGCGGGCTATGCACAACCGCTGCTGTTGCCCTCCCGAGAGGAAAGAGCCTTTCTTTGTCATCGAATCTTTCACTTCATCCCAAAGGGCCACGCCACGAAGCGTTGTCTCCACTATTTCGTCTTTTTCCTGCTTGTTCAATTTGATGTTGTTCAACGAATAGCCTGCCAGTACATTGTCGTAGATGCTCATTGTTGGGAAAGGGTTGGGGCGTTGGAAAACCATTCCGGCCATTCTCCGTACCTTCATCGGGTTCATATCCAGCACATTTTCTCCTTTCAGTAGGATTTCTCCTTCTGTTTTGATGTTCGGATAGAGTTCGTGCATCCGGTTGATGGCCCGCAGCAGGGTGCTTTTCCCACAACCGGAAGGCCCCATGATGGCAGTCACGGTGTGGCTGAATATGTCGGCACTAACATCTTGAACAGCTTTTTTATCCGGTGAGTAAGACACGCTTACGTCTTTCAATTGGAGAAGCAATTCGCTGTTTGGAGACAGTTGAGACTCCGAGTCAGCACGGACTTGTGTATTTATTGTATTTTCCATTTTTTCGCAATGTTCTTAGCAATAATATTTATAACTAACACGAAGACAAGCAGCAACAAGGAAGTTGTCCAAATCAAATTTGCCAGATTGGGGTCGTTGTAGAACTCCCAGATTAGAAGTGGGATGGCACTTGTTGGTTCCGTCACATTTAAATTGACCGAAGATGCACCCAGTGCGGTCAACAGAAGTGGTGCGGTTTCTCCCATTACACGGCAAATGGCGAGAAGCGATCCGGTGAATAATCCGCCGAATGCCGCCGGAACAAGTATCCGTAGAATTATTGTCGAATAAGATGCCCCGAGTGCCAATCCGGCCTCTTTCAAGGTGCCCGGCACCATCTTCATGCTTTCTTCCGTGGAACGAATAATCATCGGGAGCATCATGATCGCCAACGACACGCTACCGGCAAATGCAGAGTAGCTGTGCATCGGACGCACCACCCAGGCATACACTACCACGCCGACTACGATGGAGGGAACCCCTTGCAAAAGGTCTGTCAAAGAACGAACTGCGCCGCTGAATTTTGAATCTTTGTGTTCTGCCAGATAAATTCCAGACAGAATGCCAACAGGTATCGACATCACGATGGCCATGCACAGCATCAGAACTGTTCCGCTCAATCCGTTCAGGATTCCTCCGGGAATGGGTTCGTTGCTGATTCGAGCCAACATCGCATCCATCGAGCTGGGAGCCACTTCGGTGAACAGGCTCAGGTTGATTTGTTTGTATCCTTTCTTCAATAATTCCCACAAGATCAAAAACAATGGTATCATTGTCAGTGAAGACAAGACGCAAACAACCCCTAAGAATATTCTGTCTTTTGCACGTCTATATTGTATTGTTGATGACATAAGTTTCTTGATGTGCCGATGCCTCAATATGCCAATGTGCCTAAAAATGGAATCGCACATCAACTACTTTGCTTGGCTATTTTGTTTACTCTTATTTATTGTCAATCTGTATTTGGTCCGGAATTATTTATTCACCAGTTTCATTATATACTTGGCGATAAGATTGATGATGGCCGTCAGGACGAACAGCAGCAATCCCATTGCAATGAGTGAACTAAGTTTAAGACCGGAAGCCTCACCGAATTGGTTGGCTATGATACTTGCCATGGTGTTTCCCGTGTCGGCCAAATTTTTCGGGATGTTGTTCGTGTTTCCAATCAGCATCGTTACAGCCATTGTTTCTCCCAATGCACGTCCCAGAGCCAAGATAAACGAAGCAAAAATGCCCGAACCGGCAAAAGGAATGCTCACCGTGCGAATAACCTCCAAGTTGGTTGCTCCAAGGCTGTATGCTGCTTCTTTCAATTCATTGGGAACTACAGAAATAAATTCGGTACTCAGCGACGAGGCATAAGGTATAATCATAATTGCCAATACTATGGATGAAAGCAGGACTCCAAATCCCTGGGCATTAATACCCAAATCGACCATCACCGGACGCAGAACATAAAATCCCCACAATCCGAAAACAATAGAAGGTATGCCCGCTAACAGATCAACTATCGAACTCACTACTGCCGCTATTTTTGTTCCTCTGAAATATTCTCCGTTGAACAAAGCGATTGAAAATGCAAAAGGGATGCAAAACAACAAGGCAAGCAGCGAGGTGAGCATTGTTCCCGCTATAAAGGGCAAGGCTCCAAACTTTTGGTTTTGGGAATCCCATTCTGTGGATTGGATAAAATTGAAAAAGCCAAAATGCGAAAACACCTCCACGCTACTGCTTACTAAGGCATAAATAATACCTCCGGACAGCAGTAAAATAAGGCAACAGGCTCCAAAAAGAAGGTATTTGAATAATTTGTCTTTCATTCCATTGAGAGTTTGAAAAGGAAAGGATCTACATAAAATCTGCGAATCCGCACAAGTGCAAATTCGCAGATTCACCTTTCAATTTATTTACCGATTGATTTACCGTCAAACGTGATGGACTCGATGATAGCTTTTGTTTTAGCAATGGCTGCCTCGGGAAGGGGAGCGTAGTGTGTTTTTGCTGCCACGTCCTGAGCATCTTTGCTGATGATGTAGTTTAGCAATCCAACCAATGCTTTTGCTTGTGCTTCTGAGTGGTTGCCATATTTTTGTTCTTTGTAGGCAATAATCCACGTGAATGTGCTGATTGGATAAGCTTTCGGGTTAGCCGAATTGGTAATCATCAAGCGTGTGTCGGCAGGGATATCGCCGTCGGCGGCAGCAGAAATGCTGGCTGTGGAAGCTTCGATGAAGTTGCCTGCCGCATTCTTGATTTGTGCCGAAGGAATGTTTTGAGCCAAGGCATATTCAGAACCAATATACCCGATAGAGCCATCCGTTTCGGCCACAACACCGGACACACCAGGATTGCCTTTTGCTGCGACACCCACTGTGAATTTCAACGATTTGCCGCTGCCAAGTTCTGCTTTCCAAGCTTCGTCAGTTTTTGACATATAGTCAGAAAAAACATAAGTTGTTCCACTACCATCCGAGCGATAAACCGGAGTGATTGCCTTGTCTGGCAAGGCAACACCTGGATTCAAGGCCATTAGTTTTGCATCGTTCCATTTGGTGATTTTTCCCCTGTATATTTCGGAGATAACTTCCGATGTCAATTTTAGACTGGGAATCCCTTTCAGGTTGTATGCCACAACCACCGCTCCCATCGTAGTGGGGATGTGCACGACAGGGACACCGAATTCTTTGGCTTCGTCATCAGAGAGGAATACGTCCGATGCGCCAAAATCTACCGTTTTGTCCTTTAGGCTACGGATTCCGCCGCCACTGCCCACAGCTCCATAAGTTACATCATTGCCCGCAGCTTTTGTATAAGCTTTGAACACGATACTGTAAAACGGTGCAGGAAAGGTAGCTCCCGCTCCTGAAAGCTTTGTATTTTCGGATTTTTTGGATCCGGAATTACACGATGAAAAAATCACTGCCAACGCTACTGCGAATAATCCAATTTTTCTCATTTTATTTTAGATTTAAAAATGTTTTATTTCCTGTGCAATATTATAGCAGAATTATCATGATGCAGTTACAAAATAATTACGAAATGGTTAAGTTTAAAAGGGTCGGGTAGTGCTTAGGCGACAATAAGTCAGATTTGAGAAAGGTGGCTTAGGAACTCGAAGTCCGAGGTGAAGTTTAGAGGTGGAAGATAGTTTCCTTATCAACGGAACATTTCAGGCTTCAGTTTTTATAGGATGTGCTGACTTTCAACAATACTTGCTAAATTTGTATGGATTTATTTCAGAGAGCGGATATTATGATGAAACAGCTATTTATTGCAGGACTTGGAGGGTTTGTCGGCACGGCTTTTCGGTTTCTTATTTCAAGGTATTTTCAGTTGAATTTGCCGACAGATTTTCCTTGGGGAACATTTGCAATCAATATATTGGGTAGTTTCTTGATAGGATTGTTCTATGGCCTTTCGGAGAAGGAAGGTTTTATGTCGCCCGACCTGCGGTTGTTTCTTACGGTCGGTATTTGTGGGGGATTCACCACTTTCTCCACCTTCTCCAACGAATCCTTGACACTTCTTCAAAACAAAGATTTTTTGAATCTGTCGCTTTATGTAGGACTCAGCTTTTTCTTGGGAATAGCGGCCGTCTATGTCGGAAGGCAGCTTGTGAAAGCAGCATGAACTTACTAACTGTGGTAGCTGCATTAGATATTCAGTATTAATTGATTAAATTTGATATCTTAAGCGTAGTGTTGTAAAGCGTATTTTATATTCCCTTTATTTTATTTGCATATATGATAATAATTATCCAAATTTGCAAAACATTTTTTTTAATATGGACAACTGGAACGATAAAGTTAAACGTATATTAAAATCAGAACTGATGAAAAGAGGCGTTTCAAATGCTGATTTAGTGATGCTTTTGAAAGAAATTGATATACATGAAACAAAAGCAAGTATTGATAGCAAAATAAGTAGAGGTACGTTTAGCGCATGTTTTTTCTTACAATGTTTATCCGTAATTGGATGCAACAAGATAGAAGTCCAAGAGTTTGAAAACTTATTGTCAGTTGCCGCAGAACCGAATGTCGAATATAAAAAATCAAGCAATGGAAAATTCTAAAATCAAATTTATTGATTTATTTGCAGGTCTTGGTGGTATAAGGCTTGGTTTTGAAAATATATTTAACTCGAATGGTTTTGAAACAGAATGTGTAATGACTTCTGAAATAAAGCCTTATGCCATAAAAACCCTGCAACATAATTTCAAACATGATTTTTTAGCTGGTGATATTTTTGAAATTAGTAACGAATTTATTCCCGATTTTGATTTTCTTTTGGGTGGCTTTCCTTGCCAGCCCTTTAGTGCGAGTGGTAAAAGACAGGGTTTTCTTGATACAAGAGGCACTTTGTTTTTTGAAATAGAACGAATTTTAAGGGCAAAAAAACCGTATGGTTTTATTTTGGAAAATGTTGAAGGGCTTGTTAAACATGATTTGGCAAATAAACATGATGAAATTGGCAGAACACTTTCAACAATACTATACACTCTTGAACATGATTTGGGATATAAAGTCTCATGGAAAGTCTTTGATTCCTTAGAATTTGGATTGCCACAGTCAAGGAAACGCATTTTCATTGTTGGTACGCTAAATGACAAAATTGATTTAACTGGAAATACTCCTGTATTAAAAAAACTTGATAGTATATTGGACAAGGGGTTACCAACATTAGAATCAAAGTTTGTAGAAAAACTGCTGTCACATTTTGAAATATCCGAATTGTATGGAAAATCAATAAAAGATAAAAGAGGTGGCGACAACAATATCCACAGTTGGGACATTGGATTGAAAGGCGAAGTATCTAAAGAGCAATGTGTTTTATTGAACAAATTGTTTAAAGAGCGACGAAAAAAACAATGGGCTTTAGAAATTGGCATCGACTGGATGGATGGAATGACTTTAACGCTTGAGCAAATAAATACCTTTATTAATAAGCCCAAAGAAGAATTAAAGGTTATGCTTGACGACCTTGTAAACAAAGGCTATTTAAAGTTTGAGCATCCCAAAAAGTTAGTTAAAGAAAGCACCAAGGACGGTATTTCATCGTATCGTGAATACGATGAAACAAAACCCAAAGGATACAATATTGTTACAGGAAAACTGAGCTTTGAGATTAATAAAATATTAGACCCTGATAATATCGCTCCAACATTAGTCGCAACTGATGTCTCTCGTCTTGCTGTGCCAGACGGAAATGGGCTAAGAAGGTTAACTATCAGAGAAGGACTTCGATTGTTTGGCTATCCCGAATGGTACGAAATACCAACAAAGGAATATGATGCCTTTGACTTATTGGGAAATACGGTAGCCATTCCTGTAGTTGAATATGTTGTTTCTCGGATTGTTGAAAGAATCAAGAATTTGGATAATATTGATTCAGCACTTCATCAAGAACATGCAATGTGCGCTGATTGAAAACAAAATCACTCGCATCATAAATCCGGTGTAAATCGTTTTGACGACCAACCCAACCAAAACCATCGCAGTAATTCAGCATGATTATCCTGTTTGCTCGATGGTTTTGAATGTAAAAAGTTATTGTCAAATTCGTCATCTATCATGAATGACATACTGTTTTTCCAATCTTCAAATGATATTTTGCCCATATTCTATCTTTTTACTTTTAAGTTGAGAATCTATGCGAATCATTTTAAGCTCGTTTCATGTCGGCATTTTTTTTAACTTAGTTGGCTCAAGTATTTCGCCATTTCCGCCTGCACCTTTTTAGCTTCTGCGCGTGCTGCGTTGGCAAACTCTTCAGTGTTGTCGGCATAGATAATGGCACGGGAAGAATTCACGAGCAATCCGCATTGTTTGTTCATGCCATATCTGGCCACTTCCTCCAAGCTACCGCCTTGCGCTCCCACGCCAGGAACCAACAGGAAATGATCGGGTGCAATTTTCCGAATATCTTCAAACATTTTTCCTTGCGTGGCTCCCACCACATACATCATTTGTTCCTCCGATCCCCATTCTTGTGATTTCTTGAGAACTTTTTCAAACAGCCGTTCGCCATTCGCGTCTTCCATCAATTGGAAATCCTGCGAGCCTTTGTTGGAAGTCAAAGCCAACAGAATAACCCAGCGGCCTTGGTATTTCAAAAACGGTTTCACACTATCTTCTCCCATGTAGGGCGCAACAGTGATGGCATGGGCCTTCATTTTTTCAAAAGCCGAAGAAGCGTATCTTTCGGAAGTGTTGCCGATGTCGCCGCGTTTGGCATCGAGTATGATGAACTGGTCGGGATATTTTGTGCGAATATATTCAATCGTTTTTTCCATCGCCCAGATTCCTTTTATCCCTTCTCCTTCATAGAAAGCGGCATTGGGTTTGAAAGCCACGCAGTAAGGGGCCGTGGCATCGATGATCGCTTTGTTGAAGGTGTAAATGGGATCTTCTTCCGAAAGTAAATAATCGGGAATCTTATGGATGTCAGTATCCAGCCCTACACAAAGGAATGATTTTTTCCGTTTGATATTCTCAAATAATTCTTGCTTGGTCATTTTAATTTTACTATTTTGTTCTGGCTTCAAGCCATTTTATCATTGTTTTATTATAATCCGCTCTCTTTTAGCCGTTCTGTGTTTTCGGCGATAATCAGTTTGTCAATCACATCCTGGATGTCGCCTCCCACGAATGCCGCCAGGTTGTAGATGGTGTAATTGATGCGGTGGTCGGTGATGCGCCCTTGCGGATAGTTGTACGTACGGATTTTTGCAGAACGGTCGCCGGTGGAAACCATTGTCTTGCGTTTGGAGGAGATGGCAGCCAAATGCTCCTGCAACTTCATGTCGTACAAACGTGTCCGAAGCATTTGCAGGGCCATTTCACGGTTGGCCACCTGCGAACGGGAAACCTGGCATTGGATCATGATCCCTGTCGGCTTGTGTGTAAGCTGCACTTTTGTCTCCACCTTGTTCACGTTCTGTCCACCCGCACCACTCGAACGTGCCGTTTGAATCTCCAAGTCAGCCGGATTGATCTCCACATCCACCTCCTCGGCTTCGGGAAGCACGGCTACGGACGCTGCCGAAGTGTGTACACGGCCTTGCGTTTCGGTGGCGGGGACACGTTGCACACGATGCACACCGCTTTCGTATTTTAGTATCCCATAAACATTGTCGCCGGTGACGGTGAAGATAACTTCCTTGAATCCGCCCGAACTACCTTCACTGCTGCTTGTGATTTCTGTTTTCCAACCCTTCCACTCGCAATATTTGAGATACATGCGCAAAAGGTCGCCGGCAAAAATAGCCGCTTCATCACCGCCTGTCCCGCCGCGGATCTCCATTACGGCATTTTTGTCGTCTTCAGGATCTTTTGGGATAAGCAAGAGCTTGATTTCTTCCTCCAATTCCGGAATCCGGCTGGTGTTGATGTCCAACTCTTCTTTGGCCATTTCCCGCAGCTCGGAATCGTTCTCGTTTTCCAGAATATTTTTGGCTTCGTCAATGCCGTCCAAAAGTTGTTTGTACTCTTTCCGGGCGTTGGAAATCTTTTCGAGTTCGCTATATTCCTTATTGAGTTTGACATACCGTTTCATGTCGGCAATCACCTCCGGGTCGGTGATAAGCGTGGCGATTTCCTGAAATCGGATTTCTAAAGTCTCTAATTTTTCTAATAATGAAGATTGGGACATACGTTTGGTGGTTCCTTTTAAATAGGATGCAAAGGTATAAAAAATACGCCTTTTTTTTCATTGAGCATGGTAGGAAATAACGACAGAGGCCAACTGTATTTGACCGATTTGGGGTAGGTTGTCTGGCAAAAAGTAGAAAAAGCTTGCCCGGGACTGAAAATCGGCGTAGTCAAATCCTGCAATCTGAACCGCTTTCGACACAGCCAATGTAGATAGCCTGTGTTGGTGGCTCGGGCTTTGTCTTATTGGTTTCATCGTTGCAAATATTTTTAGTACATGTCCGTAACCTCAGAGGCCTGGCGGTTTGCGGGGCCAAAGATAGAGAGGCAATCGGCATTGGCCGTTGTTATGTTCCAAAAGTATAAAAAATTGGTACGTATCCCAATCTTTATCTTCGTTTCTGCCTGCTCCTAACGTTCCGCAAATACACGAGGGGTGTGAGTTCTGCTGCTAGCTGCGACCTTTTTTGTCTATTTGTTTATATTCAATTGATTCGTGCCATGGCTTTGTCGGTCTGCCTGTTGGATAACCATTTTCAAGAAGGTTTTTCTTTCTCTGTTCGGTGAAGCCCCACCACATTTTTTAGCGTCCTGGTTTTGTGCAAAATTTACCACTAATCTGAACTGGTCTTCAACGCATGGGTCTATCCAATATCCTTTTTTCTGTTCGTATTCGTCTGTCAATTTTGCTCCGTCTTTATCTTTGAGTTCATTAAGAGAATAATATCCTAAAAACACTAAATCTTCGGCAAATTTTATCCCAATGGAAGGAACCGTTTGAAATTCAGCCAAAGCGTAAATTTCTTTTGTTCTTTCTGTTGTTGAGTTTAGCAATACTTCCAGTTCGTCAGTTGCATAGTTAAGGATCTCAACTATTTTGACTTTGTTCTTTTTTAGATTGGCTTTCTCAAGGTCGGTGAGTGGCAACCTCATGTTTGTCTGAATTCCCACCGTGACTGCTTGAACTCTCGCCGTATATGCTTGGACTCCCACCGTGACCGCTTGAATTCTCGCCGTATCTGCTTGAACTATCATCGTATCTGCTTGGACTCCCACCGTGACTGCTTGAACTATCGCCGTATCTGCTTGAACTCCTGCTGTGACTGCTTGAACTCTCGCCGTATATGCTTTGACTCCCGCCGTGACTGCTTTAACTCTCGCCGTGTCTGCTACAATTCCCACTGTTGCTGCTATAACTTGCGCCGTTGCTGTTATAACTCGCCTCGTTGCTGTTACAACTCTCCCCCGTTGTCGCTTCTCCATTCGCAAAAACAGTGGGCGCGCGTTCCGATTTTTGCCATTTATTTCAGAAAACCAAATTAATATGCTTACATTCGCATAGTATTAACCAAATAAACCGAAACACATCATGAGTTATTTTTTATGGGCTTTGATAGCTATCGTTGCTATGATAATATTATCAGGCTTTGTGACCGTCAACCAAGGCTACGTGGCAGTGATCACGGTTTTCGGAAAATACCGCCGTATCATGGCGCCGGGGCTGAACCTGCGCATCCCGATCATTGAGCAGATATACCGGAAAATCTCCATCCAGAACCGCTCCGTCGAGTTGGAATTTCAGGCTGTTACTCAGGATCAGGCAAATGTTTACTTCAAGGCGATGTTGCTGTATGCCGTCATCAACCAAAGTGAAGAGACGATCAAAAACGTGGCTTTCAAATTTGTGGATGAGCGAAATTTCATGCAGGCGCTGATCCGCACCATCGAGGGTACGATCCGTAGTTTTGTGGCAACAAAAAAACAAGCGGAAATTCTGGGGCTTCGCACCGAAATTGTGGAAGAGGTTAAGCTTCATTTAGATGGCACTTTGGAGCAATGGGGCTACCACATGATCGATATTCAGTTGAATGATATTACATTTGACGAAGAAATCATCAAGTCGATGGCCAAGGTGGTGGCTTCTAACAATTTGAAGGCGGCTGCCGAAAACGAAGGCCAAGCCCTTTTGATAACCAAAACCAAAGCTGCCGAGGCTGAAGGGAATGCAATCAAGATTTCGGCTTTGGCGGAGAAAGAGGCTGCCATGCAAAGAGGGCAGGGGATAGCTTTGTTCCGTCAGGAAGTGGCCAAAGGGATGGCAAGCGCAGCAAAGGAAATGTCAGATGCGGACTTGGATGCGTCTTTCCTTTTGTTTAGCATGTGGACGGAAGCCATCAAAAACTTTGCGGAAAATGGAAAGGGAAATGTTATTTTCTTGGATGGATCAACAGATGGAATGCAAAAAACAATCCACCAAATGATGGGGGCCAGCAGGCTTACCACCTTGGACGACGAAAAGCCGTCAACAAAATCGTAATTCAATCTCGACCTTCCTTATTCTCAACAAATACATAAACCTGAAGCGTGGAAGCAGCACGTTTCAGGTTTTTTGCTTAGATTTGCCAAGTCCGTTGTCGGCTTTGCTTTTGATAGGCATTTTCTACGGAGTTCAAAATCAAGAAAGTTTCAATTACTAAAACAGAAATGCAATATGTTGAATTCATCTACGGAAAATCGTTTTAGAGAAAAGTACTGGCTGGTGTCTTTGATCGTATTGGTCGTTGTCTTGGGAATGATCAATATTTACTCCTTGTGGCCTTATTTGGGTAGTGTGCTGGGAGCTTTCACGTTGTATGTGTTGGTGAGAGGCCAACTTCTTTGGTTGACCGGCAAGAAGAAGATCGGGAAGAAACTGGCTGCTTCGATGCTGCTTCTCGAAGTCACTATCTTTTTTCTGATACCGGTGGTTGCCGTGGTGCTGCTGCTTATCAACAAATTGCAAAACACCGCCATAGATCTCTCATTCCTGATAAAGGAAATGGACGATTATTTGCAAATAATCAAGGATAAAACCGGCTTCGATTTGTTGAATGCAAGTGCAATAGGCTCTATCCCTAAAATCACGGGGCAAATCCTTCAATTGCTCTTGAGCGGTGTTAGCAGTCTTTTTATCAATGTCATTTTGTTGATATTTGTTCTCTATTTCATGCTTGTAAGTCAGAAGGAGGTTGAAAAATACATGTATGATTTGCTCCCGTTTCGGGACGAAAATAAGAAAATAATGCTTCACGAAGCCAGGGTGATTATTAATTCCAATGCCTTTGGAATCCCTTTGCTGGCGCTCATCCAGGGAGGTTTTGCTTATGTTGGCTATCTTATTTTCGGGGTGGACGAACCTTTCCTTTATGCTCTGTTTACGAGTTTTGCAACGATTATCCCGATTTTTGGGACGGCTTTGGTTTGGGTGCCGGTGTGCATTTTCCTCTTTATTTCCAAGGATTGGGGAAATGCTATTGGATTGACACTCTATTGCCTGTTGGTCATATCGAATGTGGACAATGTGGCGCGCCTTATCCTCCAAAAGAAGATGGGTGATATCCATCCGCTGATAACCGTGTTTGGCGTTTTGGTCGGGCTTTATGTGTTCGGCTTTTGGGGCATCATCTTTGGCCCGCTGATCCTTTCTTTGTTTTGCTTGTTCGTGGATTTTTTCAAAAAAGAATATATCGACAAGCCGAATGCTGCCGGTGGCGTTGATTATGCTTCTGAGGCAAATCTTTCGAAAGAACCCAAGTCATAGAATCACTATTGCGTAATTCGGGTTGCATAAAAAAGTTGAAAACCTTCGGTCTTTGCGTGAAAGAATCTCTATTTCCACGCAGAGTCGCAAAGGAAATGCCTGCCGAGAACGCAAAGATGACATTCTCGGCTACATGGTCACAAGATTACCGGGTTTCGGAACGGAGAATAAGAAAACTCTTTTTACCCATTTTACCCCGTGGTTAAATTAAAAACCTCCGCGCCCTCTGCGAAAAAACTTTGTGTCTTTGCGTGAAAGAATTTCTGTTTCACGCAGAGCCGCAAAGGCAATGCCCGCCGAGAACGCAAAGATGACATTTTCGGTCACATGGTCACAAGATTACTTGGTCACTCCTTCACTATGCTTACTCATAAAACGAGGCACAAACTCTGCCGAAGTTTATGCCTCATTTATCTTTAATCTAAGCCTCATTGTACGCATGTTTGCCGAGAACAGACGCAAAAAGGCAGATGTGAACGAACACACGGGTACATAATTACCTAAAGAAACCCGTTGTTCTTGTTTCTAAAAAATACAATGTGATTCGAAAAAGTCACACGAACTTCCCAACCTCCGTTCCTCGCAAGAGAGTGAAAAAGATTCGATCGCAGGCAGGTCTTCGGACTTAACTTGGATATCATGCTGTCTTCCCAGTCAGAGTTCTTAGTTATAGAACCACCAGTGACAAAAGTGTTGCAGAATCCATTTTTATAGTATTACCGCAGCGGGACTGTTCAGGATTTTCACCTGATTCCCTTTTTTCAACCTTCCAGGTCTGGATAGATTGAACCTGTATCGTGCTGCAAATTTAACGTTATTTTTTTACAGAAATAACTATTTGTTCTTCTTTTTTCGCTGTCTATCAATAGAAAAAATTGATAATGAATTAGCTGTCCTTGGAGGCTTAGTGATTAACGGATTACCGGAAAAAGGTCAAAACTTTTTTAGCTCCCTGTAAAGTCGTTGGATCGGTAATCCCATCACGTTGAAATAGGAGCCAGACATGTTTTCTACGGCAATGTATCCGATCCATTCCTGGACTCCATAAGCTCCAGCCTTGTCCAGCGGATGGTAGTGTGACACATAGTAATCGATTTCTTCCTCCGAGAGTGTGGCGAAACTGACTTCGGTGGTGGCGGCAAATGTCGCTTGCTTGGTTAAGGTGGTGATGCAAACGCCGGTGATGACAAGGTGTTTTTTGCCAGACAATTCCGAGAGCATTCGTTTGGCATCTTCATCGTCGATCGGTTTTCCATACACGTTTCCGTCCAGAAGTACGACCGTATCGGCGGTGATTACCAATGAATCCTTTTTCATCAGGCTTCGATATGCTTCCGCCTTTTGCTGGGCAATGTATTTTGGTATTTCCTCGCCTTCAAGTTGGTCTGGATACGATTCGTCGATGTCAGGAAGCAGCAAAATGCGGTAATCGATGTCCAAGCCCGACAGAAGTTCCTTGCGCCGGGGTGATTGGGATGCCAGAATAATATCGTAATGCTTGAGAAAATCCATATTCTATAAGGCCTGTTTGATGCGGATCAATTTCTTCAACAATCCTTCCAGTTGCTCTAGTGGTAACATGTTTGCTCCATCAGAAAGTGCTTCGGCCGGGTTGGGATGAGTTTCGAGGAACAAGCCGTCCACATTGGTCGCAATTCCGGCTTTACACATCGTTTCGATCAATTGAGGTTGTCCACCAGTCACGCCCGTCGATTGATTTGGTTTTTGGAGGCAGTGCGTGGCATCCAAAATGACAGGGAATCCGAATTCTTGCATTTGCGGGATGGCACGGAAGTCCACCACCAAATCGGAATAACCAAAGGAAACGCCTCTTTCGGTAAGCATCACGTTCGGATTGCCCGCATCCACCACCTTTTGAGCCGCAAATTGAATGGCTTGTGGCGAGAGGAATTGCCCTTTTTTGATGTTCACGATTTTGCCCGTTTTTGCAGCTGCAATAAGCAATTCTGTTTGACGGCACAGGAATGCGGGTATTTGCAATACGTCCACGTATTCGGCAGCCATGGCGGCTTCGTCCGATTCGTGAATGTCAGTCACCACCGGAATGCCAAATGTGTCGCGTACTTTTTTCAGGATTCTCAAGGCTTTTTCGTCCCCGATTCCCGAATATGAATCGATCCTCGAACGGTTCGCCTTGCGGTAAGATCCCTTGAAAATATAGGGAATATTGAGGTCAGTTGTTATTTTTACAATTTTCTCCGCGATGTCGAGTGCCATTTTTTCACCCTCAATGAGGCAGGGACCCGCCATCAGGAAGAAATTTTCGTTCTTAAAGTCGTTTATTGTCATCGTTGAATGTTTTTTTTGTGAATAAGTAAACACGCAAACAAGAGATTAGTTGCACGGTCACAAGTTCACTTGTTTATCCGCATATTTTTTTCCTGCAAAGATATCGTACTTTCTTAATTCGCATGGCAAAGATCCGTTGATGAACGGAAATTTTTTGCTTGGTTTTAGTCCGATTTTGTCAAAGCATTCTTTTTTGTAACTCAAAATCCAAGCCGTGTAACCCGTGAAGACGTGCTTCAACCGTTCGCCAATCATGGAGTAGAGGTTGTCGAGGCTTTCGGGTTTCAGGCGTTCTCCATAGGGCGGGTTTGCGATAAGCAATCCGGTTTCAAATGGAGCTTTTTCGTAGGACTGCATGTCTTTCACTTCCACTTGAATCATGTTTGCCAAACCAGCATTTTTGATGTTGGCTTTGGATATGGCTACGGCTTTGTGGTCGATGTCGGAACCGATTATCTGGTGCGCGAATTCCCGCTCCGCAGAGTCGTCGTTGAATATTTCTTCCAAGAGTTCTGAATCGAAATTTTCCCATTTTTCAAAAGCGAAGGATTTTCGATAGACTCCTGGCGCAATGTTTTTGGCAATCAACGCCGCCTCAATCAGAAAAGTGCCGGAGCCACACATCGGGTCAATAAAGTCTGAATCGCCTTTCCAGCCTGTTTTGAGGATGATGCCGGCTGCTAAAACTTCGTTGAGGGGAGCTTCCGTCTGTTCCATTCGGTAGCCCCGTTTGTGGAGCGATTCGCCCGAACTGTCGAACGAAAGCGTGCACGTTTCTTCCGACACGTGGAAATTAATCAATAAATCGGGATTTTCAATATCCACATTAGGGCGTTGTCCCGTTTTTGCCAAGAAATAATCTGCAATCGCATCTTTCACCCGATAGGCCACAAACTTAGAATGGGTGAAATAATTTGAAAAAGTGACGGCGTCTATGGCAAATGTTTTTTCCACCGAAAGGTGTTCCGCCCAATTCATGGCTTTCACCTTTTTGTAGATATCATCCGTTGTCCGTGCTTTGAATTGATAGACTGGACGGAGGATCCTCAATGCCGTCCGGCACTGAAAATTGGCCCGGTAAAGCAATTCGAGGTTTCCTTCGAACGAAACCATTCGATTGCCTATCTGCAAATTGTTTGCACCAAGTCCGACCAATTCTTCGGCAAGCACTTCTTCAAGTCCCGCCATCGTCTTGGCCACCATTTTTAAATTCCTGTTTCTGCTGCTATTCATTTATTTGGGTGGTATTTTGTTCTGAATTATTCAATTTGCGCTCCATTTCGGCAATTGAACTTACGATGAGATGACGCAACTCCGAATCGCTTTGCTCGTGGAGGCTTAAGCTCATTTGGTAGTCGCCCAACGCTTTTTTCCATTCGCCCAACTCCATAAAGGTGTTTGCTCGGTTAAAATATTCAATATCTGTGGGTTCGAGCAAGATCGCGTGGTTGAGGTCGGACAAAGCCTTGTCGTACTCTTTCCGGTGCATGTACATCCAGCCGCGGTTGTTGTAGATGTTCGGATTGCGAGAATCCAACAATTCGGCTTGGTCGAAATCCTCGATGGCCTTTTCGTATTCTCCGATTTCGCCATAAAGCGAACCCCGGTTGAGGTATGTTTGGGTATGGCTTGGCTCCACCGCCAACACTTGGGAGCAAGCTTTGATAGCCTCTTTCTGCCTATTGGCTTTGAATAAGACGGAAGCTTTGTGTTGGTATATTTTTGAAAGGAGCAAATCACGGCCGTTGGGATTTTTGGTGTAACCTTTTTCGTGCTTGACTCTTTCTTCGGTTTGGTTCAGAAAACGGAGTTTACTATCGATATTTGTCATTTTATCCAATGCCGCCTTGATGTCGATGGAAAATTTGCCGGTTGACATTTGCGTTTTCCTTTTAAGCTTTAGCGAATAGATATACATTGCAATTAATGCGATGAAAATCAAGGCAAATAGGATAAAAAAGCCGAATGCCATAAAATTGATTTTTACCAAAACGAAACACAACATAGCTAATCTTTTTGTTTTGAATGGCAAAGGTAGTCAAAAACCGAACATAATATTCCAATAGGCACATTCTAATGTACACAATCGTTTTATGCATACCCAATTTGAGTATTTCAGGACGAGAGAAATATGAACTATTACACGCAGGCTATTGTTTTAACAAGTGAATGCTCTATTGGAGTGTTGCTGAAATTATTAAAAACTACTCTTCATTATGAAAAAAGCATGGATTTATCCATTAACAGCTATTCTTTTACTATCAGTGGACAGTGTCAAAGCTCAGAATGTAGCTGAGTTTGGTGTCAAGGGCGGAGTTTCTCTATCTAATTTTGGAGGAAACAAGCTAGAAGATCTAGATAACAAGAATGCGAATCTGGGATTTATCGCTGGTATCACTCTTGATTTACCCATTGCGAGCAACTTTTACCTTTTCACAGGATTTGAATATGTGACAAAAGGTGCTAAATATAAATCTGAGTCTGGTTCGGGGAGCGCTTCCTTGAAATTTACCCCTACTTACCTGCAAGTACCATTGCATTTGGGGATAAAACTTCCCATTACGGAAAGCACCAAGGTTGTCTTGGGCGTTGGGCCATATGTCGCTTATGGAATCGGAGGTAAAGTTAAAGGTGAAGGTTCTGTGGGAACTATCACTTACGACGACAAAACCGATTTCTTTGGAGATAATTCCTTTGCCAAACGATTTGACCTCGGAGCAGGAATTAATGCCGGTCTTGAATTTGGAAAGTTGTCGTTTTCCCTGGGATATGATTTAGGTTTCCTAAACATATTGAACAAGGACAATGATAATTTAGATGAACAATTTGATGATAGCAGCCCGAGTTTGAGAAACCAATCTGCCTATTTGACCCTCGGAGTTAGGTTTTAAAACAAGTTGTTTGCAAAAACTTAAAACAAGTCCGGCTTTTACCGGACTTGTTTTCTTTATAAGAAAACGATCTTGTTATTGTCGAGAACGAAATTCTCTTGATTCCATTTTTCTTAATTTCCTCCCCCCTTCATGTCGTCGTTACTGATACCCCTGGTTGTCTCTTTTATCCCTACTTTCATCTCTCCAATGCGGAAAGAGATAGAAATGCCATAACGTCTTTGAGTGTATTGGTAATGGTTTTCGGAATAGAATGTTGACGTCTCTGTGGTGTTTTTATAATCGCTGTTTTGGGTGAATGGCATGTTGGCATACATCCGCACAGACAAGCGATCGCCCTTTAAAAAATTCCTGCTTAGGTTGAAGTTATATTGAAAGTAGCTGCTCCCTTTCCCTTGCGAGCTGATCCACGGAGAATTGTAATTGACGTTGGCTCCCAACTTTATCTTCAAGGGCGCCGTGTAATTTATGTCGCCATACACGTTGCTTGATACTCCACTGTTCTTTTCAATGGTTGTTCCCCTTCTTTCATAATAAACATAACTCAATCCGCCGTTTGACGAAAAGCGAAATTGTGTATTCGGAGTCCACGATAAGTTCAACCAACTTCCAAACCTTCTTTCCTTTCCGATGTTTTCGTAAGTGGTATAGGTGACGTTGTTTTTCAACTCCGTTATGTCATTGATCGAGTTGCTCGAGAAGCTATAATTGAGATTGATTCCGATATATACTTTTTTGATGTTTCCATCATAGCCCAAGCCAAAATTGTGGTATTTCTCGGCTTTTAGGTTTGGATTTCCTATCTGCACATACAGCGTGTCGGTGGAACTGTTGTAGGGGTTGAGGTACCAAATGCCGGGACGATACATTCCCATCCGGTAATTTGTCCGGAGGGTTTGGGTCTCCGTCAATTTATAAGAAATCGAAGCCGAAGGGACAAGGCTCAGATACGAATTTTCGAAATCTTGTGCCTTTTTTTCCGGGTATTCAACCGACTGTTTCGTGTTTTCGAGCCGTAGCCCTCCTCTGAAGGACCATTTTTTGCCTAAAGTGTAGCGGTAACTCAAGTAGGCAGACAGCACGTCTTGCTCGTTGCGAAATTTATTGTTGCTCGTGCTGTCTGCTTTATTGCTTGAAGATGGATATTGAATGGTGTAAAATGAATTGCTTTTGTTGATCCGGGCAGAATATTTCAAGCCGGTTTCTATCACGTGTACTTTTTTGATTGGGGTGGTGTAATCAGCTTGAAGGGTGTGTGTCAAACCATTTTGATCGGAATTGCTTTCGCTGTCATAACCGGCATAATTCAGTATGTTTTCTATTCCTGATTTGGAATAGTTGTTTCTTGGCTGCGAGCTAAATTGATAAGATAGCGTCAAAACGCGGTCTTTATTTTTTGCTGAAGTCTGCTGGTAATTCACATTCAGATTGATGTATTTGCTGTCATAAGTTTCTGTACTGTTGCTTTTATACTCAAATTGGGCCACATTTGCTTCATTTGACATGGTGGTTTTGTTGGAAGAATTATAGTCTCCATTATACCCATTCCATGAACTGCTGACGCTAAGCAAACGCAAGGTGTCGATCTCGTAGTTGAGGCGAAGACTTCCATAGTCGCTGTTCCCACTGTTGGTGCTGGTACCCGAACTATTCATATATTTGTTGTCGCTGTTGCTATATGCTTCCCGAAAAGAGCTTGATTGGGAATCGGGACGTTTGTTGACATTTCGACTTACCGAAGCATTAACGCCCAATTTCCCATACTTGATCTGTGTGCTGATCCCCGTGTTATAGCCGCCAAAGTGATCTGCGCCTGCGTTCAGATTGACGACGTATCCTCCAAGTTTAGAGTTTTTCTGGGTCACAATGTTTATTAGCCCGTCCAACCCGTCAGATTCGTATTTTGCACCAGGGTCAGTGATAACTTGTATCTCTTTTATGGTATTCGCTTGGGTTGCCTTCATCATGTTTTTGAGATCGTCTGCCGTCATGCTAGTCTCCTTGCCGTCCATGAGGATTTTAAATTTGGTGCCGCCCTTCAGTTTGATGTTTTCATCGTTGTCCACCGAAAGCATTGGCACCTTTTTTATCATTTCAATCAGTGTGCTTGTTTTGGAATCGGGATCATTGTCCATATTGTACGAAAAACGATCTATTTCTGTTTTGATAAGAGGTTTGGCCGCCACGATCTCCACTTCGGCCAATTGATTCGTTTTTTCGGTCAGCAGTATTTTGCCAAAATCCTTTTCGGTGTTGCCTGTTAGCTCCACGTTCAGTTTTTTGATAGATTTTCCTGCCGATGCAAAGGATAGAATGTACTTTTCGGGATAGGGTAGCTGGAATTTGAATTTTCCGTTTTCATCGCTTGCAAAGGTTTTGTAGAAAACAGTTGGGCTGCTTTGTTTTACTACATTGATTGTGGAATACGGTAGGGTTTCGTTGGTGAGAGAGTCTCTTATGCTCCCTGTTAATGTGGCTGAATTTTCGGTCTTGCTTTTTGTTTGTGAATAACAAAGGTTGGTCATCCACAGCAAGATTACCAACAGGAGTATACTGTTTCTCATAAACCTTATTTTTAATGATTATTAGATTTGCTTTATTTTTGCCGATAAATTTAAGTGAATATTGTCATTTTAATTATTGTTTTTCAAACAGATGTTGTGTTATTATGTTTTTTTATGATATTGTACTGTGCGAATGAGGGAAATGAGTCTTGAAACCAATTACCACATTTTCAAAGAACGCTTTTTGCTGTCTGCAAGATCGTCCGCATCTCATGCCGGGGACTATGCCCGTCCTCCCCGACACAAGACGGGCATCTCCCCCAAGGGGAGATTTGGACCCATCGCCAAATCTGGAACATTACCGAAATCGAGTTTATGGCTATCTGCAGGGGATACAATCACAATACCATTATTTCATCTCATACAAAATTACGTTGGTTTTCTCCCTTTCTTTCAATCTCTTAATTTCCCTCTCAAAAGGATTCTTTCCTTTTGGGAAGTATTGATAAACTGAGTCAATGGGAACATTCGATTTTTTGTCCACCCTAAATCGGTTAGGAGTTTTCTGCAAATATTTCACCTTCATGAATTTATCCACATTCGTCGCACTAACATATCTTATCTTGTATGTGTGCTTTTCATAGTTTGCGTAGAAGTAACCAACGAGATAATGGCCTCTACGCTGTTCTACGTTTTCTGATATATAGATTACGGTTTCGATACCGTGCTTTTCAATTTCTCTATTGTAATGGCTGTGGTTTACAATAGCATAAACAGGTAAACATATAAACATTGTTATTGCAAAAAGAATAGTTATTAACTTCACAAATCGAACATACAAGATTTGCCATTTTTTACGATTTGATTCCTCTATATTATTTTTCAAATAATCTTGACATGTTATCAATGTAACTAAAAATATAGCAGCGAATAGAAAAATAAATACTATTTGCTTGCCAAATAATTGGTCAATAAGTACGATAAAAACACCACCATTCTTATAGCCTGGTTCATTCAACCCTTCTACGTCGTAATTTGATAATAAAGTATAGGTTGTAAAAACCAAGATGGTCAAAATCAGCAAATCCCATTTCCACTCATTCTTATTATTTTTTCCCATATATTACTCTTTTGGATTTAGTAATTTATAAACCAATTGAACTTCCGTATCTGTCAACAAAGTCTGTGCAATGGAGTATATGGTGTCATTAGTTATTCCCCATATCTTTAATTTTGCAATGGTAACTGTAGGATAGTTTCTGAATTTTTGTGCAAGTATTGTTGCATATTTGCCTGTTTTCGGAAAAACTCTATTATTTATAATTGTGCAAAGTGCCCCAATTCCACATTGCATAATTGCATCTTCCTTCTTATCTTCAATCATAAACTTCCGTATGCAATCCAATGAAACTCCCATTGCACTATTCTCCACCAACGAATTCACCCCGCTCCATACTGCATCGCCAAAGCTGGAAGCCTTCACGGCTTCATCCAGGGAATTGGCACCTATCGAATTTATGGCTATCTGCAAGGCATAATCGAAAGTGGCGGTGACGGCTATCTAAAAATCAATAGAATGCAATTAGTTTGTATTTTTTATTAGTAAATATAATGGTATAAGGAGAAATAATGAAATTACAACCACTAAATAGAGTACTCTTACACATCTCACATAAATAATTTGTTTTTCCAATAGCTTTTCTTTTTTCTGTAATAGATATTCACGATAAGCATTTAATGACAGTATTACTATAAACAAAATGAGTACTAGATACAACCGTTCTTTACCAAATGCAACCTGTATTAATCTAAATATTGCGCCATTCATTCGGTTATGAGCACCACCGCTAAATGGCGAATTACCTACAATATCAAAGTTCATATACAATCCTACTATCATTATGAGGGCTATAAAAGTACCAATAACATTCCATCTCCAGTTATTCATAATTTTATTTCTTTTCTAATTCTTTGAGTACTTTTTCTATTGTCTGTAATTCAAGATTGGTAAGTATCGTTCGACTAAAGTTAACTATAGATTTATCTTAATTACATTGTTTTTCCCCCTTTCTTTCAATCTATGAATTTCCCTGTCAAAAGGATTTTTTCCTTTTGGGAAGTACTGATAAACTGAGTCAATGGGTATTTCATTTTCAAAATCCACATTAACCCTTTTATTGTCCTCTGGCAGATATTTTAGTATGAAAAACTTATACAAACAATTACTATTTACGCCTGACTTAATTCTATTTCTCAATCTAGAATCAATATAATATAACAGCGTTGCATCATACGTATTTTTATATTTTGAGTCATAATTTATTTTTGAAATATAAACAACAGTTTTCTTTCCTCTGATGATTATATCATTTCGGTAATTATGTAATTTAATCAGGGCATAAACAGGAACAATGATATATATTATAATCGCCCATAACACAAAAATTCGATTAATATTTCTAACGATGAAACATTGTGCTTTAGATTGTTTTTTTTCGTAGTTTTTTAATATATCTAAGGTGAAAAAAATAATTATTGATGATAAGCAAAAAAACACCCATTTCTTACCTCCAACATAATCAATTACCACAAAAAGTTCTGCACCAATATGATTCCCTCTGTTTTGTGGAATTCTTTGCAATATGTCATAATCCCTATAAAGCCAAATCATTATGATTCCGCAAATCAAAATGCTTAACAAATCATTAAACAACCATTTTTTATCATCATTTTTCATTTTTCAATAACTCTTTAATTCTATTGATCAAATTTAATTCTCCATTGGTAAGTACGGTCTCTGTTTTATGGCAGCTACTATTGCTTTACTGGTAAAACGCTTAAAACTAACTAATATCAATTCGGGCTTTTCGTCCTTTATACTGCTAAAAATCAAGTGAACATGATTGCTCATTATACACCATGCATATATTTCCATTCCTTTTTCCTGTTGGCAATACCGCAAACTATCAAGTAGTATATCCTTATATTCATTACGTGTAAACACATCTATCCATTCAACTACAGCAAAGCTGACAAAATAGACACCTTCAGGATTATGAAATTTATAATTTCTACTCATCGTTTTCTTTCATTTTATTGTTTTTATTGCCAACTTACTTGCCACGCGATGCAATCGTGCGGCAGCAGCGGAAATCAATATATTAACTATAATAATTTGGAATAACCATAGAATACATTACCCCCTATTTTTTTAATATGCCTTCATGCCAACACATCCAAAGCAACCAATTATTTAATGCATTTAACCCAACTTTATTTATCCATTGATAATGCTCAAAACAATAAGTAGCACACATTTCTTCAATTTCATGGGCGTTAAACTGTTTGTCTGCTTCTGAAATTTCCCATATATAATCGAATATGTTCTTTTGTATTTGTTTAAATTCTTTGATAATGTCTTCGTAGTTGTTAATGTGATTTTCAACTGCGTAAATTTTAGCTATATTGCCTATCCCGAACTGAGATAAGAAGAACTTTAATAAATTATTTTTTTCTTCTAAATTCATATTTCTATCTTTTAAAAATTATTACTTCCTCCAACGTTTCGGCGTTTATTTGTATTATTTTAGTTATACTTTTGTTTGCTTTCAATGCTGGTAGCTCTTTTGTTATCCAAATACTATTAGAGCTAACATATTTTCCAATAACAGCTCGTACAACACCGGAAGCTTGTTTTGCGTATGCTTCTGATGCTGTTTCCCAAACATTAGGATTGTCATTCCAATCTGGCATTAATATATTATTGTCTACCAATACTCTTTCCAAAGTTTTTCCACCTTTCGCTTTTGCTATTTCCAATGCTTTATTTGCACCATCTATGCCCATTCCAGACCAAAAGTAAGCTCCGTTGGTATTTGTTTTTGTATAATCTGCAAAATCAACTATTTCATTGGCAGATCTTAGTTTTATTGTTGTTAGTGCAGAGAATTCATTCTCTGCATTTTGTATCATTGTTCTATACTCCTGTGGTATTCCAGCCCCATCAGTAGATTTTAAAGTTGTCAATGCAATTCTAAAATCCAAATCACTAGTGTCCCATTAAAATT
>DBTT01000030.1 GCA_002307185.1 Bacteroidales bacterium UBA1309
AGTTCATCGGTGCTTTTTTTTAGTGTATATCCTTACTACGCCACTTCTACTTGGCAGCTATCATTTGAATATATAAAGTTGCTCTTTTGTTTGCATATACAGTTTTGATAACTGCTTGCACTATTCCCACGGTATTTGACAGAATTGAAAGAAAAGGCCTTGAAGGTAATTTATATTATTCCCAGCTTCAGAAGTGGCATATAGCTATGAGGTTTAATAGGTTTGGGGAAAGTTTCATTTGTGACCATCTAATCTGAGTTACTTCGTGACATGGTAACAAGGCCACTTCCATATATTAGAACTTCATCTTAGACAAAGCGTCATTTCACCTGCACACTCACCACACTTTTGATTTCAGTTGACGAAGCACCGCCATACAGTGTAAAGGTATCCGGTTCCACGACCCATTCGTGCAACTTGCCATTGAAGAATGCTAAATCTTTTACAGGGATGGTGCATTCCACAGTTTGCGTTTCGCCAGCCTTTAGGAATACTTTTTTGAAAGCTTTCAATTCTTTCAGCGGGCGAATGAAGGATGGATTTTTTTGACCAACGTATATCTGGATGACTTCCGCTCCGTCTTTTGTCCCTGTATTTTTTAAAGTAAATGAAGTACGGATAATGTCATTCTTCGCATATTGTTCCTTGTCAGTTGTCAATCTTCCATATTGAAAAGAGGTATAAGAAAGTCCATACCCGAAAGGAAATCGAGATGGAATTCTCTTGGCATCGTGCCAGCGGTAACCCACTAAAATGTCTTCTTTGTATTCCACCTGGATGCTGTCGCCGGGATAGGAACTTTCACCGTAATAATTGGCGCCATTGTCCTTGAGATTCACTGAAATACTGAAGGGCAATTTGCCCGAAGGGTTCACCTGTCCTGCTATCACTCTGGCCGTTGCTGTTCCGGCTTCTGACCCCAAATACCAAGATTGGACAAGTGCCGGCACTTGCGAAATCCACGGCATGGCTACCCCATTTCCGCTAATCAGCACGACTCCCAAATTCTCATTTGCCTTGCTCAAAGCGGCAATCAGCTCGTCTTGTCCGAACGGTAAATTATACGTTAAGCGGTCGTCGCCTTCACAATCTTGCCTGTTGTTTTTATTCAACCCCCCAAAGAAAATCACTACTTCAGCCTCTTTTGCCAGCCGAACAGCTTTGTCTCTTAGCGAATCGGCATTATACGGGGATGGATTCTCCCGTCCATAAGCAGGCCGTCCCGAAGCATAGCCAAGGGTGTAGCTGACATTTTCCGCACCGTATGTTGCCTTTAGTCCTTCCAGAGGGGAAACTTCATTTTTCACTTTCAGTTCCGATGAGCCGCCGCCTTCGGTGAGTGAACGGGTGGCATTCTCGCCCACAATTAGAATTTTCCGGTATTTTCCAACTGGAATCGGGAAGAAATTCTTTTCGTTTTTCAATAAGACAATGCCGCTTTCTGCAATTCTTTCGGCCACTTGAAGATGCTCATTCGTATTAAAACTTCCATACGGGCGATTCCTGTCCATGTTGGTGCGAAAGTTCACTCGAAGCACTCGACGAACCTTGTCGTCCAAGGAAGAGAGAGGCAACTCCCCTTTTTTGATAGCTTCCAGATAGGGTCTTGCCAAAAAATAATCGTCATAAGCGAAGCTTTTTCCGGCTGTCAATCCATTTGTCCAGCTTCCCATTTCTATGTCCAGACCATATAAAGCGGCCTCACGGGTGGAGTGCGTGCTTCCCCAATCGGAGACAAGCGCACCGTCAAAGCCCCATTCTGTCTTAAGTATTTTGTTTAACACTTCATTGTGGGTGGCATGTTGTCCCCGAAATTTGTTGTAGGAACCCATCACTGTCCACACACCACCTTCTAGCACTCCCGCTTTGAATGCTGGCAAATAGATCTCATACAATGCACGGTCGCTCAACTCTACATCGATATGTCCCCGCCATTGTTCCTGGTTATTGAGTGCATAATGTTTGAGGCAAGCAGCGACCCCGTTTTCCTGTACCCCCTTGATGTAGGGGACAACCATTTTTGAAGCCAGAAACGGATCTTCCCCCATGTATTCGAAATTGCGCCCATTCAAAGGAGTGCGGTAAATATTAACTCCCGGGCCAAGTATGATGTCTTTTTTGCGGTAGCGAGCCTCTTCTCCCAATGCTTTTCCATAGATGTAGGACAATTCGGGATCAAAAGTAGCTGCCAAGCAAGTGAGTGCAGGAAAAGCGGTGCATGAATCATTTGTCCAACCAGCGTATCCCCAATTATCCCATTGAACCTCGGCTCTTACACCGTGAGGCCCGTCGCTCATCCAAAGTTCGGGAATTCCAAGACGAGGCACACCTGGTGTGCTGAATTTCGATTGGGCGTGGATGACGGCTATTTTTTCCTCCAAAGTCATTCGGGAAAGGGCATCTTCCACCCGCTGCTCGATAGGTTTTGAGTCGTCCAGATAAGCGGGCTTGAGTTGCGCTTGCATTTGAATCCCTAACAACCAGCAGGTTGCCGAGAGAAGCAGTACACTAATTTTCATCGTATGAATAGGTTTTAATTTTGCCAAATTTGAGGCCCAAACGATTTTCAAATCACTTGTCGTGTCCTCACAAAGATATTCATTTCCTCCCAAAAGGAGCTTAATCCGTTTTTAGAGAACAGAGTGCAATATGTTTCCAGATTAGGGGCAGAATGTTTCATCTCCTATTTTACATGCTGTTTTTTGTATTCGTTTGGAGTGACACCAAATTCGTCCTTGAAATATTTTCGGAAATATTTGGGGTCGTTGAATCCCACCTGAAAGGCAATTTCGTTGACGTACAATTCGCTTTTCTCCAACAAGTGGGCAGCCCGTTTCAAACGGATGTGGCGGATCAGTTCGGAAGGAGTCTTTTCCGTGATGGCAAGTATTTGTTTGTAAAAGCCGACACGGCTCATCGCCATTTTCTTGCATAAATCTTCTACCAGAAAATCCGGATTGCTTATGTTTTCCTCTATGATGGCAATCGCCCGTTTCACAAACTTCTCGCTTTCGGAAGTGATTTCGATTTCCGAAGGCGAGAGGTCTATTTTATGTTTTTGTGCTTCAAGCAGTTTCTTCCTCCTTTGCACCATGCGCGAAACCTTCAGTACCAGCAAATCGATGCTGAACGGTTTGGACACATAGTCATCCGCCCCGGCTTCGAAGCCAAGGAATTTGTTTTCATCGGAGGTTTTGGCCGTGATCAGAATCACCGAGATGTTTGAAGTCCGGGCATCGGCCTTTAGTTTTTTGCAAAGTTCATAGCCATTCATCCGGGGCATCATCACATCGCTAAGCACCACATCGGGCAATTGATCGATAACAATCCCCACGGCTTCTTCCCCATCTTGGGCAAATGCCAACCGGTAGGAATCCGCAAAAAGTCCGGCGATAAAACTTCGGAAATCCTCGTTGTCGTCCACAATCAACAACAGCGGTGCATCCAGCTTGCTTTGTCCATGCGGGGTAGAGCCAACTTTCTCTTCGGGATTGGCTGATATTGCGACTAGCCCCGAAGACTCAGGTGAAAGATTTTCCGAATAATCGATTGTACCCGAAATGGGAATTCTCACACTAAAGCCTGACCCTTTGCCCACCTCGCTGTCCACATGGACTTCCCCGTGGTGAAGTTTCACGTATTCGCTTACCAAGTGCAAACCGACACCGGCACCCGTTGTGTTGCCCTTGTGATGATTTTCAATCCGGAAGAACCGTTCAAAAATCTTGTCAATATCTGCCTCATCTATACCCATTCCTGTATCGGAAACTTTGATGAGCAAGGTTTTCTGATCGGAACCCAAATTTTCCACCACCTCCATCCTGACATTGATTTCTCCATATTCAGTATATTTGAAGGCATTGGAAAGCAGGTTGGTGATAATCCGCCCCATCTTTTCCTGGTCGAATTCCATCAACAATTTCTCCAACGAAGAAGAGAAGGTGAAATCAATCGCCTTTTGCTTTGCCAGGGTTGAAAACGAATAACATATTTGGCGAATGAAATCGACTATGTCGCCTTTGGTCAGCTTCAGGGTCAATTTGTTGAGGTCGAGTTTTCGGAACTCCAAAATCTCGTTCACCATATTCAGCAAGGTCATGGCGTTTCGGCGGATGATGCCCAATAATTCGCGGTGTTCTTCCGATTCTTCTTCTTTCAGCAATTTGTCCACCGGAGCCACAATCAGGGTGATCGGTGTTTTAAATTCGTGGCTAATGTTAGTAAAAAACTTGAATTTCAATTCGTCCACCTCGTGCATTTTCTTGGCATTGAGGACAATCTGGGCTTGCTCGAACTCTTCGGTCTGTTTTCTCAATTTATACTTTACCCATTGCCAAAGGACGGTTAGCAGGATCAAAATGTAAATCAGGTAAGCCCACCAAGTACTCCAAAAGGGCGGTTGCACAATGATCGATAGCTTCAGCGGAGTTTTCGACCACACGCCATCGTTGTTGCTGGCATAAACGGTCAGCAGGTATTTCCCTGGCGTAAGGTTTGAATATGAAACCACGCCATCCCCTTTTTTGATGATATTCCAGTCGGCATCAAGGCCATCCAATTTGTATTTATAGATATTTTTTTCAGGGTGCATGTAGTTGAGAGAAGAAAACATCAGCGAGAAATTTGTTTCGTTGTATTTCAGGATCAATTCATTTAATTCAGAGATTGACCTCTTGATTATGACACGGCCATTGAATTCTTCGTTAGGCTCAATTTGCCTGTTGGAAATCTGCAATTCGGTGAATGTCGGTTCTGGGACAATGTTGTTGGTTGCGATCTTATTCGGATCAAATTCCACATATCCCTTGATTGTGCCGATATATATTTTGCCTTCGTCGTCCTTGAATGCCGCATTCAGGTTGCAAACAGGCGAAGGCAAGCCGTCTTTCGAATCAAAAGTAGTCACCGAAACTGATTCACCGCCGGTTTTGGATGAATAGCTTATTTTGGATAAGCCCTTGCGCGTGCCGGCCCAAACCTGGCGGTTGTTATCTTCCAGAAGCGACACGATTTCATCGTCAGGAAGCCCATTTTCCTGGTTGACATAGGTGTAAGCCTTCTCTTTGGGGTGGTATATCGTAATGCCCTTATCGGTGGCAATCCAGACCAACCCCCGTGAATCGAGCAGAATATTGTTGCAGTTTTCGCCCGAAAGCTGGTCCCGTTTTATTCCAGTATGAAAGGCTGGGCCTTGCCCTCCCTTTTCGGTAATCCAGTTCACTCCTCTATCGGTGCTCAAAAACACATCGTTGTTATGCCCCAGGTGCATCGAAAGAATATAATTTGAGAGAATATTCTTGTTGTTGGAAGTTGTATATCGTGTAAATTTATTCCGTTCCGGGTTCAAGCGGTTGAGCCCTCCGCCCAATGTCGCAATCCACAGGTTGCGGTCTTTGTCTTCGACAATTCCATACACGCTTTTGCTCCCCAACGAGTTGGGATTTTTTTCATCAAATTGGTAGTGCCGAAAACCTTTCCCATCGAAGGCATTGAGCCCACCCAGAAAAGTACCTATCCAGACAACTGAGTTGCGGTCGGCCGTGATGGAGGTGATGATGTCCGATGAAATACTATTTGGATTGCCTGCCTGGACTCGGTAAATTTGAGTTTGGTTCAGTTTTTCATTGTACCGGATAAGACCCGCCCCATTCGTTCCAATCCAAAGATCTCCATTCTTGTCCTTGAAAAGGCTGTTGCAATCGAACGTTTCGGAATCTTGCCTGAAGAGGTAGAACAGCCGAGGTTTTTTAAATTTGAAAAATTCGGGATGATAGTAGCAAATGCCATTCTTGTATGTGCCTATCCACACAATGCCGTTGTTGTCGCAGTAACCGCTGATGGTGGAATTTTGGCTGATAGAACTTTCGTTGTAAAAGTCGTGGGTCAACACAGTGGATTGGGTTTTCTTTTTGTCATACACATGGATTCCGCCGTGGTCGGTGCCGATCCAGAACAACCCGCGGTTATCCTGGATCACAAAACGCACCAAGGTCTGTGAAATCGGAGAGGAATTGGCATTTTTCAAAAAATTCCACTTGAGGCTTTTCATATCTAAGTAAGCCGTTCCCTTGTCGTCAATAGACGGGTAAATCCACAAATCACCGTCCGTATCGATCAGCATTGTTTTCTCAATGGTTGATTTTGAAGTTAGAAAATATGTGTTTCGAAAATCTAATTTGCCGGTTGATTTATCTATTCGTTCCAATAATCCGTTCCTTAATAAAATCCAAATAAAACGCTCCGAAACAGCGAACCTCATCACATCCCCTTTGCTAAAGACCCCTAATTGCCTTCCGTTTTGCCTGAATAAAATGCTTTTACGGGTTTTGTGATTGAACCAATAAATACCTGTTCGCCGGTAGTATGCGTATATATCCTTTTCTTTCGAGATCAACACGCGTGCGGGATTCTGGGGAAGGCCTTTAGCTTGGAGCAAGGAATTTATTTCATGGCTAAACGATTCCGTTTTAGGGTCATAAATATCATAAATTGAATCGCTGAGTTGCAGCCACATTTTTCCATCGGCATCTTCCTGGATCTCGATCACCTTGTCCGAACCCATCGTGTTTTGATTTTTCTTATCGTGTTTGAAGATCTTGAAATGATGCCCGTCGTATCGATTTAGGCCAGAATTGGTGGCAAACCACATAAATCCTTTTGAATCCTTAAAAATGGCTGCGATCTGGTTGTTGGACAATCCATCCCCATTATCCAAACGGGTAAACTCGAAGTTTTGAGCTGATGCGGGAAAAAATGGCAATAGAATTGCAATCAGAGAAAGTATTAATTTATTCATGGTTGGCTAAGTGATAAGAATAATATTGATGAATAGCTATTAGCCAGTAGCTGTTAACCAATAGCTATTTCAAAATACATCATTCAACGATTTCAGATCCTTTCACATACAAATATAGTGATTAACGGCTTATTTTTTGCCGTAAAATCGAAAAGCAAAATTTAATACCCTATTTGGAAACAAATCACCCCCTAACCGATCAGGAATATGTCCCCTTAATGAACATTTCAACGACTCTGCCAGATTAAGATTCATTAATTTTGCTTCACAATCATCAACTTGGGAATAATCTAAATCGACATAACATGAAAAAAATGCAACTTGCCTACTTGCTGCTCGTTTTGCTCTGCTTCACACACCTCGAATGCCAGTCGGCCTTCACCAAAACAGACAATGGGATTGTTGTCAAAATCAATAGCAAGGGGGAAAACTCTGTGAAAAAGATCAGACTGGAAGTCATCAGCGAAAACATTATCCATGTTTCTGCCACTCCGGAAAATGAGTTCTCGACAAAAGAAAGCCTGATTATCGACAAAAGTTCAAAAAAACAAACGCCATATGATGTGAAGGAAAGCAAAGGCATTCTAAAACTCAGCACGGCCAATATAACAGCCAACGTGAACTTATACAACGGAGAAATATTCTTCACCGACAAGTCCGGCAAAACGATATTGGCTGAAAACAAAGGCGGAGGAAAGCACTTAAAGCCCGTCGAGGTGGGAGGAACACACGGATATTCGCTGCAACAGGTGTTCGAATCGGACAACAACGAAGCCTTCTACGGGCTTGGACAACATCAATCCGACGAATTCAATTACAAAGGCAAGAACGAAACATTGTACCAATACAACACCAAGGTGTCCGTGCCATTTGTGGTGTCTTCCAAACATTACGGCATCCTGTGGGACAATTATTCCCTGTCGAAATTTGGAGACACCCGCGACTACGCCAACTTGGATCAATTCAAGCTGTTTGACAAGACAGGCAAAGAGGGCGGACTCACTGCCACCTACCTGGTGAATGACAATCCAAAGGATGTTTTCACCGAAAGAATAGAAAGCAAAATAGATTACGAAAACTTGGAAACGGTGAAAGCCTTTCCCGCAGCTTTCCCATTCAGTCATGCACGCATTGTGTGGGAAGGCGAGATACAACCCAAAGAAAGCGGCCTTTTCCGCTTCATCCTCTACTATGCCGGATACACCAAGGTGTATATCAACGACAGCTTGGTTGTTCCCGAAAGATGGCGCACAGCTTGGAATCCCAACAGTTTCAAGTTTTCTATCAACTTGAAAGCTGGCCAACGAAACAAGATCAAACTCGACTGGCAGCCAGACGGCGGCGTTTCCTACATTGGACTGAAAGCGCTCAGCCCACGCCCCGACAGCGAGCAAGAAAAGCTTTCGTTGTGGTCGGAAATGGGTGACCAAATTGACTATTATTTCATCAATGGAAAAAATTTAGACGAAGTTATCAGTGGCTATCGCACCATTACGGGCAAAGCCCCCGTTATGCCCAAATGGGCGATGGGCTACTGGCAAAGCCGCGAGCGCTATAAAACTCAGGACGAACTCTTGGGAGCACTTTCGGAATACCGCAAACGACAAATCCCCATCGACAACATCGTGCTTGACTGGTCTTATTGGCCTGTGGACGCTTGGGGAAGCCACGATTTCGATCTGAAACGATTTCCCGATGCCAAAGCGATGATCGACAGCGTGCACCGGATGAACGGACACATCATGATTTCCGTTTGGCCGAAATTCTACGCTTCCACTGCCAATTACAAAGAATTTGACAAGAATGGCTGGATGTACACCCGTGCCGTAAGAGACAACGTCCGCGACTGGATCGGTGCAGGATATATCGGCGGATTCTACGATGCTTACAGCGATGGAGCACGCAAACTGTTTTGGAAACAGATGAACGAAAAGCTCTATTCGAAAGGGATAGATGCTTGGTGGATGGATGCTTCCGAACCCGACATCTTGTCGAACGCCAGCATGAAATACCGCAAGGAATTGAGCACACCAAATGCGCTTGGCACTTCCACCCAATATTTCAACACCTATGCCCTCGAAAATGCGAAAGCCATTTACGAAGGACAACGTTCGGCGAACCCCAATCAACGGGTCTTCTTGCTCACCCGTTCCGGATTTGCCGGATTGCAACGCTATTCCACCGCTACATGGAGTGGAGACATTGGCACCCGTTGGGAAGACATGAAAGCCCAAATTTCGGCCGGGTTGAATTTTGCCCTTTCCGGAATCCCCTACTGGACAATGGACATCGGCGGATTTTGCGTGGAAAAAAGATACGAAACGGCCAAAGAAGGTTCGGAAGACCTCAAAGAATGGCGTGAACTGAACAACCGCTGGTTTCAATTCGGATCATTCTGCCCCTTGTTCCGCAGCCACGGCCAATTCCCTTACCGCGAGATATACAACCTCTCCCCCAAAGGGACTCCAACTTACGAAAGCATGGTGTATTACACCAAGTTGCGCTACCGCCTGATGCCTTACACCTATTCTTTGGCGGGAATGACCTACCTCAACGATTACACCATCATGCGTGCCCTGGTGATGGACTTTGGTGCAGATGCAAAGACACACAACGTCAGCGACCAATACCTGTTTGGCCCTTCCCTGATGGTGTGTCCGGTATATGCTTACAAGGCTCGCTCGCGTGATGTATATTTCCCGGAAGGAAGCAATTGGTATGATTTTGAATCCAACAAATACATTACTGGAGGAAAAACGATCCAAGTGGATGCGCCCTACGAACGCATCCCGTTGTTTGTGAAGGCTGGAACTATCTTGCCTGTTGGGAAAGACATCCAGCACACCGGCGAATTGCAGAGCAATGATTTACTACTGAAAATTTATACCGGGCAGGATGGGGAATTCACCTTATACGAAGACGAAGGCACGAATTACGATTACGAGAAAGGCAATTATTTAACGATTAAAATAGAGTATCATGAAAAAAACAGGACATTGACTATTGGAGATGCAAAAGGACAATACAAAAACATGCCTCAAACCAGGCGATTCCGTATCGAATGGGTCACAACCGATGGAAATACGCATGCCAGCATACCCATTCAATATCAAGGAAAACTTACGAATGTAAAGTTTGACAACAAATGAAAGCAGTTTAACCAGTTTTGAATAAATCAACAAATCTATGAATGAAAGACATTATTTCAGGGAAACATGCAAGACTAAATTTCTCAATGCATTTTTGATATTAGTCTTCACAATCATTTCCAGTTACGCAATGGCACAGAGCATAAAAGTGACCGGAACAGTGAAGGGGGCAGGCGACGCCTTGATCGGTGCCTCGGTGACAGAAAAAGGAACTAGCAACGGCGTCATGACCGATATCGATGGCCGATTTACATTGACAGTGAAACCCAACTCAACCCTCGTGGTGGTGTATGTGGGGTTCGAAACAGCGTCTATTCCTGTCGGTAACCGCCGCGACATCACGATTGAACTCAAGGAATCCAAGAATGTATTGGACGAGGTGATGGTGGTCGGCTATGGTGTTCAGAAGAAAAAGCTAAATACCGGCGCTAATATCCAAGTGAAAGGGGATGAATTGGCCAAAATGAATACAACCAATCCGCTTCAAGCCTTACAGGGGCAGGCCGCCGGCATATCCATCGCATCCACCTCCGGCCAGCCAGGGTCAGGCATGAAAGTCAATATTCGCGGGCTTGGCACTGTGGGTAGCGCAGGGCCTTTGTATATCATCGATGGCATAGAAGGAGATATAACCGTTGTGAACGCCTCGGATATCCAGTCGATAGATATCTTGAAAGATGCTGCTTCCGCAGCCATTTATGGGGCTCAGGCCGCCAACGGCGTAGTTTTGGTGACCACCAAACAAGGCTCCAAGGACAAAGCTCAACTGACCTTTGACGGGTACTACGGAGTGCAAAACGTAGCACGCAAGATCAAGATGCTGAACGCATCGGAGTACAAAATGATTATGAACGAACAAGCCTACAACTCAGGATCGTCCGCATACGATTTCAGCTCGATGGACAATCTGGCCGATACCGACTGGATTAGCCAGATGTTCAAGAAAAATGCCGCGACTCAAAACTATTCTTTGGGAATCAATGGAGGCTCCAACCAGTCAACCTATTCCATTTCCCTAAGCTACATGTCGCAAGAGGGAATCGTCGGAGGCAAGGCTGTGTCAAACTATGAACGTTATGGATTCAGGGTCAACACCGAACACCGATTATACAAAGAGGCGCTCAAAGTGGGGCAGCACCTGAATTTCAATTATACTAAAAACAATGGGATTTATGTTGGAAACCAATATTACAACACCTTAAGGGGAGCCTTTCAAACATCACCGCTCTCGCCTGTATATAGTGACAACAATGCCTATGACAGCCCCTACAACGACACGAGCAACTCCGATTGGAACACTGGCGATGGCAACCCTTACGGCTCGATGATGAGCAAAGTCAAAAATAAAACACTCGGGCAAAAATTGACGACGGATTTGTATATGGAACTGGAACCGGTAAAGAACCTGAAACTAAGGACAACCTTGGGCCTAGACTATTACTCGTCTCAATATCGGTCTTTCACTCCCCTGTATCAATTCTCAGTCTATGACTACAACACGGAACACACAACCGTGACTCAAACTATGTCCGAAGGACACACTCTGACATGGACAAATACCGCTTCCTATTCCTTGAACATCAACAAAGACCATGCTTTCAATATTTTGGCTGGAATGGAAGCTACCCGCTACGAAGGAACTTCTTTGTCTGCCTCCAATTGGAACCTTTTGTCCCAGTTTGATGATTTTGCCCACGCCTACATCAGCAACACCACCGGTACGGCATATATTGACGATGACGGGAATGTGGTCGAGACTTATACCGCCACGGGAGCTCCGGCCAATGAATATAAAAGAGCTTCTTATTTCAGCCGTCTGGGATACGACTACAAAGAGAAATATTTGTTCAATGCGACACTTCGCTACGACGGATCGACCAAGTTTGCAAAAGGACACCGCTGGGGATTGTTCCCTTCTTTGTCCGCAGGTTGGCTAATTAGCTCTGAAGATTTCATGAAAAGCGAATCCTCTTGGCTAGACTACCTGAAATTCCGCATCAGCTGGGGGCAGGTTGGTAACCAAAATATCTCCGATTACCAATACACCACTTTGATGAATACTTCCACGAGTTATAGTAGCAGCAACGCTGCCGCCTATTATTCATTCGGAACCAGCGGAACCAATACCGCGGGTTCATACCCTACAGGTATATCCAACTCCAACTTGACATGGGAAACATCCGAGCAAACAAACATCGGTTTTGACGGCAGGTTCTTAAAAAACAGGTTGGGGGCAAATCTCGACTTGTATATCAAAACCACCAAAGACTGGCTGGTAGAAGCACCTCTGCTAGGGACATCCGGCTACAGTTCGGTATATATCAACGGCGGAAACGTGAAAAACAAGGGGATTGAGTTGGCTCTCTCTTGGAACGACAGCTTTGGAAAACTACGCTATAACCTGGGTGTCAACGGCGCCTACAACAAAAACAAAGTGGGGGCCATCCCGACCGAAGACGGCATCATCCACGGGACAACCAATATGCTTTATTCCAACTCCGCAGAATTCTACCGCGCCGAAAACGGCCATCCAATAGGTTATTTCTGGGGATATAAAACTGCCGGGATATTTCAAAACGAACAAGAAATAGCAGACTGGATTGCCCAAGGCAATGGAGTCCTCCAGAGCAAAGTGAAGCCGGGTGACGTGAAATACGTGGACATGGACCAAAACGGCACGATTGACAGCGACGACAAGACGGACTTGGGCAACGGGATTCCCGATATGACCTATGGGTTTAACATCAGCCTGAATTACGGGCAACTTGATTTCTCCCTGAATGCCGCTGGCACTGTGGGAAACGACATCGTCCAATCTTACCGCGACCACTCTGGCAAGAAAGGCAACTACACCTCCGCCATTTTGGGCAGGTGGACAGGGGAAGGCACTTCCAACAAATTGCCACGTGTTACGGAAAGCAATATCAACTGGCAATTCTCCGATTTGTATGTGCACAAGGGCGATTATCTCAAAATCAGCAACATTACGCTCGGGTATGATTTCTCCAAATTGATCAACTACAAATATATCAGCCAGATGAGAGTTTACGCACAGGTTCAGAATGCTTTTACATTCACCAAGTATGACGGCATGGACCCCGAAATCGGATATGGAACATCTGACTGGGTTTCAGGAATTGATCTTGGCTATTACCCCCGCCCAAGGATCTACTTGATGGGCGTTAGCTTGAAATTTTGATCCCCCCTTTTACTAATCAGCCCGTCGGGATTCAAAGGCCGAGGTCCTTCGAAAGCAAGAAGCACATCTCTATCCTCAAGCTCCTGTCAGGGAAATAACATTTCATCAATTTAAAACAGAAAACAATGAAAAAGTTTCAAATATATAGTTTTATTTGTGCAATAGCCTTCGCCTTGTTTTCGTGCGCAGACGGTTATTTGGACACAAGCTCGAAAACCTCGCTCACCGAAGATGAATATTACAAGACCATCGATGATGCCGAAATGGCGTTGGTGGGTTGCTACGACGGCTACCAACGAACCGTTTCCGATGGCGGACTTTCCTTCTATGCCACCTCCGAAGTGCTATCAGACAATTGTTTTGGTGGAACCGGCAATTCCGACGGCCGCAACTATCAAGTATTGGACAGGTTTGATCCCTCAGAATCTTCTTCCGACAACGACCTGTTCAACACCACTTGGCGCAGCTACTACACAGCTATTGCGAGGTGCAACAAATTGTTAAACAAGCTCGATGACATCTCTTGGGGGGATTCGACGGCTATTCGCCCCCGGATTGAAGGGGAAGCCCGCTTCCTGAGAGCTGTCATGTACTTTGATTTAGCCCGGTTGTTTGAAAGGATACCCCTCCTGACGACCACCACCATGGACAACATCGCTCAATCGGAAGCCACAGAAACGTACCAACAAATTGTTTCAGATTTAAAATTTGCTGCCGATTCGATTCCCGCCAGTGCCTATCCCAAGTCTAAGGCCAGCACCAACGACGGACGCGCCACTTGTTATGCCGCCAAGGCTCTTTTGGCTCGTGTCTATTTGTTCTATACAGGATATTACGGTTCCAGCGACTTGGGTGTCACCAAAGCCGAAGTACTGCAAGGTTTGGAAGATATTATCGATAGCGGGGAGTATTCTTTGGTATCAGACTTTGCTTCCCTTTGGCCTGCTTCAAGTTATGTGCCTGACGAATCCGACAATACCCTCGACACATCGCCCTATGCTGGCGAAGGGAATTCAGAAACCATTTTTGCACAAAAGTTCAACAATACCCAAGATTACAACGGCAATGTCGATGGCAACCTTTTCATTGTCATGCTGGGAATGCGCAACACAAATTGGTCGCCTTACGGAAAAGGCTGGGGAGCATGTACCGTCAACCCTGATTTATTCAATGATTATTCGGATTCCGATGCCCGCAAAGCAGCTTCAATCATCGATATAGCAGGAGAAGGGGTTGAGGATTATGATACCGGCGATCAAAGGGAATATACGGGCTACATGATCAAAAAGTATTCGCCAACCTGCCTGCCGGATGGCACTTCCAATACCGGAGGAGAAGGGGATTTCCAAATATCCCAAGACCAAGACTACGTCATTGTCCGATATGCCGATGTCTTGCTTATGGCAGCCGAACTCGGCAGCACAAACGCCCAAGACTATTACGACCAGGTAAGGGAAAGAGCCGGTTTGACTACAAAAACAGTCTCCCAAGCCAACATCATGGAAGAACGCCGGCTCGAATTTGCTTTTGAGGGAATCCGTTATTGGGACTTGCTTCGCCAAGGCCTGGCTGTTGCTGCATCCGCAATAGCTGGAACAACAACTTTGTTGAGTGGCGACGTGGACGACAAGGTGACGATCTTATCCTCCAACATCGTCACCACCCGTGGTTTCATGCAAATTCCCCAAACACAAATCACCTTGTCCAACAATGTCCTGACTCAAAATGAAGGATGGTGAGGAAACCTATCCGGCAATCATCAACCAATTTAAAACATGGGTATTTATAAATTTTTAAAACGATGAAGACAATGTATAAAAATAGATGGCTTTATATAATAGGGATCGTGTTGCTCAGCTTTGCCGCATGTACACCGGAGCAAGTTGAAACAGGAGCGTTTGTATCCAAAAGCGACCTCAAATATTCGATCACCCAAGACGTGGATGATCCCAATACGATTTACCTGGAGAGCCTCACTCCAGGTGTCATCCCCCGCTGGACAACTCCGAGCGGTTATTCGACACGCGTAAAAGACACCATCCAGATTGCATTTGCCGGTGATTACAACTTTGTGTATGGAGCTATTTCCTCCGGCGGCTACGTGGAAGCGGACACCCTCCAGCTAACCCTCACCACAAACAATTATAGCTATGTGGACGACCAGTTGTGGACATACCTGTGCGACGGTGTCGGGTATGAGAAAACATGGTATCTCGATCTCGATTCGTCTGGGGTTAGCTATTATTTTGATGGCCCTCTCTATTTCTATGGTACAGCCGATAGCTGGGAGACGGTGACCAATGGGACCACCGTCAGTGGCGATTCATGGAATTGGTGTCCCAAATGGTCTGAAAATACCTGGCTGATGGATGCAACCGATTTTGGCTCTATGACTTTTAGTTTGATAGATGGACCCAACGTGACTGTCGTTCACAAAAGCATCACTTCCAGAGGCACCGAAACCGGTACTTACTCTCTTGATGTGGACAATCACACCTTGACAATGACCAATGCGGGAATATTACACGACATAAATAGAGACGGAGTAGTGCTTGACTGGGGTGATGTCCGGGTAATGTCCTTGACTGAAAGCACGATGCAACTGGCGGTTTTGCGTGATGCCGCCTTGTCCGGAGACGGTGCCTGCTTGCTGGTTTACAATTTTGTAAGTAAAGATTATTATGACAGCAACGCCTCCTCTTCAGAGTAAGCTGGTGTTTTGCCATTGATGACACTCAAATAAGCCGGAAGAAAATGCCTGTGAAAGAGATCTTGTTTCCAATTCTCCCGGAAGGGCATTTTCTTTTTACTAAAAACAAAATATCATGAACATATACAAGTACTTGCTTTTTTTCATACTAATTGCCGGACTCCTTGCTGCGTGCGGGGAATCCGAAGAGGCGATGAGCGAAACCTTATCCTATGGCTCCTTATCCATTGACCAAGATAGCCTCCATTTTGCATCCTCCGGGGGAAAAGACACCATCAACCTCACGAGCGATGTGGTCTGGTTCATCACCTTCCAATCTTCATCCTGGTGCAGGCCCTCCATACAGACAGCCAAAGGGAATGCGAAAGTGATTGTCACCGCGGATGAAAACGATTCAACGGCTTTCAGGACCCAAACTTTTACCCTCTCTGCTGCGGGACACGACACTATCGTTATCACCATAACTCAATCCAGCACAGAGGACGAAGACGAAACGGATTATTCCGAATACATCACTCCCGACCAAACCGATATGCGGGAGTTGGATGCATTGGAGTTTTCGAAACTGATGGGAGTAGGCTGGAACATAGGCAATTCCTTGGAGTCCATCACTGTTAGCGGCGGGGTATATTCCGGCAGCGAAACATCTTGGGGAAACCCCTCCGTCACGAAGCAATTAATTGATTCGGTGAAAGATGCAGGTTTTAACGCTATCCGGATACCAGTCTCATGGTCCCACAAGCTCGACAACACATCCACTTACAAAATATCCACTTCGTGGAAAAAGAGAGTGGCAGAAGTGGTCAACTACGCCTTGGACAACGACATGTTCGTCATCATCAACGTCCATTGGGATGGCGGTTGGATGAACGACCCTACTTATGATAGCCAAACGTCCATCAATGCCAAACTTGATTCCCTTTGGAAACAAATAGCCATCTATTTTAGGGATTACGATGACAGGCTCTTGTTTGCAGGAACCAACGAAGTGCATGTCGCTGATAACTATGGGACACCGACTTCGGAAAACATTGCCGTTCAGAATTCGTTCAACCAGACTTTTGTCAACGCTGTCAGAGCTACCGGTGGCCGGAATTTCTACAGGCAATTGATTGTCCAGGCCTATAATACGAATATTGAAAATGCTTGCAGCTATTTGACCATGCCCGACGACCAAGTGGAGAACCGCTTGATGGCCGAAGTGCATTTCTACGACCCTTACGATTTTGCTCTTCAAGAAAGCACTGGCTATACAACACAATGGGGTGAAAACTACATCGGCGGAGATGTTTCTTCTTGGGGGCAGGAAGATTGGGTGGACGAGGCCTTTGGCATGATGAAAACATATTTCGTGGACAAAGGAGTTCCCGTGATTCTCGGAGAATACGGTGCCTTGCTCCGCACAATGCTCGACACGGATGCAGAGGCTGCTCATGTTGCCGCACGAAACTATTACCTGAATTACATAACCAAGACGGCCAAAGCAAATGGATTGGTCCCCTTCTATTGGGACAACGGTGTCACCGGAAACAACGGATTCGGGCTATTTGACCGTAGCACTGGGCAAAAAGCACATTCTGACGCCATAAGTGCCATCATCAGTGCCGGGAATTGAAAAATAGTGAACAAGGAAACGAGTGAACAGGCAAAGCAAGCAATTTTCACCTGATTCATTCACAGCGAACCTTAGTTATGAATAAAAAACATTTCACATGGGATTGATATTTCGCTTGACGCTATTGGTCGTGGCGTTGGTTTTCGCACATCCGGCTTTTGCCGGAGATGTGCAGAATTTCAACAGCGGATGGCGGTTTTCGCTTTCGGCAGACACCCTTGCATGCCAACCCAGATACAACGATGCGGATTGGCGGATCCTCGATTTGCCACACGATTGGAGCATCGAAAGCGATTTTTCGTTGAAATATCCATCCACCCCGGGTTCAGGTGCTTTGCCCGGGGGAATCGGTTGGTACAGGAAAACGTTCACCTTGAACAGATCGGCAAACAAGAACTATTATATCGATTTCGATGGCATTTACTGGAACAGCAAGGTTTGGCTCAATGGCCATTTTCTGGGCCATCGCCCGAACGGCTACATCTCGTTCAGATACGATTTGACGCCATACCTTAATGCTTCCGGAAAAAATGTCATCGCTGTTCAAGTCAATAATTCGCAACAGCCCAATTCCCGTTGGTACACCGGATCGGGGATTTATCGGAATGTGTGGCTAACGACCACGGGAAAAGTACAGATTGCCCATTGGGGAACTTATGTGACAACGCCAAAAATATCCGATTCCAACGCCCTCGTGGAAGTGGAGACCTCTATCGAGAATACAAATGGGCAAGTTGGAAAATTCGAATTGAAAACAATCATAACCAATGCAAAAGGGATAAAAGCAGGGGAAACGACCGCACCGATATCTTTCGCACTGGGTAAAAACCAAACAGTGAAGCAGAAGATTTCCATCTCCAAACCCATCCTTTGGTCGGTGGAAAAACCTTACCTCTACCAAGTGACAAACATCGTTTTGCAGAATGGTAAGCCGATCGACCAGCAAAATACTTCCTTGGGAATTCGGTTCTTCCATTTTGATGCCGAAAAGGGATTTTTTCTAAATGGAAAACCATTAAAGATCAAAGGCGTTTGCATGCACCACGACCTGGGCTGCCTTGGCACAGCAGTGAACATCCGTGCCATCGAACGGCAATTAGAGATTTTGAAGCAAATGGGATGCAATGCGATACGCACTTCGCACAATGCACCGGCACCCGAGTTGCTCGACTTGTGCGACCGCATGGGATTTATCGTGATGGACGAAGCCTTGGACATCTGGCGAAAGAAAAAATCACCTTTCGATTATTCCAATTATTTCAACGAATGGCACGAACGGGATTTGACCGATCTGATTCTGAGGGACAGGAATCATCCTTCCGTGTTTCTCTGGAGCATTGGCAACGAGGTGCTGGAGCAATGGTCGAATATCAACGCCGACACGCTCAATTTGCAGCAGGCCAACCTGATCCTGAACTTTGCCAACACCCTCAACAAAAAGGATTTGGACACCACTTCTCTGCACGTCAATTCGCTGTTGACCATCAAATTGGCCAACACAGTCCGTGATTTAGACAAAACCCGACCGGTGACTGCCGGAAATAACGAACCGGAACCGTCCAACCACGTTCTACGTTCGGGAGCGATGGATATAGTTGGATTCAACTACCATGAGTACAACTGGGGAGATGCTTTCCACAAGAAGTTTCCCAATCAAAAATTAATCATTACCGAATCCACGTCCGCATTGATGTCGCGCGGCTACTACGAAATGCCTTCCGACAGCATCCGCATGTGGCCAAAGCGGTGGGACATTCCCTTCGACCGTCCCGTTCATCATTGTTCTTCTTACGACAACTGCCACGTACCTTGGGGAAGCACACACGAAGAAAGCTGGAATTTGGTGAAAAAATACGATCACATTTCGGGGTTGTTTCTCTGGACAGGATTCGATTATTTGGGCGAGCCAACGCCATTTTGGTGGCCGTCGCGGAGCTCCTATTTTGGGGTAGTCGATTTGGCTGGATTTCCGAAGGATGCGTTCTATATGTATCAAAGCGAATGGGCCGACAAGCCGGTGCTGCATATTTTCCCTCATTGGAATTGGGAAGCAGGAAAGACCGTGGATGTGTGGGCATACTACAGCCAAGCGGAGGAAGTGGAACTCTTCCTGAACGGAAAATCATTGGAAAAAAAACAGAAACAAGGCGACACGCTCCACGTCATGTGGCGAGTACCGTTTGAGGCTGGAACATTAAAAGCCGTTTCGTCTAAAAACGGAAAAGTGGTGCTGGCTCAGGAAATCCAAACGGCAGGAGATCCAGTCGCCATTCGGTTGAAAGCAGACCGAAACAACCTCAAGGCTGATGGCCAGGATTTGTCGTTTGTGACGGCAGAAGTGGTTGATTCGAAAGGCATAGCTGTACCGACAGCCAATAATTTGCTGCGCTTTTCGGTTGTTGGTGAAGGATTTATTGCTGGAACGGACAACGGCGATCCCACCGATTCCTCGTCTCTGAAAAAGCCCGAACGGCACCTTTTCAGTGGGAAAGCATTGGTCGTTATCCAAACTAAGAAAAAAATTGGGAAAATTCGGTTAAAAGTTTCTTCAAATGGATTAAAAGATGCAATTTTGGAGTTGAACCTTCATTAGCGAATTTGCATATCAGCCTGTTCGCTGCTCTAAAAAAATCAATATTATGAACGCCTTAAAGTCATTATTTCTAACCAGTAGCTTGCTGCTTGCTACCTTATCGCAGGCAACGGTGAAACTACCTGCCATTTTTTCCGACAACATGGTTCTGCAACAGAACAAAGCCATCCAAATATGGGGCTGGGCGGACAAGGGAGAAACAGTGGAAGTTCGTTTCCAGAATCAGACTCGCAAAGTGAAAGCCGACAAATCGGGCAACTGGGCCATTGCCCTTGACCCGCAAACACATGGCGGCCCTTACACCCTCGAGGTGAAAGGAAAATCCAATCACATAACATTCTCCGATGTACTTATCGGGGAAGTTTGGCTCTGCTCCGGCCAATCGAACATGGAATTCGCCGTGAAAAATGCCAACAATGCACCGGTAGAAATCAGCCGTGCCAATTTCCCGCAAATACGATCCTTCAATGTCACCAAAGCCATCGGCACACAACCCAAAAACGACTTCGATGGTAGTTGGAAAGTATGTTCACCCGCCACTGTCGCCGATTTTTCGGCAGTAGCCTATTTCTTCGCCCTAAACCTCTACAAAGAACTCGGGATTCCTGTCGGTATCATCAACTCCTCGTGGGGCGGCACCGACATCGAGACTTGGATCAGCGAACCCACTTTCAACCAATTGCCGACACAATTCAGCAAACGATACGACGGAAAAAAGATTGGCAACATCGACCAATTCCTCAAAGACAATAGTTCCCTTAAAATGGCTTATTTGAAAGCAATGGACAACGACCCTGGAATTTCCGAAAAATGGTTTTTGCCCGAAACGAACATTGCTTCTTGGCCAACCATGCCGATTCCTCAATTGTGGGAGGGCTTGCTGGGCGACATCGACGGCATTGTGTGGTACAGTTTTTCACTTGACTTACCAAAAGAAGACGCTGGAAAAACAGCCGTCATACAACTGGGGCCAATCGATGACAACGAAATCACATGGGTGAACGGACAAGCTGTCGGACACACCGACGGATACACCCTCAACCGGCAATACAGCATTCCTGAAAACGTGCTGGTTGCTGGCAAAAACCGGATCACCGTGAAGATCACCGACTTTTATGGCGGCGGCGGATTTTATGGAAAGGCGGAAGATATTTACCTGGAAGTGAATGGAAAAAAATACCCTTTGGCCGGAAATTGGCACTACAAACTGGCGGTCACCAACAAGCAATTCAACTTCGTGGAGCCTTCGCCAAACATGCAGCCATCGTTGCTTTTCAATGCCATGATACATCCCATTACGAGGTTTCCGATCGCTGGAGCGATTTGGTATCAAGGAGAAAACAATTCAGGACAGGCATACAACTACAAGAGCCTCTTCCCCACCCTTATCAACGACTGGCGCAAACAATGGCATTCGGAATTCCCGTTCTATTGGGTGCAGTTGGCCAATTATTTATCCAAAAACGAGGCACCTTCCGAGAGTAATTGGGCAGAGCTTCGCCAAGCTCAAAGCTTGGCCCTTTCCTTGCCGAATACGGGGCAAGCCGTCATCACCGACATTGGCGATGCGAACGACATTCATCCGAAAAACAAACAAGATGTGGGTCGCCGACTGGCATTGATTGCCTTGAACAAGACCTATGGGAAAACAAACCTGGCGTATTCAGGGCCTACCTTCAGATCTATCGAAATAAAGGGTCCAAAAGCCATTATTGGGTTCGATCATATTGGCGGAGGGTTGACCACGACAAGCAAATACGGTTATGTGGAAGGATTCTCCATAGCAGGAAAGGATAAAAAGTTCGTGTGGGCAAAAGCCTATATCGATGGAAACAATGTAATTGTGTATTCAGACAAAGTGAGTGAGCCTGTGGCCGTGCGTTTTGCATGGGCCAACAATCCCGATGTGAATCTCTACAACAAGGAGGGATTGCCAGCCGCCCCTTTTCAGACAGACGACTGGAAGTGGTCCACTCAGTATTAATTTCATTTAATGGTTAAGAGGAAAAGGCTTGCATGGGATATGTAGGCCTTTTTGAAGTTTTACGGGCGACTTTCAAGCTATAAGCTCGCAATTATATTCTCGTTTAACCCATATGAATTCGACCTAAAACAAAGCGTGGGAGTGTTTTTTTCACGCAGGGAGCGCAAGGGTTTTTCGCATAAGTCGCAAAGACTAAAAATTCACTCTCGGCGTTCTTTGCATGTTTTTCCCTTTGCGCCTTTGCGTGAAACTGTATTTTTTCACGCAGAAAACACAGGGGGTTTCGCAGAATTCACAGCGATTAATAATTTTCCTTTGCTAATTCCGTGGTTAAATTAGGTTGCATAGCATGCCATCGTTTCGACTACTTAGGTCGAACTGATGCTAAAACAGAGAATGACAGGCTTATACTGAAAAGGGCTAAAAGCGATCGCTGCAGCTTATCACCGGACCTTGCCAAAGCCCTCCAGGATTCTAATTGATACTATTGAGCAGATCCACTTTGTTCTCGTTCACCAACTTCAAAATCAACTCGCCAAACAAGGTGTTTTGCCAAGCAAACCAAGGGCGGGTGAAATTCGTTGCATCATCCTTGTGGAAAGACTCGTGGATAAAACCTGTTCCCGCATCCGTATCAAGAAGCATTTTCACACATGCCTTGATTTCATCGTCATTTTGGCTGGTAAAAGCCTTCATCATGATGCTCATTGGCCAAATCATGTCATATCCGATATGCGGGCCACCGATTCCTTCGCCGGCTTTCCCCTTGAAGAAATAAGGATTATCCTGGCTCCAAACAAAACGGCGGGTATTCTGATAAACACGATCGTTCTTGTTCACATCGCCCAGATAGGCCATTGCCAGTAGGCTGGGTGCATTTGCATCATCCATCATAAAGCGATTACCAAATCCATCCACCTCGTAGGCATAAATAGTGCCGTATTTCGGATGTTCGTAGGTAGCATATTTTTTGAGCGCCGTTTCCACTTCAGAAGCCAGATCGGTACATTGAGTAGCCAGATCAGCACGCTTGTTCACGACATTCAGGATTTCCGCAGCCTTGCGCAAGGAAGTCACTGCAAAGAAATTGGATGGAACAAGAAATTGAAGGATGGTGGCATCGTCCGAAGGCCGGAAGGAAGAAGCAATAAGCCCTACAGGGTTCACTGGATTCCCCAGACCTTGATTGCTAAGGCTGTCAAACGGTTTCTCTGTTTTGCGTTGGAATCTATATGGTCCATGATCGTTTTTACGTTGTTGTTCTTTGAATGTTTTCAGGATGTTCGTGATCGCTTTTATCCATTCTTCATCGAAAACACTTGCGTCTCCCGTCTCTTTCCAATATTCGTAAGCCAATCTCAATGGATAGCAAAGCGAATCAATTTCCCATTTGCGCTCATGCAACTCAGGCTTCATGTCGGTGAGGTCGGACATCCATTCTCCGTCAGGCACAGGCCCGTCGTTGAAGGCATTGGCATACGGATCGATGTTGATACACAAAAACTGGCGGCGTATCACCCCTTCAAGCATCTTCCTGAGTTCGGGATCTTTGTTGGCCAACGGCAAATAAGGCCACACTTGCGCACCCGAGTCGCGCAGCCACATGGCATGGATATCGCCAGTGTAAACAAATGTGTCGGGCTTTCCCCCTTTCGTTCTATAATGGACTGTTGTTTCCAATGTGTTAGGAAAACAATTTTCGAACATCCATGCCAATTTGGAATTCCTCAACAGCTTCTTCACTCGAACGATTTCGGCCTCCACGGCCTTCGATGCAAACAAACGCTCTTCCACTGGTGGACGGTTACTTTTATAAATTTGAAATTCAGGGTGACTGTTTACGATCGCAGTATTATCATTGGGCAGCTTATATTCTGCAGCGCGAATGCCAATACTATATGCGAGCAAAGCGGTGGAAGCAATGTATGCTCCGATGTATCTATTTTTCATGCTATAAAATAATGATTAATATTACAACGTTTGTTTTTTGAAATAGTTGTGTATCGCTCATCTTTTTGTAGATATGAAAAAAAGCCTCATGGCAGGAGTTTGATGGCTCTATCGGGCAGGTTGCGCTACCGCTTTGAGAAAGAAGCCACTCCCCTATTTTCAAAATATTTGGAATTTAAAAATTTGCAAAATCGAATAAAATGTAGTAATATTGCATCCGCTTTTGAGGATCACTCAAAATCAGGTCCTATAGCTCAGTTGGTTAGAGCATCTGACTCATAATCAGGGGGTCCTTGGTTCAAGCCCAAGTGGGACCACTTAAGCAAAAAAGAGATAATATTTGACTATTGTCTCTTTTTTCTTTTTATCTTACAACGAGTCGAAATCAGAATATAAAGAACTTATATTCTAATAATTACAATTCCACACAAGGCAAGTTCGTTTTCAATCCAACAAGAATTTTCTTTCGTCCCTTCGCGGTCTGACCACCGTATTTTAGTCGATTTACGGCACTTTGTACACGGTTTTTGTACACGGCTTGAGGGATTTAGAGGATGGTATGATCTTTACCATGGAAACCACCGGCGTTTATCACGAGGATCTGACTCATTTTCTGTTTTCAAACGGGTAAAAAGTGTCAGTTGTTTTGGCCAACAAGATGAAGCATTTTGCTAAAAGTTTGAACATGAAAACAAGACAGACAAAGCGCATGCTCAAAGATAGCCCAATACGACTTGGCACTCCATCCGCCAGGGGATAAAGACTTGTATTTTTATTCTAAACTTCACTCATCTCCGAATAAACATCCACTTTTTCGTGCTTATGGTTAGGATACAACTACCATACAGGAACGATACAGGAACCATAGAGCTACCCTATACGGAAAAACAAGGATGCGTATGAAAAAATATACAAGTATGGGCTTGTGGATATGCAATAAAAGGAACAAGGAGGGGCGCCATTTTCGTATCCTGCATGCGATGCTTCAAATCATTATAAGGTGAGTTCAACAGATGTAACGGAAACTACTACATGTAAATTGGACACAGTCTTTACGGAGTAGCACAGAGTCCCACGGAGTAAATAAAGAATCCCTTGTACAGTAGATCAAAGGTCTCGTACAGTAAGCCAAAAATGTTATACAGTAGATCAAAAGTCTTTTACAGTAGGCCAAAAATGTTATACAGTAGATCAAAGCTCTTGTACAGTAGGCCAAAAATGTTGTACAGTAGATTAAAGGTCTGGCACAGTAAGCCAAAGTGACATGGCAGTAGGCCAAAGGTCTCCCGCAGTAAGCCAAAGGTCTGGCGCACTAAGCCAAAGTGACATCGCAGTAAGCCAAAGGGCTACCGGAGTAGATCAAAGGTCTGGCGAAGTAAGACAAAGTGACATCGCAGTAAGCCAAAGGTCTGACGCAGTAAACTAAAAGTCTTATCCAGGGAGTATTTACCTAACCCAGCCTTATCTATTATTTTTTTTTAGATTTTCCGTTAAATGTATTCCTGAGAGGGAAATAACCAACTTCTTGCATTATCTCGATTTGAAACAGATAAAGAGTCCCCCTCGGCAACTTGAATATTTAACGTGAGTTCGATCTAAGAATTATGTTTTTAGCTATCCTGGATATGTTTGAGGAGAATTATCCTATTTCCCATATCCAACCATGCCACATAGTGGCATCCTCTTAATAACCCTGTGCGTGAGCGCAGGGAAAGAAATCCGGGGTTGATCCTAAGCCACGTCAGTGGCGACATTATTCGGGAACACCGAAGCCGAACCGCACATCCCCAAGATAGTTGTCGCCGCTATGCGGCTTGCTGTGAGAGAATCAGCTAAACTTATTCTTGGCGAAACGCCCCTCTCGTTATAGCCTTTAGATCGAACTCACGTTATTTAGGCAAAATGAAACAACTCCTTGTAGCTTCTTTGCCCCGTGCTAAACGAAAACTAAATTTCCCCTGATCTTCTCTAACGGCATTATAGATAGCCTGAAATAGACGTAATGATTTATGAATTTTATGCAAGTTGTATCTTTGGATAAAAGGGCTTCAAAGTTTAGAGTTGAGCATCTATGGAAAGCTCTTTCTTACTTATGTCTCTGAATGCGTGTTTTCTTGTGTGGAATAGGGAGGTTTGAGTCGTGTTAAAATAAAACGGGTTTAAATAGTGAATTTTTTTTAATAAAAGATGTATTTAATGAAATGGAATAAATATATTTGCGAAATGAGAGGTCGATTCTGATTCCTTTGAAGGATAAAGGGGATTTTAGGATGGGTGCTTTCAGGGAGAAGAAAGGTGATGGGGATTTGGAAAATAGGAGCTTCTTCAGGAATTAGGGAGTAACTGAATACCTAAAATAATGAAGAAAACTTTTGTTGAAATTTTAATTATGTTTTTTGCGTTTGCATAACTCAAAAATACAGAACTTAATTAACTATACCACCAAATTATGAATAGAATTAAATTCCCGATATTAAATTTAACAGATGAAGAAGTACTCCGAGAGTTTGTAAAACGCTTTGAATGTGATGGAGTAGTTTTGATTTATATGGAATCAAACACTGAATCTGGATTCGGAAGATGGAAAAATAATATAGAAAAGAAATGGGTTCAAGACCTATTTAAAAATATAAAAATGAATATTAATCAAAACTTTACTAATCATGCGAGGCGGAGGAGGCGAAAGCCGTAATTATTTTCGAAATATTAGACCTAAGTAATAAGAACAATATAATG
>DBTT01000049.1:0-10789 GCA_002307185.1 Bacteroidales bacterium UBA1309
CCCAATTTTAATGGGACACTAGTGGGACTATTGCACATATTATTACTTCAACTTGCTACTATGTGATTTTATCGCATAAATCTGCTGAACCACACGAAAGATCCCACTGGGAGTGTGGGCAGATCTCTCTCGCTGAAATATATTGTATTTTGCAGCTGTTTTATTTCGACTTATTAATTCGATCATCTGCAAACATAAAAACTGGTTAGCCAGACTAGGATCAGACTCCCGATACTTAACGCGACTAAATGTTTCATACTCCTCTTTTTTCTGAAAATTAATATACTAATAACTAATGTTGAAAGAGTTATGGATCCTCCCCAGCCTAATGCAGAAAGTGCAACAAGGATTGCTCCCATCTCATAACCCGCGAGAATTGAATTAATGGCGAAATAGATTATTGATAAAGAAATCATCATGACAAATACAATAATCAAACCCGCAATGACATTCTCGAGAATTCTATTACGATTACCTAATTCTAAATATGTCTTTTTCGGTCTATCTGTTTCAATATTCTCTTTTGAGGTACAGACTTCCTTTTTAAATTCAAGGAATGATTTCTGATTTTTGATATTCCAAGCTGTAAAATTGTTTTCAAGCTTTTTCTTACAGTTGACACAAAATATCTGATATTCAGTATTTACTTCATTCAAGAACCCACAATTATTACATTTGAGATATTTTATATAATCCCGCTTCATGTCTTTAAGTAATTATCTGTTTATTAATTAAAACGAAAGTCTGTATACTACCATTATTTTATAAATTTTCGTTTAGTACATGACAAAAATTATATAGCGATATAATTTTTTGACACTTAGTAAAAAAAGCTGTTGTTTTATTTGAATAAAACCTTAGTTTTCAGTATATTAGATGAAAAAAATCTTGGCGGATTTTACTCAAATATGAAAACTAAGGTCTCACGCAAAAATAGTGATTTAACCTCAATTCTGGTTGAACACTTCGGTAAAAGTTTAAACTTGGCCCGAATAAAGTTTATAAGCCTGTTTATTTGCGCTCTTTGCAAGGTTCAAGTCGTTTGTTTTGAAAAGCTTGCCAGTGGTTTTGAAAATGCGTGTGGAAGCGGCTCTTCATTGCGACGCATACAGCGTTTTATGGCTGGCTACAGTATGGACAAAGACTTGATTGCAAGATTGATATTTGCACTGTTGCCGCATGAACCTCCATATTCGATTGCTATTGACAGGACGAACTGGAAGTTTGGACAGACGAATATCAATATCCTGGTATTAGCCATTGTTTATAAAGGAGTTGCTTTTCCTATCATATTCAAATTGATGCCTAAGCGAGGCAATTCCCACACAATGGAGAGAATTGAAATCGTCAATCATTACATTCGATTGTTTGGAAAAGATACCATCCGGTACTTGGTGGCAGACCGTGAATTTGTTGGCGAACACTGGATTAGATACCTGAACTTTAACCGAATTGAATATCACATCCGCATCCGCGGTAATTTCTGGGTCCTGAATCCTAAAACCGGAAAACAGTTTAAGGCAACATGGCTTTTTGGTGATTTAAAATTGAATGAAACAAGATTTCTACACTCGATATATTATGTCAATAACCAGTTGTGCTACTTGTCTGCTTCAAAGATAAAAAACAAAGAGGGGAATCCCGAATTCCAGATAGTTATCTCATTTTGCAAACCTGAAATTGCGCAAAAAACATACAAGGAACGCTGGCAGATTGAAACTGCATTTAGGGCAATGAAAACAAGTGGGTTCAACTTGGAAGACACTCATTTGACTGATATTGACAGAATTGAAAAACTTGTCGCTTTGGTCACAATTGCATTTTGTTGGGCATATCTTGTCGGAATTTATTTACACGAACATCATAAGCCAATAAAAGTTCTAAACAATGGAAAGCCACGAAAAAGCTTTTTTAAATATGGACTAACTTTTATCGCAACAGTACTTTTAAATGATCAATTTAAATCAAATATAGATATTTTTAAAATTTTGTCATGTACTTATATTTGTTTTACGAAAATAAGGGTTACTTGTCGGTAAAAGGAAAGCGAAACATGCTATTTTTCTAGAAAACAATTTTTCAAACCTTGAATGTAGAGAAATCAATTTAGCTTCCCAAGACTCTAATTTTCTCACTCCCCCTCGTTTGTAACGCTACTCTTTATACACATCTTTCATGGCTTCACATGCAAGTGAAAATGCATCATATTTTAGACAGAAGGTATCCAATCCTTTCTTCATTGTAATGTATCCGGGAGGCCCTTGGCTGACATATCCTCCACATTTGCCCAACTTTGCTATAATCCAAGTTGCCCATGCTAAAGAGCCATCAAGAAAAGGGTTCTTCTCCTTTTGCGTATTTCCTTCCAAGGAAGATTCAAGAACTTTCAGGAACTCTATTTGTTTGTCCGTGAAAGCTGTTTGGGCAGGACAACCCTCTCATTTTTGACCATAGGCTATTTTTATGGCCATATATGTAATGCCGCCTGCAGGCAAAAGACCGTCAACCGCCTAAGGGCCAACCCTGTTTCAAGTTGTGACGATTCAATGTCCAATCCATCTGATTATAGGGATACAAAATAAACGCCTATCGCACAAATATAACCAACTCTATTTCTGTATATTATCTATAATAATATACCTATCTTCAATCTGTTTCTTTTTAAATCATATTTATGTTAATATAATTGCGTATAAAGAGTAGGTTTAGTGTTGGGGAGAATGTCGAAAGGCAAGAGAGGGTTTGGGTTAGGTGTGGATAATGGAGACCTTATTTCCGAACTTGTATTTTTTGTGTTCCTTACCCTCTAAAACTGGAAGAATAAAACAACACTTATTGTTGTTGTTTTATTGACTGTGAAAAGCTTAAACCCTTTTAAGGAACGACTAGATAGGGGACTATCCAGAGGTTAGTAGAAAATTCGGTAGTTTTTTTGTGCAAAATAACATCTTTTTTCAACCTGATAATTGCGCCAAAGTGCAGGATAGGACGATTAGTCAAAAACTGACCTTGTGCAAACCCTCTGAAAAGTGTAGTTTTGACATGAAATCACGTAAAGTAAGTTAGATCTTTAGCAACCTGAATTGGGTATAAGAAAAGGAGATAAAAGTTCGCACAATTAAATGATTATTGCTATTCTTATATTTTATAATCAAATAAATAAGCAACAATACCAGCTATGCTAACCATTGATAAAATTACAGGATTTATTTTATTGCAGACGATTTCTGCAAAGAAGATGCAAATGCAAATAAACTGTCAAAATGCTTCTGCTGCCCAAGTTCGTGCAAAAGGCGCGCGAATTGCCTTTGTTGACTCCACCAAGATAAGTGTCTGCCACAATAACACATCAAGGCACAACAAGGGTTCGGTGGCATTGCACAAGTAGGAAAAGACACCATGGGAGGCTTTATGGACTAAAGCCCATTCTGGCGTAATGACAGGGGGAACTGCTTAGTTTTTACCTTACTTCGGAAATGTGGACGACCGGAGGATATTGAAAACATTGGCAGAGAACGACTTCGGGAAACTAATTGGCGGCAAAGGCTATATCCGCCCCACAGTCTTTGGGATGCTTTTCAATGATGGCATGCATCTAGCCACGGGCATTAGGAGCAATATGGAAAACTGGCGGATGGGTTTGTTCGAGAAAATCCCCCTGCGTAAATGCTCGGTGATTGAAACCACCAATGGTCATGTGGAACATACCCGCCAACATCCGATGCCCTATTTTGTCATCAACCTAATCGCAGCGGTGGCAGCCTATTCTTTTTCTGAGAAGAAGCCAGCTATTAAGTTATACACAACCGGAGCATGGACAGATGGAACTGTTTCAAGCCCACACCATCAAGGAATTCATCACCATTGTAGCAAAAAAGCTTCAAAGATACCTTGATGGATATCATTTTAGATACGATAGACGCTCAAATATCTAATCAATCTCCGATTTACTGATAAGAAAGATGGCGCTGAAGAACCTTGCGTTTATAACCAACATATTAAATAGGGCGGTCTAAACGCCTATTCCAAAATGTAAATTTTCAAACTAATTTCAACATATGAAATCGCACACATATACATTCAATTTAATACTAATGGGCTTCTTGTTTTGGGAAATTAGCCCATTTGCAAATTTGTTTGCCCAAACGCCGGGCAAATTGGCCTTTGACAGCCTTGTTGTCCAAGAACAAATACCGTTGCTTAAGGATTCACTAAGTCCCGCAAACATGCTTTCCATTCATTTTGTATTTCCCTCGCAAATGTATGGCAACATTCACCTTTTAGGAAAAATCCAAGACGAATTTATAAAAGGATTATTCGGAAAAGAATATACCAATCTTAGCCCTTACGAAGCTCTTGAAAAATTTTATCAAAAATACAAGGAAGATTATCTCGCCACTGCAGCAGATTACAACAAAGCCAAAGCGGAAGGCTTGGATATGGAAAGTTGGGGAAACACCATTCAAATAATGAGAATAAATACTATAGGTATCCACGAAGGAATCCTTAGCTTCTGTGTTTCTATCGAAAATTCTATGGGAGGCATTCATGATTCCCGTCATATAAACTATTATAATATTAATTTGACGACCGGCAAACTTATTTGTGAATCGGACATTTTCAAACCAGGGTACGAAAATAAATTAACCGATGTGATTATTAATCGGCTACTGGAAGATAACAAACTCTCTAAACCCAAACAACTTATAGAAAAGGGATATTTCAATTTGAGAAGATTGAAGCCAAATAAGAATTTCCTGATATCCAAAGATGGCATCGTGTATGCTTTCAATGAGACCGAAATCGCACCTTACTCTATGGGTCTTCTAAAAGTTGTAATTCCCGAAGATAGAGTTTCGAACATAATGAAAGACACAAAATAGGATACAATTACGGCTATCTACCCAACAGGTAGAAACGCAACACATAACTTCTTCGAAAATCAGATCTGTTAAGCTACTATTTTCACAAAAAGACACCACATTGCATGCTCCAACTAAATCTTGTATAATTGGCACGGATGTTGATCCCATTCCCATAACAACTTAGACAAATCACTTAACTTTCTGTCAATTATGAAATAACTCTCGAATATGGTCGATTGGCTATCTTATTATCGACATCCACCAACTCCTGAAATCTTAACCAACGTGAGTTCGATCTAAGCATTGGGCGATCACTTTGATCTACAATATCTTCATTCGATTCTCTGCGAGAAAAATAATAATCCGTTGAAGAGAATACAATGAAAAACAGAATGAAAATCCCCGCATCTGATTCTCTTTACTCCCATGATTAATACTTTGTAATGTTTGCGATAATTGGGTCAGATTCATGTTAAATTTGCTTCCCTCAACTTGAAACATTAACCTTCCCAATTGAAATAAGTGCCTGAAAAATGGAATCCCATATCAGAAAAACTGTTAACTGCGAACTGCGAACTGCGAACTGTATAAGTTTTCGGTGGAAGAAGCATTTTTGTACTTATCTTTTTTTGTACCTTTGCCTCGCCAAATGAGCCAATATTAATGCTGAATATTAAACGTTTATATTTATACACTCTGCAATCATTTGTTCCTGTGTTTATTATGACATTTGGAATTTGTCTTTTCATAGTATTGATGCAGTTTCTCTGGCGTTATGTGGAAGACTTGGTTGGGAAAGGTATCGATATTTTTGTGTTGGGAGAATTGTTCTCCTATGCCGCCTTGATGTTTATCCCTTTGGCCTTGCCATTGGCTATCTTGCTTGCTTCACTGATGACATTCGGGAGCATGGGCGAAAACATGGAATTGCTTGCGGTGAAAGCTTCCGGCGTTTCACTCCTCAAGACAATGCGGCCGCTGATAATATTTGTGACGATCATCGCCATCGGGATGTTTTTCTTTCAAAACGAAGCAATGCCGCGCGTGCAAACAAAATTCTATACTCTGCTTCAATCCATCAAGCAAAAATCGCCGGAGTTGGATATCCCGGAAGGGATATTCTATAACGATATTGAGAATTATAATCTTTTTGTGAAAAGGAAGGACAAAGAGACAAAGATGCTTCACGAGGTGATGATATACAGCACAGCCAACGGGTTCGACAACATGGCCGTGATTGTGTCCGATTCCGCCAAAATGCTGATGTCGGTCAACAAGGACTACCTCAAAATGACGCTCTACCATGGGCAGCAATTTTCTAACTTCAAGCAATCTCAAGGTGGAGGAATGATGGGGACTGCTGCCGCAGGAATGGCTCCTTTCAGCCGAGAGAACTTCAAAACCAAGGAAATTGTGATACCCTTTGATGCGAATTTCAACCGGATGAATGAATCCTCTTTGTCCGACTCAAGGTTGTCGAAGAATATTTCGCAACTTGAAAGTGCGATCGACTCGATGAGGCATGAACTCGATAGCCTGAACGCATCCGACAAGAAGGGCATTTTGTCCAATTTCAACACTTTTCGCAATCAAGCACCCGAACGGCCACCTGTGCGTGAAGTGAAGGTGAACGACGGAAAGGTGCACTCCCAGATCTCGGCAACCAAATTGCTAAAACGTCCCAGTTTGAAGAACGCTCCGCCAATAAGCCCAGACAGCATTGTGCGCAATCTTCCAGCTTCTTTGAGAGGTTCTCTGATCTCCACGGCAATGTCTCAAGCTGATGCCACGCGGTTTTCCAACCAAGCATTTTTCAAAACCGACACCCAAAAAAAACTTCGATCCTACAAAGTGGAATGGTACCAGAAGTTTACCATCTCTTTGGCTTGTTTGATTTTCTTTTTCATCGGAGCACCTTTGGGAGCCATCATCCGCAAAGGGGGGTTGGGAATGCCGGTGGTGATCTCCGTGATCCTGTTCATTATTTATTACGTTGTCAACAATGTGGGATATAAATTGGCTCGCGACGGAGTTTGGGATTCCTGGTCGGGAATGTTGCTGAGTTCGTTTGTGCTGGCGCCGTTGGGTGCGTTCCTCACCTACAAAGCCATGAACGATTCGGCTCTGATGAATGCGGATGCTTACCGTAATTTCTTCAAAAGGGTGTTTGGGAAAAATGACAAACGCAACTTGTCGGTGAAAGAGGTGGTGATTTATTTGCCCGATTTTCAAAAAGTGGATGCTGGATTGGAATCACTTGAAAAGCTGGTTGGCAACGTATTGCCTCGTTTTGGGGTAAGAAATTATATAGACTTTTGGCGGAATCCGGATTGGGAAAGGGGGCTTGAAGCCGTTTCCACCCAATTGGAGAACATCGTGGAAGAAATGTCGAATACGAAAGACGAAGTGTTGATGCAGAAAGTATCGCAATTTCCAGTTTTAACATACCAGGTTTTGCCCGACTTCCGAAATCGCAAAATCGCAATTCTGCTCGGGGTTTTAGTCGTAATTGGGTTACCCGTATATCTTTGGGTACTAAATAAAGATAGGAGAGTTCGAAAGAATTTGCAACTTGTACTCGACGGAAGTCGGCAACTGCGAGAGATGCTAAAAGGCGATTCTGAGGGGATACAACAATAAATATTAAGAAGCTTAAAGAAATGAGTGAAATAAGATTGAATACGATAGAAGAAGCTATCGAAGAAATACATAAAGGGAACATGGTGGTTGTGGTGGACGATGAAGACCGTGAAAACGAAGGCGATCTGATTATGGCTGCGGAAGACATTACCCCCGACAAAGTCAACTTCATGGAAACCTATGCCCGTGGGTTGCTTTGCGCACCTTTGACCATCGAGCGATGCGAGCAATTGGACTTGCCAATGATGGTCACTTCAAACACTTCTACACACGAAACGCCGTTCACGGTTTCGGTGGATTTGCTGGTGAACGATTGCACCACAGGTATTTCTGCACACGACAGGGCTGAAACCATTCTCGCTTTAGCCAATCCAAATACCAAGCCTTCCGAATTGGGTCGTCCCGGACACGTGTTTCCCCTTCGTGCACGTACGCGCGGGGTGCTTCAACGCGCAGGACACACCGAAGCGGCTGTCGATTTGGCACAGTTGGCCGGGAAATATCCGGCAGGTGTGCTTATCGAGATAAAAAGGGAAAATGGCGAAATGGCCCGTTTGCCGGAATTGGCGGAATTTGCCAAAGAGCATGCGCTGAAAATAATATCTGTGGCCGACTTGATAAAATTCCGTCTCAACTGCGAATCCTTGATTGAGAAAGGGGTGGAAGTGAATATGCCGACTGAATACGGCACTTTCCGCCTGATTCCATTTCGCCAGAAATCCAACGGCCTGGAGCATGTCGCCTTGATAAAAGGTAGCTGGGCCAAGGACGAAGCCATCTTGATCCGTGTTCATTCCTCGTGCGTGACAGGCGACATCTTTGGCTCCAAGCGTTGTGAATGTGGCGAGCAGCTCCACAAGGCGATGGAAGAAATAGATAAAGCCGGAAAGGGCGTGGTCGTTTACTTGAATCAAGAAGGCCGCGGCATCGGGCTAATGGCCAAGATGGAGGCCTACAAATTGCAGGAAGAAGGATTGGACACGGTGGATGCAAACCTGCATTTGGGCTATCGTGCCGACGAGCGGGATTACGGTGTCGGCGCAGCCATTCTCCGAGCCTTGGGAGTTACCAAGATGCGTCTGTTGAGCAACAATCCGATCAAGCGTATCGGGCTCGAATCTTACGGCTTGCAAGTGGTGGAGAATGTGGCAATTGAGGTGACACCCAACAAGTACAACGAGTTCTATATGAAAACCAAGAAAGAGCGGATGGGCCACGACCTGCACAAGGTGGATTGAGGGCAAATTTGTAAATAAGTAAAAGATATAATATAACCTTTAAAACATAAAAGCTATGGAATTTAATTCAATTGAAATTGCAAGCACCGAACAAAAGACGGCACAAGCCACTTTGTTCAAAAACGTTTATTCCTGGATGGCGATGGCTTTGGTGGTGACAGGCCTCACGGCTTTCTTCGTGGCAAATTCTGAAACCTTGATCCAGGCAATTTATGGAAACAAAATCTTGTTCTACGTCATTTTGTTTTCTCCTCTCGCATTGGTGTGGTACTTGTCTGCCCGCATCAACACGCTTACCTTAAGCACTGCGACCATTTTGTTTATCGTATATTCGGTACTCAATGGGCTAACGTTTTCGTTTATTTTCATGTATTACACGACAACGTCGATCGCTTCCACTTTTTTTATCACCGCCGGCACCTTTGCGGCCATGGCGTTGATAGGAACATTCACCAAGAAAGATCTTTCTTCCATTGGCAGTATCCTGTTCATGGCATTGATCGGACTAATCATTGCTTCGGTGGTGAATGTGTTCTGGAACAACGATCTTTTATATTGGATCGTTTCCTATGCCGGTGTGCTTATTTTTGTGGGACTCACCGCCTACGATGCACAAAAAATCAAGCGGATGATTAACGAACACGGAACCGAAGTGAACGAATCCACGCAAAAGATTGCACTGATTGGAGCCTTGTCCCTGTATTTGGACTTTATCAACCTGTTCTTGTTCATGCTGCGCATCTTGGGTGGCCGAAAATAATATACAAATTGCAAATTTGCGAATCAGCAGATATGCGATTTTACAAATCAATACATTTACGAATCAACAACAACAAAGATGGAACAAATTTCAGCACGTATAGCCAATTTATCCGAATCTGAAACACTGGCTATGTCGCAAAAAAGTGCCGAACTGAAAGCACAAGGAATCGATGTTATCAACCTGAGTGTGGGTGAACCCGATTTCTTCACCCCAAAGCACATCAAGGAAGCGGCCAAACAGGCGGTAGATGATAACTATTCATTTTACACGCCAGTGCCAGGCTATATGTCGCTACGGAAAGCCATCTCCCATAAACTCAAAACCGAAAACGGGCTTGATTATGCTCCAGAACAGATTATTTGTTCAAATGGAGCCAAACAATCAGTTTGCAATGCTGTGCTTTGCCTTGTGAATCCGGGCGACGAAGTAATTATCCCGGCTCCATGCTGGGTGAGCTATGTGGAAATGGTGAAGCTGGCTGAGGGCCAAAGCGTCATCATTGAAACGGGCATCGACCAGAATTTCAAGATTTCTGCCGAACAATTGGAAGCCGCCATTACTCCCAAAACGAAGGCTATCATTCTTTGTTCCCCGTCCAATCCAACGGGAAGCATCTATTCGACAGAAGAACTGAAAGCTTTGGCCGATGTGTTGGCTAAGCATCCCCAAGTGTTTGTCCTGGCCGATGAGATTTACGAACACATCAACTACAAAGGGAAACACGAAAGTATTGCCCAATTTGAGAATATCTGCGACCGGGTAGCTATCATCAACGGAGTATCGAAGGCCTATGCCATGACGGGCTGGCGTTTGGGCTGGTTGGCTGGTCCCAAATGGTTGGTTTCTGCATGTAACAAGCTGCAAGGCCAATATTCTTCCGGCCCTTCTTCCATCGCCCAAAAAGCGGCTGAAGCTGCTTATTTAGGAGACTTTGAATGTGTGGAAGAAATGCGCAAGGCGTTCGAACGCCGCCGCGATTTGGTGGTGAAACTAGCCAAGGAAATTCCCGGCTTTGAGGTGAATGTTCCCGAAGGAGCTTTCTACCTTTTCCCCAAATGCAGCTCTTATTTCGGGAAATCCTACAACGAACGGCTCATCTCCGATTCGGCCGATCTGGCGATGTTCCTTTTGGAGGAAGGGCATGTGGCTTGCGTGGGTGGCAAAGCATTCAGCGCACCCGATTACATCCGCTTCTCCTATGCCACCTCAGACGAAAATCTCGTGGAGGCATTCAAGCGCATCAAGGATGTTCTAGAAAAATTGAAATAATTATTAGCTGATAG
>DBTT01000049.1:11096-54981 GCA_002307185.1 Bacteroidales bacterium UBA1309
AAGCTCAACAATGGAGACAACAGAAATCATATTGATTACCATCTCGGGAGCAGACCGTCCCGGTGTGACTGCTGGATTAACAGCCATTTTAGACGAACATAACGCCAATATTCTCGACATCGGACAGGCCAATATTCATCATACCCTTTCGTTGGGGATTATGTTTGAGTCGAACTCGAAAGATTCGGGTGAGATCATGAAAAATCTTCTCTTCAAAAGTTCGGAACTTGGAGTAAATATTCGCTTCAAACTCATCAGTAAGCCTCAATATGCCGAATGGGTGAATTTGCAGGGAAAAAACAAATACATTGTCACTATTCTTGGACGGAAACTCACAGCCGGGCAGATTTCGGCTGTAACCCAAGTTGTGTTGAAATATAACTTGAATATTGAAAAAATCGTACGTCTTTCCGGTCGCGTTCATATTGAACGTAAAGAACATCAAACTCGGTCTTGCATCGAATTTTCGGTGCGTGGAGCCAACCTCGATTTGGAAAAAATGCGGCGCGAATGTCTTGAATTGTCTTCCCAATTGAGTATCGACATTGCCATTCAAGAAGAAAATATCTATCGCCGGATGCGCCGCCTGATCTGCTTCGATATGGATTCCACATTGATCCAGACAGAAGTAATTGACGAACTTGCCGACCGAGCTGGTGTGGGCGAAGAGGTACGTGCCATTACCGAATCGGCCATGCGTGGAGAAATAGATTTCTCGGAAAGCTTCAAACGCCGGGTAAGCCTGCTGGAAGGTTTGGACGAATCAGTCATGAAAGACATTGCCGAACATCTTCCTATCACTGAAGGTATGGCACGGCTTATTCGTGTACTCAAAAAAGGCGGATACAAAATCGCCATCCTTTCTGGAGGATTCACTTATTTTGGAAACTACTTGAAAGAAAAATATGGCATCGACTACGTGTATGCCAACGAATTGGAGATCGTGGATGGCAAGCTCACCGGTAAGCATGTCGGCGACATTGTGGATGGCCGCCGCAAGGCAGAATTACTACACCTGATTGCTCAAGTGGAAAAAGTGGACATCCGCCAAACCGTTGCCGTGGGAGATGGAGCCAACGACTTGCCTATGCTGGAGAAAGCTGGTTTGGGAATCGCTTTCCATGCCAAACCGAAGGTGAAGGAAAACGCGAAACAATCGCTCTCAACAGTAGGGCTGGACGGTATTCTTTACTTTCTTGGGTACAAGGATTCGATGCTGGACACGGATTGGGTGTGAAGAAGAAGAAAAAGTTTTAACCAATTATATGGAAGGAAATCAGCTTTGTTTGGTTTCCTTTCCTACTGAAAGACAAACACATGGTTGTGGAAAAATATCCCACCGGAATATTCGCTTGGTAGAAAAAATGGCGAAAGAAAGATTGCATATATAGAAGATCCAATCAAGATCTTGAACCATTTTTGCCCAACCCCAGATGATAAGATTTGGAGTGATGAGCATCAAGTACGACAATCAAATCTCTCAGGGCTTTCACGATTGGATAATTGTGCAGACATCAAAGCGAGCAGTTGATTCCAGCATGTAAAATGCTTCACGTATTTGTCGCCATCAAATTTGGCAAGAATACGATTGAATTTACTTCGATTCAGAAACGAGACCAGTTGAGCGAAAACGTATTTGTCTTGATATATATGCAAGCAGATTAATCTGATGCAAAAGTAAAAATTCAATTCCGTTCGCTCAGAAAATGCTTGCAACAAACTAAATTTCAAATAACATTTCACGTTTGAGTTTCCCCTAATCCTCCCTGCTCCAATTTATCATTTGCCTCAACCTTTTCAGGAAACGCTTGGAAGGCCTATCGTTGAGGTACGATTCGATGTGACGTTTGCGTTTATCCTCAAGTATTTCGCTGATGGCGATCAGAATGCCTGTCTCTTCCACGTTTCCGAATTCACGGTTGATAGCCGTTCCAAACACCCTCATCTGCGGCGAAAGGCTCATGTAGGCATTCACTAATGGAGGAATGTTCATGCCGAGCCTGCGCACCTCGCTGTTGAGAATCCGATAGTCGGCTTTGAGGCCTTCGCCCACGAACAACCGTTCCATTTCGTTGGGATCCATGTTCGTTATCAGTTCGTGTTTGGGATACACCAACAGGTCTTTGTCGGCAAAATATTTGTTCATGAAATAGAGAATCATGTTGCGAGCCTGCACGTTGTAGGTGTTGTACATAGTCACTTTTCCGTAGAAATATTTGATGTTGGGATCCACTACAGAAAAAGCACCCAACCCATCCCAAAGGTTATCCAAAACATAAATTCCCTTCGAACCCGAAAGCGTGGATTGGTATTCGAGAGAGACAAACGAACGGCCTAATTCTACCGTGTATGGAAGATAGTCGCGGATAAATTTCTTGGAGAAATCGAATAGGTGGGATGTGGCCAAAATAGGGTTTCCACTTTTGTCGAACTTGACATCGGGCCCACAGATAAACCGGTAACCTCCCAAAATTTCTTCGGCATCGGGATTCCACACAATCAATTGCTTGTAAGGATTGTCCATCGTGTCAAATTCATCAATGTCCGACTCCAAGCCTGTGCCACCTCCGTAATAGCGAAAAGCAATCTCACGCAAACGGCCAATCTCCAGCATGGTGTTGGGCGAATTATGTGCCGTAATAATGTAGATTTCGTTGTGAGCCTTGTTGGTACGGCGCATTAGCTTTTCTTTCGAAAGCTCCATTTTGATTAATTCTTTCGAGACCGGCTCTATTATCTCTTTCATGATTGGCGTTCTATATTGTTTTTTAGTTGGTAGGAAAAATTTCTGACATATTCGGTCCATTCTTTTGCCGATCTGGATTTGTCAAAAGTTTCCCACGAAATAGGCTTTCCAAAACGAATACGAAAGGTTTTGTCCTTATTTTTAAACATTTCGTCTGGCAAATATAGCATTTCGAAATTAAATTTAATTCCCATTTTTTTCCTTATCCCTGCTAAGCGGTAAAAAAAGTTTGAATTTTGCGCTTCAAAATATACGGGAACGATATCGCGTTTGAATTCAACGGCTTTTTGAACGAACATTTTCCCCCACTCCAGATCAATAATTTCGCCATGAATCTTCCGGGAACACAATCCTGCGGGAAAGGTAATTATATGGTTTTCAGAATCAAAAGCTTGACTAATCATCTTACTCGTCTCCCGGTTTTGCATCCCATATTTGTTGATGGGAATGAATATGGGTTTAAGGTTTTCGATGTAATAAAGCAGGTCGTTCACCAAATATTTGATTTTGTGATTGAATTTTTCTCCGATAATGGCAGATAAGCAAATTCCATCCAATCCCCCCAAAGGGTGGTTGGAGACAAAAACCATCGGCCTGTCCAATGGCAAGGCATCGAGCCCTGAAACTTGAAATTTCAGCCCAAAATAGTCCACCGCACCACGCATAAAATCCACACCAAATTTTTGATGGTTCAGGCGCAGTATTTCGTTCAGTTCCGATTGGTGAATCTTTCTTTTCAAATACCGAAGCATAAATTGGGGAATTTTCGGGTAAATCCGAGGAATCTTCGACATGATTATCTGGTCAAGGTCGATTTGAAATGGTTTTTCGGCAGCCATCAAGCTATTTTTTTGCCTACAAATTTAGTGATTTTATAAGATTCTGCGATATTATATTTGGTGAAGATTTGATTATTCGAAAAAAGCTTATGGCTATGAGCCTTCTCTAAAAGCTATAAACGAATAATACTTATACTCATTCTTTGTTTTTTTCCAAACGAATTGGCTAAATTCGAGATAAATCTTTACTTTTGCATATTAGGTGTTGAAACGACAATTGTTCGATCAATATACCTTTTCCCAGAACAACCTTAAAATTAGATCAATATATATACATTAAAATTCTTTTAACTCTATGAAAAAACTTATTTATCTGGCAATCTTAGCCTTGCTTGTATCCTGCACAGGGCAAAAGAAAGAAAAGTTACCTTTGCTCGACGCAAAAAACTTTGAGAAAGAATACCAAGGAAAGAAAATTTCGCTCTACACGCTGGAATCCGGCAACGGGTTGACCATGCAGGTAACAAACTTTGGAATCCGCGTTGTCACTTTGTTTGCCGCTGACAAAAACGGAAAATACGAAGACATCGTGCTAGGTCATCCCAACATCGATGAGTACATCAACTACCAGGGAGAACGTTGCCTAGGTTCGATTGTTGGACGTTATGGCAACCGCATAGCTAAAGGCACATTCACCATAGATAGCGTGGCTTATCACTTTCCTTTAAACAATAACGGGCAGACGCTTCACGGAGGGCCCAACGGTTTCGACATGAAAGTGTGGGACGTGGACAGTGTCAGCAGCAATGCGATTCATTTTTCTTACGTGTCTCCAGATGGAGAAGAAGGTTTCCCCGGAACTCTGAAAGTGAAGGTGGTTTACTCATTGACTCCTGAAAACGAATTCAAAATCACGTACGAAGCCACTACCGACAAGCCAACCCACGTGAATCTGACTCACCACACCTTCTTCAACCTGAAAGGTACGGGCAACGGTAGCAATTCCGACAACCTCTTGATGATCAAGGCCAGCAACTATACACCTGTGGACAGCGTGCTGATTCCTTATGGGAAAATCGAGCCGGTGGAAGGTACGCCGTTTGATTTCCGCCAGCCAACAGCTATAGGAAAACGCATCAATGAAAAGAACGAACAATTGAAAAACGGAAAAGGATACGACCACAACTGGGTGATCGACCGCAAAACGCCAAACGACGTGGAATTGGTTGCAAGTCTTTACGAACCAAAAAGCGGACGTTTCATGGAAGTATTCTCCGACCAACCGGGAATGCAGTTCTACAGTGGAAATTTTCTTGACGGCAAAGTTATCGGAAAATATGGCAAGGCACACAAATTCCGCGAAGCGGTGGCTTTGGAAACCCAAAAATATCCCGACACGCCTAACGAACCGTCTTTCCCTTCAACCCTTTTGAGACCAGGAGAAGTATATCACCAAACTTGTATTTATAAGTTTTCGGCGAAATAAAAAGGAAATAGTTTTTGATTGCAAAAAAGCCATTGAATCGGTCAGCCCGATCAATGGCTTTTGTTTTAAATGAAAGCCAACATTCATTCACCGTTTCGTTTCTTTCCTATATATCGAATGACAGACCCTATTCCATTGTGACCCAAACCTTCGTTGAGCGATATTTCTTGCTCGAAAAGGGCGATAATTTCCAAACTTGGGAATAGCTCCCGAATCAACTCTTTGGAGTACATCATTTCCACATCGAGCGGCCCGCCAATTCCTGGATTTTTTTGTTGATAGGTGACATGATTCTTGCTGAAACCTTCGAGCAAAATATGACCTCCAGCTTTTAGCAAATCGGGCAGTTGCGGGAAATAATCCGCCTTGATTTCCTTGGGCATGTGTGCAAAAACCAACGCAATTGCATCAAAACTTCCTTTCGGATAAGTTTCATAGATTTGTTTGAAATCGATCACTTGATAACAAATGTTCACTCCTTTGCGTTCGGCCAATTGCAACGCTTTGTCCCGTGCTTGATCGCTTTGGTCGAAGGCATCTACCCCCCAGCCTTGCGTAGCAGCATAAACTCCGTTTCGCCCTTCTCCGTCCGCAGGAAGAAGGATTCTGCCGGGGACAAAATCCCCAAGCACTTCCTTGAAATACAAGTTTGGCTCTTCCCCATACACATAATCGGCGATGCTGTATCTTTCATCCCATCTTTCTTTCATATTCTTTGATTTAGGAAATATCGATTTGATTACAAATTTAGGAAGAAAGCCACGAATGCACGAATAAATAATGCATTCGTGGCAAAACAATTCATTTACCAGTTCCTGTTTTTTTCAAAATAATTTCCAGCGGGCAAAACTGGGTGATCGACGATTGCAAAAGATTCAGCCCGACGAATGCCGGCAACAAGAACCATTCTTTAGCTACGAAATAACCGAGTCCTGTTCCCGTTAGAACCAACGTCCCTGCAACGAGACGGATAATATATTCACGTTTCATACTATTAAATCAAATTTGAAAAATTCTCGACATTCATCACAAAAGCATGTACGGGAAAAGGATTTTGCATCTCCGCATTGCATTCGTTTATTTTATTTAGAGCTTGGTTGGCAATCTCTTCATCCGTAAAGCTAAAGAGAAGGATGGAATCCGTTTTTTCACTGTCGGGGTGGGATGCAAACCAACTGATGCTTCCTTTTTTCTTTTTGTGACCAGCGATGTCGGCCACACTAAAGCGGTTCACTCCAGATTCTTCAAGCAAGGTGGTCACTTTCCGCTGGTATTCCTTGACACTGAGGACAACTAATAGTTTCATACGGCAATTATTTTATTTTGTTTTTCAACATTTTGAAATATAGAATAGGAACGACGATCAATGTAAGTACAGTGGACGTGATAGTTCCGCCCATCAGGGAGATAGCCAATCCTTGGAAAATCGGGTCGAACAGGATCACCGTCGCTCCCAAAACCACACCACCTGCTGTCAGGATAATCGGTGTGGTGCGCACCGCTCCCGCTTCAACCACCGCCTGTTTCAACGGGATGCCCTCTTTGAGGCGAATATCGATGAAGTCGATCAACAGAATCGAATTGCGTACCATAATCCCTGCCAGAGCTATAAACCCAATCATCGACGGCGCACTGAAATAGGCACCCATCACCCAATGGCCAAAAACAATGCCTATAAGCGAAAGAGGAATCACCGACAATTGAACCAAGGGCGTTATGAAATTTTGAAACCAGCCGACAATCAACACATAAATAATAATCAGCACGAAGAGAAATGCCAGCCCCAAGTCGCGGAACACCTCGTAAGTGATTTGCCATTCGCCATCCCATTTGAGGGTGAAATTGTCTTCGTATTGCGGCTGTTGGCTGTATTCTTCGCTCAATGTGTAACCTTCGGGAACCTTCACGCTCGAAAGATTATCGGAAACACTCGTAATCGGATACACTGGGCTTTCCAATTTCCCCGCTACTTCGGTCAGGATAAACACCACCCGTTTTTGGTCTTTCCGCTGAATGCTTTTTTCCTTGATGCCTTGCGTCACCGTCACCAAATCACCCAACGGAATGGCCATACCCTGCGGATTCACCACTTTCATGCTAAGCAAATCTGCGATGCTCGATTTTTCCTTTTCGGGAAGTTGAAGCACGATGCCGACTTGATCCAATGAACGTGGCTGGTGCAACACGCCCACTTGCATTCCCGACATCGCGCTGCGCATGGTCTGAACAATTTGTGCCGAAGGGATACCCAGCTTCATCGCTTTGTCTTTGTTCACCTCAAATTTGTATTCAGGCTGATCGTCTTCCACCGACCAATCGACATCCACTACATTATCGGTTTTGGTCAGAAGAGCCTTCACTTGTTTGGCTACATCGATTTGCTGAGTGTAATTCGGCCCGTAAATTTCAGCCACAATGGTGGACATAACGGGAGGTCCTGGCGGAACTTCCACGACTTTCACATTGGCTCCGTACCTTTTGCCGATTTGCTGCAAGCCTGCACGCATGTCTCTCGCAATTTGGTGGCTCTGTTTGCTTCGATCCCCTTTGTCAAGGAGATTCACTTGGATGTCGGCGCTGTTTTCATTCATCCTGTAATCGTAATGCCTCACCAATCCGTTAAAACTAATTGGGGCGGAAGTGCCAATATAGGTCTGATAGCTTACCACCATGTCGTTTTTGCTGACATAGTTCGCCAATTCTTTTGTAACAGCCGCCGTCCGTTCGAGAGTCGTTCCTTCGGGCATATCAATCACCACCTGAAACTCGTTTTTGTTGTCGAAGGGAAGCATTTTCACCGGCACCCATTTTGTGTAGAAAAACACGAACGAGAACAACAGCACAGCCACCAATCCAAGCATAAAAGCCCAACGTTTTTTCCTGCTTTCCAAAAAGGGAGTAACAACTTTGGCATAAATCTGATAGGTTTTCGTTTTCTGAAGCAGTGTATGCGCATCTTCTTCCTCGATATTTTCCTCTTGGTTTTTGTCTTTATGGCGAAGGAACAAATATCCGAAATACGGAGTCAAGGTCAATGCTACCAACAGGGAGAAAACCATTGCGATAGCTGCGCCAATAGGCATCGGGCTCATGTAAGGCCCCATCATTCCCGACACAAATGCCATCGGCAAAACAGCCGCAATGACGGTAAGCGTAGCCAAAATGGTTGGATTTCCCACTTCATTGATGGCGTAGATTGCCGCCTGCAAAGGAGGAAGCTTTCGCATCTTGAAATGGCGGTGCATGTTTTCGGCAATCACAATGGAGTCGTCCACCACAATTCCCGTCACAAAGACAAGGGCAAACAAGGTGATGCGGTTGAGCGTATATCCCAAGAAATAATAGGCGAACAAGGTCAATGCAAATGTCACAGGCATGGAGAGAAATACCACCAAACCGCCTCGCCACCCCATGGCCAACATCACGAAAATGGTGACAACAATGATGGCGATAGATAAGTGAAAAAGCAGTTCAGACACCTTGTGGGAAGCCGTTTCCCCGTAATTTCGAGTCACTTCCACCTGTATGTCGTTTGTGATGACATCTTTTTTCAAGTGTTCCACTTTGGCTTCTACCACCTTGGCTAGCTTCATTGCGTCCGAGCCTTTCTTCTTAGCTATGGAAATGGTCACGGCGGAATAATCGTCGGGCATCTGTGATTTTTTTTGTGCAGAAGCCGCACCATATCCAAACGACACATAGCGTTGGGGAACTTCAGGGCCATCTTGCACATCAGCCACTTGGTAAAGATAAACCGGCTGATTGTCTTTCGTTCCGACAATCAGGTGCTTTACCTCATCCGCATTGGCAAAGAAGTTTCCGGTTTTCACAGAATACACCTTGTCACCCGTCATCAAATTTCCACTTTGCATCTGCGCATTATTGCCCTCCAATGCTTGTGAAATGGTACGAAAATCGACTTTGCTGCCCGCCATTTTGTCTTTGTCCAACATCACTTTCACCTGCCGACTCTGTCCACCGATGATATTCACCTGCGCCACATCTGGAATCTTCTTGATTTCGCTGCCCGCCACTTCGGCTACCTGCCGGAGTTGATAATCACCCATTTTGTTGCTCCAAAAAGTGAATGCAAGTGCCGGAACATCGTCAATAGCCCGTGTTTTAACCAATGGCATCGTGACGTTTGCAGGCATTTGATCCATGTTCTTCATGATCTCGTTGTAGAGCTTCACGATGGAACGCTCCACATCTTCGCCCACATAAAATTGGACGATGAGCATCGCCTGGCCATTCATCGACGTGGAATAGATGTGCTCCACACCTTTCAGGTTGGAAACGATTTTTTCCAAAGGCATAACCACTCTCGATTCCACTTCCTGAGGCGTTGCGCCGGGAAAACCGATCATGATATCGGCCATAGGGACTTGTATCTGAGGTTCTTCCTCGCTTGGTATGAAATAGATGCTGAAAATGCCGAGCAATAGAAAGGCAACCATCAGCAGGATGCTTAGCTTTGACCGAATGAATCCGCTCGCAATTTTTCCTGAAATTCCGTTTTCCATCGTTCAAAAATTAATTTGTGATTGCTACTTTTCTGCCGTTGTAAAGCTTTCCGTCGGCTTTCGAAATGATTTTGTCGTTTGGCTCAATGCCCGACAAAGCTTCCACCATGTTGTCTGAAGTTTTCCCGAGACGTATCCAATGGAGAATGGCTTGGTTTTGGCCGTCCACCACATACACTCCAGTCAGTTGTTCACGGTAAACGATGGATGAAGTTTTCAGCATCACTTTTCCGTTTACATCTTTCGCCAGTTTGTTTGGAATAAGAATATTGGCATACATTCCTGCACGGATATTTGCCTTCTTTTCTGCCGGAATGGCTATCTTCATGGCATATTGCCCTCCTGAATTGGATGCCGACGGGCTAAGTTCTGTGATTTTCCCGTCAAACGATGCGTCCACTGATTTCAAATCAACTTTCACGTTGTCGCCTATCTTCACATATTGGATGTAATTTTCAGGGACAGAAGTCACCACTTGCAATTCTCCGTTTTGTTCTATCGTCAAGATCGGCATTCCAGGATTAGCCATGCTTCCTTCGTCCATCATTTTTTGAGTCACTGTTCCCGAAAACGGAGCTGTGATATTGGAGTAAGACAACATCGCGTTCACTTCACGAAGTTGCTGTTTTGCCATCTGCACTTTCGCCTGCATAGAAGTGTTTTGCAAAGCCACATTTTCCAATTCTTTGTCTGAAACACTATTCTGGGAGCGAAGCACCTTGTAGCGTTCGTAATCCTTTTGTGCATTTTTTGCAGCAGCTTCGGCTTCCACAATCATCGCTTGCACCTGCGCTTTCTTGGCATTCACCTCATCACTGCTTATCGCAACCAGGGGCTGCCTGGCAGCCACCCGATCTCCCGGTTTCACATAGATCTTGCGGATGTAACCCATCATCCGGGTGCTAATGTTTGCCGTTTGTTTGGCTGTAATCTCACCGCTCAAATAGATTCCATCGGCAGAAGATTGTGCAGGAGAATATACCTCCACTTTCACAGCCTGCTCCGTATTTTCACTTTTTTTCGCTGAACTACAGGCCGCAAATGCGGTGCAGCAGATAATTCCCAATACCATTTTGTTTAAAGCCTTCATATCTTTGATTTTCTAATTGTTATTCCGATTTTGTAATAAATTCCAAGTAAGATTGTGTGATGTTGTAGGACATGATTGCCTGGGCCAGTTGCAATTTTTGTTTGGAAAGCTGGGCTTGTGCCATCAACAGATCAGTGGTGTTCACCAAGCCTTCCTTGAAACGGTTGGAGGTGATTCTCAAGGCTTCATCAGCCTGGTCAGCACTGGCTTGCTGTTTGTTGATCTCCACTTGTGAATCGTTCAGGTCGCGCCTGGTCTTATACAGCTCCATTTGGCTTTGATTTTTTTGCAAAACTTGTTCTTCCGCCATCTTGTTGCGTTGGAATTGATAGGATCTCACTTTATTCTTGTTTTGATTTCCCGAAAAAATATTCCAGCTCATGTTGATTCCTATGAGATAAGAATCGGATCCAAATTTTAGAGGTTTTCCATCGTTGAACTGGTATGCGCCGAAAGCATTTATGCGTGGTAGGAAAGCCGTTTTGGCTGATTTTATCATCAGGTCAGAAGCATCCACTGCTTTACCGAGAGCCATCAGGTCAGGCCTTGTGGAGGCAATGAAGTCAGCGGTCGGAAGAACACTCTTTTGCGCAAGTGGCTCCACGGAATACACTTCCCCATCCATCTCCAACCCCATCAAAAGACGGAGGCCATCCGAAGCATTTCGAATATTGCTTTCAGCTTTTGCCAAAGCAGATTCGATCGTATTCACTTGCACTTGGGCGTTCAGCACATCTGATTTTTGCACCAGCCCCTGACTGTAGAAATTGGTGACCGATTGGTGAATTTGCTTCACATCTGTCAACGATTGCAAAAGTATCTCCTTTGCCTGATAAGAAAACTGAAGCTGCGAATAAGCCTTTTTTACCTCGAATTCAACATATTGCCGTGTGCGTTGTGCCTTGTATTTATAAACCTCTTCCTGTACTTTTACCCCCTTGCGGGCATACATCTGGTCGATGTTGAGAAGAGGCAATTTCACCTCCGCTTTTGCACTGTAATCGGCTGAAGCACCCGGATAGTTGAGTTTTGCCGGGTCAAAATCTGCCGCTGTTACAGCTTGGTGTTGCAGCAAAAATCCAAAAGCATTCAGGGGATTGTTGGTGCTCAATGCCGTGTAATCCAGATTCACCTGAGGCAAGAATACCGCATCTGTCATCCGATAATTGGCATTGGCTGTCTTCGTGTCAAATTCAGCCATCTTCACGTTACTGTTGTTTTGGGTTGCTGCCTGAATCGCTTCTTCCAAGGAGATGAATTTGCTTTCCTGCGCCTTTCCGTAGAAACTAAGACAGGCCAAAAATACCCCTGCTGCGATAAGTTTTTTTCTCTTCATTTTCGATTCTATTTTCTTTGCTTGTTATTTTCTCGTGGAAATTTTAAACAAAGGAAAATATTATTTTCCAATAAAACAAATTTCCACAGGAAAATATTTTATTGCGAAACAGAAAATATGAGGTCATTCATAAAGAAAGACATCCGACAGTGAACCAAAATCCGCATAAACGCTTATATGATGCAGATTAAAGATACAAAAAAAACAACTGATGAGGTGACCAAGATTGCAAGCGAAGCCTTGAGATTTGATATGCAAGATAGATGCTTTACTGCAAATCCATTGGAGAAATTTACGTTCAGAAGCCCTAGGCTACTTCCCGCAAACAATGGGCATTTTTTTCCGAATAAAACTTCCATTTTTTGTTCTTGCTTCCGCAAATACTATGGCAATTCCTTCAGGATAATTGCCAGTCAACCGGATCCGACCTTCTTTGCCCAGGGTGGTGTTATTAGCCAATTCTTCGATTTTGTTTCCGGCACTGTCGAAGGTAATTATTCTTGCCACATATCCTTCCTCGGGAAATTTGTATTGAACATAAACCGCTTCGCCGCCCGTAGATAAAGATTTGTCAGAAAGAGAGAAATTTTCCCCTTCAATCGTCACCGGAGTTTCGGGATCGTCACTTCCACCTTCCTCCTCCTCCGGATAGGCGATGCTGACTTCTTTAAAAATGAACTTGTTGGTATTTTTCGATGAATAAGTACACAAAAAGCCAAGGTAAGATGTTCCCGAGTAATTCCGTTTGATCTGGGCTGTGCCTTCTTCGTAGTAATCGGTCTCATCGATGCCTTTGGACCAAAGCGAGAATTTACCATCTTTATCCAAAGAAACAATCACTTCCACGTTCACAGTGTCTTTGTCGAGACGCTTATCCAATCCATCAATGACTTTTGTGGCCGAATTGGCAGTTTGCGAATAGAGAGAAACTTCATCCGCATTGTTTCCGATCACCACATAATAGGCATTCGAAGATTTCGTGAAGTTGGCAGAGTCGGAGAGAATGTAATACTTGATATTGTTGTAGTTGGACGGATTCACATTCATCTGCACACTGATTTTCCAAGAAGCCCCAAGGTCGTATTTTGAAGCCTTGGCGAGACTCACTTTACTGGTATCAGTAGAAGCCTTCATTGTGAGCGAACTATCTGGCTGAAACACAAAGGAAGTGGAATCTCCGAAAACATTTTTCGAGAAATCGAGGCGATGAAAACTGATCGAGTCTTGCGCCGAAATGGAAAAACTGATCAAAAGTAAAGTTGTGTAAAGAAAAAATCGCATAAGCAGCCCGTTTTAATGGATAAACTTCATAACTTTGTCGCTCATTTGCTTGCATTTGTGCAAATATAGCCAAAATGCCGGTTTTATGAAATTTAAGTATCACTTTTTTAATTATTGATCTCTAAAATGAAAATTGCTATTGTTGGAACCAGTGGTGCGGTAGGGCAAGAGTTCCTGCGCGTGTTGAGTGAGCGGAATTTTCCGGCTGAAGAATTAGTGTTGTTCGGATCGGCAAGAAGTGCCGGACGAAAATATGAATTTCGGGATAAACAGCTAACCGTCAAAGAACTCAAACACAACGACGATTTCAAGGGAATAGACATAGCATTTGTTTCGGCTGGCGGTGGCATTTCCCTGGAATTTGCGGAAACCATCACCAAGCACGGAGCCGTGATGATTGATAATTCGAGTGCTTTCCGTATGGAAAACGACGTGCCTTTGGTTGTTCCCGAAGTGAATGGCGAAGATGCAAAAGCACGTCCAAGAGGCATCATTGCCAACCCCAACTGTACCACTATACAAATGGTGGTGGCGTTAAAAGCTATTGAAAGCATCTCGCATATCAAGCGGGTACATGTGGCTACTTATCAAGCGGCTTCAGGCGCAGGCGCAACAGCTATGGACGAATTGATTAACCAGTTCAAGGAAATTGCTTCCGGCGACAAGGCAACCGTGGAAAAATTTGCCTACCAATTGGCCTACAACCTGATCCCGCAAGTGGACGTATTCACCGAAAACGGCTACACCAAGGAAGAGCTGAAGATGTATAACGAAACGCGTAAAATCATGCACTCCGATGTGGAAGTGAGCGCCACCTGTGTGCGTGTGCCGGTGATCCGCGCTCATTCGGAAGCCATCTGGATCGAAACCGAACGCCCTGTGTCGGTGGAAGAAGCCCGCGAAGCCTTTGCTAAGGCAGAAGGCTTGGTGCTGCAAGACAATCCGGCAGAGAAGGATTATCCGATGCCCCTCTTCGTTGCTGATGCCGACCCTGTGTATGTGGGGCGTATCCGTAAAGACCTGAGCAATCCAAATGGGTTGACTTTCTGGGTTGTAGGCGATCAGATCAAGAAAGGTGCAGCTCTCAATGCGGTGCAGATCGCTGAATATTTGATAAAGGAAAAGGCGATTTGAAAATCAGCTAACCAAAGCATATCGAAAAAAGCAGGCGAAGATCCGTCTGCTTTTTTGTTATTCAAAACCATGCACAAGCAATAAATTACCGGTGCGGCATATCTTTTCTGGGATATCACCCCGTATTCCGTGTGCCGGCAGCGATGCCAGAAATAGTCACCATCATGGCTTGTTCGAGCACAGATGAAGGCGATTCAAGCACACGGCTTCGATAGAGCAATTCCACTTGCAATAAGTTTAAGGGATTCGTATAAATATTCCGAGCAGCTACCGATTTGGCTACTTCAGGCAATGTTTCCATCAGGCTCTTGTCGTGGGCAATTTCAAGTACCGTTTTGATATCTTCCTTCAACTGACTACGCAAATATTCTCCCAATGGCAGAAGATGTTCCTCCACCAACCGTTCGTCGTAGTATTCGGAAATACGTGTATCCGCTTTGGCAAATACCATCTCCAACATGCTAATGCGCGTTTTGAAAAAGGGCCAATCGCTATACATCGTTTCCAACACTCCAATTCCCTCTTCTGCGATAAACTGGCGAAGCGATTTCCCGGCTCCCAACCATGCCGGAAGCATCAAGCGGTTTTGCGACCAACCAAAAATCCACGGAATCGCACGCAAACTTTCCACCCCTCCATTGGGACGACGTTTTGCGGGACGCGAACCAAGCGGAAGTTTTGCCAATTCGGCTTCAGGTGTAGCTTGGTAAAAATAGGGAATGAAATCGGGGTTACCCCTCACTATTCCCTGATACTCTTCACACGAAATCGTGGACAACTTGTCCATCACCACACGCCATTCATCTTTCGGAACGGGTGGCGGCAAGAGGTTGGCTTCGAGAATTGCGTCAAAATAATGGATGAAAGTGGAAACTGCCACTTTCGGCAAACCCAGTTTGAACCGGATCATTTCGCCTTGTTCAGTCACACGAAGTCCGCCTTGCAACGAGCCTGGAGGTTGCGAGAACAAAGCAGCTTGGGCTGGTGCACCGCCGCGCCCGATGGTGCCTCCGCGGCCATGAAACAAGGTCAGCATGATTCCCTGATGTTGGCAAATCTCGATCAGGGCTTCCTGAGCACGGTATTGCGCCCATCCGGCGGCAATAGCTCCAGCGTCTTTGGCAGAGTCGGAATAGCCGATCATCACCATTTGCTTGTTACTAATGACACCGCGGTACCAGCTCACAGAGAACAATTGCTCCATGATGGTCTTGGCATTGTTTAAGTCGTTCAATGTCTCAAACAAGGGAGCAACTGCCAATATATAAGGCGTACCAGCTTCTTTCAACAACAAATGAACCGCCAAAATGTCGGACGGTGTGCGTGTCATCGAAATCACATAAGCAGCAATTGCTTCATGAGGCGTTCCGGCTATTACCTGGCAAGTGTCCAAAACCTCCTTCGTGTCGGCGGAAGGATTCCAATTCTGCGGGATCAATGGTCTTTTGGAATTGAGTTCACGCACCAAAAAGGCTTGCTTCTCGTCTTCCGACCAACTTTCGTAATCTCCCAAACCCAAATACCTTGTCAATTCGGACAAAGCTTCGGTGTGACGTGTGCTTTCCTGACGAACGTCAATCTGTACCAACGTGATCCCGAAACAGCGCACACGGCGCAATGTATCCAACAAATGGTCGTTGGCAATGATCGACATGTCGGAAGCCACCAACGATTGGTAACAGGCGTAGAGTGGGTCCCACAATTCTTCTGTTTTGGTGATAATGTCGGTGATATCGGTTGGCCTGCCTGCCAAACGGGCATCCAGGTATTGGATTGTGCGTTGGAGTTTCTTACGAAGGATTTTAAGGTATTCTCGATAAGGTTCTTGCGTATCGGAATCAACAAGCTGCCTAAACCCTTCCGTGCAACCGGACATGGAAAGCTCCGTGACAAGCACTTGCACATCCTTCAAAAACAACGAGGCAGCCCGATGACGGCTTTTAAGCAAAATTTGCGAAGTCACCGCAGCAGTCACATTTGGGTTTCCGTCCCGGTCGCTGCCCATCCAGGTGGTGAACTGAATCGGCCGCGCATCCACCGGATAGGAAAAGCCGATAGTGGCCTGCATCTGTTCATCCAATTCACGGATAAAGGCAGGGACTGCTTCCCAAAGGCTTGTTTCAATCACGTCGTAACCCCATTTCGCTTCCTCCACGGGTGTTGGCCGATTCTTGCGGATCTCATCCGTATGCCAATACTGTGCGATTATTTGTTTAAGCCTTCTGTGAATCTGTTGCTTCTCGTAATCCACCAAATCGTCGTGGTCGAGTTCGTGAAGGCAAGCATTCACTTCATTCAACTTGTTGATAAGTGATCGGCGGTTGATTTCCGTTGGGTGCGCCGTCAACACTAGGTTGATAGAGACAGCCGAAATAGCCTCCTGTATCTGTTTTTCGGAGACTTCACCCTCTTTGAGCTTCCGGTAGATTTTCTCAAAATCAATCGGATTCACAGCAGCCCTGCCATGTGTGGAAATTCCCTCGTATTGCTCCGCCGTATTGGCTAGGTTCAGAAATTGATTGAAGGCTTTCACAACGGGTAGAATTTCACCATCGGGAAGATTTCTCAAAGTCTCCACCAGTTTTCGATGCTCCTTGTCATCTCCGGAATGTGCCGCCTTTGACATCCGACGAATCGATTCCAAGCGATCAAAAATTTCAGGTCCCATTGATTCCTGAATGATATCGCCCAGCATTTCGCCCAACATATTTATGGTTTTACTCTTTAGTGAAGAATTTGTATTAATCATAAACTATATAGCATATTATATAAAAAATCACACTTAATACGATCGTTTTTTTTATAGGATGGCTCCTTTTAACTCCGATTCGTACCGGGCATATTTAAAACCCATATGACCAATTGAATTTGTCTATGTAAAGATAGGGAATTATACTTTTAGAGACGAGGATAGAGAGGGGAAAATGTTTAAAAAGAAGCGAAGAGGCCAGAAAATGAACTTGTAATTTTGGAATCACTGGATCACAACTTTACTCGTTCACTTGTTAACATGTAAGATTACCAATCCACAGCATCCGACATCGACATGTATCCGTGGCTGATGCAATAGAATGTGAGGCCTGAAACGGTTTTGATTCCTAATTTGGCAGTAATGTTTTTGCGATGGGAAAGCACCGTGTTGAAACTAATTCCAAGCTTGTCGGCTATCTCTTTGTTGAGATGACCAGTGGCCACTAATTTTAGAACTTCCAACTCCCGCGATGTGATTGCCCCCTTTTCAGAATTGTCCACTTCGGTTTTTTCTTCCGCAATCACATCTTTCCAGTTTTCAAACCCGGCCCTTTTCAGCTCGATGATTTTTGGATAGAGGATTTTATCACGGATGCGTTCGTGGATCACCAAATCACGCCATAAACTGTCAATGGTGAAGAAAACAGCGTAAGCCAGGTTTTCATTGAAATTGCCCGAAAGGTGTTTTACCAAAATATTCTTCAAATCGGAAAGCAATACGGAAAGATGTTCGTCCATAATGTCGTCGAAAGAAGAACTGGAAGCATATGAAACTTTGAATTTGGCAAAAAGGCGAGGGATCAGTTCGAGCTGCTTGTTGTTGGGATCGCTCATCGCTATAAAAGCATTCAGGTGCTTCTCTACATTCACCACCTGAACATTGGTAATGTAAGAATGAACCTGCTTCAGGTAGTTGGCGATGAGGGCAATATTGAACGACTGAAGCTTCTTCTCCGGAAAATAATCTTCGTCCACAAAGGTATTGAGCAAAGCCAAGAAAAAATCGGGATTGATGTCTTGGCTTTGGCATATCTCACCTATCGTCTTTTCTCCGAGTCCCAAACGGATACCAAAACGGTTGATGAAAGGAATCAACAAGTGATTCTCCGCTACTACATTCGAAAGAACAGAATCTTGTCCTAAAAAAGCCATAATTAATTATTAATGTACCAATTTGTTAATAAAAAAGACAACTCTTATTTATCTTCTGAATCAACAATCTTGGAATTGCGCAGCTCCACCGGCTTATCCGCTTTCTTGCGCAATTTCATATTGAAGAATTCCACCATCAGTGAAAACGCTATGGCAAAGTAAATATATCCTTTCGGAATTGCCCCAACTTCGGCCCCAAAAAGCGAGACATGCGACACATGGGATGCTTCAGCAATCAACATCACACCGATGAGTATCAAAAAGGAAAGTCCCAGCATCTGGATAGTCGGATGGGCATTCACAAATCGGCTTACCGGCCCAGAGAAAATCAACATCACCAAAACGGAGATGACAACTGCCAAAACCATCACAGTCATTGCTCCGGCATAACCAAAATCTTTGAAACTCACCAAGCCGACGGCCGTAAGCACGCTATCGAACGAAAACACGATATCGATGGCTACAATCTGGGTGATCACACTCCAGAACTTGCTTTTATTCCCTTTGACTGTGTGCGAATCATTTTCTCCCTCCAGTTTGTGATGGATCTCTGAGACACTTTTATAAAGGAGGAACAATCCTCCCACAAAGATGATAATACTTTGTCCAGAAATGTGCCCATCGATCCAAGATGTGTCAATCGAGAAAATGGGTTTTGTCAATTGCATCAGCAAAGAGATACTAAACAGAAGGCCTATACGGAAAAGCATAGCCAGCAACAACCCGACACGCCGAGCCTTGGGTTGTTCGTGTTCCGGCAATCGGGACGTGACAATAGATAGGAAAACAATGTTGTCAACACCTAATACGATTTCTAAAAAAGTAAGGGTTAACAGCGCCAACCATGCGGCTGGATTAAAAAATATTTCCAAGAACTCCATTTTTTTCGGTTAAAAAGTTATACTTTATAGCATTTTAATCAATAAGTTTCTTCTAAATTCTGCGCATACGATGGCTGTCGCCACAGCTACATTGAGGGATTCGGAACTTTTTTGTCCGGGTGGAAATGTCGGGATAAAAAGTCTCCGGGAGATATATTTCGCCACTTCCTGACGGATTCCATTTCCTTCGTTTCCCATCACCACCACGCCGTTGGATGAAAGGTTTTGCGCATACATGTTTTCCCCATCCAAGAAAGTGCCGTAAACCGGAATTTCCGTATGATTGGCGAGCCACTCCGGCAAGTCCAAGTAATGCACTTTCACCCGTGCCAACGCCCCCATCGTGGCTTGCACCACCTTCGGGTTATACACATCAGCCGTATCGGGCGAACAGATGATGTGCTCAATTCCATACCAATCGGCCAACCGGATGATGGTTCCCAAATTCCCCGGATCTTGAATGCCATCCAGCATCAAGCTTAGGGAACTGTCCCAATCGACATTTTGGGATTGGCACGAAGGTATAACAAAAATGCCGAGAACTTGTTGGGGCGTTTTCAGAAAACTTGCTTTGCAAAGTTCATTTTCCGTCACTTCAACCAGTTCACCGACCTCCGGAACAATGTTTTCTCGCAAAAAGCCGGAAGTTGCCACCAGCAAAGAGCAAGGCATGGATTGGAGAAGTTCGGAAACCATTTTATTTCCTTCGGCTACAAAAACTCCGTGTTCCGCCCTTCCTTTTTTGTCTTTGAGAGATTGGATATATTTTATTTTGTTTTTGCTTAACACAAACAACGAGATAATTAAGAATTCAAAGTCCAAAAGTACTTAAAATTGGGGAAAATTGCAATGTGATGCCGAGATGTTCGTGAAAAAATTGGAGGGATCGTGTGGTTGCGCAGAGGGAAAAATGAAACTCCACGGTAGCTTTCCCGATGCCGGCGTTCTTTAAGGTGGCAACAGCGTGAGTTCAAGCAGCAACGGTGCGAGTGATAGCAACAACGACCCGAATTGTAGTAGCAACGGGACGAGTTGTAGCAGACACAGCGGGAGTTCAAGCGGAAACGGTGTCAATCATAGCGGCAACGATATGAGTTCGAGCAGCAATGACGTGAGTTGAAAGAGATACGGTGTGAAATAAAGGAATGACGGTATAATAATCTGAACCCGATACAATATTCACCAACGTTTATTGATTATATGGCACTTGCCAGACATTGATTTACACAGAAACATTGCGCTAATTTGCGTAATTAGCCTTCAAAAGCATTTTGACATAGCCCCCATACTGAGTCAAATATGCGACAGGGCGGATCAGTTCGAGTGATCCGCCCTATTGAAACAGTTGAGTAAACCGGATTTATCTCCTTCGGAATTCAAGCGAGACGATTGTTTTGACCAATTGGTTGTCGGGGATGTTGAGTGTCTTGACGTATTTTTTCACAGTGAGGCTTACATCCACCAACCCAGTGTTGTCGGCATAAAGTGCCGAGTTACGTGTGGTCAAAGCCTGGGAGTGGGCGTTTTCCGTGTCGATGACGCGGTTGTGCGCCGTCTTGAGATCGGCCAAGTAAGCGTTTAACCCGTTAGGCTGTAGATCTGGCTCGTTGGTAGAATATGCAGGTAGCCCTACCGCCTGCCCTACAAGGAGTGCGAAGTTGGCCAATTGGTTGGCATAACTGAGTTGGGAGGTGGAGATTGTGGCTTTTGGAGGCGTAGCAGGATCGCTTGCAACAGCAACCGACTTAGGCGAAGTGCGAGTCCCTCGTATTTTCTTAAGCAAGCTTTTGGCGTTATCGACAGTTCTGTCTTCGATACCAGAAAGTTCCATAGTGGAGACAATGCGGCTAGCTTTTTTGGCAAGGGGTTCGAAAAGCGCAACCCGGCTGTTGGTGGCCTCGTCAAAGTTTCTACGGGCTTGGGCAAGGATTTCGGAAGAGTTTTCCGCGCCAGCCAGCAGGGCATTGAGCGATGGTAACTGAATCAAGGTTGGTACAGGATTGTAGATCGAACCTAATTGGACTGCCGCTGAGATAAGGATTTTGAAATTGTCGATGTTTTTTGCACGACCTGTTTCGTAAGTTGATGTCATAATTGAGGTATTTTAATAATTAGTATTAAGAGTTGTCGGGCATAAAGATATGATATAGTGTGGAATGGACAAGGGGTTGGAGGATATTTTTTAAACTGGCATTAGCTGTTTTTTGGAAACAGGGTTGAGATGGAGGAATCTATCGGGGACTGGGCATAGGCAAATAAGAATTCATTGAGACTGAGGAGAAAAAGGTAAAATACCGCTTGTCTGATAAATAAATTTTATTAATTTTAATATTAAATATTAAAAAACGCAAACTGAGGGCTCATCATAGAATAATAAGATTGACATATTGGATATGCGCCACCAGTAGAATTGCCTGACAAAAGAGTACTTGCTGAGTTTTCAACAATGGAAGCTTATAAGGACAAGATTCCCGCATAATCAATAACAAAAGAAGCTGCCCTTTTGAGGCAGCCCCTTATCTAATTCGTCAATAGATCAATCCTTTATTTGCAAGGAGTAAGGCTATTCGGCACGACTAATCCTCAACCCCACTTTTTCGATGCCCACGAGTGGTTCGTCACGCATTCCTTGGATGACTTGAATTCTGTATTTCCTTTTTTGAGAAAAGACGACTCTCTGTCGAAACAATATCGAGGTTTGATAATAAGAGCCAAAGCCTGAACCAAGCCATTTCCCATATATATCGGCCAACCGGACCTGGATAGTATCCTGACGGAATATTTTCTCGCCATTGAGGTTGGAGCGAACAAACAACCAAAGATTTTGGTAGGGAAATTTGGCATTGTTGACCATTTCCAGATGAATGTCATAAGCAATACCCGGCAACATCGAGGCTGTGTCGATATCGAACCTGAGAGAATCTCTTTTAGACCAGGACGCATCTCTGACATCTTGAAACTCATGATAAGTTTCCCGGTTATCACAAGATGTGACTATCCCTAAAAGAGCGATAGCCACACCAAGTATATATTTAGTTTTGAGAAGGGTTGTCATTTCTTTTCTTAAAATCCTTTCGCTGTCCATTGTTGTTGTGAGGAGGACGATTCCCATTTGCCCGCTGTTTGTTGGGATTTGCTTGTTGCTGCCTGTCGGGCCGAGACTGATTTTTCGGGCGGTCTTCACGCCTAGAGCCTCCGCTATTCGCATTTGCAGCGCTCGCACCATTCTCCCCACGGGGTTCAGCACCGAGGAGCGGTTGACCCTCAAGATTGCGAGGCTGCCCGCTTTGGCTGCGATTCAGCTTTTTCTTTTTCTTCTTGGCACTGTCGAAGCGGGTGATGCTTTCGTTTTCAAGTACATCGTTGTATGCACGTTTCGGGTCAACTTCGGGGGAGGTGCCTTCATTCAAATTCTTAGGCTTTGTTCCCGCCTTGTTCATTTGGATAATGTCAAAAACACGCTCCTTGGGAACAGTGACCAAATTGGCAGCCACTGACCTGGAAGAAGAATAAGTCATTTGTCCGGAAAAAACATCGGTCTTGAAATGGAAGAAGCTTCCGTCCAATGTTTCAAGAATCACTTCCTGCGAGGGCAATTGCTTGTGTGCCTCCACGTATTGGTCAATCTCGTAATTGAGGCAACATTTGAGTTTGCCACACTGCCCAGCCAATTTTTGCGGATTGAGCGAAATGTCTTGGTAACGTGCAGCAGAAGTGGAGACCGACACAAAATTGGTCATCCAAGACGAGCAGCAGAGTTCTCGTCCGCAAGGCCCAATTCCACCAATGCGACCGGCTTCCTGGCGCGCTCCTATCTGCTTCATCTCTATACGCACATGAAATTCTTCCGCAAACACCTTTATCAACTGACGGAAATCGACACGCTCGTCGGCGATGTAATAGAAAATAGCCTTGTTGCCGTCGCCTTGGTATTCCACATCGCCGATTTTCATTTGAAGGCCGAGGTTTTCGGCAACCTCGCGTGCACGGATCATCGTGGTGTGTTCCATCAATTTCGCCTGTTCATATTTTTCTATGTCCACCGGTTTTGCAATGCGATACACACGCTTCTGCTCACCTTGATGGGGGCGGTAGTTGTTTTTTTTCATTTGGATTTGAACCAATTTCCCCGTCAGCGTGACATGGCCGATGTCGTGCCCGGGTGAGGCTTCCACTGCTACCATGTCGCCAACATATAAGTCAATGTTGTTGCTATTGAGGAAATAACCTTTCCTTGTGTTTTTGAACTGGACCTCTACCATCTTGGAAGCTTCTTCCGACTCTGGTATGTCGCTCAACCAATCATATACTTCCAACTTGGTAGCCCGGGTGGTGCACGAACCACACCCTTTTGGCTTACATCCACATCCCTTGAAAGACTTAGGCTCTTTCTCGGCGGTTTCCGTGTTGGTTTGAGTTATACCAGAATTTATCTCTGGTACTATATTAAAATTTTCGGTCATGATTATGTAAAATTTTAAATGAATAAAACAAAGCCCCTTTTTTCGACTTTGTGGGTTTATATATTATCTTTTTATGAGCAACGTAATTTTAAGGCAAATATCAAAAAATACCATTTTGGCATTTACGTTTTGCTCGATATGTCGTGATGCTAGTTCGAGTTCAGCCATAAAGTCTTCCACATTTCGCTCGTTGATGAATGGGGAAAACTTTTGGCCAAACTGGGCTTCCTCCCTGTTGAGGTACACCAATTGTGGCTGATGGAAGTTGCTGACAAAATATTCGCGAACCATTTGCTGGCAATAACTAAGAAAGTTTTTTTGCTTTTCACGTCCCACACGGCTCAATTCTTCTGCTACAGCTTTTATTTTTTTGATGTTGCGGGAATAAGATGCACGCATCATTTCCACAAACAATTCGAAGAAAAAACGGTGTTCTTCTCCAGTACTGATTGTTTCCAAAGCCTTCACAAAACTTCCTCTGGAGATATGTGCCACTTCTGCCGCCGAGCTTTCGTCCAACTGGAAATTCTGCTTGAGTACTGTTTCCATATCTTGCTTGTCGATAGGCCGAATATTCACCCGCTGACAACGGGACTGGATAGTGGTCAGAAGCTGATCGGGAGCATTGGAAACCAACAAGAAAACGGTATTGGGAGTGGGTTCTTCAAGAATTTTCAATAGTTTGTTAGCCGCTTCGTCGTTCATCTTTTCAGGCAGCCACACAATCATCGCTTTGTATTTTCCTTCATAAATTCGCAAATTGAGTTTGCGTATGATTGCATCGCTTTCCTTGACATAAATCATGCCCTGGGAATTCTCTGCATTGATGGACGTGAGCCATTGGTCGTAAGAAAAATAGGGAGAACTATTCACCTGCATCCTCCATTCGGGGATATAATCATCGGAGACTTCGCGTTTATCCTTTTTAACCACCGGAAACACAAAATGCAAGTCCGGGTGCACCAAATGACTGTACTTTACACAGGAAGGACACACTCCGCAAGAATCGTCGGCTCCGGGATTTTCACAATTAAGATATTGGGCATAGGCAATAGCCAGAGGGAGTTTACCCACCCCTTCGGCTCCACAAAAAAGCTGTGCGTGCGGTATAAATCCCTCTTTCACCGAACGTATAAGCCTTGATTTTATGTCATCCTGTCCTATTATATCTTTGAAAAGCACCTTCTATCAATTATTTATGAGACAACTTAGACTGTTTGTAAATATAAGAATAAATTGTGAAATTGTAAATTACAGATTCACCTATCAATAAATCTCCTTCGCAATACGCTTCACGCTTTCGGAAGCCATCAACGAATAGAAATGCAAGCTTGGAACGCCACGCTTCACCAAGTCCCGGCATTGTTGGACTCCCCACTCCACGCCAACAGACTTTGCCTCTTCATCCGTTTTGCATTTTAAAATTTCGGTAGCCAATTCCACAGGAATTTCGGAACGGAAAATACGAGGCAGCACGTTCAATTGGTCGCGGGTTACGATCGGCTTCACTCCCGGAATTATTGGAATCGTGATGCCCGCTTCACGGCATTTTTCGACAAATGAAAAATATTTTTCGTTGTCAAAAAACATCTGGGTGACAAGGTATTCCGCACCTTGGTCTTGTTTCATTTTCGCATAAAAAATATCCGATTCCAAGTTTGGGGCTTCTTCGTGTTTCTCTGGATAGCACGCCATTCCATAAGAAAAGGGGGTTTCAAACCGTTCGAATGTGCTTCCATCGGCAGAAATCCCTTGGTTGAAATCGGCCACTTGTTTCTGGAGATCGGTCGCATAGTTATTGAACGTGCCATCAAACTTTGGCCCTTCCTTGTGAGCATCTCCACGAAGAAGCAGCAGGTTGTAAATGCCCAAAAAGTTCAAATCGATCAGCGCATATTCGGTTTCTTCGCGTGAGAACCCTTTGCATATCATGTGAGGAATAGCCGTAATGCCATATTTGTTCTGAATGGCTGCGGCAATCGCCACAGAACCAGGGCGTTTCCGCACATTCACTTTTCGAATTGTTCCATCGGGAAATTCCTTGTAGATGTTTTCGCTTTGGTGCGTGGTGATGTTTATATATTTTGGATCGAATTCGCGTAATTTATCGATGATTTTATATACCTTTTCAATGCTGTTACCCTTCATTGGCGGCAAAATTTCAAAAGAGAACGCAGTTTTTTCTCCTTTTATCAGTTCTGTCACGGTGGTTTTAATCATATCCTTAAGCTGTTAACGTTTTTTTACGGGCTGATTTGCGAATCTGCAAATCAGCCTCGCGGTTTACTTAAATATTGCTTTGAAAATATCATTGCCGTTTGCATACAACAACAGTAAGATGAGCAACCCCATTCCGGCCATGGTGGCATATTCCACAAACTTTTCATTGGGTTTGCGGCGTGTCACGACTTCGTATAGCAAGAACATTACATGCCCGCCATCCAATGCAGGAATTGGCAAAATGTTCATGACTGCCAAAATCACCGACAAGAAGGCAGTCATAAACCAAAATCCTTGCCAGTCCCATTCGGCGGGGAAAAGATTGCCGATGGCTGCAAATCCACCCAAGTTGGAGGCACCTTCTTTGGTGAACACAAATCGGAATTGGCCAATATAGCCTACCAAGGTTTCTTTCGCCAGCTTGATGCCGGCAGGCAAAGCGCCGAAAAAGCTGTATTTGTCCTCTTTAAAAATGCTTTTGTCGAATGAAGCTGCAAAGAAGCCCAAAGTAGCGGTGCTGTCCACGTATGCTTTGGTAGTCATCAACGAGTCGTCGCGGTAATAGCCCAATGTAATATTTTTGTTCTTGTTGTCAGAAATCAACGTCCGCAATTCATTGAACGACCTAATTGTTTTCCCGTTCACCTGCACGATACTATCACCTTTCTGTAAACCGCTTTTCTCGGCATTCCCTCCAGCCAATATGCTATCGACGACCGCAGTTGTGCGGGGTTGATAAGCTATTTTTTTAGAGGCGATAAGGCTGTCTGCAAAATGTTGTGGCAAGTCGATCGTCACCGCGTGTCCTCCACGAACCACCTCGATCACCTTTGCATCCGCAAACGCCATATAGGTGTTCATGTCGAGGGTTTTATCCATTCTCAGTTTCAATAATTTCCCGTCGGCACTCACCACTTTGTCTCCGTCCTGAAATCCTGCATTCTTAGCAGCTTGACTGAAAGACATTCCATGTTTGAAATCTTTGAAGTAAACGTATTTGTCGCCCCAGCAGAAAACGATCATGGAATAAATGAAAATGGCCAAGATCACGTTGAAAGCAACCCCGCCAATCATCACCAACAAGCGTTGCCAAGCCGGTTTGGACCGGAATTCCCAAGGTTGCTCGGGCTGAGCCAATTGCTCCTTGTCCATCGATTCGTCAATCATTCCAGCTATTTTCACATAACCACCCAATGGCAACCATCCGATTCCATATTCCGTGTCGCTACCTTTTGGTTTAAATTTAAAAAGCGAAAACCAAGGGTCGAAAAACAGGTAAAATTTTTCTACTTTTATTTTGAAAATCCGGGCAAAAAGGAAATGTCCGAATTCGTGAACAATCACCAAAATCGACAAGCTCAGTATTAGTTGAAGTGCTTTAATTAAAAATGTTTCCATTCGTTATTTTTAGTGTGAAATTTATATTCTAATTAATTCTTGGGCTATGCGACGCGCCTCGGCATCGGTTTCCACATAATCCTGATAAGTTGGTTTGGCTACAAAAGAGGCTTTCGACATCGTGTTTTCCAGTAGATCGCTCATCCCAAGAAATCCAATCTTGTCCTGCAAGAAATTCGCCACGGCCACTTCATTTGCCGCATTCAATATGCAGGGCAAGTTGCCTCCTTTTGCCACAGCTTCGTAAGCAAAAGCCAAATTCCGGAATTTTTCCAAATCCGGTTCTTCGAAGGTCAGTGTATGTAGTTTAATGAAGTCTATTCGTTCAAAATTAGTTTCTATCCTTTCGGGATACGTCAAAGCATACTGGATAGGCAAACGCATGTCGGGCATTCCCAATTGCGCAATCACAGATGAATCCTGGAATTGCACCATAGAATGGACGATGGACTGCGGGTGAACCAACACCTGTATCCGTTCGGGCGGCACGCCAAACAGCCATTTTGCCTCCATCATTTCAAAGCCCTTGTTCATCATAGAAGCCGAATCTATGGTGACTTTCGCTCCCATGTTCCAATTCGGATGCTTCAAGGCATCGTTTTTGGTCACTTTTTTCAATTCGTCAATGCTCTTCTTGCGAAAAGGACCACCCGAAGCCGTCAGCAAAATTTTCTCGATCGGACTTCGTTCTCCATTCAAACATTGGAAAATGGCGGAATGTTCAGAATCCACGGGAAGAATCGGTACTTTGTATTCCAAAGCAAGTGACGTGATCAGCTCACCTGCCGCTACAAGCGTTTCCTTGTTGGCCAAAGCAATGGCTTTTCCAGCCTTGATGGCGTGTATGGTGGGTTTCAAACCCGAATAGCCCACAAGGGCAGTCAGCACAATGTCTATCGACTCGCTTTCCACTGCTTGGGCGATGGCATCTGCTCCAGCCCAAACCTTGATAGGCAAGTGAGAAAGCGCATCTTTCAGTTTTTCATAAAGCGATTCATCGGCAATCACCACCACTTCAGGTTGAAATTCTGTTGCTTGTGCAATCAGCAACTCCACCTGACAATTTGCCGTAAGCGCATATATCTCGAAGCGTTGGGGATTGTTGCGAACCACCTCCAAGGCTTGCGTGCCTATGGAGCCTGTCGAACCCAAAATAGCTATACTTCTCTTCTTTATGTTTGTTTCCATTTCTGTTTTTAGTCGTTCAAAAAGTGATATACGATTCGGGATTCACGGGCATTCCCTTATACCACAATTCAAAATGCAAATGTGGACCGGTCTTTTCTTGGCTGGAGCTTCCGATGATGGCAATCACTTCCCCTGTTCGCACCTGATCGCCAGTTTTCTTCAAAATCAAATCATTGTTTTTGTAAATCGACACAAATCCGTTCCGATGCTGCAACTGGATGAAATAGCCCACATTGGGATCGTAACCGCTGAAAATCACGGCACCTTCGAGTACCGCCACCACACTTTCTTTGGGTTTGGCAGCCAAATCGATTCCATAATGGCTGATCGCCGGATTGTATTTCGCCGAAATAACACCTTTCAAAGGTTTGAAGAAAACAGCACCTTCGGTCATCGTCTTAGTTTCTTCACTTTTGGCAGATAAATTGTATTTTTCTTCTTTCTCATACTTTTCATCGAATTGCCTTTCGCTCTCCGACTTTTCCAACGACTTATCATTTTCGGATATAGCTATCACATCCTTCGAACGGGAAGAATCGGGTTCTAATTTTCCTTGAAAAACAGAATGGAGGTTTTCGATATACGAAGTCTGCTGGTCGAGCTTAATCTCCAACGAATCTATCAGAATAGCATTTTTCAGGGCGAAACTTCTTACTTCTGCGTCAGAATAGCCCGGCAAATAATTACGTATGGGAGTGGCAATGATACCAATGGCAGTGAGCGTTATCAACGTAATGGCAAAGACCAACACCAGCATCGTTCCCATAAATATGGAAGCCTGCAAACGCCAAACCTCTTCCAAGGTGTTTTCGTTCAACACAGAAAGCCTGTACTTAAAGTGCAGCCGTTTCCAAAAGCCATGTTTGTTTTTTTCTTTTTTTGTTCTTGCCATGCAATGCTGTTGCCGGTACGATTTTTCCTGGCCTTTAACCAGCCCAAAGGGGGAAAAGCCACCAAACGTCTATTTTTAATGGGCAAATTTAAGAAATTCTGATACAGAAAAAAAACTATTTGCGTGAATAGCTATTAATAGTTAGTAATAAGCAGTGAGAATAAGTAGTTGTAGCAAAATGGACAAGCCTATATCCAATAGCTTTTAGCCATTAGCCTTTTCCAAGAGCTATCAGCTAATGGCTATGTTTTCCTTAAAAAAACACACTATAATATTTTGATCTTCAATTGGATATCGGAAAGTAGGTATTTAACTATTTTTAAATTTGATATTGAATAAAATACGATAATCATAACTATTCTGATTCAAAATAGTTATACATTTGTAACAATTTTATTATGGAATTAATTATGGGAGGTATATTCTAAAATGGCTGAAAAGAAAATAGATACAATCGTTGAAAATATGGCCCGGATCTTACCAATCCTCGCCAGAATATTTATGAAGGGAGTACGCGCAAAGACGAGTTACCCGCCCCAAGTGATTTTTGTGATGGGCGCATTGACTCACCATGGAAAGCTAACGATGACAGGTATTGGAAATCATTTGTCTGTGCCGAAGCCGCAAGTGACTACACTGATTGACCGCTTGTTTGCCGAGGAATTGGTAGAGCGGCTCAATGACGACAAGGATCGGCGTATCATTTATATCCAGTTGACCCCAAAAGGGAAAGATCGTTTTCAGGAAATTAAATCCATGATGTTCGAATCCATGAAGACCGCCTTGACAGACTTGGATAATGAAACACTGGAAAAACTTCAGCTAAGCTCGATCACCGTTTGCGAAGCAATGATTGAGCTAAACGCAAAATTTCAAAACTCGTGTTGTCAGTTAAATAATTCAAAAACAAATCAGTAGCGAAAGACCGGCCCTGTTTGACCGATCTATTAATTTTTTAAGGGTATGAGCAAAGGTAAAAAAGATTGGAAAGTGTATCTGCCATTGGCTGTGGTAACGATTGCGGTAGTGGTTGGCGGAATTTATTGGTACATTGATTATTCGAAATATGTGAAGACTGATGATGCGTATGTGTCTTCAGACAATACATCTGTGAGTTCGAAGATCATGGGGCGAATTTCCCACCTCTATGTGGAAGAAGGAGATTCGGTGAAGGAAGGGCAATTGGTGGCGGAATTGGACAGCCTGGACCTGTTGGCCCAGAAAAAACAAATCGTGGCGGGAAAACTACAAACTGTAGCCAACAAGCTACAAGCTGAGGCCAAATACGCATACGATGCGAAGAATATCCAGGTGCTGAAAATCGGTTTTGAAAAAGCGAAAGAGGATTTTGACCGCACCAAATTGCAGTACAACGGGGATGTGGTCACCAAAGAGCAATTCGATCACAGCAAAAAGGCGCTTGAAACGGCTCAGGCACAATTCGATGCCTCGAAAGCCCAGTTGGGTGTGTCGGAGTCGCAAATCAAAACGGCTGAGGCCGCCATTGTGAATGCAGATGCCCAGATAGGGGTGATCTCCACACAGTTGACCAACGCCAAGTTGTATGCTCCTACAAATGGGGTTGTGGCCAAACGGTGGTTGTTGCCGGGAGATGTTGCCCAACCGGGACAATCCATCTACACGGTGAACAACACCCAAAAGTTTTGGATCATGGTTTATCTCGAAGAGACAAAAATGGAAGGACTACACTTGGGACAGCACGCCATTTTCAAGCTAGACACTTATCCTGAAGTGACTTTTGAGGGAAAGATATTTACCATTGGTTCCTCCACTGCGTCCCAGTTTTCATTGATTCCACCCAATAACGCATCGGGCAACTTCACCAAAGTGACTCAACGTGTGCCGGTGAAAATTTCCATTGACAGCACAACCAAGGGGCAAAAAATATCTTCGTTTAATCTATTGACCGGAATGTCAGCCGTAGTTAAAATTGAAAAGAAATCATGAGGAATCTTTCGCTCCAACACAAGCTACGTCGCAATTTGCGTGGGCGGGATTCTTTGTTTCACCCTAGAAACCCGAGCTACAAATGGTTTGTGCTGGCCAACATCATGTTGGGTACTTTTATGGCTGTGCTCGATTCCACGATTGTGAATGTGGGCTTGCCCAAAATCATGTCGTCGTTCGGGGTAGGGTTGGACACTATCCAGTGGGTGGTGACGGCGTACATGTTGTCTATGGCGGTCATGTTGCCCACTTCCGGCTGGCTGGCCGATAAATTCGGATACAAGAAGGTTTATTTTTGGGGGTTGTTTCTGTTTACCGTAGGTTCCTTATTTTGCGGCCTTTCCTCCGACGAAAACTCACTGATTATCTCACGCATCATACAAGGGCTTGGAGCAGGAGCCGTGCAGCCTTTAGGAATGGCAATCATCACCCGCGAATTTCCCCCCAAGCAGCGGGGGGTGGCCCTTGGCTTTTGGGCGATTGCCGCTGCGGCTTCTATCTCCTTCGGCCCCTTGCTGGGAGGATATTTAGTGGACAATTTCAGTTGGGCTCTGATATTTGACGTGAATGTCCCTGTGGGAGTTTTCGCTTTGTTTTCAACAATCATCATCCAACGGGAATTTGTCCATCCCAATGCACGTAAGTTCGACTTCATCGGATTTGTGTCTGTAATTATCTTTTTGCCAGTACTCCTATACGCCCTCACGGAAGGCAATTCGGCGAGTAATTCTGCAGGATGGAGTGCGCCTTACATTTTGGCATGCCTTGCCATTTCGGCGGTTGCATTTGTGGTGTTTGTCACTCGCGAACTCACCACCGACAGCCCATTGCTGAACCTTAGGCTTTTGGCTGACCGCAATTTCGGGCTTGCCAACTTGTTTATGCTTATCTTTGGCCTTGGAATGTTTGGCAGCACGTTCTTATTACCTCTGTTCCTGCAAAATTCATTGGGTTATACGGCCTTGCAGTCGGGAGCAGTCTTTCTGCCGATAGGAATTATCCAAGGAACAATATCGCCACTTGTTGGCATTTTCTCGGACAAGACAAATCCCAAAATACCGTTGTTCATAGGGATTGGTTTGCTGGCGGCAAGTTTTTTCATCAACTACAACTTGTCTTTCATGTCCGAACACTCCTTCATCATGATGTCCCTCTATTTGCGGGGATTGGGAATGGGGATGATCTTCACCCCGTTGAGTGCCTTGTCTCTGATGACGATTTCACGGGAGCAAATGGCGCAAGCATCCAGCATCACCAACACGGTGCGGCAGATTGGAGGAAGCTTGGGAGTAGCTATCCTGAGTACGTTATTGACCTCAAGAACCAATTTCCACGCACAAATTTATGGGCAATCGGTGGAAGCCACTTCCCAGACATTTCACAACGTGACCCAAAATATGGCTTATTACATACAGCAACATAGCGGAAGCTCGTTGGCAATGGCCATGAAGCAGGGGCAAAGTTTGGTGACGCAGCATATCAATAGCCAAGCTTTTATACAAGGGGTGAATGACGATTTTTTTCTGGCAGGCCTGTTCACATTGCTTGGGTTCATCCCAATACTTTTGGCGCAGTCGAAAAAGAAAAAAGAGGGAAAAGTAAAATAAAGTCTTTACCAAAAAGGGCAATCGTATGAAAAAACAGATAAAAACAACATTTCTATTTTCCTTATTCGCCGTTTTGACCATTAATCTGTATGCTCAAAACAGCGATGCGAAAACCGATTCGCTTGATCTTGGAGATGTCATTTCCAAAGTAATCAGCAGTTATCCTTCGGTGAAAAAAGCCGAAATTGATATAGAATCGTCCAATGCCAAAATCGGCTTGGCAAAATCGGGTTATTACCCATTGCTGGATTTAACGTCGTCTTATTCACACTTGGGACCAATCTCCCAGATCTCATTGCCTGATTTGGGAACATTCAATCTCTATCCGGCTGACAATTACAACGCCTCCTTGAACTTGAACCAGCAATTGTATGATTTTGGTAAAACAAAAAAAAGTGTGGACATGGAATTGCAGCAAAAGGCTTTATCCCAATTGTCGCTCGAACAATTGAAGCAACGCTTGTCGCTATCTATTTTGGGTAACTATTACTCCATCGTTTACTTGCAGGAAGCGATACAAATCAAAGAGGAAGAGCTAAAAAACCTGAATGACCACCTGCTATTTGTAGAGAAAAAAGTAGCCACCGGTTCGGCCACGCAATACGAAATCTTGACCACAAAAGTGCGCATCTCGAATATCCAGAATCAGGAAACCGATTTGCAGACAAGCCTCCAGGTGCAGCAAAGCCAGATGAACTCTTTTCTGGGTCAGTCTGCAGCTACGCCAGTTCGGCTCAAAAAGAGGATTTCTGCTCCCCAATTGGTTGCCCAACAAGATGTGTTGTTGTCGAAAGCAGTGGCGCAGCGAGACGAAATGCGCATCGCCCGCCAACGAAGCCTGATAGCCGAATCGCACATGAAGGTGGTGGATGCAGAGAAAAATCCGGTTTTCAATGCTTTTGCTTCGGGCGGCTTCAAGAATGGATATATGCCCGAACAGGGTACGCTGAAAGCCAATTATGTAGTGGGGATTGGATTCAAGTTCCCTATTTTGGATGGGCAAAAAACGAAATACAACCGCATGCAGGTGAAAAATGACCTGCTCGAAGTGGATCAGGACGCAGAGTTGGTGCACCGCAACATCTCCAACGAGGTGGTGGAATGCCGTGCCAATGTGGATGCAGCCTTGAAAAAAATCTCGCAGTCCGAATTGCAGTTGAAACAAGCAGAACAAGCGTACGCACTGGCGCAAACAAGCTTCAAGGCGGGAACAATCACCAACCTAGATTTGTTGGACAGCTCCACATCCCTAGCCGAAAGCCATCTGTCGGTGACCAAGTCGCATATCGACTACACGGTGAACTTGCTCAAGCTGAAAATTGCAATCGGCGAAAGAATATATTGAACACGGTGAATTGAACTTTTTTTATGCAATGAAAGCAGGCTGGATGGTGTACATTCAGCCTGCTTGAGTTATGTTGAGTAGGGAATCAGCTTGAAAGATTCGAGCTTAACCTATTCACAAAAGGTGCATACCTACGGCAAGCGATGCTTCCCATATGCTATTCTCTACAGGGCGAATATCCCCGAACGGGATTTCTTTGACAAACTGTGATAGATTTTTAACCTACTGTACAACCTTTTTAACCTACTGTACTGCCACTTTATCCAACTGTGATGCCTTTTTAATCTACTGTACAATCTTTTTGGTCAACTGTAATAAACCTTTGATCTACTGTGACGCCACTTTGGCAGATTGTGGTGCATTTTTAATCTACTGTATAATCTTTTTGACGTACTGTGATGAAATTTCATCAATTACAGCATGGATGTCTCAATCTTATTCGTATAGGTCTTCCGCAAATACGACTGGGCGATTAAATAGAAAAACTCCCGCTTGGTTTCTATCTTGCCAAGCGGGAGCTTCGTGTTATTAGCAGGTCGGACAACTTCGAGTCATCCGACCAATAATCTCTTTTATTTCTGAGCCTTCAACGCCTCAATGCTCTCACGCAAAGTCGCAATCTTGCTTTCGGCATCGGCTTGCTTCTTGCGTTCGTTTTCCACTATTTCGGGTTTTGCATTCTGCACAAAACGTTCGTTGCTCAATTTTTTCACCACCGAATTCAAGAACCCTTCTTGGTAAACAAGTTCCGCCTCCATTTTTTGCAATTCGGCTTCCACATCCAGTTTCTCGTTCAAGGGAATCGCAAACTCGATAGTTCCCACACGGAAGCTAACGTCTCCTGGCTGTTTTTCGGTCGCTTTTTCAATGGCGGACAAGTTACACATCTTGGCGATGGCAGCGTCAAGAGCATCGTCATGGACACCTAACACGTGCATTTGCAATTCGTCCTTGTTAGGGATATTCTTCTGCATTCGAACGGTACGCACACCTGCAATGATCTCTTTCACCACTTCAAAGTCGCCCAACAATTTGCCATCATATGCTTTCACTTGTGGCTGCAAAGTCACCATAATGCTTTCGCCTTCGCCACGTTCCTTGAGGGCTTGCCACAACTCTTCGGTGATAAACGGCATAAACGGATGGAGCAAACGAAGCAAGGCATCGAAATAACTCAAAGTGGCCTCGTAGGTAGCACGGTCGATTGGCTGTTGATAAGCCGGTTTCACCAACTCCAAGTACCAAGAAGAAAATTCGTCCCAAAACAGTTTGTAAACCATCATCAAGGCTTCCGAAAGACGATATTTGGAGAATAAGTCTTCCATCTCCGCCACGGTTTTTGCCAAGATACTATCAAACCAGTTGATGGCGATCTTTGCCGTTTCGGGCTGTTCAATGTCGGCCACCTCCCATCCCTTCACGAGGCGGAAAGCATTCCATATCTTGTTGTTGAAGTTGCGTCCTTGTTCGCAAAGCGCATCGTCAAACGGAATATCGTTTCCGGCAGGAGCGGTCAGCAACAAGCCCATGCGCACACCGTCGGCACCGTATTTCTCCATCAATTCGATGGGGTCGGGCGAGTTGCCCAATTGCTTGGACATTTTGCGTCCCAGCTTGTCACGCACAATCCCGGTGAAATATACATTCTTGAAACAAGCTTCTCCACGGTATTCGTAGCCCGACACAATCATGCGGGCCACCCAGAAAAAGATAATGTCCGGCCCAGTGACCAAGTCGTTGGTCGGATAATAATATTGTATGTCTTTGTTTTCCGGATGATTGATGCCGTCGAATACGGAGATCGGCCACAACCAACTGGAGAACCAGGTGTCGAGGCAGTCTTCGTCCTGGCGCAAATCTTCGGCTTTCAGACTTGGATTTAATTTTTGGGCTTCCTCCAAGGCCTTTTCAGCACTTTCAGCCACCACCAATTTTCCATCGGGCAGGTAATAAGCGGGTATTTGATGCCCCCACCACAATTGACGGGAAATGTTCCAGTCGCGGATGTTTTCCATCCAGTGGCGGTAGGTGTTTTTGAATTTTTCGGGTACAAACTGGATGGTGTCGTTCATCACGGCATCCAAAGCAGGTCTGGACAAATTCTCCATCTTCAGAAACCATTGGGTGGAAAGTTTCGGCTCGATAGGCACATCGGTGCGTTCGGAGAAGCCCACCTTGTTGGCGTAAGCTTCCACTTTATCGAGCAGTCCGGCATCTGCCAAATCCTTCTCTATCTGTTTGCGCACCTCGAAACGGTCTATGCCGGCATACTGCGCACCATTGTCGTTGAGCGTGCCGTTGTCGTTGAAAATATCGATGGAAGGCAAATTGTATTTTTGTCCCAGGGCATAGTCGTTCACATCGTGAGCCGGGGTCACTTTCAAGCATCCGGTACCAAACTCGATGTCCACGTAGTCGTCTTCAATAACCGGAATCACCCGGTTAATCAGCGGAACGATTACTCTCTTCCCTTTCAAATGTTGATTCTTCGGGTCGTTTGGATTGATGCACATGGCCGTGTCACCCATGATTGTTTCGGGGCGGGTGGTAGCCACAATGGCATAACCGTCCTCTCCCTCAATTTTATAGCGTAGGTAATAAAGTTTCCCTTGATGTTCCTTGTGAACCACTTCCTCATCGGAAAGTGCGGTGAGAGCCTGCGGATCCCAGTTCACCATGCGCACTCCACGGTAAATAAGGCCTTTGTTGTAAAGGTCAACAAACACTTTGATAACGCTTTCGGAACGTTTTTCATCCATCGTGAAACAAGTCCTGTCCCAATCGCAGGAAGCGCCCAGCTTTTTCAATTGCTCGAGGATAATTCCGCCGTGTTTGTGTGTCCATTCCCAAGCATGTTCTAAGAACTCAGTGCGGGTCAAATCGTTCTTTTTGATTCCATCCTTGGCGAGCTTGTTCACCACCTTGGCTTCGGTGGCAATGGAAGCGTGGTCGGTTCCCGGCACCCAGCAAGCATTTTTCCCTTGCATCCGTGCGCGACGTACCAGAATGTCCTGGATGGTATTGTTGAGCATGTGTCCCATGTGTAGGATTCCGGTCACGTTAGGCGGTGGAATCACGATCGTGTAGGGTTCTCTCTCATCTGGTTCGGAGTGAAACAAGTTGTGTTTCATCCAATAGGCATACCATTTGTCTTCTACTTCTGAAGGATTGTATTTGCTTGCAATTTCCATATTTCATTGATTTGACGTGCAAAAGTATAAAAAAAGTGGGAAAAACGGAGCCGTCCAGTGTCTGAATATGCCAATTTAATGTATAGGAGAACCAAGAAAAAAAGGATGTGTTCACCTTTTAGTTATGTCAAATTTTGCTTGCTGCATTTGTCAAAAAACGATTAATGAAAAAAATGCCAGTGCTTTTTTAACAATCAAATACCCATTATTGGGGATAAATGTTCCTAAAAATAGTCATTATTCGTGATTGCAGGGAGTAGGATTGTTCAATAATTTTGCACTGTAGGTTATGCGGATCCTGAATACAGAATAGTTCTCGGCGAATGCGTCCAGTTTAGCATATTTTTATATTTCCCCTTAGCAAAATGCCCTGATCTTCTACATTTGCATGCTGCACCCCAAACTATTTATTTGCTTATTTTTTAATTAAATAATAATATTCTAAACAGTTATGAGAATTAGTACAAGGACTCCATTCAGGTTAAGCCTGACAATCCTATTTTGCCTGCTTGCTTCATTGAGTTTCGCTCAAACGGCAACTTTAGTAGGCAAGGTTGTGTCTTCTTCCAATGATTTACCCATTGAGTCGGCAACCATTTCCATTAAAGGCAAGAATACAGTTACAAGCACCGATCAAGAAGGTAGATTTTCGATTTCAACACAAGCCGGAAGCACAACCTTGGTTTTCACTTTTCTAAATGCCCAGCCTATCGAAAAAAAGGTAAATGCTGAAGCCGGCAAAAAAACCGACATGGGAACAATAAAGCTTGATGTGAAAGAGAACGAACTGAGAGAAGTGGTCGTGGATGGAATGATCCGCAAATTTGCGGAAAAGAAATCGGATTATGTGGCTCGCATGCCTTTGAAGAATATCGAAAATTCACAAGTTTACACCGTGGTCCCTAAAGAACTCTTGCAAGAACAAGTGGCTGTGGATTTCCGCAATGTGCTGACTTCCGCCCCGGGGGTTTCTGCAGCCTCTTTAGGCGTTGGGTCTGGTGGAACTGGCTATTCGATGCGCTTGCGCGGATTTGCAGGAGCAGATGGTGCTGGTTCTATCCGTAATGGGATGGCAACCAACTTTGTTTCGCTTTCAGATCCGGCCAACTTGGAAAGCGTTGAGGTCATAAAAGGACCCTCAGCTACATTGTTTGGAACGACACTGATTTCTTACGGTGGACTTATCAACCGCGTCACAAAAAAAGCATACAACGGCAAAGGTGGTGAAATAGGACTCTCTACCGGAGCTTGGGGGCTGGGACGATTCACCTTCGATTACAACACTCCCCTAGACAACACAGGCAAGGCTCTCTTCCGCATCAACACGGCCTTGCACAAAGAAAACACTTGGCAAGACTATGGCATCAACAAAACATTCATGGTGGCGCCAACTTTCACTTATCAAGCATCAGACCGCCTAAAATTGACTGTAGATGCAGAATATTTCAATTCGAATAGAAATACCACTTACGTAAATTTAACCGCTTCGGGGTTAACTAACATAAATCAGTTGGCATGGAACTGGGATAAGTCATTTGCATCAAACGATGTGACAAGCAAAGCGGAGGTGCTGAATATATTCGGCGAAGCAAAATATACACTATCAGACAAATGGATATCACAAACCCTTGTTTCTTACGCACGCACCGATAACAATGCCAACTATTTGTTCTTGGATGTTTCAAGTGCAGACAGCCTTACTCGCAGATACATGCACATTCCAAGTATCTTTACAACTCAGCAATTGCAACAAAATTTCAATGGAGATTTAAAGATTGGCTCCATCCGCAACAGGATGCTTGTCGGATTTGATTATACCAAGCTAACAACTGTAGATACCCGCATTACCCTTAGCAGCTATGATGGCAAGAAGTTGGCGATTCAAGGAACAGCAGTGCCCGTGTATGAAGATGTTTATAATACCAAACTGGCGAGTGCCTCCACCAGGGCTAGCAGGCGCTTTACCAGAACATACAGCGCATACATTTCTGATGTTGTGGATATAACAGACCGGCTGAATGTAATGGCCAGTGTTCGTTTCGATCGATTTGACGATGTCCAGAACAGCTACATTCAATCTTCTTGGTCTCCAAAATTTGGTGCCGTTTATCAGGTTCTCAAAGATAGAGCATCTGTATTTGCCAATTACATGGACGGATTCCAAAACAAAGGGCCCGCTGCAGCGGATACGGCAGGAACAATAAAGGCATTTAAACCCGAACATGCTAAACAACTCGAAGCCGGTATCAAGCTGGAGTTTTTCGGACGGAAACTAAGCAGCACAATCAGCTACTACCACATCAAGGTCAACGATCGCATCCGTTCAGTGACAGCACCCACAGGATCTGCAGTTTCCACCTACAGCGTTCAGGATGCCACGCAAAAAAGCGAAGGATTCGAAATAGACTTGATTGCCAATCCCATCGATGGCTTGCATATTATTTTGGGATACGGATACAACGACAATAAATTTATCAAAGGAGCATACGACGGAAAAAGAGACTTGGGAACTCCAAGGCAGATTGCCAACTTTTGGATAAGTCACAGACTTGCTTCAGGGCCATTGAGTGGATTTGGAGTTGGATTTGGAGGAAACTTTGCCAGCAGCAGCTACCTCAATTCGACCTACTATTACACCATGCCGGGTTATGGAAAACTCGATGCAACCGTTTTCTACGAAAAATCGAATGTCCGTTTTGCGGCAAAGATCAATAATTTGACCGACAAGCGTTACTGGCTGGGAGATTATTATGGAGAAGTGCAAGCTCCGCGGCAATTTCTGGCAAATGTAACCTTCAAGTTCTAAAGTTAAGCAAAACAAGAAATTTTCTCACAATGTGCCGCATACAGCTTTTCCTCCAAAACTGTGTCGGCACATTTCTCATGATAAAATGTCAAAGCGAATGAAAAGTTTCCTCTCTCTAATCCTACTTTCTTTCTCGATGTTGGTGTCTGCACAAGAATCTATTTCGATTGGCAATAAATATTCGATATATTCCGAAGTGTTGGGTGAAAACCGTCCGTATTGGGTGTGCCTGCCGGCTATGTACAACAATCCGGATTACGGAAAAGCATCCTATCCTGTTATTTACCTGCTCGACGGAGACACCAATTTTACAACGATGGTTGCCATTCAGGATCGTTTTACCAAGGGAATGTACTGCAATATGCCCGAATGCATCATCGTGGGAATACCTAACACCGACCGGACACGCGACATGACGCCATCGAAATCAGAATTGATCCGCGATGGAAAACCCCTATTCAGCAACAGTGGCGGAGCAGAAAACTTCACTAATTTTCTTACCAAGGAATTACGCAACCGCATTGATTCTACCTTTCGGACTTCGGGCTACAACCTTTTGGTCGGGCACTCTTTCGGCGCCCTTTTTGCCATCAACACCTTGCTTCACCACTCCGAGGCTTTTCATGCTTACGTGGCTTTAGATCCCAGCCTTTGGTGGGACAATCGAAAGGTTTACTCGGAAGCAGAAAAGATCTGGAAAACAAAACAATTTCAAAAGCGAAATTTATTTGTCGCCATGGCAAAAAACGAAGACCGACCAGATGATACGCAGAAACACTCGGCCACCATCCATCAATTTTGCACGGAAGTGTTGCCATCCTCTCCTCGAAATGGGTTAACGACGGCTTGGAAATACTACGAAGCTGAAGACCATGGAACAGTGATCTTACCCGGAGTTTATGATGCCATGCGTACTGTCTTCGAAGGCATCGAACTGCCTGTAAAACAAATCCCCAAGAATCCGGGTCTGATTAAAGAACACTACAGGAAGCTTTCCGAGAGACTTGGATTCCACTTCATTCCAAGTGAAACAATGGTGGACAACATCGGAAAATATGCACTCTCCATCGAAAACAAAAAAGGAGCCAAAGCTATTTTTGAATACAACCTGAAGAATTATCCCGAGAGCAAAAATGCCCTCAAAAGCCTTTCATTAACTGAGGGCTATTAGTTGTTGGCTCGTAACCGCCCTAAAATTCAATTTAAACATCCATAGAAATGATTAACAAGAAAAAACTGATTCACTGGCTGCATCTTTGGCCGGGCTTAATTTCCTCCATAATCGTCCTTGTTGTTTGCGTGACGGGGACTATCCTTGTTTATTCCGATGAGATCATGGAACTTTCGGCTGGCAAAGCCCGCTATGTAGAAAAAGTTTTACCAAACAAACTCCCTTCGGAAGAACTTGTGAAAATCGCTGTTGGCTCTGTGAAAGGAGCTAGGCAAGCCAGTTACATGGTCGCCTTCCGCGACCCCTCCCGCAGTGTTCGTTTCAACGTATTCAGCAGGGAAGCCGGCTTGTTTTTGGTGTATCTGGACCAATATTCCGGCAAGGTTCTGAAAGTGGATAAAACCATTTTCTTTTTCTATACCACGGCGCATATCCACGATTCGCTTTTCTTGGGAAAAACGGGGCAGTGGATTGTGGACATTGCCACCATCATTTTCCTAATCGAGATAATCACCGGAATCGTACTTTGGTGGCCTAAAAAATGGAAGAAGTCGGCTATCACCATCAAGTGGAATGCCCCGTGGAAAAGGCTCTCTTTCGATATGCACCGCATATTCGGGATATATGCCTCCGTGATCTTGCTGATACTCATTTCCACGGGATTGATAATCGCTTTCGAACCATTGAAAGATGCTACAATCAAATTTCTGGATGGCGAGGATGCCCACCACTGGGAGCATTCTGTGAGTAAGGATTATAATCCGTCCACTGCACGAATCGCGATCAACACAGCTTTAAGCGAAACCTTCGAGAAGTTTCCCGATAAGAAAGAGATAAAAATTGCCCTTTGGGAATACGAATCTTCCCCGTTTTTCTTGCTGGCGGCCACCAACCGTTCTGCCTTGAAAAGTGCCGAGAGCCCCGAGCTTATTTATATCGACAGGCGATCGGGCAAAATCAACGACAGCGTGCCACAATCCGTAATAAGGGGCGAAAAGATAGATAATATGGTATGGATGCTCCACATGGGGAACTGGATGGGGCCGATAGGTAAGTTCCTCACTTTTCTCGGCGGGCTGATCGCTTGCCTGCTCCCCATCACCGGATTCTACATCTGGTGGAACAAAAGGACACGACGGAAGTGACCAATTTCAGGTCAACTTTTATGTTTTTCTGATGCGAAAGGACTATTTTTGCATCAAACGACAGAAAACCATAATCAACCAACGAATATGATCCAAATTAACAACGGAATACTCGAAGCTTCTTTTCTTGCAAAAGGTGCTGAACTCAAATCGCTCATCACCCTCCAATCTGAAAAAGAGTGGATATGGGAAGCAAATCCTGTCTTTTGGGGAAAGACCAGCCCCATACTTTTTCCCATTGTTGGAGGGCTGAAAAACGACACCTATCGCTTCAAAGGCGAAAGTTTCCAACTTCCCCGTCATGGCTTTGCCCGGGATATGGAATTTGAAGTTCGCAAGCACGAAAACAACTTGGTCGTTTTCGGATTGGCAAGCTCCGAAAAGACACTGCGATTGTTCCCTTTCGATTTTGACTTGGAGGTCGAATACAGCTTGGAAGACAATGCCCTTTTGGTGCAATATCGGGTAAGAAATGTTTCGGAAGAAAACCAGCTTTGGTTTTCCTTGGGAGCGCATCCTGCTTTTACCATCGAGGTGAATGAACAGAAGTCATTCAGCGATTACATGCTCAATTTTGAAGAAGATGAGGCTTTGCACCCTCACCCGCTGCACAACAATTTGCTGCAACGAAAAAGAGAAAACATCACCTTGCAAAATGGCGGATTGCCTCTTTCTTATCCCCTTTTCGAGAACGATGCGCTCGTGCTAACCGACTTGGAAAGCCAACGCATTATCCTAAGCAACTCTAAAGACAATGAAAAATTGATTTTCAGCTTCTCCAACTTTCCTTATTTCGGAATTTGGTCGGCAAAGAATGCGAACTTCGTGTGCTTGGAACCTTGGGCTGGAATCGCCGATTTTGAAGACCACAATGGGGAATTGACCGAAAAATTCGGAATTAATACCTTGCAGCCAAAGGCGGAATGGGTAGCGGAATGGAAAGTGGAAGTGTTGGAGTGAAATCACCACGCACGACCACTCCAAAGCGCTCTCCCGGGTAAGAATCTATCATTACCCTGGATTTGAGGTGAACATGCTTTATCAATTGGCTGAAAGTTGTCCCCGCTTTCAGCTTATCTTGCAGCTTATTGCGGCACAGCATTATGCAAGGCAGCACCCGACCAACCGCTTTCGGGTACCCTTTTAGTTAAAACTCACCCCCGAAATAAAGTTAAATAAACATAACGTAAACCTTCCGAATCCCTTCCCTCCATTTTTCAATAACGCAAATAAAATATATATTATCGATCTGCCGGGACTTCCCCCGGGAGCCAATCCATTGTTTTAAAATAAGTGAAACGAGGGGAGGTGCACAACCTACATATATAGGAA
>DBTT01000008.1 GCA_002307185.1 Bacteroidales bacterium UBA1309
ATATTTGCCGCATTGAAACCAAAGCAGATGAACTAAAGCTCAAGGTGCCTGCCCATGGCGTGGCCCTTTATAAATTTATAGCTGCAAAATGAATCTTTAATCAAGAAAAGTGTATATATAAGAATGAAACACAATATTTGGAATAAATTAGCTTGTATAGCTGTTGTTGTGATCATGTTTCCCTTTATGGGTAAAACGCAAAACCCCGTTATACAAACCATATATACAGCCGACCCCGCACCGATGGTGCACAATGGCACTTTGTATCTATATACTGGGCATGACGAGGATAAATCAAGTTGGTTTACAATGAAAGACTGGTATTGCTATTCTACCACGGACATGGTAAACTGGACTGACAGAGGGGCTGCTCTTTCTCTCAAGACCTTTGGATGGGCCAATAAGGACGCTTGGGCTGGGCAGTGCATCTTTAGGGATGGCAAATTTTATTGGTATGTCCCCATCAACCAGTCTAACGGCAAAGGAATGGCCATTGGGGTGGCCGTTTCGGATAAACCTGAGGGTCCGTTCAAAGACGCATTGGGTAAGCCGATGATTTCGGACGGCTGGGGATATATTGACCCTTCTGTCTTTATCGATGACGATGGACAGGCCTACTTGTATTGGGGAAATCCACACCTTTTCTATGTGAAGCTTAACAAAGACATGGTTTCTTATGACCAAAAAGTGGGAATTGTTAAAGAACAGCTAACAGCCAAAGGTTTCAAGCCCCGTGTCATCAATGCCGAAAAAACATTTACCTGGGCAAAATCCATCGATTGCGAGGCCGCACATTGTGTAAAGAATGCTGCAAACAACAAATATTATTGGTATGTGAGTGCTATCGACAAGAATACAAACAAGAAGGTTATCGGCGTGGCCATCGGGAGTAACCCGAGAGGCCCGTTTACCGATCTGCTCGGTAAGCCTTTTATAACCGATAACTGTGGCGATGGCAATATCAACCCGACTGTTGTTAGGGACGACACCAAACAACCCTACCTGACATGGGGTGCTTCTGTGCTTTGGCATGTGAAGCTCAATGAAGACATGGTTTCTTACGATATGGGGCTGGGTATTCAGCAAGTTGCAGCCGATAAAAAAGATTGGTTTGCCTCCAAAATCAAGGGAGCCGAAAATAGTAGTGAAAAACGACAAACAACATACGAGGAAGCTCCTTGGCTGTTTAAACGAAATAATAAATACTACCTCCTTTATGCGGCGGGTGGTGTCCCCGAACATTTGGCTTATTCCACAAGCACCAGCCCTACCGGGCCATGGACTTATGGCGACACCATTATGTCCGTCATTAAAAAAGGAGGTGCTTTTACGAATCACCCGGGATATGTTGACTACAAGGGAAAATCTTATTTCTTTTACCACAATGCTGCATTGCCTGGCGGCGGCGGTTTCGCACGTTCGGTTTGCGTGGATGAGTTTAAGTTTAACGCCGATGGCTCTATACCCCGGATAGCTCCCACAGCGGGCATTGTTGAGGCAGTCGGCAAAGTGAATCCCTTTGTGCGTGTTGAAGCCGAAACAATTGCTTGGGAAGTAGGTGTCGAAACTTCAAAAGATGAAAAAACAGGTGTTTACGTGACCGACATCAGTAACGGTGACTATATTAAAGTTCGGCAGGTGGATTTTGGCAAGGGGGCTGGTCGATTTGAAGCTGCCGTCGCTGCTGTTTCGGATGGGGGAAGCATTGAAATCCGTGTCGATGGCCTTACAGGAACATTACTGGGAAACTGCACAGTGAAAAAGTCGGGCGGCATGCTAACCTGGTCGGTGCAATCGTGCAAGACAAAAAAGGTGGAGGGTGTTCACGATGTCTTTTTGGTGTTCAACGGGGGCAGCGGTAATCTATTCAATTTCGATTGGTGGAAACTAAAGTAATTAATTCAAATATTATAAAATTAAAAAATGTTATGAGTGTTAGAAATCGCATCTATTTAAAAATGGCACTTATTGTCAGTGCCTTGACACTATTTTCAGTTACGAACAATGCTTATTGTCAAAGCCAGGTTCTAGCCCATTGGAACTTTGAGCAAATAAAGCACCTCAAGGGAGATTCCCTTTCGGTGCCCGTAGTAGGCCAGCCTCTGACTGCTGACAACCGCAACCCGATAGAGCCACAACCTTATGTGAATGATGAGTCGGGCAAAGGAAACTATGTGCAAGTATATGGAGCTAAAGCTTCGACTATTGTTTTTTCCGACAATGTGCCAAATTCTATGGTAGATGGAAAACCAAACAAGCGGTCGCTTTCACTGAAGAAGGGTGAGTATGTTGTCACATACAATCGTCCCCTGTCCTATTACGACCTGCAGAAAAGTTGGACTATCGAAGCTAGTCTGATGTGTAATCTGTTAGGGACAGAACAGGTATATCTTTGCAAGGAAGGTGCCGTAGGCCAGTTGTTTGGAGACGTGTCCATTGGTTACGACAACATGCAAAAAAAATATTTTGTGGAACTCTTTTGTGCCGACGGACAACCCCGCCGCATAGTTGCCGGCAGCGAAGTGGAAGCCGGAAAATGGTATGATGTGCGTGCAAGCGCCGACTACGACATAAAAAAAGACCAAACCACCATGCAAATAGAAGTGAAAGCTTCATCTGAAAAAAGTTTTGGTAAAGCGACCTCAATTACCTTCAAGGGTAAAGCTTTGCGAAGCGATGCAGGCTCATGGATAATTGGACACGGCTATCCCGGAGGCTATCCCAATAGCTTGTCTGTCCTTGATGGTGGAATTGACGAAGTGAAGATTTCCGGAGAAGCACTACCTCGCGTAGCCGGACAAAACCCTTTGTTTACGGATGCTTTCACCGCCGATCCTGCGGCTTTGGTTGTGGGCGACAGAGTGTATGTGTATGTAGGACAGGATAAAGCTTCGGTCGGTGGCTGGTTCAGCATGCCCAACTGGCTTTGTTACTCAACTACCGATATGAAGCATTGGACTGCTCACGGACCTGTTTTGGCTGCAAAAGATTTTGTAAATGCAAATAGCGGATCGGCTTGGGCTGCGCAGGTGGTCGAAAAGGATGGCAAGTATTACTTTTACGTAACGCTCGACAGAAAAGAAGGACACTTTATTACTGTTGCGGTAGGTGATTCTCCAACTGGTCCGTTTAAAGAAGCTCTTCCCGGTAAACCATTGATTACAGACGATATGACCAAAGATTCATACAGATGGAATACTGATATTGACCCAACCGTCTTCATTGACGACGATGGAACACCTTGGATGGCATGGGGAAATGGAGATTGCTACATGGTGAAGCTTAATCGTAATATGGTTGAACTGGATGGTGCAATTAAGAAAGTCCCACTTAAAAATTATTCCGAAGGACCTTGGCTTTTCAAACGGGGCAACCTCTATTATAATGTTTACGCTGCCGATGCTCCTGGGGTTCGGCCCGAGCAAATGTGTTATTCCACTGCACCGAAGATTACCGGTCCATGGACATATGGTGGTTTTGTAACCAGTGCGGCCAAGCATGGTTTCACAATACACCCCGCAGTAATAGAATTCAAAAAGCAATGGTATTTATTCTACCACGATGGAGCATATCCTTTGGATGGAACTCCAGGTGGAGACTGCCGCCGTCAGGTGTGCCTTGAATACCTTTACTTTAATCCCGACGGAAGTATAAAGCCAATTACCCTGACAACAGAAGGTGTGAGCGTGCCGGCTCAAAAATAATAAACCAGATTTATAACAATGGCAAAGTTAGGTCTAATTTACTTATTGGCATTCACTTCCATGCTGTTTTTCAATAACTTGAAAGCTGAAAATCCAATTGTTCAAACGAGATATACGGCGGACCCCGCTCCATTGGTGTATAACAATACTTTTTATGTATATACTGGTCATGATGAAGCAGTGAAACCAAATGGCTGGTTTAACATGAAAGAATGGAGATGCTATTCATCAACAGATATGTCAAATTGGACTGATCTCGGATCGCCGATGAACTTGAAGACATTTAGTTGGGGTAATGTTGATGCGTGGGCTTCCCAGTGCGTTTACCGTAACGGAAAGTTTTATTGGTACACTTGTGTCAGACTTGAAAAAGACAGGTTTGGAATAGGAGTGGGAGTATCCGACAAACCTGAGGGTCCATTTACTGATGGAATCGGTAAACCATTGATTACTGGTGATAGCTATCTTGATCCAACGGTGTATATCGACGATGACGGTCAAGCCTATATGTATTTTGGCAACGGAAAACTTTGGTATGTTAAGTTAAATCAGGATATGATTTCCACCTCGGGTTCAATAGTGGAAATATCCCGGGCCAAAGCCTCGGTTGATAGTTATCTTGAAGCCCCTTGGCTGTATAAACGTAACGGCTTGTACTACTTGATATATGCCGGTAAGGTACCTGGAAAAGAAAATATTCGTTACAGTACAAGTTCAACTCCGACAGGTATTTGGGAATATAAAGGTATCATTATGCATGAGGAAGGTGATAGTTGGACAAATCATCCGGGAATAGCTGATTATAAAGGAAACTCCTATTTCGTATATCATAATGGAGCATTGCCCGGAGGTGGAAATGGTCATCGTTCGGTATGTGTGGAGCAGTTCAAATATAATGCTGATGGCTCTATCCCTTTGATGAAGATGACATCAACTGGCTCGGAACAAATTGGAACTCTAAATCCATATATCAGACATGAGGCAGAAGAAATTTGCTGGGAAGATGGTATTACTACAGAGACAAGCAGTCAGGTTGGAGTTTACGTGACATCTATTGATAATGGCGATTACATTAAAGTCAAAGGGGTTAATTTTGGCAAAGGAGCGAAAATGTTTCAGGCAAATGTGGCTTCAGGAGCTAATGGAGGAAAAATTGAAATTCGGACAGATAGCCTTTCCGGACCGTTACTTGGAACGTGTTTAGTCCAGAATACTGGAGATTGGCAGAAGTGGGTAATCCAAAAATGTGTCTTGAAAAAAACAAGAGGAATCCATGATCTTTATTTGGTATTCAAAGGTGGCGAAAGTAAGCTGTTTAATTTTGACTACTGGAAATTTAAATAAAATACAAATGAATATAAGCAAAATAAAATGAGAAAAAATAAATTGAACAGGCTTGCTGTGGTAGCAATTATAAGTCTATCCTCATCCATCGGCATTAATTGCAATGCCCAAAATCCAATCATACAGACTAAATATACTGCGGATCCGGCTCCAATGGTGTACAACGATACGGTATTTCTTTATGCCGGTCATGATGAAGACGATGCCTTTGGATTTAATATGAAGGACTGGCAGCTATATACTTCCACCGACATGGTGAACTGGACTGACCATGGCGCTGTTGCGTCGTTGAAAGATTTCAAGTGGGTGACTACCGACAATGGAGCTTGGGCGCCTCAGTGCATCCACCGCAACGGAAAGTTTTATTTCTATTGCCCGATGCCAGGAGGTTTTGGTATCGGTGTTTTGGTCTCGGATAGCCCCTATGGCCCTTTCAAGGATCCGATAGGAAAACCGTTGATCGGCGGCCAGTACAATAGTATTGATCCCACCGTGTTTGTAGATGACGATGGACAAGCATACTTATACTGGGGCAATCCCAATCTGTGGTATGTGAAACTCAATAAAGACATGATTTCTTTTGAAGGGGAACCGATAAAAGACCCTCAGTTTGCCAAGGTTAAGGGACAGCGCGATCCTTTTCGTTATCAGGAAGGACCTTGGGCTTATAAACGTAACGGGTACTATTATATGGCTTATGCTTCAACGTGTTGTCCGGAAGGGATTGGTTATGCGATGGGAAAGAGTGCCACCGGTCCATGGGAATATAAAGGTTCGATCATGGACGGTGACCCACGTTCGAGCGGTAACCATCCGGGCATAATCGACTACAAAGGGACTTCCTATGTGTTCGGTTTCAATTATGCCATACTGAAACAAACCATGTCGAAGCATTACGAACGCCGCTCCATTTGTGTTGAGAAACTGACATATAACCCGGATGGCACCATTCAAAAGCTTCCGTTTTGGTCGAAAAATGTTGACCAGCTTGGAACCGTTAACCCTTACGATAAAGTGCAGGCAGAGACCATGGCATATAGCGAAGGGTTAAAAACGATGAAAGTGGAAGAATGGGAACGAAATATTCCATGGAACAGGGGAAAATTGCAGCTAGCACGGATGGTGGTCACTTCCGTCAACAATGGCGATTACATAAGGGTTCAAGGTGTTGATTTCTCAAAAGGTGCAACGACCGTTGATGTTTGTGTTTCGGCACTAAGAGGTGGGAAAATTGAAATCCGCACCGATAAAATTGATGGAGCGATACTGGCAACGATTAATGTGGATGCTTCCGGTGAGGGGGATATGTATAAAACAATTACTTCTCCAGTAAATAAAATCAAGGGAGTTCATGATCTGTATTTTGTCTTCAAGGGTGAGAAAGATCTGTTCAATTTTGACTGGTGGCAGTTTTCCACTAAAAAAATAGAAAAATAATAACATGAAACGAAGCATGATTTTTAGCAAATCACCAAAGTTGATGATTAGAAAAATCATGCGAGTTGCCTAAGGGCGAACGTTGTTTCCATACAGCCTAACAGTAAAATTAATCGTATGAAATTGAAAAACCAATTATTGTTATTTAGTGTATGCAGTTTGATTAGTATTTCAACTGTGTTAGCACAAACAAAAAAGAATTATCACACATGGGCAACTACTCCACCCCTGGGCTGGAACAGTTGGGATTGTTTCGGGACAACTGTGACCGAACAGCAAGTTAAGGAGCAGGCCGATGCCATGGCCAAGCACCTCTTGCCAAGTGGATACAAGTATCTTACGGTGGACATCCAGTGGTACGAGCCAGAGTCAAAAGGGCATGCCTATGACCCCAAAGCTATGCTTACGATGGACGAATACGGACGTCTGACACCCGGGCTAAAAAAATTCCCTTCGGCTGCCAATGGCATAGGTTTCAAGGCACTGGCGGACTATGTGCATTCGAAAGGGCTGAAATTCGGTATTCATATCATGCGCGGTATTCCCCGGCAGGCGGTTGAGAAAAACTTGCCTGTGTTGGGAACAACAGTAAAGGCCCAGGATATTGCGTTGACAAACTCCCGATGTGCATGGAATCCGGACATGTATGGTGTTGATGCCACCAAACCAGAAGGGCAGGCTTACTATAACTCAATTGTGCAAATGTATGCTGATTGGGGAGTCGATTTCATCAAGTGCGACGATATTTCACGCCCTTACGACAATGTTCAAAAAGCTGAAATTGAAGCGCTCCGCAAGGCAATCGACAAAACCGGGCGGCCCATCATCTTGAGCTTGTCTCCAGGTGCGACCCCGGTGAAGATGGGCGAGCATGTGATGAACCATGCCAACATGTGGCGCATTACGGACGATTTCTGGGACAGGTGGGGATTGTTGTTTGCCATGTTCGAGCGTCTGGATGCCTGGACTCCTTACCGTGGCCCCGGACATTTCCCCGATGCCGACATGCTTCCGATTGGAATTGTAGATTTCAAACGCCCGACCAACTTCACCAAGAACGAGCAATACACGTTGATGAGCCTTTGGGCTATTGGCCGTTCGCCGCTCATTTTCGGTGGCGACATGACCAAGCTGGATGATTTTACGAAAGAAATGCTCACCAATCCGGAGATGCTGAAAGTGAACCAGCAGAGCACCAACAACCGACAGGTGTCGAGGGATAAAAACCTGATTGTGTGGACAGCAGATGTACCCAATAGCAAAGACAAGTACGTTGCGCTTTTCAATGCACAAAACAAAGGGGACAATATTGATTTCAACAATGCCGACTATGCTAGTCCGCTTATTGCTGGAAAAGGTAGTTCTCAAAAAGTAGAGGTGTCGGTCAAAGGCGGAAAAAAACTTGTCTTGTTTGTGAAGGATGGCGGCAATGGTTTCGATTGGGACCATGTGGTGTGGACCGATCCTGTGCTACACGGGCCAAAAGGAGACCTGAAACTGACTGATTTGAAATGGATCAGCGCAAGTGCAGGTTGGGGCCAAGCCCGCGTGAACCGCACATGCGACAACAAACCGATCGTTATAAACGGTCAGCCTGCCGAAGGTATTGGCACTCATGCCGAATCCGCTATCATTTACGAGTTGCCGGAAGGCTATGACTCCTTTACTGCAACCGGGGTGGTTACCCAGGAGAAAGGTTCGGTTGTATTTGGTGTTCTTGTCAGCAAAGGAGCAATGGATCTTCCTGAAACCGCCAACGTGAAAGTTAATTTCGAAGACCTGGGTCTAAAAGGCAAAGTTAAAGTGCGTGACTTGTGGAGTCACAAAGATTTGGGAATTTTCAGTGGAAGCTTCAGCCGGGAATTGCCGCAGCATGGGGCAGGACTGTATCGCATAACTCCAGCAAAGTAAAATAAATCAAAAAATATAAATTGATAGAAAACGAACATTTATGAAAATAGCGAATAAAATCTGGACGTTTGCAGTTGCCATGGCACTTGTCTCTGCAGATGCCATGGCTCAAAATGTAAAGGTTGCGTTTTTCACTCCGAGCATCGTGCATGTCACTAAAACGCCCGACGGCAAGGCTGTCGATAAAAAATCGGTTGTTGTGACTGCAACTCCGGAAACTGTAAAGGTGAAAAAAACAACCAATGCCGATGTGACAACGTATCTGTCATCAGCATTGAAAGTGACAGTTGACGAGAAAACAGGAAAGCTTACTTTCGCAAAAGCAGATGGTACGTCCCTTTTGGCAGAAGGTGAATATGCGTTCACTCCAATCACTGAGGGCATCGACAAAGGTGCTTACAAGGTAAAACAATGCTTTGCGCTTGATGCGGATGAACCCATCTACGGTGTTGGGATGCTGCAAAATGGCAAGATGTCGTTGCGTGGTGAACACCGTAAGATGCAACAATCCAACCTTCAGGATTACGCTCATTTTTTTCAGAGCATAAAAGGCTATGGTATCTATTGGGACAACTATTCGCCAACGAATTTGAACGACAACAAGACGCTGGAACTGGAAAGCCAGGTTGGAAAGTTGGTTGACTATTATTTCATGTATGGCGGCAATGCGGACGGTGTAATACGCGAGATGCGTCACTTGTCGGGAGAGGTTCCCATGCTGCCCATGTGGACATACGGATTCCACCAAAGCCGTGAGCGATACAAGACTCAGAATGAGTTGCTTGAGGTTGTTCGCAAATATCGTGAGATGAAAATTCCTTTCGATGGCATTATTCAGGACTGGCAATATTGGGGTACGAACTATACATGGAACGCCATGGAGTTTCTCAATAAAGACTTCAATAACGCACAGAAGATGATTGATGAAGTACATGCGAAAAACGCTCACATAAGTATCAGCATCTGGTCAAGCTTTGGCCCGCAGACAAAGGCTTTCAAACAGCTTAAGGATAAAGGCTTGCTTTTCTCGTTCGAGACTTGGCCTGAGTCCGGACTTGATTCATGGCCTCCTCGTAAAGACTACCCTTCCGGAGTTCGGGTTTATGATTGTTACAGCCCTGTGGCTCGCGATATTTACTGGGAAAATCTCTCCCGTCTGCATAAAATGGGTATTGATGGTTGGTGGATGGACTCTACAGATCCTGACCATGTAAATTACAAGGAATCCGATCTGGACGAAAAATGTTCGGTGGGCTCTTACCGTTCTGTGCGTAACCTTTTCCCGTTCATGACTGTAAGTGGAGTTGATGAGCATCAGCGTGCTGTGGATAAAGATAAACGTGTCTTTATTCTTACCCGTTCATATTTTGCCGGTCAGCAGCGTTATGGTGCCAACACATGGAGCGGTGATGTGGGTAGCTCATGGGAATCTCTGCGCAATCAGGTGCCTCTCTGCCTTAACTACACACTAACGGCCAATCCCAACGTGAACTCGGATATAGGTGGTTTTTTTGCCGGTGCATACAACCGTCATTATCTTGATAATTCCGGAACAAAGAATCCACAGTATCAAGAACTCTATGTACGTTGGATGCAGTTTGGCCTCTTCACTCCGATGATGCGAAGTCATGGTACGGATGTATATCGCGAACTCTATTACTATGGCAAACCCGGCGAACCTGTGTTCGATGCACTGTTATCCGCAGTAAAGATGCGTTACAATCTTCTTCCTTATATCTACAGCACGAGCTGGCAAGTGAGCAAAAATGATGACAGTTTCATGCGTGCCCTTGTTATGGACTTCAAGGATGACAAGAATACCTGGAATCTCGGAAAACAGTATATGTTTGGACGTAGCCTTTTGGTTTGTCCGGTGGTTGACCCACTCTTTACCAAAGAAAAAGTGGTGAAGACCGATGAAATGTCCGGCTGGAACAAGCAGGATGATAAGGATTCTGGCAACGGATGGCCTGCGGTGAACTGGGGTGAGAAGAAGCAATACGAAGTATATCTTCCTGCCGGAACCCAGTGGTATGATTATTGGACGAATGAGAAACTTGATGGAGGACAGAAAATAAAGGCTGATGCTCCTATCGCGCACTCCCCATTGTATGTAAAAGCAGGTAGCATTCTCCCCATAGGTCAGGATCTCCAGTTTGTGAAGGAGAAAGCATGGGATAACATTACGCTGCGTATATACCCGGGTGCAAACGCGTCGTTCACTCTTTATGAGGACGAAGGTGATAATTATGATTACCAGAAGGGAGAGTACACTGAAATTCCAATGACTTGGAGCGATAAGTCGCACACCCTTACCATTGAGGCGCGCAAGGGGGCATACCCTGGAATGCTACCAACTCGTAAGTTTAATATCGTTGTTGTTGCGGCAGGCAAAACGATTGATAAAACAGTAACTTACAATGGGAAGAGCATAAGTGTTAAGCTCTGAACAAATAACTGGATAAAGAATGCGGGTCTCGCCTGTGGAGGAGGGACCGCTCTATTTTGACTGACAATTGTTGCTTTGGGTTTTTATCCTTGGTATCCCTTGAAAACCAAGAATAGGCTGCCAATGCAAACAAGATTTCGACAACGAAGTTATTGAAGCCACTGTGCCGGGTATGCTCTACCTGGCACATGCTTTTTTTAACGTAGGTTCGATCTGGAGGTTATAACACGGATTTGGACGGGATTCCGCAGAATAGGCATGATTTGTCTCCCTCTCTTAGAAACTTTACTGGCCGCTTCTATTGAAATACACCTCGATCTCCTTTTTATTTAATCTTTTAACCAGCCAGTTCTTGATTTTTTCCTGTTCATTTTTGGGCAGTATGCGTTTAGATGCAACCATAAACAAACCTGTTTTCTTGCGGGCTAAGGTATCTCTCCGGTTGTAGATGTATGCTTCGGAATATGAGCAACTCTCTATCTGGGGGAATAGGGGGGTCAATTCTTCCAAAAGTTGCTTTCCTGTAAAATAGTTGCTTTGCACGCTATCTGTTTTTTGCTTGTAACCGGCCACTTCCAAGTTCAAGCGGGCTATTTCCTGCCTGAGTCTTTTTTCATCCGATTGGGTTTCCACGTTCTCTTTGCTTATCTCCTTATCGATAGCTATTCCCTGCCTGATTGTTATGTTGGCACCATCCAGAGAGAATAGGCTTGATTGGTCAACGATTGCTTTTTTATCTTCTTCTGTCAACGAAGACCCGCCATATATCAGACTAATCTCTTTCTTGTTTGCTCTGATCTCCTTGTTGAGCAGGTAATTTCCTTTGTATATTCCTATGTACCGGGTGTATTTTTCGGCATTCGACTTGAACTTTTCATCCTGCGACATACGGTATCCTAAATATACGCTGGGCAATATAATGATGATTAAGACGATCGACAGTGCCTGGTTGATGCGTTTCTTCCTGGTTTCACTCAGATTGGCATCCCTGATGGGGAATTTCAGCATTTGCGAAATCAGTACAGAGGCATAAGCAATGCAAACCGTATTGATGGTAAACAAATAAAACGCTCCATAAAAAAAAGAAAATTGGAATGTAGCCAAACCATAGCCGGCTGTGCAAAGGGGAGGCATTAAGGCTGTGGCAATGGCAACGCCGGGTATCACATTCCCTTTTTGTTTGCTGCTGATGGCTATGATACCCGCGAATCCGCCGAACAGGGCAATCAACACATCGTAGATGGTAGGGCTGGTTCGTGCCAACAATTCGGAATAAGCAGTCTGAACGGGTGTGATTGTAAAATAAACGGTGGATGCTATAAGGCTGGCCAGCACTGCGAAACCGAAGTTTTTTAATGACTGGCGCAGCAGTGCAAAGTCATGGGTGGCAATACTATAGCCCATCCCGTTGATTGGCCCCATCAAGGGAGATATAAGCATGGCTCCTATTATCACGGCCGTTGAGTTGGTGTTCAGGCCCACCGATGCTATGATAATGGCGCAGACTAATATCCACATATTCGTTCCCTTGAAAGAGATTCCTTGCACTATCGAATGGTGGATTTCTTCAACATCTTCAATTTGCCTTTGCAAACTGATATAGGTAATTGCTTTTCGAATTAAATTGGACATAATGCACGTTGTTCGGTTTCAGGTCATGTTACTGGTTAGGATTTTTCATGCGGAAGATATATCTTTTAAAAAAATAATGAATCGTTTCAAGAGATTGTCGCATTATTGTTTTTCGAAAACAGGGGTATTCCACATCCCCTTCAGAGGCTGGAGGTAGATACTCTTACCAAGCTATTCGGCATCCTCCCCAGAAAGGGAGAACCAAAGGCAAAAGTATTTTGTGGACTTGGAAAAATCATCCCTGTGAAATAGAACATGGTTTTATCCCTTCGTATTTGAGAATACTTTGCCGTCGTATCCATCGCATGGAAAATCCAAACGCAAAGATACAGAATTTCTATTTGGAACCTTATGACCAAGTGTTCATTATTCAGGCTGAGGCTTCGGGCCGCCTTCCCAGGCGGGTGTGGGCGGTAAAAAACACCCTTTAGCTGATTTCCTTTTGGCTCGATGGTAGCTTCTGCAATTGTTTTTCTATCGCATGGTATTCTCTCTTGAAGAGGTTGTATTGCCGGTTGTAGTCCTCGATGTTTTTTTTCAAGGCTTCCCGGAGTTTTTGATTTTCCTGGTAGAGCGTGTCCAGCCGCCCTGCGATTTGGTTCAGCTTCTCATCCGACAGTTTTTGGGCGATAAGCTTGCCTTTTAGCATGGCCACAGCCCTGAATACCCGGCGGTAAGTGTTGTTGGATATCATTTCCATATCTTGTGTCTTCTATTTGAACCGGAATGCCGCCTGCTTGGCGCCACTCCGGTTGTCTTTGTTCTTGTTTTAAAACAGTTCTTCCCTCTCGGTGACATGTCCGGGCAAGTCGGAAGCCCTGATAATGATTTTGTCGCCTTCCAGGGAGCTGTTGTCTGCCGTGGCGGTGTAGATCCACTCCAGGCTGCCCGAGGCTTTCTTTGCCAAGCCCTGTTCCACTTGTGTGCCGTCCGCATTTTGGATGGTGACCGATATTTCTTCCACGCTGAAATCGTCCGTGACGGTCACCCCGATGGTGTCCCCGATTTTCCCCGTGTATTTTTCAAGGTTAACCTCGCTGATCTCCGGCGCATTCAGGAAATCCGCCACAGCCACGTTGAAAGCCGTCCTGCCCTTCTCGGCCGCATTCTTGTAGCCTTCGTTTGTGGTGCTGTCCGCTATTGCCGATTTGGCATAAAGCACGGCTTGCTGAAACCTTTTTTGATGTGCTTTCTGCGCATCCGACAATTCCCCGGTGTATTCCTTGGGCTTGCTGGCTACGATGGTCTTGCCGTTCAGGTTGCGGAAGACGATCAGGTCGCCTACTTTCCCACTCAGTCCGTGGGTGATGATGTTGTTTTTGGATTGTGCCATAACTTCTAAAAGTTTTAATGAATAAATTAGGAAATAGAGGGTGGAACATCACCTGCAAGGCGTGCATATTCCCTTCCCCTTTTTTATTTTATTGAATATTTATTCTGTTTACATGCATATTTATTCTTTTTTACCATTGAGTCCCTATATCGTAGCTATAAGGTAGCTATAAGGTAGCTGTATCCTATCCATAGTTGTGGCATAGATGAGAATTTATTCACAAACGCGCTTGCCATGCCCCACCGGGCGGATGCGTTTTTTCCTGAGCTGTTGGCTAAGTAATGCTCACAATAGATCCTCGTCTTTTTTAAGCGGATTTCCAAATCTGCAAACAAGCAGCGGATCGCACTTTTGACCAGACTTATTTTACGGCAACTGATGGTTGTCACTACTTATCGCCTATCGGCTCATTTTCAATACACCCCGGACCATCCCAGGTTGTTGAAATAATAGCTGTATTCGTTGGTCGCTTTCCATTTGGTCAATGGAATATACATGCTTAACCCGCTGCAACGGGAGGTGTCGATGCTCAGCTCGTCGATGATCTCGTTGGTGGCGTCTTTGTAAAGCACCGTCCGGGCCAATTGTTGGGTAAATGCCGTGTATGCCGTGGAGCTGCTGTCGGTTGTTTTCACCACCTCCCGCATGTCGAAAAACACCTTCGGCACGTTGTCTGTGTGGTATCCCTGGATGCCGGTGGTGTCCAGGCTTGCCAGCGACGAAAGATTCCCCCCGAAGATAGTGGCGACCGACCCGTAGAGGCTGTCCAGCTCGGCGGCATCCACCAGGGTGATGCTTGCCGAACGCAGGATCGAATATTGCAGGCTGCGGTAATGCTTCATGTAGTATCCGCAGGCTTTCACCAAATCGTCCTTGCCCCCGAACATGTACGGAAGCACCTCCGAATAAGGTATTCCGGAAGCGTCGTAAGTGGCTTCGGCCAGCACTTCGGTGGGCGAGGCCACGAAATAGCTGCATTTGTTGCGCAACTGGTAGAGGGTCTCCACGCTCCCCATCAGGCAGGCGTCGAACCAGATGTATTCCGCCACATTGTCGGGCAAGGCATTGGCCAGCGAGTCGATTTCCATCACGTTGGGCGATGTGCTGGTGCCGTCGTATTGGTCGAGGCACACATAGCGCGTCTGCGGGAAGGAGGTGGTCCCCACGCGCAGGAGTTGCGACTTCACCGACGAATGGGCATAGGGCAGCCAGCCCATGCCGTGCGACCACAGCACCAGCCCGAATTGGTCTGCCGGAACCAGGCTCTTTGCATCCGCTATGACTGCCGCCAACGTGGATGCGCTGGCAGCATTCCCCTCGTCGTAAGTTTTCAATAGCTCTTCTTCACCGCTTTGCGTGATGGTGAACAGGCGCGGCGTTTCGTCCTGCCGGTCCAGGTACACCACCACTGTCCCCGCACTGCTTGCCGCACCCGATTTCAGTTCCTCGAGGGTGTAGTCCACCTCCGAGTCCATGCTGTTGTCGGCGGCCATGTACACCAACGTGGTGTACGAAATCAGGGTGGGCGATGTGATGTCTTCTTCCTGGCGACAGGCGTCGAGTGCTGTGAGCAGAAGCATGGCGCCAGCCAACAGCGCGGAAAACCGGTTCTTGTTGTAATTCATATCCGTTTCATTCGTAAAATTAAAAAAGCGTGCAAACCTTGTTTATTGGTTTACACGCTTTTTACTGTATCATTTTATATCCATCCGGACGCCCGGGTTAGCGAATCCCTTTTTTTAGTTTTTCAGGAGATTGTCAACAATCCCACAGGTCGGCAATGTAAATAACGGGGTCTTCAAAATGTAATAAACAATTTTATATGTATCTCGCACCATCAATGAACGAAATGTTTCGGGGCGTTGTTCCTGCAACGGTTCAATGGCTGCTATGTCGGGATGCACAGAAAGTTGACCGGCAGCTTTAAAAATATCGGTAATGATATGTTGCGCTACGCGGAGGCTTTTTCTTCATAAAAGGAGAAAATAGCATCCCTCACCGATTGTTCGATACGTTCTTTTTTTTCTGTATCGGTGTAACTGCAAGGATAATTCTTTTTTCTTACCCGACGAAGATAAGTTACAAGTTCCATGATGGCATCTTCATTGGTTTCATCAAGAATATCTTTTATTAGATTTACTTTTTGTGTATTCAATTCGAAAGCCGTCATAATTATTGTTCTTTTAATTATTCCTTGAAAAGATAATACTTATTTTTCAACAGGTGATTTATTGCGTGTAAACCAATATGTCAAAGAACGCTTCCTTTGTTGTGCCCGCAGGCTAAACCAATAGCCTCCGGGCGGGATTGCATCCACGGGGATTGCCAGGAATAGGACTACCCGGCAACACCGCGCGAGGTGCAAAAATCAATGAGAAAAAAATTCAATTACCGTATATTTTTGTTTTTTGTCCGGGGGGGTCGCATGTTGTGGCGTATTGCATACGCCAGCCATAATGCCCGGCAATCATATACGCCCGGCGGCGACAGCGGGCGTATGCAATACGCCCCTACCGGCTGTGGCTACAACACCACCTTGGCCGCTGCATTGCCGCTGCGAACAATCAACACCTGGCCTTTGGGCAAACCGCTGATAACGGTTTCGCCATCTTCCGCCACTTTGCTTTGAATCTTGGCCCCAACGACGCTATACACCTCTATCGTGTTGCCGGCTTCGGTGGTCACCACCAAGTCACCACTTTCGGTGCGCACCGACAGCTCCGTGCTTGCGCTAGTTGT
>DBTT01000024.1:0-9444 GCA_002307185.1 Bacteroidales bacterium UBA1309
TCGCTCGGTAGAAAATAAGTGGCGGTGTTATAGGCATCCTGTAGGGATGCTCCAACATTATCCTTCCTCGGTGGCTTAGAATTGGCATGCGTTGGCTATTCCCGATAATGTCGTCTCAACCTTAGTGAACGTTAGTTCGATCTAAAGGCTATAACGAGACGGGGCGTATCACCAAGAATAAGTTTAGCAGATTCTCTCACAGCAAGCCGCATAGCGGCGGCAACTATCTTGGGGATGATGCGGTTCGGCTTCGCTGTACCCGAACAATGTCGCCACTGACGTGGCTTAGGATCAACCCCGGATTCCTTTCCCTGCGGTCACGCACAGGCTATTGAGAGGATACCACCATGTGGCATTGTTAAATAGGGGAAATAGGATGATTCTCCGCAAACATATCTAGCATAGCGAAAAACATGATTCTTATATCGAACTCACGTTAAAATAATGTTCTATTTTTCAGAGATCGGTTTTTACTATGCAGTTGTAATTTCAAGTCCCCTTTAGGGGATTTAGGGGTGGGCTAAAAAGATTTTTATCACCCCAAGCCTCTAAAGGTGATGTAAAATACCATTGTCTTTGAAAAATAATGATGCGACATTCTATTGAAACTATTACTTAATTGCTGCCCTGTATGTAAGGTTAAGCCAAAAAAGGGGATTCATTTTTTGACAACAGCGCGTGTGAATAAAGGGATTTTTCAGGAAGAAGAATGTAAACTTATTTTCTAATGGCGATGATGCGAATGATGTTTTACTTGGATGTCGAGCAAGGCACTTCCCGAATCTTTTATCAATCCGATGGACCATTTGACAATCACTGCGGAACTAATCAGGGCAGCAATCGTGTCAACGAAAGGGATGTTCCACACCATGGCGGCAATCAATCCCCCGATGGCCGAAACGCTGGTTAAGGCATCCGCCAGCACGTGGATGTAGGCGGCACGGATGTTGTGGTCGGAATGGCCGTGGTCGTGATGAAGCAGGCCTGCGCTGGCGATGTTGACAACCAATCCAATGATGGCAACCGTGATCGCCTCTTTGTAACCGATTTGCAGCGGATGAAAAAAACGTTCAACGGCTTCAACCAAAATAAAAAAAGCGAACACCAGCAATAGGAGTCCGCTTGTGTATCCGGAAAGAGATAGAATCTTCTTAGAATCAATGTTGTATTTCTCGTTTTGTGAGAGTCTTCTGACCACTACATATGCCGCCCAGCTTAGCCCAATGGCCAGTACGTGCGATCCCATGTGTATGCCGTCGGCAAGCAAGGCCATCGATTTGGTGGTGATGCCGAATATGATTTCAACAACCATCGTCACGGCCGTGAGAAGTACCACCCAGAGTGTTTTTGTTTCGAAGTTATTTTTAATTCCGCTCATACTTTTTAGAAAAAGATGAAACGATGCCGTTTTCTTGGCAGCGTATTCTCTTTTCGCAAAAATAAATAAAATAAGTGGTTGGATCACTTGCGGCAAAGAACTTTTAAATGAATAATTTTTATTACTTTCCGGAAAGCCTGCATAAGGCACATCAACTTCAAGAAAAGATTTGTGCGTTCTTTGTGGCGGTCAAAAGTTGATTTCTTGGCAACGAAAGGAGACATGGAGTCAATAGGCAGCTCTGCTTGCTGGAATTCCTTTGCAATTGCTTTTCACATCGTTGTCTGCAAAATAGCGGAGCAGTCCTTCCGCAATGGAATAGTATGGTTTGGTCTTCGAGTATTCCATTTCATCTTGCAGTTGTTCGTTGTTAATTATCTCCTCTCATTTGCCTTTCCACCATGCGTGCAAATAAGCCATTCTCCCTTTTTAGCTCGGCCGGCGTGCCTGTTTCAGCAACGCCCCCTTTGTCTAGCACCACTATTTTGTCGGCATTGGCGATGGTTCGCATGCGGTGTGCAATGATCAGTACCGTTTTGTTGGCCACCAAAGCAGAAATGGCAGCCTGTATCTTCGTCTCGTTTTCCACATCCAGTGAGGCTGTGGCTTCGTCGAGCAGGACGATAGGCGCATCTTTGAGTAAAGCGCGGGCGATGGAAACCCGTTGGCGTTCGCCACCCGAAAGGGTTTCCCCGTTTTCACCTACCACCGTTTGATAGCCAAGAGGCATCCTGCTTACGAACTCGTCGCATTGGGCAAGTTTGGCGGCACGCAGTACTTCTTCGTTGGTGGCATCCCGCTTACCTAAACGGATATTCTCCATGATGGAAGTATTGAATAGCACTACCTCTTGAAAAACCACGGAATAGTGTTTCAATAAAGTTTCGGGATCAATGCCGGAGATGTCTTGCCCACCAAGTAATATTTGTCCCGACTGAATGTCCCAAAAGCGAGCAGAGAGTTTGGCAGCAGTACTTTTTCCACTCCCTGATGAACCCACCAATGCTGTTATTTCGCCTTGCTTGGCTGTAAACGAAAGGCTTTGCAATACTGGCTTGCCAGATTCGTAGGCAAAATCTACTTTCTTAAATTCAATATCAAAGCCTTGGGGATTAAATTCTGTATCTCCTTGTTGGACGGGTAGGGCTTCCATCTCGTTCATCCTGTTGATCCGGACATCAAGAAAAAACAAGGCCGCCAAGTTGTTTAGCACTTCGTCCACAGGATTGTAAATCCGTGCCGCGATAACCATGAAAATCAAGTAAGTGAATAAATCCACTTTTCCGGCAACTAAGAGCGATGCTCCTGCGATAATCACACTGGCGAGTCCCAGCTTCAACAGACTTTGCGAGCCATTCACCATCACTCCAACCATCAATTCGCTCTCAACCTGTTGTTTTTCGCAGGCAGCTATTTCTTTATTCAATTTTTGGAGGTAATCCTCCTCGTTGTGGTAGGATTTGATTTCCTGAATCATATCCAATCCTTCTTGTATTTGTTCGCTTACCTTCCTTTTGTTTTGGTAATGAATAAGGTTGTCGCGGAGAAGTTTCTTCTTCGCAATCACGAGTATGGCTACGGCCAAGGGTACTACCCAAAACAAGGCCAAAGCCAATTGCCAATTATATATAAACATACCCAAAGCAATGATAAACAGGCTAATGACGGAGGCGAATAATTGGGGGACGGTGTGTGAAAATGTGTGTTCCAAATCGGTGCAATCGTTCATGATGGTGGAGGTGAGATCCGACAGGTTCTTCTCTCCGAAAAAGGCCAAGGGTAATTTGCGTAATTTTTCGGCCAGGGAAATACGGCGGTTGGCACTTTCTTCGTAAACCAAAGTGTACGTGCTTCGGTATTGAATCACTGCCACGAAAAACATCACGAAAACAAATAGGATACCCAGCCCAATGTAGTAGAATAAGCCGTGGATTACGGAAGCTGTGGGTGTAAATGCCGGGCGGATGTAGTCTTCCAAAAACAAGAAAACATACATTGCAGGCAACATCAGAGCGATGTTCAATGCTGCAGTGAAAAACACTCCTTTGCAAAAATCTTTAGCCCCTTTATGAGAAAGGGCAAACCGTTTTTCTAATATCTCAATCATAGCAAACCTCCCTTCCTATTGTCCAGCAGACTGACTGCTGGTATTCGTTCCACATTCTATAATAAACCCCTTTCTGTGCAAGTAATTCGCTGTGTGTGCCTTGTTCGGCTATTTTCCCTTCGCCAACCACTAAAATAGTATCCGCATCCACAATGCTTGTCAGTCGGTGTGCAATCACCAGCACGGTTTTACCTTGGGTTAGTGTTCGTAAAGAATTCTGTATCAGTAATTCATTTTCGGGATCGGCAAATGCAGTGGCCTCGTCCAGTACTACTATTGGAGCTTTTTTGAGGATAGCTCGTGCGAGGACGATGCGTTGCTGTTCTCCACCCGATAGGTAAGTTCCCTCTGTTCCAATTTTTGTGGCTAATCCTAGCGGCTGCTTGTCGATAATCTCGCGGCATTGAGCCATGTCTATTGCACGATTGACATCTTCCATTGTTGCCTCCGGATTACCATATTTGATATTCTCGAGCAAAGAAGTTTTGAAGAGTTTTGTGTTCTGGAAAACAAAAGAGATCTGTTGCCTCAGGTCTTTTGTGTCAATGTTTTTTACATTGGAGCCACCGATGGATATGCTGCCTCCACTTACGTCCCAAAAACGGGGAACGAGGCGGGCGATGGTTGTCTTGCCGCTTCCCGAAGCTCCCACCAAGGCAACGGTTTTTCCTTCTGGAATAGAAAAACTGATTCCGTCAACAGCCTTCTGTGCTGTTCCTGGATAGCTGAACGACACATTCTCAAACCGGATGTCGTATTTTCCTGTTCTTTCTGCTGTTGCTTGTATCTGGAGCTGTTCATAATCGGTAAGCTTATCGATTCTTTCGATGGCTTCTTTGGCCTGTCCAATAGCTTGGTTTATGTACATGCTTTTCATAATGCTTTGCGAAAACACAGGAGTGATCAGGATAAAAAGGAAGAAGTTGAGCAATACAGAAGCATAATTGCCCGAGTTGCCTATCAAAAGGATAGCAACGGGTGCTAGTAGATAAGCAAACCCGTTGATGATAACAGTGTATGCTGACATCCGCTTTTCCCAGATATGGGTATAGGCAGACACCATTTTTTTGTAGCCTTGTATGCTGTTGTAGAAGTTTTTGAAAGAAAACACTGTTTGTTGAAAAACCTTCACCACGGGGATTCCCCGCACATATTCTACCGCTTCGATGTTCATCTCTTCGAGCGACGTCATATAGTTTTTCATATATTGTTTTCCTTTCGTCCCCATCGCGCATCCGATGAGCAGCATGGAGACAATGACAGGAACCAAACTTGCCAATCCTAAACGCCAGTCGAAAAAGAAAATTAGAAACAGGGCGCTCGGGGGCATTAGAATTGTAGCAGCTAGGTCGGGTATCTGGTGCGCAAGAAAGCTGTGGGTAATACCAGCGTTATCGTCAATGATTTTTCTGATTTTCCCACTGTTGTTGTTGTCGAAAAAGCCGAGTGGCATGTTTACTATTTTGGCCATTGTCTCGCTTCGCAAGTTCGATTCCACTTTGAAAGCTGCGAGATGTGATGACACCAAGGCAAAATAATAAAGCACCACGCTGCCAATAGCCATTCCTGCGGCCCACCAAGCGTAATCCACGACCTGGTTCGGTTGTGGTACTCGGCCTAAAGCAAATAAATCCCGAATAATAAGCCAGACAAAGAGAAAGGTCAGCATTCCAGCCACCGCACTCAGGGCTGAAAGTACCATCGCTGTTGGCAACAATGCCTTTCTGTTTCCCATGTACGCTTCTAATCTTAATAAAGTAGTCATAATATGCATGTTTTCATTCGATTTTCATTAATTCTCGCCATCCTGCCGTCCCAAACTTGATGTATTCCGAAAAGAACTTCGTGATCTGCTCATGAGTGAGTGTATGCACAACAATTTCGGACATGATGTTAAGCCACATGGAACTCATGAAATGAAGAAAAAACGGCGAGACATCGATTGAGATTTCGGGATATTTTTCCTTCATCTTCACGAGATATTCTTGCCCCATGGACATGCTTTTGCGTGTAAGTTGTTCCCTGAAATTTTCTTGTGACGAACCAGCCGACTTGAATAGCAATAGACTTAACCCTTCACGGTGCTTTTCTATCATATCCACCATCCGGACCAGTTCTCTATGCTGCTGTTCAGCAGAATAGAAATATTCGGTGGTGAGTTTTTCATCGTTGTTGTGTTTGGTAAGCAGATCATTTATGGCATCCAGAACAGGCTGGACAACTTCGGTGAAAAGTTCGTCTTTGTTCTTGAAATAGTTGTAAATATTCGCCAACGCGATGCTCGATTTGCCTGCAATCACGCGTAGCGAGGCATTGCGAAATCCGTTGATAATAAATTCATCGCAGGCAATTTCTAAAATTCTTTGACGTATTTCTTCTTTTTTGATTTGCATAAAAATGAACATCGTTCGTTATTGATGCAAAGTAAAGGGAAATGTCGTGTGATCGCAATCAGTAAAAATGATGATTTTTCACGAAGATGAATACCTAAATATAGGTAGGAGGGACATGCTTGAAGGAATTGCTTTTAAGGCAAAACATTCTATTCTGACCAGGACTTTTACTTATTTGTATTTATTAAAAACCTCTCTATTTTGTCAATATTTCTCACATAAAATTCACGTTAACATAAGTCGAAACCACAAATCCCAACCGCAGGCTGAAGTTCTACATAGATAGCAAGACAAGAGAGTTACAAGGCTGAAACATCGATACATCACAAGTCACCATACCTTTTCATTTCATAGGCACATGTCTTGTCCAAAGGTTAATTATTTTTTCGTAGCCACCCCCAAGATACAATGCGTTTACTCCATTTGGGATATGAGCATCTTGCAGCGGGCTAAAGTAGATCAATTCCGCACTACTTTCAGCCAGCAAATCTAAATTGGCTTTATAGTAAAATCTAAATGCTTTATCACTGGCCACACCCAACTTAAGTCCTTCCAAATTCGGATATGCTTCCAAGTGACGAACGTGGTCTGTGCTTTCAATTTGAGTTAATTGCCGCAATCTTTCCATATCAAAGTGTTGCTCCAACAAATCGGCTATCCGATCTATCTTGCCAACCAACTCTTCCAGTTCTTTCGCTTGAATAAGTCCCAAATACCTGCTTTCCAAGCCAAAGTGCGGGCGAGTTCATATGTACTTCCAAGGGACTGTTCCCCTAACCCATCGTACATACCCACCACACCTTCGACCACGGCTATGTCTTTGCCTTGAGTATATTTATCAAAAAGTGTCTTCACGGTATCCGCCTCAAACAAATAACTGTCCAGGTTGTGCGAATCGGTTGCCGTAGCTATGCGATGAAAAGCGGGGTCGATATAATCGGGTCCAGCCTTAAAAGCGGCTACTTGGTGTCCTCTGCGACTTAGCAGCCGCATCAACCCGATAGTGATAGTCGTCTTTCCACAACCACTATTGATGCCAGCAATCACAAAACCGTTATTCATTAAAATTTGTTTATATTTCAAAGTGCTTGACTTCCCCGTATTCGATCTGATAATCGGAAAAAGCCAAGTGAATATCTATCAGTCCCAGCAGAATGGCCACAGCACGGATTACTCCGGCATGAGTAAAGACAAGCACTTGATTCTGACTGCCTGATTTTAATTCGTCAAGAAAATTTCTGACCCGTTCTAATTGTTCGGCAAAAGATTCGCCATTCGTCGCTGGAAGGTTTATCCAGTCTGCATACCAATCTTCTAGCTTGGGATCAGATATCTGATCCCAAGGAATGCCTTCCCAATCACCAAAATCGAGTTCCATCAACCGTTTGTCGTGGATCGGCTGATCATATCCACAGTAGCCAGCAAGCTTGGTGCATCGTTGCAGCGGACTGGAAAAAACAGCATCAAAAACATAATTCTCAAGTTGAAGGCAGACGTTCTGAGCTTCATCAATAAATGTTTCCGCAACATCCACATCGGTTTGTCCATAGCAGACATTCGGTTTGCAGTCAACAGAGGTGTGGCGAACTATGGTTAATTTCATCGGATATAATTTGAAAGAATGTGATCAAGTAGAGGTACACAAAACAAGGATTCCCAAATAAAAACTCAATTCGCAGAGCAAAGCCGTGGCTCCACAAACATCCCCTGTATAGCCCTGGATTTTTTTGTTTGCCAGCAAAAAGATGAATAGCATCGTAACAATGGGAAATAAAGCCGCCATCCAATAATGGCTATTCAGCAAACAGATCAAGGGAAGCACCCCGGCAACAAAAGCAAAGGAGAGTTTCCACCACGAAAGCTTTTCGTAGGTGGTCTTGCTTTTGCTTTCACTTTCGGGACGTGCATAAGGCAATAAGTTCATCAGGATGCAGGTCGTGAATTTGGCAAAAGGATCGGCTGCCAGTATAGCGAAAGGAACAAGGCTTGTTGGCATCGAAGAGAGCGTGCTAACCAACAACAAGTAATAAAAAATAAGCCCAAGGACTGAATAACTTCCGGCATGGGAGTCTTTCATAATGCGCAACACATCTGCTTTGGTGCGTCCGCCGCCAAACCCATCGAAGAAATCACCGAGTCCATCTTCGTGGAATCCTCCGGTGAAAAGTACCCGGGCTGCCAACGCCAACACGATTGCCACCACAGGAGGAAACACTTGCGAGAGGGCAAGCCAGCACAAAACTGTAACTCCCGCAGTGAGCCAGCCGGTCAACGGCCAAAAGTAAATCATCCGCTTGTAACTTTCTGCAGGAATTTCTGTCAACCTCCATACAGGAAGCCGCGTGAAAAAAGTAAGGGCGGCAAGCAAATCGTGTAATATCTTCATAATACGAAAATTTATTAGCGGATATCCTCTGGCTGTTGGTTTTTAGCCAATAACTTTTCCGAACAACCAAAGGATCTGATTGGATTACCCTGGAGAAACTCTTTATTCAAAATATTTGGTCACCTTGGCGTGCTTGAAGGTACTCATTTCGTTTATCATCCGCACAGCCGAATCCACTAAGGGGTATGCGCACACGGCTCCAGTTCCTTCTCCCAAGCGCAGGCCGAAGAATAGCAAGGGTTTTGCCTGTAGGTAATCGAGTACCAGCTTGTGACCCGTTTCATCCCCTTGATGTCCGAAAATAGAATATTCCAACACTTCAGGATGGAGTTTGGATGCAGCCAGAAGGCAGTTGGTCATGATAAATCCATCGATCAGAATCACCATTTTCAGTTCGGCTGCACGCAACATCGCACCCACAGCCATCACCATTTCATATCCACCGAAATAACAAAGAATATCTTCTACGGAACCGTTACCCTTGTAATTGTCCAAGGCTTGTTTTAGGATACTATATTTGCGTTTTACCCCTTCGCTGTCGAAGCCACTTCCTGCACCCACGCACTGCGATAAATCTATCCCCGTGAGACAAGTCATCCACATCGACGAGGAGGAGGTGTTCCCGATTCCCATTTCACCGAAGCTGATGATGTTTGAACCTTCTTGGAAGCATTCGTCCACCACAGCAGAACCCCGCTCAATACAAAGTTCGTATTCTTCACGTGTCATGGCGCTTTCATGCAGGTAATTGCGGGTACCCATGCGCACTTTCAAATCGATCAGGTTTTCCAGTCCATTGAAATCGTAGTTGATGCCGCTGTCCACCACCTTCATGCTAAAACCGTGTTGACGTGCAAGGAAATTGATTCCGGCGCCTCCCTCCATAAAGTTAAATACCATCTGCGGGGTGACTTCGGCCGGCGAATAGCTCACACCTTCGGCTACAATGCCGTGGTCGCCTCCAAATATGACGTGGTAAGGTTTGTGGAGAGCTGGAGTAAGTGTTTGCTGGATAGCCCCAATCTGGATAGCCAGTTCTTCCAATCGGCCCAAAGAACCTTTTGGCTTGGTCAGGTTATCCACTTTTTCTTGCAAATAAGGCACAATTCGTTTCTCAGGTGATACGATGTTGAATGTTTTTTGTGACATGATCTATGTATATTAATCCAAAATGTAAAAT
>DBTT01000024.1:9758-29648 GCA_002307185.1 Bacteroidales bacterium UBA1309
TTTATCTTCACCGGTATTCCCGAAACCATCAGCACCACTTCGTCAGCAACTTGGGCTATAAACTGGTTTGTCCAACCGACTAGATCCGTGAAATGGCGTTGCAGGTCGTTTGCTGAAATGCCACCGAGGCCAATCTCGTTGGTGACAAAAATGAAAGTGGCTTCTTGCATGGTAAAACGGCTGAAGCGGTTTTTCAACTGCTCGAGCGATAGCTCCACGTTCCCGTTGTTGGCCACAATAAAGTTGGTTGCCCACAGCGTCACGCAATCAATCACCACCACACGTCCGTTTACGTCCACTTTTTGCAGATCCGTAAGTTCTTCCACATTGGTCCATTCAGGGCCGCGGTCTCGCTTGTGGCGTTCAATGCGCTGGCGATGTTCTTCGTCCCACACAGCAGAAGTGGCAAGATACATGGGATTTTCGGATAACGACAAGGCCAGATTCTGAGCATAACTGCTTTTGCCCGAACGTTGTCCACCGGTGACGAGGATAATCCTTTTCATGGAATATATCAATTTAATATGTTTGAACCGTTGTGGATAACAAAGAACAGCATGGCGGTGACGATAAGCATCACCCATTCGCTGTTTTTATTCACTTTAAGAGACGTGTTTAGGTCTTCATCTGTCAGTATTTTCTGTATAGTGCCGATAAATGGCTTTTCTACCAATTTTCCAAAGTAATAATTCGGCCCACCAAAGCGGCAACCCAAAATAGCAGCCGATGCCGCTTCGGGATACCCGGCGTTGGGGCTGGCATGTTTTTCCCCATCTTGGAACACCTGCTTCGTCTTCGCCAACTTGCCAGATACCAAAAGCATTACCAAAGCTGTGATACGTGCCGGGATATAGTTGGCCGCATCGTCCAATCGCGCAGCAAAGCGACCGAAAAGCAAGTAACGTTCATTTTTGTAACCAATCATCGAGTCGAGTGTATTTATCATTTTATATGCCAGCATTCCGGGTGCCCCGAGCAAGGCGAACCAGAAAAGGGGAGCGATGACTCCGTCACTCAAATTTTCCGCCAATGTTTCCAAAGCAGCCGTGCGGATTTGCTGGGGATCGAGACCGGAGGTGTCTCTTCCTACAATTCGCGACAACTGTAAACGCCCTTTTTCGGTGGATTCGTCCAAGGCCTCGAACACCATCCGCACCTCTCTCCTGAGGGTCAGTCCCGCAAGACAAAAGAAGACAATTATACTGTTAAAAAGAAACGAAAGCACAAAAGAAATTTGGTCTAAGAATCTTGCCGAAAAAAATGCGCACAAAAACGTGGACGAGACCAATATGATGGTGCTAAATGCCCCTTTCAGGAGGCGAAAACGTCCGCGATTGAGTCGTTTTTCACAAAAAGAGATAGCCTTGCCAAAACCAACCACCGGATGAGGCAAACGTTCTGGGTCACCGTATATTCTATCGAGCAAAAAGCCGAATAGAAGGGCTGATATACTTGCTATTGTGATTTCCATTGTTGTAGTTCGTTTAATAGGAGTCTGTTTTTTTCGGGCGAAAGAGTCAGCAACCGGATGTATTGGTTGCCATCCTGAAAGAAGCCGGAAGCATCCCGGATCAATATGCTTTTTTGAAGCAAGAACTGTTTTAAATCGGCAGACTTTCCTTTGGTTATTTTCACCAAAAAGAACGGTGTTGAACTATCTAGGGATTGAAATCCGTCTATGTAGTTAATCGATTCTGCAAACTTTCTTTTCTCTTCAAGCCATTCGCTGATATTGAAATCGTCACGGTGATTCGTTATTAAATACCGAAAAGCTTCAACAGCAAAGGTGTTTACGCTCCAGGGAACGCAATAGCTGTGTATGTTGCGAATGATGGACTTCGAGGAATAGATATAACCCATTCGTAAGCCAGGAATTCCATATCTTTTTGTAAACGAATAGAGTAATATAACATTGCCATGCTGCGAAATGAAGTCAGACTCGGGTTGCTTTTCCAAACAATATTCTTTGAAGGATGTGTCAAAAATGAAGATTGTGTTTGAAAACTGCTGAACTAGCTTTTCCAAAAGAGGCAACTCAAAAGAGAATCCATCCGGATTGTTTGGTGTGCAAATCCAAACAAGATCAGGAGTATGCTGGATCAAATTGTTTTCCAGCAATTGGGCATCCGTGTAGAAAACTTGGTGGTCGTTCACTTGGCACGCTTTCCCATATTCCGAAAACGTAGGGCCCACGATCAAAGATTTCCGTCCTCTATAAGCCTGAGCCAACAAATAAATTCCCTCGGCAGAACCATTCGTCAGCAGCAATTGATCCGCCAACAAGTGTAAATGAGCTGCTAGTTCGCATTTTAATGCCAGATTATATTCTTCCGGATAACGCCTGATAAGGGGCATCCTATCTGTCAAGTAGGCATATAATCCGTCGTGATTTGCTCCAAACCAGACATTCGAACTAAAGTTTGCCAACAGCTCCCCTTTGTATTCGTCGCCGTGATCGGCGTATATTGTTTTGTTTTCCATTCTTTTTCGTTTGTCTTGAAAAGTCTCTGGAGATTTTTCCGAAAAGTTCCTTTATTTTTTACAAATCTTTTTCTCAGTGCAGTTCAGTGTTTCTTGGCAATAACTTGAGACAAAGCCTGAATCAATCTCTGGATATTATTTTGTAGATCAAGTCAACATCCACAAATTTCCGTACATGATCCGCCAGCTTATTGAACTGCTCTTCTTTAAATTTGAAATAATCGAATGTTTGAAGCTTCTTGTCAGCCAAATAAGGTTGGAGTAGATGATCCACAAAAGCTTTGTTGTCGAGAATGCCGTGAAGGTATGTTCCCATGCAATTCGCCACTTGGCAACCATCAAGAGTTCCATCCGAAAGTTCGTTCAATCCTTCGATTTCCCTCAAATAGTCTGTCCGCCCATTGTGAATTTCGTAACCTTTGCATTCGTTTTCATCGCCCGAAAACCGGAACGTAACCTGTCGCGTTATTTTTTCTCCTTCGAGTAATGTTTTGATTGGCAGCAAGCCGAGTCCGGGAATTTGGGTCAGGTTGCTTTCGATGTGGTTGGGATCGTGCAGTTCCTTCCCCAGCATTTGGTAGCCACCACAGATCCCCAACACGGTTTTGCCTTTGGCATGCGCCTGCAAAATGGCTTGGGCAATGCCGTCGTGACGCAACACCTGCAAATCCTCGAGCGTGTTTTTTGTTCCAGGAACGATGATGATATCAGCTTCTGCAATCTCGGATGGCTGATTGCTGTAATATAAGTGCACACGTTCGTCGTGTTCCAACGCATTGAAATCGGTGAAGTTGGACATGTGCTGAAGCAGTACTACCACCATGTTGATCTTACCCGATTGAGAAAAACGGTTTTTGGAGTGAAGCATCACCGAGTCTTCTTCTTCGATGTGTATGTCTTTGAAATAGGGGACAACCCCCACCACGGGTATGCCGCAGAGGTCTTCGAGCATCTTCACGCCACGCTCGAACAGGCGAAGATCTCCACGGAACTTATTGATTAGAATTCCTTTCACAAGTTTGCGTTCGTCTTCTTTTAACAACAGGATGGAGCCATAAACAGAAGCAAAAACGCCACCTCGGTCAATGTCGGCGACCAGGATGACCGAAGCCTCAGCATGTTTGGCCATCGACAGATTCACCAAATCCACTTCGCGCAGATTGATTTCCGAGATGCTGCCCGCACCTTCCAGCACGATGGGATTGTATCGGGCTTGGAGGCGATCAAAGGCGGCACACACTTCCGTTCGCAGTTTTTCTTTGTTGTTCGATGTAAAATAATCAATGGCATGCTTGTTGCCAATGGACTTTCCATTCAACACTACCTGGCAAATGGTGTCGGCTGATGGCTTGAGCAACAAGGGGTTCATGTCTGTGTGGCAAGGAATGCCCGCAGCCTCGGCTTGCACAGCTTGCGCCCGGCCAATTTCAAGTCCTTCGGGCGTGGCGTAGGAATTCAACGCCATGTTTTGTGCTTTGAATGGGGCGGGCGAAAATCCGTCTTGCTTGAATATTCGGCAGAAGGCCGCCGTAATTACGCTTTTGCCCACATCGCTACCTGTTCCCACAAACATGAGCGGGGAAAGTCGCTTCGGTTTCTCTTCTGGGATTTCTTTACGATCGCTCTCTTTTTGATCCATTTCTAATAATAAAGTGAAATAAGCTAAAGGCCTGATTGAATAGGAATAAACTACCCTTTTTCTCTCGGAATGGCATAAAACCCAAAAATGCCAGAAAATCCTTTCCCAATAATTAGGAAAGGATTTTCATCAAAGAATATATCTTGAAAAGGATTTATTCGCTTAAAAAATAGATTCCTACAGGGTTGATTCCTCCTGTTGTGAAGGATGAAGCCAAGTCCCCTGTGGAAGGATCGACAATATACATACTGCTTTCCGAAGAATAATCAGACACACCGATAAACACATTCCCGTCTTTTGGGTTCACGCTGATGGAGTAGGGATCTGCGGCAAAGCCCGAAGCGGTTGTTGAACTCACGAAAGGCGATGTTTCAATAGATTTGGAACTGATATCATATACAGTGTAGTAAATGTTGGATGCCCCATATTGTGCATAAATGTTATACAGCTTCGTTTTAGCTGGATTCAGGGCGATTAGAGTTCCGTTCCCGATTGTTTCAACTGTGTTATCCGAATAGATGCGTTGCAATGTGTTTAGGATGGTTCCATAGTTGCCCATGGATATGACAAACAAGTTTCCGTTGCCATCTGCTCTGATAACCGTTGGGTTGAGTACAACTGTGATGTCTTCGGTTTTAGTGAATGTGGTGAGGTCTATCACAGAGATGGTGCTGTCTGTGCGGGAGTTGGTAACGTATAGATTCTCTCCTGACACGGCAATTTCTTCGGGATAGCTTCCTACGGCCACTTGCTTGTCGATGGCGTTTGTCGTGGTGTCGATCCGGGCCACATACCCTCCATAATAGCTAGCATACACGTACCCGCCACTTGAGGCAAAATGTCTAGGGTTCAATGCTGTACCATTGGGATTGTAGATGATGGAGCTGATTTCTTTTCCTGTTTTATCCGTAATATAAATTATTCCGGATGTAGAGACGGAGATGTACATCTTGTTTCCGTAAATGAGTATGTCCTCGCCAGTATCACCCAGATTGAGGCCGTCGTTTTGGGTTTCGAAAACAGATGAAGTAAGGGTTGCGTTATCTGTGTCGTAGTAGGACAAGGTGGAGTTGTTTTGTCCCCAACTTCCGCTGTTTAGCACATATCCGCCGACAATGCTTGTGTCGAATCCATTCGTCTCTTCTTCATTATCAGAACATGATATGAAAAATAGGGCTAATGATGCAAAGATAAAAGACTTAATTGTAAAATTTTTAATGCTCATAGTAATGGAATATTATTATTGATTAGAATTTCCAAGTGCTGCTCAGCAGGAAAGACCGCCCAGGCATCGGGTAATTTTTTATGATTTCATAATTCTTGTTGCTTAAGTTGAGCAAATCAAGTTGCAGTCTCAAAGGCTGTCTTTTCACTTTCAGGGTTTTGTTGAATGACACAGATTGGTCGGCATAAGCTTTCACCTTGTTTAGGCTCGAATAATATAGCTGTGTCCATTCGGAACTACATGCGATCACCGAATAAGAAACATTTATCCATGGATTCTCAAAAGAGGCCGAGGCGTTTCCTGTATGTTCGGGCGTGTAAATGATTTGCCGTTTAGTCTCCCTGTCCCTTGCATTTTGATATGAATACGTGCCAGAGAAATATAACCGCATATGATCGTTCAGTGTTCGGTCATAATCCAACTTGAAGTCGGCTCCAATAATTCGCACATTATCCAGGTTCATCATCTTGGAGTTGAACATTTTTATTACGGCCACAATTTTGTCCTTCACTTGATTGTAGTATCCATCTGCGGACAGGGCCAGGCAACTGTTTTCCCAACTGCTTTTGAATGTGGTGCCAAAATTAAATTGCTTGGACTTTTCAGGTTCCAACGAGGTGTTTCCTATTTGGGTATAGTACATGTCGTTGAGTGAAGGAACTCGGTAAATGTCTTTGTAGGAAAGGCGAACCAGCCATTCTTGAGAAAGTTCATACGAAAATGAAACACTGGGTGAGATCTTCTTCTTGTCGGGAGCCTTCGTTGCGGTGTTTGAATCTTCCCCATAGTAAGCACCGATAATGCCTCCCAGAACTGTGAGGCCATGTGATTTGTATCGGGCATTGATAGCCGTAATGCTCACATCCCGGTAAGATTTCACCCTGTCGGGATAAGTGATTGGGTCAAGCGCAGATTCGCCGTACAACGAGAAAAGGTAGTTGTGTATATAATCCTGAGCAACAGAGATTTGAATTCGTTCTGAAAATTGATACAGGCATGTGGAAGTGGCATAATATTCGTATTGGCGGTAACGGTCGGTGGTTGTTGTCACAGCGTCTGCATTCGAGTAGCTTTCGTACGTGTGGCTCAACCTAGCAGCGGCTCGTCCTGAAAATTTACTTGAAAAACGATATTTCCCGTTGATTTCAGACGAAAAAGTGCGGGTAATCAAACGCTCATTGGCACTCAGGTTTACCGATACTGCCGTTCCAGGGAGTCCTCTGTTTGAGTCGAAATAATTGTTTTTGAAAGTCAATTCACCTCTGTCGTTCCATTTCTTGTAGAGATTCGCTCCAAAGCGATAAATATTGACATCCGAATTGTATCTTTTCCGGTGTTCTATCGCACTCCCGTTGTTGAATTTGAAAGGATAATTCCCGTCGGCTCGTTGCCAATCGCCGTTCAAAGCGAGAGAAAGGTCGCTTTTTAGCCTTTTTCCAAAATAGATGCTGGGGCTAAATTGTCCAAACGATCCAGCCTTCATTCGGACATTTCCCATAGATGACTTGTTTTCGAAATAAGGGGACTGTGTGACAATATTCAGGATGCCAGCTGAAGCAAAATTCCGGGCCGGTTGGAAAATATTATCTGATTGTCCGATTTCGAGGGAAACGGACGACACATTTTCCAATGAAAAACGACCAATGTCAATTTGTCCGGATTGTGCATTCGAAACCGTAATTCCATCCACGCTCACAGCCGTGTGTTGAGCCCCGAATCCACGGATACTTACTGTTTTGAGTCCTCCAATACCACCATAATCTTTTACCACGACACCAGCAAACCGGCGTACGGCATCGGCCATCGACTGTATGCCCAGACGGTTGATCTCCGTTCTGCCGATAACTTGGGTGGGTACAGATGACTGCCTGATGTTCGTTATGGCCTGTGTTGATATTTCCACCTGCTTCAATCTTAGGTGGGTTGTGTCATTTGCAGCTCCTTCACCAGCAAAGGATGGAGCAGCAAACAATAATAACTGGCTAAATATAAGTACACGGTGTACTTTGGAGTAATTGGCAAATTTTGAAAACACAATTTGTAACTATCTGATGATGAATAAACCAATCAAATAGCTCCCGGAAATAAAACAGAACAATGCAAAAAATAAATGATGATTTCTTGCTGATGTTTCGTCGCTTTTTCCTCGAAAGCTTCTGAAATTGAATAGTGTTTGGCAGGTCTTCTGACTTGCTCCCGTAATTGAACGCCTTCCCGAAAACCAGTTTCAGTGGCAATAGTGTTGTTCAGTACGTTGATTCCAATTAAGCTGTTAACACAGTTAACTGCTAACTGAAAATGGAGCTTACAGCAGCGGGACTGTACAGGATTCGCACCTGTTTCCCTTTTAATCATCCTTGCAGAAATGCTTGGACGAACCAAATTGAGTTGCAAAGGTAGAGATTTTTTTTCAACTCATCCTTGTTCTTAAATTTTATTTCACGCCAAGAGAAAACATTTTGAGAATCAATTTCACAAAAACTTTCGCGTTCTCTGCGAAAAACCTTTGTGTTCTTTGCGTGAAAAGATACAATCTCACGTATAGAATTTGCAAAAAAATTGCATCCATACCCGCACAATTACTGGCGGTGGATGCAACCTTTCTTTATAGGAGAGAAAGCCTTACGCCTCTTTTTCCAGTTCAATCAACAAATCGCTTTTGCTGGTGGTGTCGCCTTCCTTCACATGCACTTTTTTGATGACGCCCTTGGTGCTTGCCAATATGGCGTTTTGCATTTTCATCGCTTCCAAGATCAGGAGAGTGTCGCCCGCTTTCACCGAATCGCCTGTCCGCACCATCACTTCGAGGATTTTCCCGGGCATAGGTGCTTTCAAGCGGATGGAGGTAGATTCGCTGGCCTGTGTGGCAAGCAATTTCTTTCGGCGGATAGAAAATGGGGTCTCTACCGAAAAATTATAGCTCACGCCGTTCATCAATAATTCGTAATCATTTTGGTGGTGCGACACAATTTCCACCGGATAGCGTAGGTCTCCGGTGGAAATAAAGTTGAATCCATCTTCATCGGTTTCAAAGTGGAGGTCATTGTCCCAGACAGAATGCTGGATTTTTCCTTGGCCATCTGTGCTAAAACGCTGTTCTGCATTCGACTCTTTGTTCAGTGCAATGAGTTCTTTATTGAGACTATTCATAGAAATCCGATTTTTGATTATTTAAAATTCAACCTGTTGCGTATCGTCCAAGCATCTTCGTCGTTATCCACCAAGGATGGTGTTTGATGCTGTTCCGCATAATGATGGGCAGCAAAGAAGGCGGCGAGGAGCTCTTCTTTTTCTTCCCTGTAAACGAGCGAGTCCATGTCTTTTTCGATAAACGAAGTGTCAAAGTCGCCCAAGCGGAAAACTTCATTCCTTAGTACGGCCTTGTCGAATGGAATGGTTGTCTTCACCCCTTTAATTTGGAATTCCGACAAGGCCTTCAACGTTTTCTCAATCACTTCCTCGCGCGTGTCAGCATGTACTATCAATTTCGAAATCATGGAGTCGAAGTGAGGTGTTACTTCGGATCCGGCCACAACGCCCGAATCGATCCGTATCCCATTCCCTTTCGGTATCCGCAAGGCTTTCACGACACCCAGGCAAGGAGAAAATCCCGATTGTGGATCTTCTGCATTGATGCGGCATTCAATGGCCCAACCTTTTAGCTTGATGTCGCTTTGTTTCAACGAGAGTTTTTCTCCACGTGCCACACGAATCTGCAGTTCAATCAAGTCGAGACCAGTGATCATTTCCGTCACCGGATGCTCCACCTGCACGCGGGTATTCATTTCCATGAAATAGAAATTCTTTTGCTTGTCGAGCAAGAATTCCACCGTCCCCAAGCTCATGTAACCGGCCTCCTTGGCCAACGCTACGGCAGCTCCTGTGATCTTCTTGCGGAGTTCTTCGTCCAATGCGGGAGAAGGCGCTTCTTCAAGCAATTTTTGGTGTTTTCTTTGGATGGAACATTCGCGTTCGCCGAGATGGATCACGTTTCCGAAATTGTCGCCGACGATTTGGATTTCGATGTGATGCGGATTTTCCAAATATTTTTCAATAAACACAGATGGATTGTTAAAGGCTAAGGTGGCTTCGGATACAGCCGATAAATACATCTGTTTCAGATCGGATTCTTTGCGGACAATGCGCATTCCTCGGCCTCCGCCTCCTGCACTGGCTTTGATGATGATAGGATACCCGATTTGGGAAGCGATCACGGTAGCATCATCAAGCGTGACAACACTTCCTTTGCTGCTTCCTAGCATAGGGACACCCGCTTTTCCGGCTATCTGTTTGGCCACCACTTTGTCTCCCATGTTTTGAATGATGCGTGGGGATGGGCCTATAAATACAATTCCTTCCTCGGTGCAACGTATAGCAAAGTCTGCGTTTTCCGACAAATAGCCGTAGCCTGGATGGATGGCATCCACTTGATTTCGCTTGGCAAGGAGTACCAAGCTCTCGATGTCGAGAAATTCGGGGACCTGATTCTTTTCTCTTTCGGGGAAATCGAGTATCACATCCATCTGCCCCAGATAATGAGCATTCGGCTCTTTCTGGGTGCGTATGCCAACGGCTTGGATTCCCATCTTTTGTGCCGTGCGGGCAATGCGGATGGCAATTTCGCCCCGGTTGGCAATTAGTATCGAATTAATTTTATCTTTCGTTTTCATTGTTTATTTTCGATTTAGAGAGGTACATTTCCCTGTTTTCTATCAATCCGAAGCACTGTTTTCCGGCGCAGGGCATCCAGACAAGTAATGATTTTGCTGCGGGTCAACGCCGGGTCAATCACCTCGTCGATAAATCCTTTCTCGTCCGCAATATAGGGGTTGGTCACTTCGTCGCGATACGTTTGGGTTAATTCCTTCTTCAAGGCAGCGGGATCTTCGGCCTCTGTCAATTCTTTACGGTAGAGGATGGCTATCGCTCCGTCGGGACCCATCACCGCAATTTCAGCTGTTGGCCATGCAAAACTGAAATCTCCGCCAATGCCCTTGCTGTTCATCACGATGTAGGCGCCGCCGTAGGCTTTTCGCAAGATGATGGTTATTTTGGGAACGGTTGCATTGGTGTAGGCATAAAGCAGCTTTGCTCCGTGGCGGATGATCCCGTCGTGTTCCTGGTCGGTTCCAGGCAAGAAGCCGGGTACATCTTCCAAGGTGATGATCGGGATATTGAACGAATTGCAGATGTTGATGAAGCGTGCGGCCTTCACGGAAGAATCAATGTCCAATGTTCCGGCCATCACTTTTGGCTGATTGGCGATAATTCCCACCGAATGGCCATCGATTCGGGCAAAAGCAGTGATGATGTTCATGGCGTGGTTTTCGCTCACTTCCAGAAACTTTCCATTATCGACAATCAGTTCGATAATTTCTTTCACATTGTAAGGTTTGTCGGGATCTTCGGGGACAATGTACCGGAGCCGATCTTCCGTTTTTTCTTTCGACACATCTTTTTGATGCACGGGTGCCGTTTCGAGGTTGTTAGAAGGGAGGTACGAAAGAAGCTGCTTCACACCTAGTATCGTATTTTCATCGTCGTTATAGACGAAATCCGCCACGCCCGATTTAGTCCCATGAACCGAAGCACCGCCCAGATCCTCAGTGGTTACGGTTTCGTTGAGTACCTCTTTCACCACATTGGGTCCGGTCACAAACATGTAGCTGGTATCGGCAGTCATGAAGATGAAGTCGGTCAATGCCGGGGAATATACTGCACCACCTGCGGCGGGACCCATAATCACCGAGATTTGAGGAATCACCCCGGAGGATAAGACATTTCGTTTGAATATATCGGCATAGCCATTCAAGCTGCTGATGCCTTCTTGAATGCGTGCGCCGCCCGAATCGATCAGGCCGACAACGGGTGAGCCAGTTTTGAGTGCCAGATCTTGGATTTTCACAATTTTTGCAGCATGTTGAGAACCAAGAGATCCGCCTAACACATTGAAATCTTGCGAAAAAGCATACACCAAGCGCCCATTTACCTTTCCAAATCCGGCAACCACACCGTCTCCAAAAGCTTTCACTGTTTTTCCAAACGAAGCGTTGGCTGGAGGCGTGTAAGCATCTGTTTCTTCAAATGTACCTTCGTCGAAGAGCAAAAGGATACGCTCGCGGGCGGTTAACTTACCCCTCTTGTGCTGTTTTTCGTAATATGCTTCATCATACTGCTTTTTCAGCAATTCTTGACGAGCAATAAATTGTTCATACGATTTTTTCATTCATTTATGTATTTGTCTAAAATATAATTTTTTCAAATGCACGCATGTTGCTATTCCATTCCCAAAGATGGCACGCAACAACACATCAGCTTCATTTGAAAAGCGATTGTCAGAAAAATGGAAATAACTTCTGGTGTTCTGTTGGCTCTAATTCCCGAAAGCCTCAAACTGTATTAAATTTTGGCAGGTCTTCTGACTTACTCAAGCTATGAAACTACCTTCCCAACTTTGTTTTAAGTAATTAAAGTCAGTGGCTCGGAGATCCGTCCATAGTTATTAGAGAGTTTACAGCAGCGGGACTGTTCAGGATTTTCACCTGATTCCCTTTTCAATGTGTCGCACGAAAATGCACACATCACCAAAACTTGTGCAAAAATAAATATTTTTTTTGAATTTATGCATCCCTGCAATTCTTAAACTGACTTTTTTATCTTTTTACCGAATATTTTGGATTTATCCCAAACGAATGAAAACTATCGTTTGTCTCTTTTAGGCATTGGTGGCATAAGCAACCATCATAATTTTCTGACAAATATTCTCTTACGCCCGAAAACAAATAAATGTGCGTGCAGTGGCATACTTCTGTGCGATCTTCGCGGCATACAAATGTGGATGAACAGCGAGAACAAACTTTCTTTTTCATAACAACTTGTTTTATAATTAAATATTGAAAATTTTATTGCATTTCTCAATGCCTGGACGAGGGAGTTGTGGAAAATTTGTTCACTTTGAAAGAAAAGAAAGTGAATGTTTTTTCGACTCATACCTTTATCGCGAAGCATTGTCAATATTCCTCAAGGCAGGTCTCCTGGCTTACACCGGTTTCTATTTTTCCTTCCCATTTCCAAAATGGAAACAGTAGATCGATTTTTTCGATAGAAACATTTGTGGCGTTTACAGTTGCGCGACAGCTCACGATTTTAACGTGATTCCCTATTCTCCTCTTCAACAAAAAAGAGGCACCTTGATGGATTTGGATAAATTAAATGAAAGAGCTTAAAGGATGCTATTCCTCAGCGTGTATTGATCTTATAACAAAACAATCAAATTGAAAGTTTTCGGGCGGTTGATTTTTTAGAAATAACGAGAATAACTTATTGATTTAGAATCATTAATCGTTTTTGTTTTGGTACTTCAAGCAAAACGTTGCGCATCCTCGGCTCAAATGAAGAATGCGCAACGCTTTGATATATATGAACATAAAAGTTTCTTGGGCTGATTTCTATTTATTGTCGGTCGAATCAGGAGCCTTGTCTATAAGTTCCATGAACTGATCCAATTTTGGAGTGATGATGATCTGGGTTCTGCGGTTCCGCTGTTTGCCCAAAGCCGTTGAATTGTCGGCAAGAGGGTTGTATTCGCCACGGCCTGCAGCCGTCAACCGTTTGGGATCCACGCCGTAATCTTTTTGCAAAGCCTGCACGACAGAAGAAGCCCTTAGCGTGCTCAAATCCCAGTTGTTGCGTATATTCGGTCGGGAAATCGGATCGGTGTCGGTATTTCCTTCCACAAGAACCTCATAGTCCTTGTAATCCGTAATGATCTTTGCAATTTTGCTCAATGTTTCGCCAGCTCTGTCACTGATTTCGTAACTTCCCGATTTGTAAAGCATATTGTCCGCTAAAGAAATATAAACTACGCCCTTCAAAACTTGGATGTCCACATCTTTCAACTCGTCACGCGACAGGGAGCGGGTGAGGTTCGTTGTCAATATCAAATTCAGAGAATCAGACTTGTTTTTCGTTTCCACCAGTTGCTTGATAAACCGGTTTGAGGCATTTATCTCATCCACCAATTTCGATATATTGACATTGCCTTGCGAATTTTGCTGAATGCTTTTGTCCAACGTGCCTTGCAAAGTAGCGTACGCATTCCTCAACTCCCCATTGTTTTTACGAGCCTCGGCCAAGCGGTCTTCCATACTTTTTACATTAGCACGGCTTTCCGCCAATTGAATCTGCGAGGTTTGCAGGTTCTGCTTCAAATCGCCATTGTCCGCTTGCAGTTTATTGTAGTCTTCCTGCAAACCGACAAACTGCTTTTTGCTTACACATCCGGTCAACAAAATACAGCCAACGGCAAGGGATAAATAAAATTTTAAGCGTTTCATAGTTGTTAATTTTAAATATTACATTACTATTCTGAAATTTACGTCTTCTAAAACTTCTTGCAAGGTATATAAATTATTATCAATTCTGAAGCTTATTACCAATATCTAACAATCTATTAGATTCCTTAAACTGTTAAAACTACAAATAAAACATTACATCCTTCATATTCTAAAACAAGCATGAAGACTATTCGTTTTAACTAACCAAAAACGGAAAACAAGAAATATTGACACTGGGAGCTTTAAGATCCAAGCCAAGACTTTGGGGATAATTGTGGACGGATACCGATCCCTCGGTTCGCAATTAGGCAACGACGTTTGATTTTTGATCTCTGGTCTTGGCTATCTGCCTCGGACTTCGTTTCGTGTCCTATGTTTTTTACTTATAGGATGTTTAATTTAAGCATCACGCCAAACTCTCCACCGTCACGTCTTCATAGATCACCGCCCGGCCAACAGCACGAGAGGCTTGCACATCTATCAATCGTTGATTGCTGCTCCCCCTGAACAAGAGGTCTTCGTCTTTCAGGTTTTCTACAAAACGGCCATCCACCAATACATCTATAAGCGGTAGGATTTGCGACATGCGGGGCGATTGAAGCACCTGCTCAAAGGTGAAGCCGGTGTAGCACCAGATGTTTTTGTTTGTTTCGGCTTTGATGCTGCGGGCCAATTCTGTAAATCCTTCCACTTGAAAAAGCGGGTCGCCACCCGAAAAGGTGACATCGGCAAAGTCATCGGCCTTAATAACCTCAAGAAGTGCTGAAATCTCAAGAAACTTCCCTTTCTTTATGTCCCAAGTATGTGCATTGTGACAGCCAGGGCAGGCGTGTGCGCATCCGGCTGCATACACCGAGGTGCGAAAGCCGGGGCCATCCACCGTGGTGTAGTGCACAACGTTCAATATCGAAAGTTTATTCATGAACAATGCGGTCTTTAAGTTCTGCCAGTTTCGCTTTGTTCCAACGGTCTGTGGTTCCCACCAGGTAGCCTGTGATCCGTTGCAGTTTGTCAATGTGGTGACTGCCGCATTTGGGGCATTCGTTCAATTCGGAGGATGCGTTTTCATATCCGCAATCGAGGCATCGATTCCGGTTGTGATTGACTGAAGCGTATCCGATGTCCAATTTGTCCATCATATCCACCACCGACATGATTGCTTGCGGATTGTGTGTGGCATCGCCGTCTATTTCCACATAAAAGATATGCCCCCCGCGTGTCAAGTCGTGGTAAGGAGCCTCCACCTTTGCTTTATGCAATGCCGAACATTTGTAATAAACCGGAACGTGATTCGAATTGGTGTAATATTCGCGGTCGGTGATTCCCGGCACAACGCCAAAGTCCTTCCTGTCACGGCGGGTAAAACGACCGGCTAATCCTTCCGCGGGAGTGGCCAGTACGCTGTAGTTGTGTTGATATTTTTCGGAAAATTCGTTTACCTTGTCACGCATGTAGGTGATTATTTCCAGTCCGATGCGTTGCGAAGCATCCGATTCGCCATGGTGCTTGCCTGTGAGAGCCACTAAGGCCTCGGCTAAACCAATGAACCCGACACCCAATGTTCCCTGATTAATCACTTTTTCAATGCTATCTTCAGACTGAATGGCTTCGCAGCCTTTCCACAAGACGGACATCAAAAGCGGAAATTGCTTGGGTGCAGCCGTTTTTTGAAACTCGAAACGTTGGTGCAATTGCTTTGCGGTTAATTCCAAGAGAGAATTGAGTTTGCTGTAGAAAAACGCAATCCGTTCTTTTTGATTCTCAACATTCCTGCACTCCAGTGCAAGGCGAACCAGGTTGATTGTTGAGAACGAAAGGTTTCCTCGACCAATGGAGGTTTTCTTTCCAAAACGGTTTTCGAAGACCCGCGTGCGGCATCCCATCGTAGCCACTTCGTGTTCAAAACGGCGAGGATCGTCGCTTTTCCATTCCTCGTTCTGATTGAAAGAAGCATCCAAATTCAAGAAATTCGGGAAAAACCGGCGGGCACTCACCTTGCAGGCCAATTGGTAAAGGTCGAAATTGGGATCTTCCGGCAGGTAATTCACGCCCCGCTTTTTCTTCCATATTTGGATGGGGAAAATAGCGGTGACACCGCCTCCAACACCTTTGTAGGTGGAATTGAGCAATTCGCGGATCACGCATCGCCCTTCCGCCGAGGTGTCTGTGCCGTAATTTATCGAGCTGAACACCACCTGGTTTCCTCCGCGAGAATGGATCGTGTTCATGTTGTGGATAAATGCTTCCATCGATTGATATACCCGGCCCACTGTCCGGTTGATAGCGTGTTGCAAGATGCGTGCGTCGCCTTGCAATCCGCTCAAGTCTTTTGTGGCGTAATCTTCGGGTTGTGTGTTGCAGAGGTGCGAATAATTTTCGCCGGTAACTTGTTCAAGCATACGAATTTCTTCCTGAAAGCTTTTCTTAACAAAAGGTGCAAGGTAGAAGTCAAAAGCCGGGATGGCTTGGCCGCCATGCATTTCGTTTTGTGCTGTTTCGAGCGAGATGCACCCCAGCATGCTGGCGGTCTCGATCCGTTTGGCAGGACGAGATTCGCCGTGTCCGGCTATGAACCCGTTCTCCAAGATCTTATCCAGTGGATGCTGCACGCAAGTCAAGCTTTTGGTTGGATAATAATCCTTGTCATGTATATGTAGGTAATTGAGTTTGACGGCCTCCCTCACTTCAGGAGTCAGCAAATAGTCGTCCACAAAGGGCTTGGTTGTCTCGCTGGCAAATTTCATCATCATCCCGGCAGGTGTGTCGGTGTTCATGTTGGCATTTTCGCGGGTGATGTCGTTCGATTTGGTTTCGATGATTTCCAAGAACATGTCCCTGGTTTTAGCTTTGCGGGCAATGCTCCGTTGGTCGCGGTAAGCGATGTATTTTTTAGCAACTTCCTTGCGGGAACTTTTCATCAGCTCCACCTCCACCATGTCTTGGATCTGTTCCACGGTCATCTGTTCGTGCCCACGACACGAAACATAGTCGGTGATTCTTCTGATGAGGGTGATGTCTTCTCCCTGTTCGGTGTGCAACATGGCCTTGCGGACGGCAGCCATGATTTTTTCTTCGTTGAAACCAACGATTCGTCCATCTCGTTTTACAACTGTGCTAATCATTTTTGTAAGTCATTTAGATTTGTGGAAAATACACCGGCGGAAGGTAATAGAAGTACGCGTGAAAGCTTAGATTCTTGGTCAAAAGTGCGCATAATCCCATCGCTTTTCTCCCGAAAGCTATGAACTCTTATACCAGGCAGGTCTTCTGACTTACTCCCGTATCTGAACGCCTTCCCAAATTCATTGTTAAATGCTAACTATCATTTAGTGGCAAAAGTGTTGTTCGATACGTTGTCTCAATTAAACTGTTAACCGATGACTGCTAACTGCTAACTGAAGGAGCTTACAGCTACGGGGATAGTCCAGGAATTGCACCCGGTTCCCTTTTCATTCAGAAAAATCTGAAACCTGATATGATGCAAAGTTATTAATATTTCGATATGAATAAACTATCCAATTATATAAATAGAAAATTTATTTTGATATAAAGAGATGATATATTTTGATAATCAGGTTTTTAAAATTTAAAATGGAAAACTTATATAAAAATTTAGAATAAGAAATTTAATTGATTAGAAAATATTTATAAGTATTGAGCTATTTTAAATAGACCAACTCAGATTACTTGATTGGGATCAAGATATTCAAAGATATAATAATCCGAATGATGAGCTATCAAAAAACATAGGGTAGATTGAGCAAGATTAGTTAGTGAAATCCGATGGGTGCTATCACCCTGCCACGTCTTATCAATAAGTTGACAAACATGCAGGCTGCATCTCCCGTGCAGGAGCTAAATCGCCTGTATTCGTTGTTGGGGGAATGGGTAACTTTTACGGACTTATTCCTATTTGCTGCATCCTTAATTAACGTGAGTTCGATGTAAAAAAGTTGACAAGAAAATAGGAATATAGCGAATTATTCGATAAATTTAAAGTGTTGAATAATAAATAATTACTAAAAACACTCGCTATGATTCCCGAGCATAAAATTACTGAATTAAGCGAAGCGAATCACGAATTCCAAAAAGAAAAATAGTGCATGAGTAAATTTATTTTATTGTCGATGAGTTTTTCAAAGAATTTGACAACACCATAAAGGAACATTCCCTCGAAAATGTGAAAACAAGCAAGAGAAACCGTAAATTCACCATGTCCGAAAGCGAAGTGATGACCATCCTGCTCCTGTTCCACTTGGGCGTCGCATTCAAGAACCTGAAGGCATTCTATGTGTTTTATATCCAAAAGCATATGGGGAAGGAATTTCCACGGACAGTCTCTTACAACCGGTTTGTATAAGTTGCAACAAGCTTCCGGCAAGCAACCCCAATGCAGCATTTTGAGAGTAAACTTTTATGGGGATCAATCCCATATACTTAACATTTTTTTGCCCATCTCAACCTGTTTAATGTATCTATTGCTTGTAAGAGAACCGATAAAGTGATTAAAGATATTCCTACGTAAAATGAGGTATTTAATTCTCTTGCCTCATTAAAAAATGAAATAGCAATGATAATGCTATATACAGCATCAAGATTGTAACTTAGATTCACCGTAAAAGCGGATATTTTTTGTAGTACCTGAATGTTAAACAATTGCAATAATACGGTGCTGAAAAGAGCTAAAATCAGTATAAATATTCCATTTTTCATATCAGGGAAGATTGTTTCGACAGGAAATATGTTTAAATAAAACGGCAAACAGACACTAAGCACCAAAACACCCCCGATCATTTGATAAAACAACATGGTTTCCGCCTTAAAATTTTTACTTACCTTTTTTGTAAATATGGTCGTCAAACTATATAAAGTGGATGATATTAACCCCAATACGATACCTGTTCGATATCGGATATCAAACGAAAAAATCAGCACAATGCCAACAACAACTATAAAGCTGTAAATAAGCTCCCTATAACTGAATTTTCTTTTCAAGAGAATCGGTTCCAAGATAGCCGTAAAAAAGCCGACTAAAGCAAAACAAACAACGCCAATGGATATATTGGCAGCTTTTATACTACCGAAGAAAAATACCCAATGTAACCCTAAAAGTCCGCCAACACTTCCTACTTTCATGAAAGAGGAAAGTGATATAATCTGCATTTTCTTGTTCGATAATAAATATACCAGAAATATAATCGATGCAAATATCATTCTCCACCAGACTATCAGACCTTCATTCATCGTTATGACACCCCCTAAGATACTACCTAATGCTGCAAATAGGATAGCCACATGTAATTTGGTAAAGGTGGATTTCATATTAAATGTTTCAGAAACATGATTTCCCAGTAAAAGCAAAAAATGACGGGAGTTCCAAATTGTAAAATTTTAATGCTACCCGATAACCATTTAAAACATTATCCATACATCCCAATTGGGATGTGCCTTCAACCACTCAGCCAACTCTCCATATAATATGACACAAATCATTTAACAACTAAAATTCAATCGCTTATAACAAAAAAAACTCTACCACTAAAATATTCCTGTTTATATAAACAATTAAAATGAATATAATATCCTCTCTACGGATTAGCCGTCCTTGTTGCAACAATTCACTTCAAAATTACAAGCTATCATTTTGAAAACAAACACCCTGCATACCTCCTGCAGGGTGATTGTCCTTTATTGGCAGAGTAATTTATTGATAAATAAAGTTCTATGAAATCGTACTGCAGGGTGATTGCAGGGTACTCATCGGATTTGTCGATTTTTGAAGAAGTCGGTTTGTCACGATTTCACCCGTTAATCGGTTCTTTATTGGAGAGAAGGTATGTATTTGATAGTTGTGGCTAAATTTGTTTCGGCCTGATAGTTCGCTTCAAATACTCTGCCGTGTCGGTTTTCGCATCGTCCAGCCCGATTTTTTTGCGCAGCTGGGTGCGGATGGTTTGTCGGGAGCGTTGGGTGATACCGAGAATAATGGGCTTGTGCAATTCCATGGGAAGTAGGGCTGATAGTATCTTTGCAATGCTACCACGGATGTGCTGGTAACATTGCAAAGACATCCGTGGCAACACTACCACGGCACACGTGGTAATGCTGCCAGGCTTGTCCGTCTCTCAGGCGATGACCACGGGAACGCCAAAGGTTGTGCTGCGGGGTTGTTCCAACAGGGTACTTCCCCCGTTCGGCGTAGGCTCTGC
>DBTT01000036.1 GCA_002307185.1 Bacteroidales bacterium UBA1309
ACTCGTACAACACATCGGATGACATTGCGGACACCCCTTCCGCCACGAGCCTGACGGTAAGTCCGGACAAGGACTTGCTCTACTATTCCACCACGGTGAATGTCACCGACGGCACCAGCAACCCGGTGGCGGTCACCTTCGACCACAAGTTCAGCAAGGTGACGGTGGTGACCAGTGCCAGCACTTTGGGAGCGAAGATCAATGCCTGCAGTGCCACGGTTTCTCCCGGATACCAGGCGGCAATGGCCTTGCCGGGTGGCGTGGTCACCTCCACCGGTACGGCTGCCACACAAACGGTGTCTTGGGCCACATTGGGAGACACAGCGGTGACAAGCACCTCCCGGACAGTGTACACCAATGCGGCCTCTTCACTGACACTCACACTTGGCTTCACCCTAGGCAGTTCCACCTCCTATAGCGGTCAAACGCTCGCATTTACGAAAACATTGGTGGCGGGATATGCGTACACGCTGACAGCCAATTTGAAGAACAACTTCATTATTGGCGGGGTGAGATGGGCGAAAGGAAACCTATATAAGACAGCTTCCGCTAGTGGTATCTGGGGTACACAGGAATATTATAGTTCCGACTACACGTATGGAGATTACTGGAATTGGAAAACAACTAGCCCTAGTACAGAGTATTCCAGTGCTTATTCAGCAAGTACAGACTGGGGTGGAGTAAATAATCTCACAAATGACCCTTGCAACCAAATTCTTGCTGGTGCATGGCGATTACCAACTTATACAGACCAAGTCAATTTAATTAATTCAGGTTATGCCTTGGGAACTAAAAATGCAGTGTTCGGTGGATATTTCAAGGTTAGCACTGTTCCCAGTTCAAACCAAGACAGCTATCTTTTCTTGCCTGGGGGAGGCTACCGAAGGATAAGTAGTATCGGTTTCAAGGACTCTGGTTCAAGGTGTTTGTACTGGACTTCTACATCTTATTCAGCTACGCAAGGACGAGGTCTTGATGCCTCTACCATATATGGAGTTGTAGCTGTTAATCCACATTTGACGAGTCATGGCTTTACCATCCGTTGTGTGCAGGACTTGTAGTGTGCCCTTATGAGCTTTCAAGGGCCACGTAGTGGCGAGATGTGCATAAAGGGATGTTTAGGGTAGCGGAACTTCCTCCAGGTTGTGTGCCGGACACACCAACGTTAGTGTGACCGACGCACCAACGTTAGTGCGGGTGTCGCAATGGAGCGATTGCGCCGGTCGGGGATTGCTCGCATTGGAAAGGCTTATTTGGTGTAAACCCCCAGTTCGCAAATCGACCTGTAGGTCGAAACCCAATTCAGCGTGAGTTTTATGTATCTGGCTTCCTCTGCGTTGTAGAAACGGATATATTGATAACCTGACTCATTGGCCATTGTGGAGCTTGTGGCTGTTCCTGCATCTTCAAATGTGCTGTTGTCCTTGCTTAAAGCCACCTTCACTTTGCTGAAGATGTAGGATGTGCCGTAGGAAGCGTATCGGGCGAACAGGCGCAATCCGGTCATTTCTTTCAGCTCGTTCATATCCACGATGATGGTTACCGGACTTGTCCCAAACTGCCAGAAGGTGGCGGTGGAGCCATCAAAAATGTTTTCAAAAGTATTCACCGTTGAGGCAGGAGTGGAAGTAACCGTCCATGCGGAATAATCAGTGACCAACGAACCAGCCATGTCCGCAGATCCGGCATTGTCTTTGATGAGTGTGTTCACTGTATTTATACGCAAATAAGCAGTGTTGTATTCGGAGTTGATTTGAACATCCGATTCGGAAACGGAAGTGAGCCTGATGGGTACAAGATAGGCTGAGTCTGTCAACAAAGCCAGTTTAGCACTGTCTATCGAGACCGTAATCGAGTCATCGGAGATGTATTGGCCTTCGGATATGGTGACGGATGATTTGCTCAGGTTGATCACGCCTTCGGGCAATGACACACAAGCAGTGCTGTATTTTTCGTTGTAACCATCTATCAATGTGCTGTCAACTGCCGATTTGATTACTGTTGCCTTGTCCATCGGTTTTGTGGAACGCACCGGGAACATGGCCGACACACTGCCCAAATCGCCCACAGGTGTATGGGTTATCTTGAACGTATATTGGTTTCTGGGGGCATTGATCGGGGTCCATTCCTGGGTGTTGATATAGACGATGTTTGCCGGGTTGCCTACCACATCATAGCTTGCGTTGTCGTCGCAAGATTGAAATACGAAAACTGCGAGTGTGGCCAAGCAGGTGATTAGTTGTCTGTGATATATAGCTATTTTCATGATTGGTGTTTTTGTTTTCGGATTCACTATTATTGATTGCATTTGTTTTTTTCGTCATCCACCCAAGTGACGGCACTGCTTTTGTCTAGCATCACTATTCCTTCACCTTCTGTCACTTCCCGCCATGTGTTGGACCAGTCCATGTCGTATCCATTGTTTGTGGCATCATTGAAAATGTATCCCGTGCCTTCGTTCATTTTCCAGTAAGCTACCAGACCATTGCTTTGTGGATCAACACTGCAAAGGCCTAATTGTAGTTCGCTTGATGTGAGGGCGCGGTTCCACAATCGCAGTTCGGCAATCCACCCGGCGAAACGCTGTGTGGTTCCATAATTTGTCCACGACATGCCCAACTCCAAACGCTGGAACTGGGTTCCTTTGCTGCCCGCCAATTCGGCATCTGCGATCCCGTCCACATACATCGTGTATTTGCTGCCGTCGAAAGTGACCGAAATGGTGTACCACTGCCCTGTATTGAACCGTGTTGTAGATATGATCCCTCCGCCCGGCGAAACCCATTGCAAGGAGTTTTTGTCTTGGCCGTTTTCGCCGAAACGAAGCAAGTTGGTGATTGACTCGTCTTTAGGGCCGAAGTTGCACAAACGGCTAATTGGGGCACCTGCCCAGGATTTTATATAGCACTTTATTTCAAATGTATAATTGGGCAGGTCGAGGATTTTATCGTCGGGGGCAATGTAGCTGCTATAGAAATTGGTATTTTCCAAGCTCAGCGATTTGAAGCTAATGATCCGCGATACTCTCAAAAAGATGGTTCTTGATGCCGGAAGAACTTCCCAGTCACTGCCTTTTACCTCTTTGATCGTTATCGGTATCATATAAATGCGCCCATCCTGAAAATCATTGGTAGAGACAATGCGGACGTTGATTCCTGACGAAAGTGCACTTCCGGCTTTGATAATTCCTTGGGTTTCGTCGAGTTCAACGGCGGAAGCAGGTGCAGCATAATAATTCGTATTGTGTTTGGTGTTATATGCTGCAACCAATGAATCATCTCGCTCGAAAGTAACCGTAATGTCTTCTGTAGCCGTGTCGGTTGCCGATGCAGTAACGGTGTAAGACGCAAGCGTGTCCTCTACGACGAATTTCACCAGTGGGTCAGTCTCGGTTCCCGTTATCAGGAGTACTTTTTTATTGTAATCGAAGTTGTCGCCTTTCGTATTGCAAGTTGCAAATAAGAAAGAGCATGCAATGAATGTAAGAATAGCCTTGATCTGTATTGTCTTTTTCATTTTCGAATCTTTATAATTCTGGATAATCGGTTTTCATTGCCCGATAGCCGGATTTGCTATCTGGATGCAACGTCTCATGTTGTAGTAAGGGCCTTTGGCCGAATAATAATCACGGTCGAAGTAAAACGCTCCGAATCCCGCTTTTTTCCCTTGGGTTGGATTCCAGCGTGCCATGCCTTCGAGGGAATACATCTGCGTGCCATCAGTGGTAAGCTTGTTGCCATCCACTTCCGTGAATGCCACTCCGCCATTAGCATAATAACTCCCAAAATTCTCCGTCACGATGAATTTCGAGGGAGAAGTCCAGCTTATGCTGTTGAATTCGACTTGCAAAATGGAAGCCGAAGAGGCAGCATACGCCTGTCGGATGTAATAATTGACATACGGGTCTGTTTCTTCTGGAGGATATTCCCCAAAGAAATCGACACAGAGCAGTTTCTCCGGATATTTGCCCATAGGGCCAAAGTACTGGCCAATGTAAGTGACTAATTTTGTGAAGTTATCTCCCTGCATCCAGTCGCCTTCGGGTTCGTAATCCAGGTCAACTCCATCAATGTCAGCATCAAGAACCTGATCTACCAGATATTGTCCATATACGGCGATGCCCTCGTCGGTGTGGTTTAGGCTTAAGTCGTATTCCGTCCCATCTTTCAGGGTTATCGTCTTGTTCATCCTGACAATGGATGGCGCCACAAAGCGAGTTCCTTTCACGCTTCTGACGTAGATCATGTCGGCATAGGCCACCGGAGAATAATCGCTGCTTTCGGGGTCGTTGCTTGGAATGCCCATCCATAACGAACAAATATCCAAGCTGTCGGGGAGTCCGGCGATGCGCTCTCCCCATGAAGCGGGAGCTGCCAACCCTTCGGTTGCGTATGCAGCATACCACCCGAAGCAGAGGCAATGATCTGATTTTTTATATGCCCTCAGATTTTCAAAGTATTGTGAGTCGTATGTTTTTAGCTGTTGAATCTCTAAGGTTTCTGTCTCGGTGTCGCAACTGCCAACGATGAACGGTGCGAGAATGAGAATCAAAAGAGGTGTGAATTTTACTTTCATCATGCTTGTTGAATAGGATTAGTCATCGGATAAAAAAAGTGTCAAAATTGAAGTTTTACGGAAAATCCAAGACTGCGCAGACTTGGTTGCATAAAATAATCAATCCCCTGGTAGTAAGTTCCCGTACTCGAAGCCAACTCTGGATCGAAAGGGGCTTTGTTGTAAAACATGTATAGGTTGCTGCCAACAAATGACACGTTTAGCCTTTTTGCAAACTTGCACCAATTGGCAACCGGCACATCGTAGCCGACGGTAAGTTCGCCCAAACGGACATTGGTGGCGCTATAACAGTACATGGCTCCGGCGCCTGCCGTTGTTCCGCCCCCTGCGGTTTGGTAGTAAGCCTTGGCGGGTATTATGCTTCCATTCACAAGCGCGCCACCTGCATCGCGGGCGTTAGCCGATGCCTGTGAGGCTCCGAATGCATCCATGATGGCTTGTGTGTTCGAAACGACAATGCCTCCGAAGCGGGCGGAGAGTAAAAACCCGAGGGAAATTCCGTTCCATCTGAAATTATTCCCCCAGCTTAGATTAAACTTGGGGTCGCTGCTTCCGGCATACACAAAGTTATCGGCCTCAAGCGTAACCGTGTGGTCGGAGGGATGCACATAAATGGCCCCATGCTCATCTGTTTTTAACGTGCTTACATAAATATCGCCCATCGATCCCCCTTCTTTGAGCATCATCTTGTAGCTTCCGGTGCCACCCATATCTATTTCGGCAAGCGAAGTGGTTTCCCCTGTGGTGGGATTTGTCCATTCGGGCAACAATTCAACCACTTTGTTGCGGTTTAATGAAAATATCAGGTACGAATCCCATTTCAATTTCCCGAATTTGCTGTCATACCTTAAAGACGCCTCAATGCCTTTGTTGTCGATGCGCCCGGCATTTAGAATCACCGTTTTGTAGCCTGACGCCGCAGACAGCGACGGCTCAAAAAACTGATTGTATGTTTTCGAGTGATAGGCTGTGATGTCCAGCTTTACCCTGTTTTTGAAGAATGCGAAATTTAATCCGGTTTCCCACGATTTTGTTCGTTCGGGTTTCAAATTCGGGTTTGGCATACGGGTTTGAGCTTCCGGAATGCTGTCAATTAATTTACTGGTTGTGAGGATTGCAAACAAAGGAGCTTCATTGCCCACTTCGGCATAAGCCATACGCATTTTCATAAACGGCATCATATCGGTTTGGCAATCGAATATGTCGGTAATAATACCCGCAAGGCCGATGGACGGATAAAAAGCCGATTTGTGTTTTGATCTTGCGGAAACCGGTGCCCAGTCGTTGCGTGCGGTAATGTTCAAGTACACCCGCTTTTTATAATCCAACTGCGTGCTTGCAAAAACAGCTTGCTTTTCTTTCCTGTACTCGCTTTGTGACGATTCGGCTGTCAGTGCATTTACGTTGGAAAACGTGAACAGGTTTGCCGTAGCATCGAGATTTCCTCCATATGCGCTTTGGTTGTAGGTGTTGTTTTCAATGGAAGAACCAAGAGTGGCTGTCAAACCAATCGTTTGATTCATATAGTGTTTGTGCATATTCATCAAAACCTCAGCGTACCATTGTTCGGATTCTATTTCATCCGAGGCATAATACCCGTTTTCAGAGGCAAACAAGGTGCTGGTGGAAGCACTGTGTTTTTTCTCATGTAGTTCGTCGTTTTTATCCATTTTGGCACGGCCAGTTATATCGAAGCCTTTTGAAAGGCTGTATGTCAAAGTAGCCTGTGCCGCATACCTGTCTTTGTGATTGATAAACATGTTGTGTTCGGTGATCCAATAGGGGTTTTGCATCGAAAAGCCCTGGTCGCCATAAGGCCAAAACTGAGTTTGGAAATTTCGCACCGCATCGTACCGTTGATATATTTGGGTTTTGGAGAAGTCATCGCCGGCAGGAAATAGGTAAAGGGGTACCAAAGGATTGAAATTCAAGCCTTGCGAAATCATATTTTGTTCCTTGATGTTGCTGTACATAAACCCGAAGTCGAGTGTCAGCTTGCTCTTGGTGAATGTATTGCGAAGCGTGAAATTATAGCGGTTGTAATCATTGTTGTGGATGATACCCTGCGAATTTACTGAGCCGAACGAAATATAGGTTTGGTTGTGCTTCGAACCGGTTGACAAGCTGACCGCATTTGAAACCCTCGCTCCTGTTTGGAAAAAATCGGAAGGAGAGTACGAGGAGGGAGTCGTAAGCTTATCACCCCAACTGTAGTAACTGCCGGACTCCGATTGCCCGTAGGTGTTTTGAAACTTCGGAAGGACCAATGGTGATGAAAACAACGTGCCGCTAACCAGATGGATGGATAATTTCTCTTTCTGTCCTTTTTTTGTTGTCACCAGCACAATCCCATTGGCCCCGCTGCTTCCATAAAGTGCGGCAGCCGCTGGCCCGGTAAGCACTGAAATGCTTTCGATGTCGTCGGGGTTCAAACTGGAAATTCCATCGCCGGTTTGACCTGACCCAGTATAAATTCCTTCTGGTTGATTGCCTGGTATATTCAGCATCGGGATGCCGTCCACCACATACACCGCATTGTTGTTGCCCGAGATTGATTTTGTGCCGCGCATCACGATGCGTGTCGATCCTCCAATTCCAGAGGCTGAACCATTGACTGCAATGCCTGCAATTCTACCATTCAATTTGTTTACAAAACCTGCATCGGGGATTTTGTTTAATTCCTCGCCCGAGATTTCTAGCACGTTGTATGTCAGACTCCTGGTTGTTTTTTTTAAGCCCAATGCCGAAACAACTACGGTGTCCTTTGGAATGGAGGGTTCATCATCCAGCGTTTTTCTATCTTGTGCAAAACTGCACACGGGTAGCAATAGTAGTATCGCAAATAGCTGCGATAAAATACACAACCCTCCTTTTGAACGAAGGCGTATGTGTTTTATGCTTTTGAAATTTAATATATTAGATGTAACTTTTTTCACTATCATATATATAGTTTTAATGATAAACATTTACTTTTACTAAGATATTTATTTGCTGATAATCCACAATATTTTTTACTGAATCAGTTGTTGGCGCACTTCACGGCCTCTACCCATGTCAGGCTTTTGGAAGAAGGCTCTGCCAGGTGCCCATGTCCGCTTAAATCGAGAATATTGCCCTCTTCGTCCACATCGTTAAACCTCCAGTATGCCACCAAATTTTCGGAAGCAGGGTCAACATAGCACAAATTATCTTGAAGCTCGTTTTGCGTAAGTGCCTTACTCCAAACCCGCGCTTCGCTGACATATCCGTCAAGAAGGCGGCCAGTTTCAGAAAAACCTATGTGAAATCCCCCGCTGTAGGTGTCGTTGAAATTTACAATGCCTTTCTCGGTGGAAGTGTATTTGTCTAGTTTGCCATCGACATACAAAGCCATGGTTGAACCATCGTAAACTACTGCCACATGATACCAACGTCCGGTTGCAAACCGGGTATCACCGGTAACGGGATATCGTGTCCCGCTGACCTTTCCCCCGGCTATTTGCATTTGGTTTTTGTCGCAACTGACATCCCCAAATCGGAGCAGGAAGTTTTCTTCAATACCCATAATGCTGCTGATGTATGGAGTATATGATTGAAAATTATTCACATACACCCGGCATTCCATAGTGACTCCAGACATTGCCGACACGTCTGCCGAAGTTTGAAAAGTTGGCACTGTGAAATATACCGACTTCTTTAAATTGACTGCTTTTGTTATCACAACCCGATTGACAACAATGTAAATTGTGCGCGATGATTCCAACACCGACAATCCACCTTCGACAGAGGTGATGGTGACAGGGACACAGTAATTAACCCCATCTTTGAAATTATCGAAGGATGTGATTTCAAAACTCACAGCATCAGATATATACGAACCGGCTTTAATGGTAATGTTATCGGCAGACAAACTGTAACTTCCTTCCGGTGGCATTGCATATGATTTTCCTGTCGATTGGTTGAGGGCTTTCAGTAAACCAGCATCTATTTTCAGGTTTATTATCACATCATTCGGCACTTTTTCCGTAGCTTTAACGGTAATCCCCATATTTGAAGGCTCTTCGATTGTAAACTTGGTTAATGCCGATGATTCTGTGCCAGTAAAAAACACCACATCGCCGAATTCGGCATATTTACGACAACCGCCCATCACAATCAATGTCAGGATAATCGACAAAAATAGTTCTAATATTTTAAAATTCCTCATTTCTTAGCTCCTTGTGATTTAATGTATGGCAGGATTGGCTGCCTGAATAGCTTTCCTCATGTTCTTGTAAGGAGGATCCGAGTTGTAGTCGCGGTGCATGTAGAATGCGCCAAAACCACCTTTGCGCCCCTGGGTCGGATTCCAGCGGGCCATACCTTCCAACGAATAGAGCCTGGTCTTATCCGCCGAGAGTGTATTGCCATCTGCTTCGGTGAAGGCAACGCCTCCGTTTTTCCAGTTGTCACCGATGTTCTCAGCCACAACGAATTTCTTCGTGGGACACCAGCTTAACAAATCATACAAGTTTTGCAATGTTGATGCGTGGGATGTACTGTACGATTGGCTAACATAATAATTGACATAGGGCTCGGTTTCTGAAGAAGGATAAGTTCCAAAGAAATCGATGATTAGTAGCTTGTCGGGATTTGCCGAATTCGGGCCGATTGTTTTTCCTAGGTACTTCACAAAATAGGTAAAGTTTTCGCCGCTTAGGAAATCGCCTTCGGGTTCGTAATCCAGGTCCAACCCATCAATATCGTATTCGAAAACGTGCCGCAGCAAGAAATCGGCAAAGTTTTCTATTCCCTGATTATCCAATGTGTACCAGCCTTTAAACCTTGATCCGGTTTTGTCCATCCGCACGATGAAAGGTGCTACCATTCTTATCCCTTTTGTTTGGCGGATGCGTTGCATGTCGGCACTTACCGTTGGATTATACGTACCCAATGTGTCGTTTTCGATGGTAGAGGGGATTCCGCCCCACAGGCTGCATATGTCCAGGCTATCAGGCAGCCCGTCAAAACGGAGGGCCAAGGAATACGATTGCCAATATTCGGCAAACCAACCGTAAGCTATGGCATGGTCAGACTGTTTATACGCTCTCAAATTGGTGTAATACTGCTCATCATAGGTGTAAGGATTTTGAATACCCAACGCCTCGGGAGTTGTCTGGCTGTCGCAGCTCCAAAAAGCCGGCGATATAAGAGTGCATATCAAAAATAACAGTGGGTTCTTCATCCCAGGCAGCTTTAATCTATTCTTTCTTTTCTCCATGGCTTTTTCCCTGCATTAAAAACCAACTTTAATTGCAAAACCAATGTTCCTTAAACTTGGTTGCATGAAGTAGTCGATTCCCTGATAGTAAGTTCCCGTGCTCGATGTCGATTCCGGATCGAAAGGGGCTTTGTTGTAGAACATAAACAAATTACGCCCCATAACCGACACATTTATCGATTTCACAAGATGGTTCCATTTTGTTGCCGGTATTTCGTACCCTATCGACAATTCAGCTAACCGGATATTGGTTGCACTGTAAACATACATCGATCCGACTCCGGCCTCTCCCCCGCCAACAGTTTGGTAATAGCTTTGAGCGGGAATCTTATATCCATTCACCACTACGCCTCCGTTGTCGCGTGCCAAAGCAGAGGCTTCGGAAACCCCGTAAGCATCCATAAGGGCTTGCGTTATCGAAACCCCGACACCTCCCACACGGGCATTTATCAGACAGCTTAATTCCCATCCTTTCCATTTGAAACTGTTTCTAAATCCAAGGGTGTAGCGGGGGTTGGCGTTGCCGGCATGTATCCATCTGCTTGTATCTACCGCAACCGACTGCGATGTGTAATCGACGACTATAAATCCGTGTTCATCGGTTTTTAGGGTGTTGACATAAATATCACCCATCGAACCGCCTTCTTTCAAAATCATGCGGTAGCTCGAGGTTCCGCCCATATCCATTTCAGTCATCGAAACGGTTGCTCCCCCAGGAAGGGTATAAGATTGCAATAGCTCTTTGATTTTATTTCTATTTGCAGAATAAATAACTCCCGATTCCCAGCTAATTGGTCCGATTTTTTGGCTTAGGCCAAGCATAAGCTCAATTCCTTTGTTCTCGATTCGTCCGGCATTGACATAAAAACTGCTGTAGCCTGAAGATGCTGTAGGATGGAAAAGTTGATTGGTTGTTGATGAATTATAAAGCGTAAGGTCGAGCCTGATTTTATTGTTCCACAGTATGGTGTTGACCCCTGTTTCCCGTGATTTTGTTCTCTCTGGCTTCACGTCCATGGCCGTTGTGGGGTCATCTTCATTGCTTGAAGGATAAATGGATGATGTGAGGCCGGGCCGGGGAATATTCCCAACTTCGCTGTAAGAAAGTCGGGCTTTCAAAAACGGAATCACCGGTGATTTGATGCCGAATATATCGGTGATGATGCCCGAAATTCCAGCCGATGGATAGAAAACTGGTTTTCTGCGGGTGTTTTCGACGACTGATACCCAATCGTTACGGGCTGTCAGATCCAAAAATATCCTGTCTTTGTATCCAATCACAGAGGTGCTGAAAATTGCAAGGCTTTGTTCGTGGTAATTGGTTTGGCTTGACTCTGAAGCGGACGGATCCAGGTTTTCATAGGAGAACAAATCAGGCACGCTCAATAAATCACCACCATGCATCGAGAAATTACTTTTCGTGTCTTTTAATCCTGCACCGAATCCGGTGGCAATCGAAAAAGCTTTTATCGTTTTTCGAGCATTTATAATCAAATCGGCATAGATTTGTTGAGTCCGGTAGCTTGATTTGTAATAAGCTCCTTGTGTCCCGGCAAAAAGAGTGTCAGTCGAAGCTGCGTATTTTCTCTCGTTAATCGAATGGTTGTAGTCCGTTTTTGCACGTCCTACAATATTTAGCCATTTGTTGATGCCGTATCTTAATGTTGCACCAAGCATGTAACGGTCTTTAGCATTGACAAACAGATCTCTTTCGGTGATCCAATATGGGTTTTGCATTGCTATGCCCACATTCCCCAAAGGCCAGTATTGGGTCTTTCTGTCACTTTCAGGGTCATATCTTTCAAACACCTGGTATTTTTGTATGTCATCGCCCCGGGGGAACAAATATATGGGAACCAGCGGGTTGAAATATTGGCCTTGCGAAAGCATATTTTGTTCCGAGACTTTCATGCCCATCACGCTTGTGCCTATTTCCAGCTTGTCATTCAGTAATCTGACCGAATTACTCAACGTGAAATTATAACGGTCCAAAGAATTGTTATGGATGATGCCTTCAGCTTTGAGGGACGATATGGAGGCATAAGTCTGATTTTTTTCTGTTCCGGTGGATATGGAAACTGAATTGTTCACCGAGTAAGCTGTTTGAAAATAGTCTTTGGGGGAGAAGGAGGCCGGCGTTTCTAATTTGCTCCCCCAACTTTGATAACTCCCGGTCTCAGATCCATAGGTGTTTTGGAATCGGGGCAAAACAAAAGGCGAATAAAAACTGGTGCTGTTCGAAAAATTCACCGACAGCTTTTTCGGGTTTCCTCTTTTCGTCGTGATTGCCACCACCCCATTGGCTGCATCACTACCGTACAACGCTGCTGCCGCTCCACCCAAGATGGAAATAGATTCAATATCCTCCGGATTCAGATTCGAAATTCCATCTCCACTTTGCCCCATGCCGGTATATATATCCGTGGGCTGGCTGCTTTGAAGCGAAAGAAGCGGGATTCCGTCAACCACATACAGGGCGTTGTTGTTGCCCGAGATAGATTTGGTCCCTCGCATGACCACTCTCACGCTTGCTCCCATTCCGGACGAACTGGTGTTCATGTTGACACCAGCCACTTTTCCTGCCAGGCTGCTCATAAAGTTTGCATCTTTCACCTGCAAAAAGTCGCGCGGAGTTATAACCTGTACATTGTAAGGCAATGATTTGAAACTTCTCTGAATGCCCAAAGCTGTATTTACTATTGTGTCAGCCAAAATGGTTGAATCTGCGATTAAGGAATTCCTGCTCTGTGCAAAACTTGAAACCGAAAGCAGCAGCATAAACACAAATACTTGCGATACAAAACAATACCGGCCTTTCGAGAAGGCGGATAAACCTAAAATGCGTTTGAAATTTAATATACTTGTCGTTTTCTTCTTCACAATCCGGCTATTAAATGTGGATCGAACTTATTTTATCCTATTTTCCTCCCGGTGGATATCGGAAAATAGCAATCACTTCAGAATTTCACCCAAGGCATTGAGCAAGTCGTTTCCGCGAAGGTTCTTATCAATAATCTTTCCATCCGGGCCAACCAGGAAGTTTTGAGGGATAGATTGCACATCGTATAAGCGAGCGGCATCGTTGGCAAAACCCTTCAAGTCGGACACGTGACTCCAGGCGAGCTGGTCTGTTTCAATTGCTTTCAGCCAAGCACCCTTTGAACTTTCGGTATCTAACGAAACCCCCAATACGGTAAAATTTTTGTCCTTAAATTGATTGAATGCTTTCACCACATTAGGATTCTCTGCACGGCATGGTTGGCACCACGATGCCCAGAAATCGATAAGCACATATTTCCCTTTGTAGTCAGAAAGTTTAATCGGTTTTCCATCAGCTGCGGGCTGAGAAAAGTCAGGAGCAACCGCACCAATAGATGTCAACTTCATTTTTTTTATCTTTGCCACAAGAGTTGTGCCGGTCGGTGAATTTCGTAGCTCTGCGGAGAGGCTGTTTAATAGAGTTTCTAGTTCAGCAAGATCAACAGTTGCGCCGAACATACTTTTCAAAACATCCAACGATATAAGGCTATTGGGATGCCCAATGATGAAATTTGTTTGAGCTTTATTAATTTGTGATGCCAATGCTTTGAAACGGTTGTCGATGCCTGCAACAAATTCCGTTGAATTTTTTCTCTCATCAGAGGCATTTCTATATTCCATCTCAATAGCCTTTTGTTGGGAAAGGAGCGGGTAATACACATCTTTATAGGCCTGGTAATCGTTGTTTGTGGGTGTTCCAGCCACGCGCGCTTTGAAGAGCGAGTCGGTGCTTGAAACATGTATATCCCCTTTTTCGAGATACATATTGCAATAGTCGATCGTTCTGGATTTCATCAGTTGGTTCATCCCTTGGTTGTTCCAGTCGGCAACCAGTGCAGCTCTTCGTGGTTCGGCGATTGCTCCCTTAAATTCATAGTGGCCATCCTTTACCAGGGCAGAATCTATGGGAATTAGTTGTTTTGAGCCAACGTTTGCCAGATAGATTTTTGCAGGGATATGCTGCCCAGCAATGTTCACATTTATAGAAAATTGGCTGGATTGTGCAAAAAATGTGGCAGGAAGAATGGCCAAAATAGCGAGATTCTTTTTAATCATGCGATATGCTTGTTTGAATAAGTTAAAAAACTTTGCTAGATTCACCGCTCAGGGAATAATCCGGAGAGATGAACCTAACGAAGTTAAATGGAGCGTGATCTTATCGGATAATTACACGTTGGGAAGTTGTACTTCCGTTTGTTGTTGCAAATTTCACAATATAAACACCTGGCGCAATGCCTTGTGTGCCAATCGTAAGCGAGCTTCCCGAGTTTGCCGCAGACGATATGATTCGTCCTGTTGTGTCGTATAACTCAACGTATTTCACATATTCCGCATTTGCCACCACCAACCGGTGATTGGCATTGTCGGCATAAGCGGTTGGTGATTTGGCATCGTCGTGTGGTGTTATCGCTGTGGTTGGGCTCGTAACGGTGTAGTCTAATAGAAGGAAATCGCTTACTGATGTGGAAGTTCCTAAGGCTGAATAGGTGCTTGCATCTTCAAAAGTGGCAGGTTTCCCGTTTGTATATCCGGCAAGATAGAGCTCGTCACCAAATACAACTAGCCCTGTGGCAACATCAGCGGCTGTGCTTTGAATCACTTTGTGCGCTTCTTCAACGACTCCCGTTGACACATTGTATGAGGTCAGAAACATATCGCCATTGCCATTCACATTTGAAGGGTCCGTAAAAGTAAAACCATTGCTGAAATCAATGTCAATAACTAAAGGGGAATATTTATTGAAGTAAACACCCAAGGAATATAGGTTGCCATCACTTCCGATACAAAGCGCATCGGCCTCTCCTTTTGCTGCAGTTTCTGTTTTTTGCCACAAATCAGCACCTGTCGTTGCATCCATTGCGAGAATATATCCATTCTGGGACGTAGAATATGCGGCCAGGTTTGTTCCATCAGGAATCTCTATGGTGCCTTTGAAATAGCCGCAAATGAAGACTTTCCCGTTTTTGGCCAGCACATCCTTTACACCTCCTACGGTTAGCGTTGTATTCGTCCTGTTTTGGATATAGCTGACATCTCCGTTAGTATCCATCCGAATAAGCGTGACGTCTGTTCCCGTGCTTGGAGTGAAACTTTTATCGCCAATCGTTACAGTGGCGGGTGTTGCGATATTGATAAAAATTCCTGCGGCATATAGATATCCATCATCTCCATATGCTAGAGCCGTTATGTTTTCGGACTTGATGCCTCCGGATGAAGTTTTCGCCCAGACAAGATCTCCTGTTGTGCCATCCAACTTTGCAATGACTGCGGCCGACGAGGTGTTTGTCGAAGTTAAAGTGTCTGGTGTGGAAGCTGGGAAAATAATAGTAGCTGCGAAATTTGCAGTCAGATATACATTACCGGAGGCATCGCACGCCAACGAATTGGTGGTGACATTTTTTGCTTTGTCGGCACCTGAGTTTAGCTCTTTCAGCCATTGCAATTCACCGTTTGAATTGTATTTTGCTACGAACGACTGAGTGTAGCTTTTCGACAATCCGGTGAAGTTACTTACCGTTCCCACAGCGTCAACGAGTTGTGCGGTTGTGGTTTGGTTGGCTGTGTTTGTAATTGCCTTGATTGTTGCCGTCAGAATCAAACTGCCATCGGGCGTTGTGGCCAATGCTGTGGGTGTCACAATCCCGTCGTTGGAATAAATACTCCATAAAGTAGTCTTTTCTGGACTGAGTTTGCTGATCAGCATGTTGTTTTGGTAAAGGGTATTTACTACGGTTTGTGATCCCGTAATTGAATCTCCGTTAAATCTTGCACCTTTCAGGAAGTAGCTTGCAAGGAAGATATTTCCATCGGCATCCGTTGCTACGTCAACGGATTTATCATTTCCGGTGGATCCGCCACCGGCTAAAAACCAATTAAAGGAAGCATTGTTGGCTGCCTGCGTGAGCAGGGCTGTTGCTAATAAAATAACCAATGAGTAGATCTTTTTTTTCATACTTCTAAATATTAAATTGCTATTACGTTTAAAATAAACATATTGTTAGTTAAGGGTGAATTAATAGAAGACACAATCCGAATAATGATAGCTTGAAAAGTAAACTCTTTTCCTGTCTTCAAAAGTCCATCAACTAAACTTTGAAGACAAAGCATGACCCGTATTCCCCCATTTTTGTGAATATGAAGGAAATCGCTTTGGTCGTGGCGGATATCGATAAAGACTACAATCTTTATAAAGTGCTTTGTTGCCTTGATTTTGTGCAACCGATCATTGAATCCTACACTTTCCGCGAAAGCTAAGTAATTGGAAAAATAATTGTTAAAAACGGATCGTCCGTATGTCCTTTATATTTACAATAGGGTATTGTAGCTGTTCTGCCACTTAGCCCTTTCAGGACAACCTCCCTGCCAATGCCGTTGAAGCCATTTATGAAGCCATGCGAATTCACATGATTTGAATCTTCTTTTGTAGGCTTTCTATATATTATACGTGCTAAAATCTTTTTTGGGTGATGCGGTTTGTCTTTTTTCTCAAAAAAAGCCGCATTCTGTGTTTAATTGGATCGATAAAGGGTGATCAATCTTTCAATAAGTGATGCTCTGCCTGTTTGGGTGTTTGTTTTTATCAACCTTAGAGATATATGTTTTCACAGAGTTGTTTCGATAAGATTGTAAATTGATTTCTTCTGCCGTGTATGAAGTATTTCGAAGGTGAAAAGTTCTCTTTTTGTAGTTTCCACGCATATTCAGGAAGTTGCGGATGGATTGTCAGGAATGGATTCCATCGCTTTTCGCGATCTGGGCATTTCCGTAAACAACGGCGAACCCTAATATACCTACCAATTGAAAAATGGAGTATCAGCTCAGCGATTAGGCATGTACATCATCAACAAAGAAAACATCATTGAAGAAATAGGTTCCTTGGGATAAAGCAATATTCTCCCAGCCCACACCCTCCTCATCTGCCTCTTCCGGTTCATTTGCTCCAGAAACGGTATCCGATCCGAATGACGGGGGAAAGATCTACGGTTGAGATTTTATAGACCGCATCGCCAAAATCCAAGCTCTTGCTCTTTCGCAGATACACGTGGAAGGCTGGTTGCACATAGGCTCCTTTCCATACAAAAAATTGGTATCCGACGCCTCCTCCCGTATCGATGCTGAACAGGTCTTTTTTTATGCCGGTGTTTTTCTGCTCGATTTCGAATGTGTGGAGTTCAAGGTAAGTGTATAGCTCCAGGTTTTTCCATACGTTGTATCCGAGGAAAATTCCCGGAGATGTCTTATAATGCCTTTTGAAATCGGGCGAATGATTCACTCCTGCCTCTTCTGCATTGTACGAACCGCCGTTGATGACGCTCGCCCTAATGCGGAGCTTATCCAAGCGATAGCCTACGCCGAGGTGAAAACCGCCTGTGATGAACATGGGGAAGAGACTTTCCACATCCAAGGCTTGTTTCCCTTTGAAATGGCATTCGCTCGGATGGAGTGAGGAACTGTCGCGGGCTGTTTCCTGCGAAAAAACTTGCACGCCTGCGAGGGTGCATAAGACGAATAAAATAGCTTTTCTTTTCATTGTTACTGACATATTGGTTTGTTTTCTGATGCAAATGTCAGTATTTCGAAGAAGAAAAATGCTCCACATTTGTTACCAAACTCAACCCTTCCCAAACATCGAGTTGCGGATCCGGCTCAACGATTTTGGAGCAATGCCCAAGTAGTTGGCAATGTGGTAGAGTGGTATTTTTTGAAGGATATCGGGATGCTCTTTCAGTAATTTTTGGTATCGTTCGGTGGCCGACAAGGTCTGGAGATCGATGCTTAGCTGAACTTGACGCACATAGGCTTGCTCTATCAACACCCGTCCGAAGCGTTCCAGCAAAGGTATTTCTCGATACAGCATGTTGATGTCGCTTTGGCGGATAATACAAAGTTCGGTTTTTTCAATCGCTTTTATGCTCAAATGGGAAGGGGATTGATTGATGCGGCTGTGGTTGTTGGTGACCCAATCGCCCGAAAAAGCGAAGTCGGTGGTCACATCGTTTCCGTTTTCTAAGGGCTTGAAATAGATCATCTCACCTTGGTTGACGAAGGCTATGAAATCGCAAATTTGCCCTTCCTCCAGAAGAAAGTTATTTTTGGTAATCACCTTCACCGATATGCAATCGGCTATGAGTTTCCAATCTTCTCTGGAATTTGGAATTACTGAATTAACAGCGGATTTTATTTTCTGCAATCGATCCAAAGTAGCCAAACGGTATTTATTCGACGTAAAGTTACGATATAAAGGAGACAATCCTGGAGGGATGGTGAGATTATGCCGAAAACAGACAAAATGATAGATATAGAAACGCCGAAGACGTAACATATTTCATCAAAAAAACAATCTCTGCAAGTGATTTAAAATGAAGACATTATTAGATTTTCGTCAATTTTTTTTCAAGCCGTCCGGGCAATATGCTTGCAATCGGAAAGAAAGTGTATGGTGACGGAAGCATAAGCTTTGACAAAATTCCTTATCGTAATTTGTAAGTAATTATAAGTTAAAATCTGTTCAGGCAAATTCATTCCAATCTTGCTTGAACAGATTTTCTATTTTATTTTACAATCATTCAAAAAAAACTATTTCGCATCTTAAAATTTGCAATTAAAGTTCAATACACTGATGCAAATTACTTACATTTGGCAAAAAAATACGCAACCATGGCTGATTCAGTAGTTATTATTCCCACGTATAACGAAAAAGAAAATATCGAGAATATTATTCGGGCTGTTTTTTCGTTGCAGAAAGCATTCGATGTTTTGATAATAGATGATGGTTCGCCCGATGGCACTGCCTCCATTGTCAAAGCGCTATTCTCGGAATTTCCCGAACAGCTTTTCATTGTGGAAAGGAAAGGGAAATTGGGATTGGGGACAGCTTACATCGCTGGTTTCAAATGGGCATTGGAAAGAAGTTACGAATATGTCTTCGAAATGGATGCCGATTTTTCCCATAATCCCAGCGACTTGATCCATCTTCACGCAGCCATTGCATCAGAAGCAGATGTGGCGATCGGTTCCCGCTATGTCACAGGGGTGAATGTTGTCAATTGGCCGATCGGACGTGTGTTGATGTCGTATTTCGCTTCGCTGTATGTGAAAATAGTGACCGGCATGACGATACACGACACTACTGCCGGTTTTGTGGGATACCGTCGCAAAGTGCTTGAGTCGATAGATTTGGATCGGATTCGTTTCAAAGGCTATGCTTTCCAAATTGAGATGAAATATACGGCATATTGCCTTGGCTTCAGGATCAAGGAAGTCTCCATCATTTTCGTGAACCGAGTTCTTGGGGTTTCCAAGATGAGTTCGGGCATATTCGGGGAAGCTGTGTTTGGCGTTATTCGCTTGCGGTTGAGGAAGCTTTTCGGCGGATTCAAGAGGAAGAACTCGTAAATGCGCAAGTTCCAAATTTGCTGATTATTAGTCTTATGTCGAAAAAGAAAAACTTTTATGTTGTGTGGAATGGCGTTGTTCCGGGTGTTTATGACGAATGGAAGGACTGCAAGCTGCAGATTGACGGCTATGAGGGTGCGTTGTACAAATCTTTTCCCAATCGCGATGTCGCCCAGGAAGCATTCAACGACAACCCTTGGAAGCACATGGGCAAAAATGCAGAAAAGCCTAAGTCGAAACCTTCTATCTCCAATCCAAACATTATTCAAGAGAGCATTGCCGTGGATGCTGCCTGTAGTGGCAATCCCGGATTGATGGAATACCGTGGCGTGTATGTGCGTACGGGCGAAGAACTTTTCCACCAAGGACCTTTCGAACAAGGGACAAACAACATCGGCGAGTTTCTTGCCTTGGTGCATGGAATGGCCTTTCTCAAACAAAAGAACCTAAGCCTTCCCATTTATTCCGACAGTGCCAATGGCATCGGTTGGATAAAAAAAGGCAAGTGTAAAACCAAGCTGGAACAAACGAATCAAAACAACGTAATTTTCGATTTGATCGACCGGGCCGAAAAATGGCTTGCCGCAAACGGTGTCCCCTACGAAGTGATCAAATGGGAAACCGATCAGTGGGGAGAGATTCCTGCCGATTTTGGGAGGAAATGATTCGCGTTCGGGTATTCCAACTCCTTTTCCATGCACTTGGTCGGTTGAACGCCAACAAGCTTGACTTAACAAACCTTATAGCACAATACAATTACAAAACGAAGGGCGACGATCCGCCGCATAAAACCTTTTTTAGCTATTTTATTTCTTGCCAAAAATGAGTATATTTGTCCAAATCATTATTTTGTGACCCTGAAAATCACAAACAATTGGCAATTACGTCTGTGATTTTTCTACTTGGTTGCTGAATTATCGGATAAGGACTCATTTGTTTAAAAAAAATAAAAGCAAGGGAATCCAGTTTCTTTTCAGTTGTTAAACAAAAAATAAGAACCCAAACATAAAACAAATTACAGCAAATGGCGCATTTACCCGGATTAATTTACGACTTGGCTCTTATCCTTTTAGTAGGAGCTTTCGCCGCAATTTTATTCAAAATCATCAAGCAGCCGCTCGTCTTAGGCTACATTATAGCCGGGTTCTTGGTCGGGCAACATTTTGACTTTCTTCCCGATGTGATGGACAAGGAGAATGTGAAAACCTTCGCTGAACTTGGGGTAATCTTCCTGCTTTTTAGCCTTGGATTGGAGTTTAGTTTCAAAAAATTAGTCCGGGTGGGGCCAACGGCATCCATCACAGCAGTAGTCGAAATTATTTTTGTGGGCATTGCCGGTTTTTTGGTTGGGAAAATGTTAGGTTGGAAGGATATGGATAGCTTGTTTCTTGGCGGTATGCTCGCCAGCTCATCCACCACGATTATCCTTCGGGCTTTTGACGAGTTAGGAGTCAAAACCCGCCAATTTGCCCGGATCGTTTTCGGTGTCCTTGTTGTGGAAGACATTATCGTGATCTTGCTGATGGTGTTGCTCTCCACCGTTGCCGTCACGCGCCATTTTGAAGGGACGGAAATCCTCTTCACCGTGCTCAAGCTCGGTTTTTTTATGGTGCTTTGGTTTTTAGTGGGGATCTATCTTCTTCCTACATTTTTCAAAAAAGCGAGAAAATGGTTGGATGAGGAAACAACGCTCATCTTGTCCATCGGGCTGTGCCTCGGCATGGTGATTTTGGCCACAAAAGTAGGATTCTCAGCCGAACTAGGCGCATTCGTTATGGGTTCGCTTATTGCGGAGACGACAAAAGCCGAAAAGGTAGAGCATATCACCAAACCGATAAAAGAGTTATTTGGAACTATTTTCTTTGTTTCGGTGGGCATGATGATCGATCCAAATGCGGTTGTTAAATATGCCTGGCCCATATTTGTTATCACCATGCTGGTGATTGTCGGCAAATTTACATTTAGCCTTGTGGGCGTGTTGCTTTCGGGCCAGTCTCTAAAACAAGCCGTCCAAGTAGGGATGAGTATGGCACAGATTGGAGAATTTGCTTTCATTGTGGCCACGCTGGGGCTTTCTTTGGGGGTGATCTCCGAGTTTTTGTTTCCGATTGCTGTCGGTGTCTCCGCCATCACCACCTTCACCACTCCCTATCTCATCAAATCGGCAGACCCTCTCTACGGTTGGCTTGAACGGAAACTGCCGAAAAATTGGCTCGATAAAATTGATGCCTATTCCTCCAACACCTCCAAGGCCACGGCCGACCCTCGTTGGAAAGTGGTGCTAATGGCACATGTCAAGTTGGTTGTGCTGAACAGTATTTTGCTGATCGCCGTCTTGTTGCTGTTCAGCTATTTTGTAGCTCCATTCATCTCCGAATATATGGGAAACAACATGATCTCCTCGGCGATCACTCTGTTGGCTGCCCTGTTGGCCGCATCGCCCTTTTTGTGGGCTTTGTTGGCCAAAAATCCGGATGTTGGCGGGATGGAATGGAACGACGAAACCCACAAAGCCCCGCTGATTGGCATCTTGGTTGGGCGTATTGCCCTCGTCGTGCTGATGCTTGGCGTGTTCATCGATAGGCTCGTATCCACATGGACTGCCTTGTGGGCGGCAATTCCCTTGGTGCTGATTTTCCTATTCTTTTTCTCTAAAAAATTCAAGTTGCTTTACCAAAGTATTGAAAACCGATTCTTTACCAACTTGAATGCCCGGGAAGTGGATGCCCAGAGAAAAATCGACTCAGAATCGAGGCACAGCCAGGGCACAGCCGAATTGCAAAAACACTTGGACACTTGGGATGCACATATCGTGGAATTAGACACCAACCCTTTGGCAAAATATGTAGGCCGTCGCATCAGCGATTTGGCATGGAGAAAGCAGTTTGGCATCAATATCGTGTATATTAAGCGTGGAGACTATATCATCCACCTGCCTGAAGCCTCCACGCGCATACTTCCGTACGACAAAGTGGGGATTGTAGCCACCGATGAGCAAATTCAGAATTTTAAGCCGGAGTTTGACAAAACGGATCTTTCTTTCTGCAATACGATTGAAAATGAAAATATTGTGCTGCGTAATATTTTGCTGAACCAGAATTGTACGCTTATTGGTAAATCTATACTCAATTCGCAGCTTCGGGAAAATGCCCGGAGCCAAATCATTGGTATTGAAAGGGGAAATCAACGGATTATCAACCCCGACGCTTCCCTTGTATTTGCCGAAGGCGATGAGGTGTGGATCGTGGGCGATGAAAAGAAGATGAAAGAATTTTTTGAAGTGGAAATGCCTAAAGGATAAATCAAGGATACTTCGCTTTTGGTTTTTTCCCGCTCTATCATTTCCCTTTCCAGTTGAACTGATTTATCTTCTTGTGCTTGCTGATTTGTTCTTTGATGGGAGCAAAATACCTAGCGATGAGATTGTACAATTGCGGGTCGTAGCGTTTTAATTCTTCCCGTGTATTCACTTTGTTGTGCTTCCCGTCTCCATTGTCGTTGTTGACTTCGGCATTCACATTGAACCAATCCTGCACACCTTCCGCAAAATATTCAAAAATATCGGTTGCGGCATATGCGTTTTTCCAACGGCCTTTTGCCAATGCTGCATCAAGCGAAGCTTTCAACTCGTCGTTGAACGGGGGATTCACGGGCACAATTCCAACAGTGTGGATCGTATGCGCAAATTCGTGAATCAAGATATCCTCCGCATGGTATTTGTCAATCTGGTAGGCCAATATATTTTCTTCGGCGCAAGTTGACATCGGCTCTTCGAGTGTGCCACCCAGGCCCCTCGCCCGCAAATCCCAGTTCATGGCTGTGTCTTTCGCCAAATAAGCATGTTCTGGAATATCCGTAGTTCCTTCATACCGGGCCATGATGCCGATATACACTTTGTGCTTGGTCAACGATCTCATCACTTCTGCCGGAAGAGCCTCTGTCATCCCTTTGATGGTGATGTATGCCGCATGGAAGCAACTGTCTGGGACACGCCAGGAACTAATCACCGGTATGCCGTTCACATTCATGTATTTCTTATAAAACTTGTCGAACTTTAAGCTGTCGGGAGGTGCTGTTATGGTTGGTTTTTTTGCAAAAATGCTTTGGGTCAATTTATCCGAAGAGTTTCCCGAATGTTGCACATCTTGCCTGGCTGTTACGGAATGAGTCCAAAGAACCGAAAGTAGCAGTACGCAGAAGCCTTGGAGGTGTGATTCTTTCATCGAATACTTGTTTGGGTATGTCGTTTAAATAACCTATTTTGTCTTTTTTCTTGGAACGAACTTCACCGAAAGTATATGCACGTCCTTTAATGGTCGATCCAGCTTGTCGGTTTTTGCTGCCGCAATCTTATCCACTACGTCCATTCCTCTAATAACTTCCCCAAAAACAGTATAGCTCCAGTCCAGATGGGCTGCACCGCCAATCGTTTTATACACCTGTCGGCGATCGTCTGGGATTCGGTAACGTGGTGAAGCAGCTGCTTCGGCGTTCGCCAAGCGTTTCATTTCAGCCGCAACCAGACTCAGGCTGTCGGCTGCCCCTTTCCCTGTTTGGAGCCGGCGGAGTTGGTCGTAAAGTTGTTTGTTCTCGGGCTTTCGAATCACACGGTTATACGCCAGCATATAATTGATCCGGTTTTCGGCAATGTTCAACGTGCTGTCGTTATAGATCTTTCCTTGTATAAATGTAAATTGTGTGCTGCTTGAAGCCTGCAATGGATTCTCGTCGTCGCCTTCCCGTGCTGCATTGAGTGCTCCTCGTTTGTGGAACAAGTGTTCATTCACTTCTTTAGGAACAGTATAAGGCAAACCCCCATTGCCGAGTTCCACACCTGACAGGGCATGCTTGCTGTCTGGGTCGCCGGTTTGCACAACAAAATTTTGGATCACACGGTGAAACAAGAGGCTGTCGTACACCTGTTTTTTTATCAACCGGACAAAATTGTTGCGGTGTAGCGGGGTTTCGTCCGACAAGCGGAAAACAATATCCCCATAGTCTGTTTTCATCGCTATGTCTTTCTTTAGATCTTTTTTTCGAACACCTTCTTCAATGAGTGGGTTGCAACTAGCAAAAAGAAAAACGAGTGCAATGAATGATATGAATTTAGAATTGTGGCGCATCAGCTCTATTTTTTCGTTTAGGAATGATAGGTAATCACTAGTGTCCCATTAAAATT
>DBTT01000003.1 GCA_002307185.1 Bacteroidales bacterium UBA1309
AAGCCGTATCTTACCGCGAAGTATCTCTGATTCTTCGCCGTCCGCCGGGACGTGAAGCCTATCCGGGTGATGTTTTCTACCTACACTCTCGCTTACTGGAGCGTGCTGCCAAAATCATTAAAAATGACGAAATTGCCTGTCAAATGAATGATTTGCCGGAAGCGTTGAAGCCTCTCGTGAAAGGTGGGGGTTCACTCACTGCCTTGCCTATTATTGAAACACAAGCCGGAGACGTATCCGCTTATATTCCAACGAACGTTATATCCATCACTGATGGGCAGATTTTCCTCGATACGGATCTGTTCAACTCGGGTATCCGTCCGGCCATCAACATCGGTATTTCTGTTTCGCGTGTGGGAGGTAATGCCCAAATGCGGGCAATGAAAAAAGTAGCCGGCACATTGAAGCTCGACCAAGCTCAATTTCGTGAATTGGAATCGTTCTCCAAATTCGGATCCGATTTGGATGCCGTAACCAAATCGGTATTGGACAGAGGCTCAAAGAATGTACAAATTCTGAAGCAAAACCAGTATTCGCCAGTAGCTGTCGAAAAACAAATAGCCATTATCTATTTAGGTACCAAAGGTTTACTATCCGGAGTCCCTGTATACAAAGTAACAGAATTTGAAAAGCTTTTCCTCGATCAGTTGGAAATGAAACACCGTACCGATGTACTGGATGTCCTTAAAACCGGAGAAATCAACGATGCAGTGACTACCATCTTGGAAAAAGAAGCCAGGCAATTAATCGAAGTCGAATATACAAAACACTAATTCATGGCCAATCTTAAAGAAGTAAGGGCGAGAATTGCATCGGTGACTTCCACGCGGAAAATCACCAGTGCCATGCGCATGGTTTCGGCAGCAAAACTGCGCCGTGCGCAAGACGCTGTGGCAGGTTATGTGCCCTACGAAGAAAAATTGTCGGATATGCTCCACGATTTTCTTGCGTATTCTTCTGGAGACCTGAATATTCCTCTCTCTGAAAAACGCGAGATAAAGCGGGTTGCGATTGTCTGTATTTCCTCGAATAGCAGCCTTTGCGGTGCATTCAACAGCAACATTATCAAAAAGGTCAAAGAAATTGTTGCTCCGTACGAAAAACTGGGACGTGAAAATATCCTGATTTATCCTTTAGGCAAAAAAGTAGCCGAGGCATTAAAAAAAGACAACTTTGAACTCCAAGGCAATTTCATTCCAATAGTTGAAAAACCAAATTACGGAGAAGTAGCAATAATAGCAAATCAGCTCATGCTAATGTTCAGCAACAAAGAAATTGATGCGGTTGAATTGATCTATAATCACTTCAAGAACGCTGCTGTTCAACAGATTAGAAACGAGCAGCTCCTTCCGTTAACCCCTTTGTCCAATAAAAACAAAAAGGCTCAAGGCAAGACCTTAGATTATATTCTGGAACCGGATCAGGATTATTTACTGGCGAAGTTGGTGCCGCAAGCGATTCGTAATAAGATGTATGGTGCGTTACTCGATTCTATAGCAGGTGAGCACGGTGCCCGTACCACTGCGATGCAGACTGCAACAGACAATGCCGGTGATTTAATTCAGGAACTTCAGCTCAAATACAACAAAGCCCGGCAGGAAGCCATTACCAAAGAAATCATTGATATTGTTGGAGGAGCAGAAAGTCTGCGATAACTGATACAATATCAAACCCATCATAGAGGCTGCATCAAATTATTTGGTCAGCCTCTTTTTTTTGCACCCAAGAGATGGTTTTTGCCTCCAAAAGAATCCGGTAACCCTGCTTTGAAATCATTTCAAGCCTGACATTCGGCTCTCCTTTTAGATGTTGCCGCAAGCTATACGCCAAATTATGAATCGACTTTTCTTTGCTCTTCGGATCATCAACATCTTCCCATAATGTTTCTATAAGCTGCTCTTTCGAAACAATCCGACCCGCATTTTCATTGAGTTCGGCTAAAAAACGAGACTCCAGATTGGTTAAGTGAAAAATTTCGCCATTCTTCGTCTGAAGCTGGTTTAAAATGGGATTAAAGGTCAATGATCCAACTATAAAAGCATCTTTGGCATTGCCCCTACCAAGCAATGCCTCTATGCGAAAGGAGATTTCCTTGATGCCAAAAGGCTTTTTTACATAGTCCATCTTATCGATACGGAAACCTCTTTCCAGATCTTTCCCTGTGTTTCTGGCCGTTGTAAAGATAATAGGAAGCAAAGGATGTTCCTTACGTATCTGCTCCGCCGCTTCGAAGCCATTCAGTTCACCGGATAGCTCTACATCCATCAATACCAGATCAATAGGACCATCTGCAAGATGCTGAAAAACAGACTCTCCTTCCGTAATGTGCAAAATTTCAAACCCCAGGTCCTCTAAATTTTCCTTCATAATAAAGGCCAGGTTCTGATCGTCTTCTACCAATAGAATCTTTTTCATTTGAATTTAATTTTAGGACTGAGGCAACCGGATAATGAATTCACTGCCCTTACCTCTTTCACTTTGAACGGAAATATGACCACCGTGTTTTTCTACAATCTGCTTCACATAACTTAATCCGATGCCATAACCATGTACTTTACGATCAGCATTTACCCGCTCAAATTTAAGAAAAATTAGTTTCTGATCGTCTTCACTGATTCCCAAACCATCATCCCGGACAGAAATGCAAGCGGCACCCGCCTCCTCAAAAAGATGGATCAAAATATTCACGCACTCTCCGGAATACTTTATGGCATTGTCTATTAAATTGGAAATACACTGAAACAAATGGTCTTTATCTGCAAGAATCAACGGATGTTTTAATTCATTCCGAATCTGAATATCAAGCGGTTTGGGAGCAGTAATAAAATAGCGTTCTCTTAATTCCACCACCAGATTCAACAAATTGAACTCCGCACGGTTCAACCGGAACATTCCCTCTTCCTCCATAGAAAGGGCCATAATCATATCGATCTTACTATTCATACGATGCAACTCTGCCATGGAAACGGTCATATACCTTTCCCTTCGCTCTATATTATCAATGGCTTTGGTATTCAGCAGCGAATCAATAGCCTGGTACACAACAGAAACTGGACGTTTCAATTCGTGAGAAACCTGATTGTAAAAATCGCTTTTCGATTGCGCCAGCTTCTTTTGCTTAGAGAGAGTTGACTGCAAACTATATAAACAATAGATGCAAAATAAACAAAGTAAAAAAGACAAAATTAAAATCCAAAGCATCTGAGAGAAAATGGTCTTAAGGGGATTTAACAAGACCAACTGCAGCACCTTTGTCTGTTCAAAATTCAAAGGAATATTCTTCGACTGAATCATGGAAAAAGCGGTCGGCTTGACAGATAGGTTCTTTTTAGAACACTCCAGCTCCTTTCCGGTCTTCAAATCAAGAATTCTAGTATAAAAAACGGCATGGATGTTTTCCTGTTCCAGCAATATGGACACAACACTATCAATAGCAGACAACTTCAATGGTTTTTCCGACGAGAGAAACGACTCAATGGCAATATTCACCAATGTAATGGTATTGCTTTTATCCACTCCGGCCATTGCATCAACGTCATACCCATTAACCGGCCTTTGAGGATCGAAATCTTTAACCTCCATCGTCGGATGGGCCCCCGTACTGACCTGACCAAGTCTTTTGTTCATATCCTTAGTATAGACATCGTTCAAAGTCGTATTGACCACTTTTCCGAGGAACTCATAATTCACTTGAAACAAGCGACCAATCAAAAAAGCTTGGGAAACAAATATAATCACAATGAACAACATAGACCATTGGGCCAATCGTCTGTAGTTCATTGAATGATAATATGTTTTTACACTCTTCATTGTCACAAAGATACAACATCTTGGATATATCCATCGAAATATTTAACAGACTTATGAGAAATATAGGAGAAAAATAGGAGGCCCTGAAACAATGAATTAAGGCAACTTCATATCAGACAAGTACACTAATAGGCTTTAAAGACGAGAAAAAGCTTTACGTGAGTACTCTTATTACAGGAAAAGAAATACAACGATATATTCACTTAATTATCAACTATTTAAATCCTGCATTATGAAAAATGAAATGAAAGAAATGAGCCCTTGTCAACTTAAAAAGTCTGAACTTAAAAAAATATGCGGGGGAGATGGAACGAAAACAATCCAGATTATTGTAAACGGACGGGTCATTATTATCCGTGTTTAATCATCCAAATGGAGAAAATTCTTTTTTTATAGGAGATTTTTCACATAGGACTTACAGCAATCAATGTTCTTCCTTTTAAAAGAAAAAATTACGATAAGGAGTGGTCGTAATAATTCCCGGGTCAAAAGTTTTTGTCTTTGGCTCGGGAATAATTATCTATATCTTATCCATCAAGCAAGAGTTCGTGGCCTCTATATTATTCAGACTTCCAAACCGTTCTAAAAGACTGTGCCATATCTACTTGGTTCCAGCCATGGGCTTTTAACGTATCCTGCCATCCGGGAAGAGCATCACCGTGCCAAGGTTGATAAGCATATTCCCGAATGGAATCGTTGTGATTGAGAAGAAACTCAGCATGCGGATAAGAGCTGGTAGAAGTCAGATTGAACATCCCAAAGTCACCGGTAGTATTACCAAAAGCAAAAACAGGCACTTTACCAATCTGAGCATAGATGTTCATGCTTTTTCCATCCTTATCATCTTTGGGTGGAAAAATACCTTTATTGATCACAAACAGCGTCTTTTTGTCAGCCGGATCATATACCGGAACAAGCATCTGCCGGGTACCAATTAAATGAGATCGGTCCAAAGCAATGGTCTGTGGACAAACGCTCCAAATAACCCCTTGAACCGAGCCCGACACAATGTAAACGGTAAACTTATTATCTTTCAGATAACGAATCAATTCCAGCATCGGTTGATAAAAAAGATCGGATAAGGCGATGTTGAACTTTGGATCATTCGTTCTCAACAAATAGGCACGGGCTGAATCGACATACTCTTCGTGATCGACCCCGGCATAGGCTTTCCAAACCATCGAATCGATGTATTTTCCCCAATGATTGAGCACCGTAGAATCGGCAGGATTCACGGCCAGTTTCCGGGCATACTGGTATTCCGGACACTTTAACAACCCCGGATCCTTAGCAGATTGTTGGTTCAGGCCATTCACAGCAGCATACATTTCAAACCACAACGGCGTTTCACAGGCAATCGTTCCATCCATATCAAAAACAGCAATGCGGTCTTTTTCCGGAATAATTTTGACAGCCGTTTTAACGTAAGCCCGGATGGAATCTTTTATCGGCGTTTCATTCCATGAAGGCAAGGGATCACGTTGTTGTATACACGATATGCACAAGAAAAGAGCAACGAGGAGCCAGAAAGTCAAAAAATAGATGGATTTCATTTTAGTTTCTGTTAAAGATGATGGGTATTGGGATGATTAATTTTGACTCCAGAGCTTTTTCCGAAACCAGAAAGCGACATTCACCAACGCTATCATTACCGGAACTTCCACCAATGGGCCAATAACCGCTGTAAATGCTTCGCCTGAATTTATTCCGAAAATAGCAATAGAAACCGCAATGGCAAGTTCAAAGTTATTACTTGCAGCCGTGAACGATAATGTTGTAGACTGTTCATAAGTAGCTCCGGCTCTTTTGCTTATCAAAAATGAAAAAACAAACATTACTACGAAGTATATTACCAATGGAATAGCAATACGCAAGACATCCAAAGGAATTTTTACAATATATTCTCCTTTGAGTGAAAACATTACTATAATGGTAAATAACAATGCAATGAGTGTAAGAGGCGATATTTTGGGAACAAACTTTGTTTCATACCACTCTGTATCTTTTACACGGATAAGAATAAAGCGAGTAAGAAATCCTGCCAGCATAGGAATACCCAAATACACGAACACACTTTTAGCAATTTCGCTCATGGTTATTTTTGAAACCGAATCGTTGACTGGTAATCCAAACCACCCCGGCAAAACAGCGATAAACACATAAGCGTAAACGGAGAAAAGCAATACCTGGAATAGGGAGTTGAAAGCAACAAGTCCCGCAGCATATTGACGGTCGCCTTTAGCAAGGTCGTTCCACACAATGACCATTGCGATACAACGAGCCAATCCTATCAGGATAAGTCCATACATATAGTTAATGTTGAACTGAAGAAAAGCTATTGCCAGTAAAAACATCAACACGGGCCCAACTACCCAATTTTGAATTAAAGACAAGCCGAGTATTTTTCTGTTTTTGAAGACATCTCCAAGTTCTTCATATTTTACTTTTGCTAACGGAGGGTACATCATGATAATTAGCCCTATAGCAATCGGTATATTGGTTGTTCCAACCGAGAAACGGTTCCAGAATACCGCCACACCTGGACTTGACCAACCGGCAAAAACACCGACAAACATAGCCAAGAAAATCCAGAGCGTTAGGTAACGGTCGAAAAATTTTAAGCGTGTTTTCATCGTTGAGATTTAATCTGTTCAAGGTAAAACTTGTAAAATCCATCTTTAATCTCGTTGCGAACCCGAATAAATTCACTCCATATAAAGTCATCCGTACCGACCGCATGGCTTGGATCATCAAACCCAATATGCAGACGATGTTTTACTTTTCCGATAAATGCCGGGCAGGCTTCATTAGCACCACCGCAAACGGTTATCACATAATCCCATTCTTCGCCAATATATTTATCCACTGAATCGGATGTGTGCGTGCTAATATCAATACCCGCTTCGGCCATTGCTTTTACGGCTTTTTCGTTTAGTTTGCCACTAGCTTGCGTTCCGGCGGAACACACGGTAATACTTTTGTCGAATGATTGTAAAAAGCCGTGTGCCATTTGGCTGCGACAGGAATTTCCTGTACAAAGAATTAACACTTTCATGTTTTGTAAAGCAACCTCTTTTACTTCCTCTGCTTCACGTACATCAATGAATAACGCTCCAGACTGGATCTCTTCATTTACCTTTTCAGGGCTTCTTTCTACCATAACTTTCATTTATTTTATTTTTCAGCACGGTTTGTCCGTCTGACAGTCATTATTTGCAGTTTTTATCATTTTAAAAAAAGTATCAAAAAGCTGCAAATTCTCTTCAATACAACGGCCACACAAACAATAATTAATTTTCAGACCGTGAATCTCGCCGTGAATTAATCCCATGTCGCGCAATTCTTTTAAATGTTGTGAAACGGTAGTGCGGCTCAATGGCAATTTGTCTGAAATATCACCCGAAATACAGGTTTTTGTTTCGGCCAGGTACTTTAAAATTGCCAATCTTGCCGGATTTGAAAATACCTGAGCCAATTTGGCTAACTCCTGCAACTCTTTATCAAAGACTTCCGGTTTTCTCATGTTATATGTTTTATGTCGTAAACATACGACACAACGTGGCGCAAAACAAATCATTCGTATTAAAATTCTGTTACATTACAACAAAAAAGGGCAAGGAGGCATCAAGGCAAACAACAATTACTTTTTTATTATCTTT
>DBTT01000020.1:0-100886 GCA_002307185.1 Bacteroidales bacterium UBA1309
AGACAAATACGCTTGTTTGGAATTGTATTTGTCTGTGTATGCACTGGAATTGTAGGATATGCCCTTTGGAAATCATACAGTTTTGCAGAAAAACAACGTGAAAAGATATATGTCCTTGATGGAGGCAAATCTCTTATGCTGGCACTTTCACAGGACTTATCGCAGAACCGCCCGGTAGAAGCCAGGGAACACGTAAAGCGTTTCCATGAACTCTTCTTTACCCTTTCGCCGGATAAGAACGCTATTGAATCGAATATTCAACGTTCATTTTTTCTGGCAGATAAAAGTGCATTCAACTATTATAAGGACTTATCCGAGAAGGGGTACTATAACCGAATTATTTCCGGGAATATCAATCAAACGGTTCAAGTGGACAGTGTGGTTTGCAACTTCGATCGATACCCGTATCAAGTGGCGACATACGCCAGGCAAATGATTGTCAGGGAGAGTAGTGTTACCGAAAGAAGCCTCGTTACCCGGTGCCGGTTGTTGAACTCTGTCAGGAGCGATAATAACCCGCATGGCTTTACTATTGAAGCTTTCGAAATCACGGAAAACAAGGATTTACAGGTATTTAAACGGTAAGCTATGGTCAAGAAAACATTCACGAATCTTAGAGGCTCGTTGGATCATAAGCTCCGCCATGCTTGTGAAAGGTTGTCAAAAGATACCCGAATTGTCATTATTGTGATTTTCATTACCGGGGGTAGTATCCTCTCGATTTACTGGACGATTTCGTCCATATACAATATGGGTAAAAAGAGTGCCGAAAAAGATTTTATGGAGATTAAGCATATTGAACGCTTGAAACTTCAACGCAAAGACAATATTAACCAGTATCAATTAAAAGAATATGGAACAAAATCAGAATTTGAATAAACGTGAAGAGAAGGAAAAGAGACCGCTTTCCCCTCAGGAGATGCAAAAGCGGAGGAAGCTTATCATTTTTCCATTGATGGGAATTGCATTTGCCGGCTGTATGTGGTTGATATTTGCACCTTCACCGAATAATGAAGTGAAACCGAATGAGATAAGTGGTTTCAATGCGGATATACCCTTACCCCAAAAAGACGGTATTATCAGAGATAAAAAAACGGCTTATGAACAAGAACAAATGCAAAACAAGCAGAATGAACGAATGCGCTCTCTGCAAGATTTTGGCTTTATCTTGGACGATGAAAGTAAAACGTTGGATAATCCAAGCATGAATCCGGATTTGTCGAATAAGCAACCGCTCACTGTCGCTCGAAATTATTCGGGCGGTTCTTCGCCTCGAAATTCTTATGTCCAGTCTTCAGCTTATGCGTATCAGGGCATAAACCGTCAGTTGGGGAGTTTTTATGAAACGCCCAAAGAGGATAAAGAGAAAGAGGTACTTACCCGAAAAATCGAAGAACTGGAAAACAGGCTATACGAAAAAGAAAACAAGGGCACAAATACAGCAGATGAACAATTGGCTCTACTAGAAAAGTCTTATCAACTGGCTGCAAAATACATGAACAACGGCCAGACCCAAGAAAAAACAATAAAACAGATCACTCCGAGCGTACCCGTGCAGGGAAAGGTTCAGACTTTACCCGTAAAAGCTGTTACAGAAACAACCGTATCGGGGCTGCAAACATCTATGACCGATAAGGAATTTATTACAGCATACAGCCAGCCACGAAATCTCGGATTTAATACGGCAGTGGGGAGTGGATTGTCCATGGGAAAAAATACCATTCTTGCCTGTATTCATGAAAACCAATCTGTAATGGACGGGCAGAGTGTGCGGCTTCGCCTGTTAGAGCCATTGCAAGCCGGAAATATCATTGTGCCAAAAAATACACTTTTGTCTGGGAATGCAAGGGTTCAAGGCGAGCGAATGGATATTTCTATTTCTTCGATGGAGTATAATGGCAATATCATTCCGGTAGAATTGGCGGTATATGATTCGGACGGACAAAAGGGCATATCTGTTCCATCTTCATTGGAAATGCAAGCCCTGAACGAAGGCATGGCGAACATCGGTGCGGGACTTGGCTCAAGTTTTACTGTCAATCAAAATGCCGGGGCTGCCATTGTTTCTGATCTTACAAGGGGGATATTGCAAGGTGGATCGCAATACCTGTCGAAAAAATTCAGGACGGTAAAAGTAAACTTGAAAGCCAATTATCAGGTAATGCTATATTCCAACCAATGACAATCACTAAAAAATCAATTACTAATCAGCCGGGAAGTAGCTATCGATCTGCCAACGGCAACTAATAATCAATTTATAATGAAAAAGATAATTATCATGTTCGCCTTGATTTTCTGTGTAGTAACGATCAAAGCACAAAGCAACGATTTGTTTCAGGGTATCACCCAAAAGCTTCCCTATGGGCAGATGGTTACGCCTTATGGGGTTCAGGTAACATTTGCCAAAACAGTACATATCATTTTCCCTTCGGCTGTGAAATATGTGGATTTGGGTTCCAACCACATTATCGCAGGAAAAGCGGACGGAGCGGAAAATGTGATCCGTGTCAAAGCTTCGACTGAAGGTTTTCCGGATGAAACCAATTTTTCAGTTATCTGTGAGGATGGCAGTTTTTATTCATTCAACGCCAAATATGCCAAAGAGCCGGAAATGCTAAACATCGAAATGAAAGATTTCCTTGAAAATGAAAGCATAACCGATTACTCCCAAACCCGGATGAACATTTATTTTCGGGAACTGGGAAACGAATCGCCTTTGCTGGTGAAGTTGATAATGCAGTCCATCTACAAAAACAATGACCGGGAGATACGGCATTTGGGATGCAAGCGTTTCGGGATACAGTTCTTAGTCAAGGGGATTTATGTGCATAACGGAATGTTCTATTTCCATACGCAGGTAAAGAACTCTTCCAACATACCGTTTGATACTGACTTCATCAAGTTTAAGATTGTCGATAAACAAGTGGCAAAACGTACCGCCATTCAGGAATCGGTTTTATATCCTGTCCGTAGTTTTAACGAAGTGATTACCATAGGTGGAAAATCCATCGTTCGCACGGTCTATACCTTGCCGAAGTTTACTATCCCGGATGATAAAATACTGGTGGTAGAGCTGGCCGAAAAGAACGGTGGCCGTCACCAAAATATCCGTATCGAAAGTTCGGATATTGTGAACGCCAGAGTGATTAACGAACTTAAAATCAAATAAGATGAAAATTTCGAGTAAGAGAGAGCAGAAGCAAAACTTGTTTTGTGTTCTGCCGAATGGGAGAAATTTATACAAAAAGTTAATCTGTGTTATAGCAGTGTTGTGTTTGTGCCAGACTTTTAACCTGGCACACGCACAACGTTACCTGCCCGGACAAAAAGGAATCCAACTTACGGGCGGGATGGCAGACGGCTTTAAGAAGCTCGGCAAACCAGAATCAGCGTATTATTTCGGTGCTGCGCTGGCCACTTATACCAAAAATGGAAACCGTTGGATCGTCGGTGCGGAATACTTCAATAAGGAGTATGAATATAAGGATGTAACCGTACCTGTAAGCCAGTTTACAGGCGAAGGCGGGTATTATATCAAAATCCTTTCCGACCGTCGGAAAACGTTCTTTTTGTCCTTCGGGTTGTCAGCTCTTGCCGGATACGAAACAAGCAACTGGGGTGATAAGGAACTATACGATGGCTCTACACTCACAAACAAAGATACTTTTGTTTATGGCGGGGTTGCTACGCTGGAACTGGAAACTTACCTAACGGACAGAGTGGTTTTCCTTATCAATGCCCGTGAACGGATGCTGTTCGGTTCTTCCATCGGGAAGTTCCATACACAGTTCGGGGTCGGTTTTAAATTCATAATAAATTAGTGCGATATGAAAAAGATAATCAGAAACATATTAATGTGGGTGTACTTGCTGGGAGCAATGCTGCTGGTGTTTTCTTGTGATGACAAGCTGGATATTCAGCAGGTTTACCCGTTCACTGTTACGACTATGCCCGTGCAGAAAAGCATCGTGATGGGCGAAACAGCGGAAATACGCTTCCAACTTCACAGGGAAGGTATTTACGAAGAAACAAAATACTTCATCAGGTATTTTCAACCGGATGGCAAAGGAATATTGCGGATGGCGGACGGAACGGTTTTCCTGCCGAACGATTTGTACCCGCTTTCGGGCGAAAGATTCCGACTGTACTATACTTCTGCTTCCACCGACCAACAACAAATTGACGTATATATTGAAGATAGTTTCGGGCAAGTAGTACAGCTAACGTTTGCCTTTAATAACGAGAATGAGAAAGAAGAGCCAAAGGAATAACGGGCTTTAGGTAACTTGTTGAAAAACACTTGATAAAAATTGCTTGTCAGGTGTTTTTTTATGGGTATTTTTGCAAAAAACAAATGATATGAAAAAGAGAAATAAGACTAAGAGGAAAAGGAGAATATTTAATAAATATCATAGTGTAAACCGAAGTAAGAAGAAAAAAGTAAGACGAAAATATAGCTATAAACCAATATCAAGAAAAAGAAAAATAGACGAGCAGCCTACGAATGATTTTATTAAAGCTAAATTGACCGTAGCAAAAAGAGGACATCAAAAAAGTCAACTATGCTACAATTGTCGAAAGGAATTTGATACAAAAGACATTACAAAAGAACATATTCCTGCAAAAAATTTATTTGAAGGATATGATGAAAAATATAAAGTAAATCGTATCACCGTTCCTGCTTGTTCTGAATGTAATGGCAAATACAGTCCGACAGATGAAGAATTTCGTAATATGATTGGTGTAATTGCAAAACGAAAAGAAAATCAAAAAATCACAGAGAAAGCAGTTAAATCTATTTTGAGAAAAGAATCAGGGAAACAGCGACTATCTATAAATGATTTAGGGAAAATAAGCGGTGTATCATTTGGTCAAACCCCTATAGAAGACTTCCATAAGAAAAATTTTAAAGGTTTATTTTATCATCAATATGGAACTGTCCTGCCTGATAATTACGAATTATTTGTAAATATTAACGAAAACGATTGGTCGGATATTACTTTAGGTATATTAGGGTATTTAAAAGATTTATTTACTTGGAAACATTCAGGGCATCCTGACATTTTATCATATGTAATTCAGCCATTTAGGATAGGGATATCTAATCCGACAAAAAAAGATTTAGCCCCTCAAAAAGATGAAAATATTTTTGTTGGATACTTGGACTATAATAAAGAACACGCTGCACTGGTTCTTGCTGTTATGAAAGAATATCTTGAGGAGATAAAAAATAAAAAAGCAAGCAAATGAAACATCTTTTTATAGACACAAGTTTTTTTGAAGAAAACAATTTTTTCAAAGGTAAATTAGCCCGATTATATCAATATGTAAAGGACGGATATATTAAGCTATATACTAATGAAATAGTGATTAAAGAAGTCAAAAGCCGAATTTCAAAGAAAATGACTGTGGCGAAAAGTAATTGCACCAAACTTTTCAACAGCCCTGATTCTTATATTTTAGGGAATACATCACATTCAGATACTATCAGAAAATTAAAAGACAAAGATTATTTCAAGAAAGAAACAAAAAGGCTCTGCTCCAACTTTGATAAAATAATCATTGAAACTCCATTCATAATCATTCCTTATGATGATATTGATTTTGCTAAAATAATTGCCGATTATTTTTTGGAAAATCCACCATTTAAGGAAGGAGACAAGAAAAGTGAATTTCCTGATGCTTTTATTATTTCTTCAATAGAGAAATACTGTGAAAAGAATAAAATTAAAATAACAGCCATAAGTAATGACAGTGATTGGCTGTGTTATAAACCAGTAAATTTTAAAACATCAAATAATATAGATTCGATATTCGAAGACATTGTAAAAGAGAAACAAAAAGACGATGCTATTGGTTTTATTACCAATTTGATTAAAACAAACGAAACCGAAATTTTATCCCAAATAAAGAAATATCTCACTAAGGAGGTATATTTTGAAAACACTGATTATGTTGATTCAGAAATAACAAACTATTCAATACGAGAATTGGAATTACTCAATGAAGCAATAACGTATATTGATGATATATCTGCCGAGATAACACTTAGTATTCGTATAGATATGACGGCAGATATTACATATTCTGATTACGAAAATGCGGCATGGGATAATGAAGATAAGGTCTATTATTTTCTTGAAGAAGTAACTGCCAACCATGATTTTGATGAATCAGTTGATGTTTTATTGTCTATTGAGTATGATTTAGAAGATGAATCATTTTACGAATTAGAAATAAAATCGGTCAATAATGATAAACCCATAGAATTAACCATTGACTACTACAATTAAATTAATTAAAACAGAATCCACTGTGTGTAAGAAGTGGATTCTGTCCTCTATAAAAATAAAAAGTTTGGAAAGCGGTTTCTTTGCTACTTTCTTTTTCAGCACACTTCACGAAAGAAAGTAGCGGGCGGGGTTTCCGCCCGCTGGTTTATAATTCTTCAGATTTATCTATATCACATTCGATGATTACGACTTCCGACTGGTAACTGTACAAGTCGTTTTCTTTTGCTGCTGTGATGGCTTTTTCTTCCGTAGAAAAAACGCCAAAGCAAACACGGCTCAACTTTGTTTTGTGTACGTCCGTTTGAAATAAAATATATGCTTTCATTATTACTGTTTTTTGCTCAACCATTCATCCCGCCGTTTCCGGCACTCTTCCATCGTTTTGGCTATCGTAGAGAAAAGTTCTCCATCCGTATGGCGATAGTCGTATTGGTAATATTCCGTTCCCCTGAACGCACCTGCAATAAATGTTACATATTTTTCCTGTCCCGGTTCTTGGGTCGTCGATCCTCCGTTTTTATTTAGTGATTCCATATTTTTACATTAATAAAGTGAATAATAAGACAATGAAAAACGCAGCTATCAAAAGGCTATACAATACGGATACGAATAACCGTAGGATAAAGCGGATAACGAAAAATGCTATTATCAATACCGCCCATATACCCGCCGAAGTGGACAGAAAATAAATTACTGAAACCAGCAACCCCATCCGGAACAATAACCTGAATAAACTGCTTGTTTTCATTGTAATGTGTTTTGTGGGCGGGTTTCCCCGCCCGGTGAATAATCAGGAAGCCCGAAAAACAAAACTATCTTCAAACCAATAATCACCCATAAATAGGTCACGGGCAAACTTTTCATAATCGAAGTATGTTTTTGCGAACTCCGGCAGTTCGTAGCACTGTTCTACAATTTCATAGGCGTAATCTTCTTCATCGTTGTATTTTCCCTGAAAATCGTCCCTGAAAGAAGAAATAAGGTCGTTTGCATCTTCGGTTGAAAGGTCGTGCGAACCGTGATTACGCCACACTAAAAACGCTTCCTGCTCGTCTTCGCTTAAATCGTCCATCGCATCCCGGATGTCGAAAAAGTTATCAGACAACCAACTTTCACCGATTAAATTTTCCGGTATGTTTTCCCAGTCCTGAAACATATATTCCGGGTCTTCTTCGTCTGCGTGTAACTCCTTACAAGCTTCGTAAAACTCGTCTTTGTCCGAAAAGTCGGAAAGGTTAAACCACTTGCCCTCGATTGAGCCATCGTTGTACTTTGCATATGTACCTACATAAATCCTTGCTTCGCTTAAACTTGTTGCTTCCATAACTTCTGATTTTTTAGATATATGCGGATTCTTGAGGTGAGGGAGTTGAGTTTCATAACCTTTTTTTCCTGCTTCTCGTAAATCCGACTTTTTTTATATGCGTCTTTCCGTCGGGTCGGTCGTTTTCGTTTCATATATGCCGGAAAGTGTAGGTTTTAGTCTTTGCAAGTTTTTGTTGAAAAATACTCTCAAGCGAAGCGCAGCAGGAAGATTTTTGCATCAAACCCTTTAGGGCTTGAACTTTCAAAGAGGTTAAGAAGCCGCAAATACTTTTGCATATAGAAATGGAAATGATCAACCGCCCTAGTGGAATGACTGCCTATGGGAGGATTTTACCATAAAAGAAGCAGGATAAGATCTGATTTCGACAAAAAAAGGGCTATAAAAGCCCTTCATTAGCAAAGCTGTAATGATCTTCTTCGGTCATAATGATATGATCCAGAAAAGAAATATCCAGAAGCTCACAAGCTTCCTTTAGCTTTTTTGTTAACCGAATATCTTCCTGGCTTGGTCGCAGAATGGACGACGGATGATTATGTGAAAAGATAATAGCAGAAGCATGTACTTTCAATGCCGTTTGCATAATGATTTTAATATCAACCAATGTACTGGCCACACCACATTTTGAAATATTGGAAATTCCCAATACCCGGTTAGAACGGTTCATGAAAATAACATAGGCCTCTTCATGGTGTTGCATACATTCCCCGAATGCAATCTTGAAAATTTGTACTGTATCTTCAGAACATTTAATCTGGAAACGTTCGGTTGTTTTCACATTATCCTTATAGGACACTTTGATTTCTGGAATCTTGAAATAATCTATTTTCATGACAAGCAAAATTTAAAATGAAACATTAATTTTTTGCTTTCACGTTCACAGGAAATTCATCCACTTCATGCAAGGTTTTCAGTGGGAATACTACCCGCAAGTGTGGAGATTGCCAATGCAAACACGCAGTGCCTGACCTTGCTACTTGTGGGTGATTTCCTGTATCTTTGCCTAAAAATTAGTGGAGAAATGACTTTAATATTAAGAGAATGGTAAAGCGGATATTTTTACTATGCACAGAATATTGATTCTTTATTTTTTTCTGTTATCTACTTCTGTTTATCGAACGAGTGTCCAACAAGTTTGATGAGCCTATTGAACAGTATAATTAATCTAAAGCACAAACCAACCAAGTAGAAAGTCTCAGGGTTGCGAAAGAAGAACTGGAGCTAATTGAAGTGAATAAGGCTTTCTTACATTTGTTGAGACTTGAGAAATAGTTGCATTTTCTATTCCCAATCTTTATTTACATAAAATATTGAGGACTAAAGGTCTATTGCATAATACAAATCATTATATTTGCAAAACACATCAATAATTTGACTAATGAGAAAGATAAATAGGCTAAAAATCGTACTTGTAGAACAGAATAAAACTGGAAAGTGGTTGGCGGAAACGTTGGGGAAGAATGAAGCGACTGTTTCTCGTTGGTGTACTAACGAAGCACAACCTTCTCTTGAAACATTGGTAAAGATTGCCAACGCGTTGAAAATTGACGTGAAGGATTTGTTAGTCTCTACAAAAAGATAATATCTATGGAATTCAAATTATTAAAGGCAAATAACGGAGACGCCATTCATCTTAGAACTAAAGATGAAAAAGGGAGGTTTTATAATATTCTGATTGATGGTGGAACGGGTGAAACGTATTCATATAAAAACAAAAAGGGAAAATCAAAACCTGGGGAGTTGAAGCAACTGATTGAGCACATAAAGAGCCAAAACGAATTTATTGACTTGCTTATTCTAACCCATGTTGATGATGACCATATTGGTGGAATTTTGAGGTGGTTTGAGCAAGATGCGGATGCCAAAGGCTTAGTGAAAAAGGTTTGGTTTAATTCGGGAAGGCTTATATTCGAGTATTTTCAGCAAAAAGAGATCGAGGAAAACCTTTTGAAGATAAAAGATATTTCTTGTAGCAATACCAGTATTGCACAAGGCGTTGCTTTTGAGGACTTCATTGAAGATAATAATATTTGGGATAGGCGAATTATTAAAAGTGGGGATGAGTTAAGTATATCCGGCTTAAAATTTACTATTTTATCGCCATCCAAAGATAAGTTGCAATTGCTTTTGTGTAAATGGGAAAAAGAGTACCCGATATCAGATACTTCCCGCACAAGCGATTATTCTTCAAGCCTATCTGACCTTATCAATTCAGATTCTTTCAAAGAAGATGATTCTATACACAATGGAAGCGCCATTGCTTTTGTAGTTGAAAAACAGGAAAAAAATATATTGTTTTTAAGTGATGCACATCCTCAAACAATTATTGATAGTATGGTAAGTTTGGGATATTCACCCCAAAATCCATTAAAAGCAGATTTTGTAAAACTGTCTCATCACGGGAGCAAATCAAATACGAGCATTGAACTGTTAAATCTCATTCAATCCGATAATTTTCTGATTAGCTCAAATGGCAGTAAGCATAAATTACCGGACAAACGATGCTTGTCAAGGATAATAAAAAATAAGGAACATGTTAACCTATATTTTAATTATCCAGAGTTGACATCCAATATTTTTGCGGAAAAGGATTTTTTAGACTATCCAAATTTCTCTATTGTTGAAGCCTTAGAATATATAAAAATATGAGTATTGATGCTATCAAAGAGTATATTGTAATTGTAAATGGAGGAAGTGGCTGCATCTTCCAACCAATGGATAATAGCTATTCTTATGTATTAACAGCAAAACATAATATTACGAATGCTAATAATCAAATTACTCAATTTACGAGATTCAAATTGAATAATAATACTTGGACTGAAACTGAAATCCCTTTTGGATATTTTGTTGAAAACAGTAATTACTTTCCTCACCCTAATCGAGATATTGCAATAATAAAAATAGAAAAAATCCCTGATTTAGAAAATATTATCCGATTTGATGAAATTCAAGATAAAAGAATAGGTTATGTGTTAGTTGGTTATCCGGATACTCGAAGAAATGCAAATCCCAATACGAAAGAAAATTGGTATAGATATGACGAGAATGTAACCATTCTAAATATGAAAGCTAATCAACTTAGGGAGGGACAAGTTCCAAAGAATCCCGGATATGAAGAAATCGTTGGACATTCAGGTGGAGGAATTCTGAAAATTTCCGGTGATTACATATTATTAGCTGGAATTCAAAACAAAATGGCAGATGCAGCAAATGAGCAAATGGGTAGAATTGAATTTTCACCTATCAGTTTATTTGATGAAATAATCGCAGCTCACCAACAACAATTATCTCCGCTTCATCCGCCATATTGTAAATCTTTTGGATTTATAAAAGAACAAATAATGAAATTAGATGGCTGTTTTCAGAGTGAAAATGTTGAATATACAAAACTGTTTATTCAAAACATTACAGACGAAATATTAGAAAGTCCATTAACTCCAAATGTTATTAGAAATAGACTGAACAAAAGAATGCTTATTCACAACGAAGATGAAGCTTGTTTATCTCGGAAAGGCTTGTGGATTACATGGCTTGAATTTCTTGTTGTGCTAAAAATTATAGGAGAGAACCCTCAAACTGAACATGAATTAGAGGATATCTTCAATAAATACCGTGTAATGTATTCTTCCTCAAAAGAGGATTGGGGAAACTTATTCAAGGACAGAATTGCTTATTCTGACTATAAAGGACTGAAAGATAATGCTTGTATCATTTTTGCAAATGAAATCCTTCCTCAAAAAACAATTGTGAAAAAAGGGATGATTTCTAATATCGCGAGACATATTCCAAGAAAGCAGATGAAAATTGATGAAGGGGTTAATAATCCATTCGAAAGTTTTACACATATACACATACATGCATTTCAGAAGGATTGCATTATAGACAAAGAACAAGATTACAATCATTTTGATAATACAAACGAAGGTGAACTTTTCCAAAAACTCAAACAAGAATATGAAAGGATTATTAGAAGTTAAAAATATTGATTTTCTTGATGGATTATTTGCAAAATTTAAGCCCCAACTGTCAAAAATACAATTTGTTGGTACCATCAGCGTTTTTTCGTTCTGTTTCAAATCAGAAATAGAACTCAATGACAATTGGGAAATTATCACAAGTTCAATAGCAGCGAACTATCAATCCGAATTTGAAGAAGAAGAAACGGAATTTGAAAGGTGGAATATATACATATTATTCCTAGTAAAGGGATGCGTTAGTAATCAACTGAAATATAAAATCGAAAATGACAAATTTTCAAGTAGAAAAATCATTCAAGATGGCATTAATGAGGAATTAAATTCAAATTCAGTATCTGACTTAATATTAAAACATATAATAAATAGCGATTTAGATATTTCCATAATAGATAACAAAGATACTACCGGTAAAATTTCAACATATTCAAATGATTCGAAAATATATCAATTAATTGAAGCAAGTAGTGAATCAGAAACTTTCATGAAAAAAGCTGATAAAAAAGCTGAAAAAAATAAATTTGAAATTCTATATCAAAAAATCATCAAAGAAGTAAAAAATGAAATTCAAAAAAGTTGAAATTCAAGCATTTAGAGCTTATAGCAATATAAAAGACGGAACATTTGATTTTACTACAAAATCAAATGATATTGCAAATTTTATTTCTATTTACGCGCCGAACGGTTTCGGAAAAACGTCATTTTATGATGCTGTTGAATGGGGTTTCACGAATAATATAGGTCGTTTTTTGATGCGTATTGACGATAATAAAGATTCTATTCGAGCAGAAAATAGTAAGTATATTTTGCGAAATAAAAATGCGGATAAAAACACTGAATGTATTGTTAAGCTTTATACAACTTTACAAGATGAACCTTTCTCACAAACAATAGGTCGGTTAAGAGGCAAACAGAGAGACTTTAGATTTGACCCCAAAGATACAATCCCTGAACGTGAATATTTCCAAAAAGTATTATTGTCTCAAGAATGGATTGATGCATTCTTAAAGGAAGATGATGCGCATCTTAGATATGATAAATTTATTAATTCTTTCGGTTTTATAAATCTTGACAAAAAATATAAACTCATTATAGAGCTTATCAATCATAATGACAATAAGATAGAGGAATTACAAAAGAAATTGAAAGAGTTGAATGTGCAATTGAAAATAAATTTTGATTTTGACCCTAAAATACTATCGAAAATTAATTCAGAGATAGAGAAATTAAATAAAACGGGAGAGAAAATCCCAGCTGTTCAATTCGATTATACCGAGAAAAATATTCAGCAACTCACCGATTTAATCAATGAGCGCATTACCGATTTGAAATATGAAGTAAGCAAATTGCAAGAAAAGATAACATCAATTGATTCGGCAGTTACAGGAGATAACCTTAGTAATATAAATATTGAATTATATTTTGACAACAAGGAAAAACTCAAACAATCCGAAAAGAAATTGACAGGTCTTAATAAGACAAAAAATCAATTTGAACAACTCCATGAAGCAGAAAGGGTAAAAAAGAATAAAGAAGAAGAACTTCATAAAATCAGCCAAGCGCAATTAAAATTCTTAGAGTTATTGGCCATATACCGCAAATATCAGGAAGTCAACAAAGAGTTGACAGCCATAAACGATTCGGTAGACAAAAGAAATGAAGAACTAAAAGAGATAGATGCCAAACTCAAACCACTACTGAATACTCATAATGAAATCAGTGTAAAATTAAATTCGGAAATAGAAAATCGTCAAAAATTGTCTTCTAAATTGGCTGCAATTCCTGAATTATTGAAATCATTAGATGAGAAAAATACAGCAAAGAAAGACTTGACTTTACTTATAGATTCTTATACAAAAACAAATTCTGAACACGAAGAACGCATAAGCATAATAACAAAAGAGATTAAGGATTGGGATGAAATAGTAAATCAAATATCAACCGATGATTTTCAGGTTCCTGAAAATGAAAAAACAAAATCTTTTTATGAAGCAATCAAACGATTGAAATTAAGAGTTAATTTGATTACTGATTTAAAAACAGATTTAAGCAAAACCGAAACAGAAATAGCTAATGCAAATAAACTTAATGCCGATATAGAACAATTAATAAGCAAAGGCGCCGATATTGTTAGCAAAAGCCAATCATCAGTTTGTCCTCTTTGTAAACACAACCATGATAAATTTGAAACATTGATTCAAAATATTTCTGAGAATACATTCTTATCCGAAAGAATGAAAAATCTTTTATCATTAAAAACTAAAAATGAACAAGAGTTAGAAAGTTTATTAAATCAACAAAAGGAAGAAAAGAATGTCATTCTAAATACTATTAATCCTACTCTTTATAGCCTGAAAGAAAATCAATCCAAAGAGGTAATTGCCAAAAGTGAATTAGCAAAAACAATTGAAGGATACAAATTGAAAGCTCAAAATTTGGATGCAGAAATCAATAAGCTATTGAAAGAATTAGGCAATAATGATGTTGAAGCTATTAAGAAAGACCTTGGTAATAAACTAACAGAATCATCAAGGATATCAGAAGAGTTGAAAGCAAGTCAAGCAGGAATCCTTACAACATGTCAGCCATTAGAGCAACGGAGAAAGGTTATAAATGAGCACGAAATCCCTTATTCTAAAGCGAAACTGAATGAACTAAAAGAAACTGACGCTTATGTAAGGATCATCAATTTTATGTCTGAAAATCAAGTCGGAGATAATGGTATTGTTCCTGAGTTTGACAAACGACAAAAGGATTTTCAGACAAAGATAGACACAGTAAAAGATGAGATAGAAAAATATGTCAAATTAATTTCAGAGTATCAAAAGGCATTAGAGAAGAACGAGGAGGGAGCTGTACTTTCAGGTATCCAAAAAATTGAAATCGAAAAAGAATTGACGAATCAGAAAATCATGTCTTTTGAATATTTCCTAAAATCGGAGTTAGAAATAAATTTGCTCAATAAAACCAAAGATGAATTAAGAAAGTTATTGGATGATACAAATTCTATTTACAAAAAGAAAATTTCTCAAAAAGAGGATGTTATTCAATCATTTGAGAAGACAAAAGTGTATAAGGAAAGCGTATTGCCATTTTTAAAACATGAAGAATTCAAGCGAAAAGAAAATGCAATATTGGAAGAAAAATCATTCTTAGAGAAATCTGTATATCCTAAATTGAAACAAGAACGAGATTTACTTTCGGAATTTATTGATAAACAAATTGAATCATTCTTTCACGGGAAATTGATTAATTCCCTGTATCAAAAAATAGACCCACATCCGGTATATAAAGAAATAAAATTCAAATGTGATTTCAGTACCGACAAACCACGGCTAAACGTATTTGTAACGGGCACAAATGGTAATGCATCTATCGTTCCAACACTATATTTTAGTACAGCCCAATTGAATATCTTGAGCTTAAGCATTTTCTTAGCAAAAGCATTAAATGCAAAAGATAATGATGGCAATTCTGTTGATTGTATTTTTATTGATGACCCTATTCAATCAATGGATAGCATAAACATTCTTTCAACCATTGACTTATTAAGAAGTATTTCTGTCAATCTGGGAAAACAAATTGTTTTAGCAACACATGATGAAAACTTTCATAATCTTTTGCAAAAGAAAATCCCTTCCGATAGATTTAATGCAAAATACATTGAATTAGAAACGTTTGGAAAAGTAAAACAACAATAATTAATTATTTGAGAAGTAATAATTTTTAAATTCTTAATATGGATGCATTCAATCTATATAATGAAGTTAAGCAAGAATACAATAACTTGTTGCCCAACAGAAATATCATGTTGGTAATTTTTCATTTATATCAGCGCATCGAAAATAAAGAACTTGACACGACTTTTACAGAAGATGATATTCTTAAATCGATAAGATATGTCAGGAAAAACGATATAAAAACGGAACAAACAGAACAATTTAACCAAACCATAAGGTCTCTGCAAAAATTTTTCCTGTGGAGAGATGAGAACAAAAATGTTTATAGCTTCCGTCCTTATGCAGAACAATTGTGCGGCGAAATTTCCAAGGTGTTATCAGATACGTTCAATCCTACTGAAATAGAAGAAGATTTCAAATTCATTCTAAACAAATTAGATGATGAGCCATTTCCCAAATGGTATGAATATACGTTTGATACATATCGGAGAAAAGTTAGCGCACAAACTTCTGTCTTAGATAGGAAAGTGGCAAAGGCAATTCTGGAATTTCGTGCAGAAATAAACCAGAATGACGATTATGATGTATCCTCGCTCAAAAATATTGTAGATATACTGTCTGGCTTAGGAGTACAGACACGAGAATTGAATATCGCATTTCGTAGTTCAAGACAAATAGAGGATTGGATGATTAATTTCCAAAAAGAAGAAAAGGGCATTGCTTATTTCAAAGAAACAACAGACGTCATCCAATATTTCAAAGGAATAAGGAATAAACTACAAATCATTGGGCGAAAGATTGATGGAATGAAACCAAAATTGGATGAATATATCAATAACATCAACCAACAGGATTTTTATAGAAAATTTAAACTGCTTCTCAAATACACTTTAGATAATTCCCAATTAACTAAAGGCGGAGAAGTTTGCTTCCCAAGAAATATTTACAATGAATGTATATTGCCGGATAAAATACAAAAATTTCTAATAATAAAAGAGAATTGGAGTCTGGAGCAAATTCCTTCGCTACGGACTCCAAAAGTTATTATTCCAGATACCAACAAAGAGGCCTCGCTGCTTGAATTAAGGCGATGTAATGAGCAAACAGCCATGTTCAAGCGCATTAAACTGTATCTTGAAGACCTTGAATACCAGTTAAATACTTCAAAAGAAGTGGATTTTTCGATGTATTTTTTTGAAATAATGGAAAAAGAGCATGGAGATATAAACGTAGCTGTTCGTTTTGCTTCCCGTGCGATGGAGAAATATTTTAAAAGTAAAATACATCAAGTGGAAATCCACCAGAAAGAGAAAATAAGTTATTCATTATATCCAACTATTGCCGTATGGAAGACAACGATATACAAAAGAAAGTGAAATATGAATTCTTAGAGCATCCTGATGCCAAAGAGTTTTTTGCCCCCTTAGATTATGCCTTGAAAAATGGAGTACATATCCAGCGTCAAAGTAAGCCTAAAGGAATTTTTGGGTTTACCCGATATAACTATTTAAGCCTACGCCAGTTTTATACTGATTTTTTTGAGTTGTATTTATCTGATGAAGGACAAGATAATGAGCAATACTTTTTTATTGATTTCCGTAAAGATGAAAACGGAAGAATCAGTCGCGGAAATATACCTGAATTTAATAGAAGAAGGCTCAAAGATGCTCACCTGATAGTTGGATTTTTGTTAGTAAGAATTTGCATCATAGACCCAACCTCAGAATATCAACAGTCGATTGATGCTTTTGTTAAGCGCATATTTGAGGATTATGATGAGTATAAAGGGAACTTGCTAAGGTTGTTTGCTAAAAACAATGAAGATATATCGATTGATGCCGATGAAAAAGCCATTCAACAAGTTATTCGGAATGCTCTTTCCGAATTCAACGACATTGGGTGGGTAACTCTTGATAAAGAGACTCAAATGTTCGAGGTAATGCCATCTTGCAAGAGATTATTAACCTTGTACGAAGAAATAATTATGAATATTGACGAAATAATTAAAGAGAATCATGGCAAAGCAACTTCCCCGAATACATAGTCTATCTACAGTCGGTATCCAGCATCATTTCCATACGGATTATCTTTTTCACAATTTCCGAACTGATTTTTCAGGGGACAGTGGTGTTGGAAAATCAATGATTGCCGACATTTTGCAACTGATTTTTGTTGGAAGCGAATTTTTATCGGCAACAGAAGGTACAGACGAAAGGCTTGCTAAAACAATGCCTATTGGTCGTTACGGGTATGCCTTTATTAATGTAGAAGTTGAAACACATAAATACATTGTACTTGGCATGTTTATTTCCACGGCAACCCTCAATCCAGACCCATTCATTATTCAAGGTGAATATGGAAAAGATGCATATACACCACTGCAAAGTCCTATATCCTTTCGAGATATATTAAATGGAGAAATAGTCGAAGATATTGATGCTGTATCGAGGCGATTAGAAGACCAATTTAATTGTCAAAGGGTAACGCAAAAAGCCTATCACGACTATTTGATGGAGCATGAATTATTACCGATTCAAATAACGGACAAGACACGTCTTAAAAATTATGCGCGTATCCTTCGCTCATTTGCTAGAGGACGTGATTTCAAACACGATTCGGAATCCTTGAAGTATTTTTTCTTTGATGACAAAAAAGAAACAGAAATACATGAAGATTTTCAGAAGCGATTAGATAATATTGAAGCAGACTTGGACGGGCATCGGCGACATAAGGAAATCCTACAAAACGTTTCAGCAAAAGAACAGGATTTAATAAAGCTAAAATTGCTGAAAGAAGAGAAGCATAAAGCAGAAATAGAATTATACAAATCCAAATCAGTTTACCATTTTCGCAATATAAAAAACAAAAAAAAAGAGATATCCGATAGCCAACAGAAAATAAAAAAGGCTATTGGTTGTATTGTCAATATTAGGACAAACAGATTAAAAGAAAAAAAGGAAAATATCGACCTTCTTTTTAACGAAATTCATTCGCATTTGGATATAATACAAAATGCAGACAAGAAACTTAAAGAGATAGAAGACGCCAATAAAGTTTTAAACACGAAATTGGATGAGATTTCACATGAATGTTCCAAATATAATTTGATTGAAGAATCTACAGAATCAAATATTATTAATCATATCGAGCGATTGTATGGAGAAATAGAAACGGTAGGGCATTGGGTTGATAAATATCAAACCGTAGAAAAAGTGAAAACTAAATTTTACGTTCAACTGGGAAACAACGAAAAACGTGGCAAGATAAAAGCATTAGAGAAAGCCATAAATGCACAAAAATTGATGCCTATATTCTTATCTTCCAATTGGATTCTATATGATGATATTGAAGAAATTTATCAACAAAAGATAGAAAAAATAGACAATGAAATTAAAAAGCAAAAGGCATTATCAAAATTTGCAGATACAAGTAATCCCTATTCTCTATCCAATTGGGCGCTGAAAAATAAAAAGGCTTTAAGCAGAGAGCAAGAAAGTGTTCTTGTCCATTTTAAAGATTTGACGACGCAAAAGCCCGAACTCTTTAATGATGACGCAAAGTATTTGCCTGTACCTGAAGAATTATTTTATCATTTGAATTCTGAGAATAAAAGCAATGATGGATTCTGGATAAAATTAAATGGCATTCATGAATATATTTCGTATGTCAAAACACAAATTTTTGACACCGACGACACAAAACAAATAGAAAAATATTTTGCTGAATATTACAACAAATCGCAAAGTGAGTTAGAACGATTAGAAAAAGAGAAAAAAGATTTAACCGCTCTCAAATTAGTATTTAATAACATAGGCAATGAATCCGTAAAAGTATACAGAGAAAAAGAAATTGTTGAAAATTACAAAATTGACAAAGATTTGGATAAGACAAAAAGTGAATTTGAATCTTATTGGATACACTATTTCTATGCTGAAGATATAAAGAAATGGAAATTGGAGATTGATGGATGTTTAACAACCATAAATCAATCCGACCGACTAAAAGAGCAGATAAACAAAGATTTAGCAGGCATAGCAAAGTTTCTTCAACATGATAAATTACAAACGGAATTAAATTCTGCTCAATTGCTTAATACGTTATCAAAATTAGGAAACGAAAAAAAACAAGAGAAGGAAACTTTAGAGCACCAACTTCACTGGTATTTAAAGCTAACTGACACATCATGTGACAATCTTAATTATAGCGAAAGTGAAAAACTGGCCGAACGGAAAGTGGCAAAACAAAATATTATTAGAATAAATCAGGACTTGAAAACAGAAGAATCCGAATATTCAAAATATTTGCTTAAATACGAAAATTTATCAAACGATAAATTAAATATCGTTTTGGATAACTACAAAAACCAATATCTTAATCCGGATGATGAATACAGAGCTTTGAATAAAATAATAGATTCATATAGGGTACATTACGATTACATTGTAGAAAAACATGTACATCCGTCCAGTCAAATACGTTTCAAAGGCTCAGAGGATTTTATTGCTCTATCAAAAGAAATACTTCCTGACATTCTTACTCGTAGGATTATAAATAACGAAATAGATGTACTGCAACAAATAAAGGAATATCTGACAGAAATAACAGATAAATATACTGAATTCAGTGATGTGAAACTGAATATTCTAAAAGAAATATTTTCTGAGGTTAGAGATAAAAGCATTGAATACCTCACGGAAATAGCAGAAATATCCAACTACTTCTCCCGTAATGGCCAGATTTCTCAGGGTATTTCCTTAAATATTAAACATAACTATTCAGACGCCTATCCAATAGAATGGATAGACAATTTTGTCACCCGTTTGGAAGAAAAAGCGACTTATACAGATTTATTTGCATCATTGGGAGATAAAATCAGTATAGAGGAAATGATGAGAGAGGCATACCTGCAATGTGGCGGGAAAGCTCGACGAATAGATGTAAAATACCTATTGAATCCAAAATCATATTTTAATATTGATTTTAGCATGAGGAAAAATGACGGCACTATCAATTCTGGCAGTACCGGTCAGACTTATGCTGCAATCGCCTTGCTTTGTATCGCTCGCTTATCGCTTATTGAAAAGAAAGTAAGTGGTGGAAAATTGGCAAAGGGATTACGAATTATGCCAATAGATGAAACAGAAAATATCGGAAGTAATTTTAAGATGTTAGAGGAAATAGCACAGGAGTCCGATTATCAACTTGTTGTTATTTCTCGACACCCTTTGGATGATTCAAGTGAAAAAGGACGTTATCAATACATGTTAAACGGTCTGGTTGATGGCGTTAGAATCGGCACATTTGCGATTTTCAATGAAGGAGAAGAAGCGACGGAATATGCAAGTCCAATTTTAAGTTCTATGCAGGATGAATAAGCAATTGACATGGCGTGACATAAAAGCATTACATCAATTATATCATGATAGGCAAACTCATTTGCAGATACATGAACATCCTTACATCGAGCATTTATTGTCTTATCCTGACAAATGTTTGGGTTATGCACAAAAAGGAACCAAGAAAATAATTGTTCCGACAGCAAAATTTAATGCTGAATACACAAAACAAGGTTTTGAACATCTTTATATTACCTATGAGAAATTCTTATCAGAAAATGAGATATTGAATGCTCAATCGAACTATTCTGAATTCGAGATTAGAGCATTAATAACAATGAAGCAATCGGAATCTATCCTATATGAGCTGAAAGATAAGATTGAAAAAGGAGAAGAAAGTAGAAAAGGTATATCAAATCTATTCTTTAAGTCATCAAAATACATTCAAAAAGATAGTGCATTGGAACGAGCTGTCTTGAAAATTATTGGGGTACAAGAATTTCCACAAAATGAAAATCAAGGATTTTATCGTGTACCCTGCCTAAACCCTAAATTTATTATCATTTGCGAGAATATGTATTTTTTAACACTTACCATTGCTCGTCAAAATAACGTGGAACTTTGGTGTGCCGGTGGAAATAATACAAAACCTTTCGAAAATATATCCAATATTCCTCTTCCAATATATTACTTATGCGATTGGGATTATGATGGATTAAAAATTTATGAACGTATCACAAATAGAATAGAATGTATCTCTGATAAAAAATCATCATTAATACTAATTACCCCCAACGGTAAAAAAGAAAGTATTGTAGCTACATCTGATTATCACAATAGTCAGTGGAGAAACGATCTTTCTTTTTCTGGATTGAATCCAAATCAATACTCAAAGGAACAAAAAGATTTTATATTAGAACTAATGAAATCCAATGAATGGATTGAAGAAGAAAGCAATGATATTGGCCTTCTAATCTCCCAAATTTCAAGTCAAATATAAAAAGAAGTGGTCAACTCGAATTTCTTGTTACTATTATTATTGATCACCTTTCGGCTTCTTCTTCACGGTATGCTTAACCTTCAATACAGAAAGGTTAAATTCAATCGTTGTCTCCGTTCCTACTGTCTGAAAATCATCACTTAATATATCAGAAATTAGTTCTCCGCTTTTCTGCATCATTGCTTTTTGCTGCTCTTTTCCTGATTGTTCCGATAGTTGGGAGATTGTGCGGGACAAATCCCTGACTTTGGCAAAAGTTTCAATGATGGCAATGGTCGTTTCCGTTGCTTTGGGCGATTTAAGAATAGTCGCCAACATATACAGCCCTTTTTCACTGAATGCCTTTGGTGAGTATTTGAAATGTTCACCACGCCCTAAATTCTTTAAGGTCGAAATTTTCGACCTTAAAGAATTTGCTTCATCCATAGACAAATACAGGATATAACCTTCCGGGAATTTATCTGGATTGTTTTTAACTGCTTCATTGATACGCTTTGTTTCCACCCCGTATAAGTCAGCAACATCACTATCAAGGATTACTTGTTTTCCTTGAACTTTAATGATTTTGTTCTCGATTGAAAGAAGTTCCATATTCTTTTGTTTTTTAATGCTTTATATTGAAAATCGTTACCTGTTTCGTTACTGATTCATTACTATTGGAGAATAAGTAACTATTGAGCCGTCTTTTTATAGATTTTTTCAATTCCGGAAAATTGCTCTGAGAGTCCTTTCATGTCGTCACTAATTTTATTGTTCGTAATACGGGCATAGATTTGTGTTGTTTCAATATTGGTATGACCCAGCATCTTTGAAACGGTTTCGATGGGAACACCTTTACTTAATGTGGTAGTGGTGGCAAACGTATGCCGTGCCAGATGGAAAGTAAGGTTCTTTCTGATTCCGGACAGATCGGCAATCTCCTTCAGGTACGAATTTAGCTTCTGGTTGCTGATTATTGGAAGGATTTCCCCATTGGGGAGCTTGTTTTTGTACTTGTTCAGGATCATTTTGGGAATATCCAATAACGGGACATTGACATCTGTGCCTGTCTTCACCCGTTTGGTCATAATCCAAAGGTTGCCGTCAAACGATTTGCGGATATGCTCTTGTCTAAGACCTGCCACATCAATGTAGGCCAAACCACAAAAACAAGAAAAGATAAATAAGTCACGAACATGTTCCAACCTTTCGGATACAAGGTTGAGTTCTAGTATTTTTTTGATTTCATCTTCCGTAAGATAGCCTCTATCCACTTTTTGCAGCCGGATTTTGTAATTCGCAAAAGGATCGCCGGTAATGATCCCGTTATTGCGGGCAATCAGAACGATGCGCTTAAAAAACTGCATGAATTTGGCCGTGGTGTTGGAATTGCACTTGCAGGCCGTCTTAAGATACACTTCAAAGTCGGTGATAAACATTAGGTTTATCTCTTGCAGCGAAATGTCCGACAAGTTGTACTTGTATCTTATAAAATTTTCAAGGTGCTTCCGGGTTACTTCATACTTTTGATAAGTAGATGCGGATTTGGATATACCGATGAGTTGTTTCACATCGTTGTTGTGCTTCCCAAACAAATCCAGTAATGTCGCATGATTTTCTGAATGACCCAGAAACTCATTTTTAACCTTTTCGGCAGTAACGTAGTTGTCCCGCCGCTGTTGCTCATGGTAGATTTGGTTGAGGGAAGCTTTTATGTCGTCTAACAACTTGTTGATTTGACCGGCAGACTTTCCTGTGGCTTTCCCGGCTTTCACATTCCAGTTTTCAGGAAGGATGCTTTGTTTCGTACTGAACTGGCAAACTTTTCCATCAACGGTAACTCTTGTCATAATCGACACCTCTCCATTACGCTTTTCCGACCCTTTTTTCAGGTAGAAAAGGACTTTAAATGTACTCTTCATAATCTCACTTTTCAATGTTACAAAATTACTTTTAATGTATTAATTGTGAGATATATACAGGCTGTACAAATTGGGACAGCGAGAGGTCAATTTTGGACAAATCGTTACCGTTTTTGTCCGTAACGGAATCGGTAACGATTTAGGCACAAATTTGTGTCTTTTTGGGGCTTTTTCGTGTCTTTTGTGACGGACATATTGGACACAAAAAAACCTACAAATCATTGACTTGTAGGTTTTTGTACTGTTATTGTCTGTTTTTGTCCAGACCTTTCAGCGGAGAGAGAGGGATTCGAACCCCCGGACCTTTGACAGTCAACGGTTTTCAAGACCGCCGCGATCGACCACTCTGCCATCTCTCCAGTGCTTTTCTTCAAAAGCGATGCAAAGGTAGTGATATTTTTCAATTATGCAAATGGCAAGAAAAAAATATTAAGAAAAGCGGCACCTAAATCTATTTTCTACACTTAGATTTTATCCTTTTCAGAATATCCGATATGCCAATAAAATGCTTTCTCGTATTTCCCCACTTCGCCCACACAGAGAAGTTTCGCGCCAAAACATGAAATTCGGCAATTCCATCTTTTCCTATTTCCACAGCTTGTTTTACCGATCCCGTAAGATCAATCCATTTCTCTCCTGCTTTTTGAAGCCCTACATTCATCATGAGTGATAAATTGGTATCATGGTTGGATATTAGCGTCGCTAATCCTGAATTCGGGCGTCCGTTGTCACCATACCTTACCAATCCAATCACGTTTGGACTGGAAAGATATAATTTTTCTTCTCCGTATGCATGTTTCTGACGGGCCTCCAAGAGTATTTTTAGAAGATTCTTTTGAACTGGCTCTTGGCATCCAATTCCATAATAATCGCCATAAAACAAGCATGGATAGCCGTCCTTGCGCAGCAATATCAAGGCATACGCCAGCGGTTTGAACCAGCACTCTACTTCCGACTCCAATGAACTTCCTTGCTGGGAGTCATGATTGTCAACAAATGTGACTGCGTGTGAAGGGGAACGGGCGACCAAGGCATTGCTGAATAATTTCCTCAGGTCATATTTGTCGCCACTCATAGAGGCTTCGCGAAAGTTGTAGTGGAGAGGAACATCAAATAGGTCGATAGAATAATCAACCGTTTTTAGGTAATTTTCCAGTGTAAGCAAATCGGCTTTCCAATATTCTCCGACAAAATAAAAATTGGGGTTGTTACTGGTTTTTATATGATCTACAAATTGGTGGATAAATGCGCTGCTGATATGCTTTATGGCGTCCAAACGCATGCCGTCAAGATGAAGTTCTTTTACAACCCAATTTCCCCAATTATTTAATTCTGAGATTACGTCCGGGTGTTTGTGATCGACATCTGCTCCCATCAAAAAATCAAAATTTCCTTTTTCCTTGTCAACGTCTTGGCTCCAATGCTTGTTTTCTCCGGTGATGCGGTAGATATGTTTATCTTCTTTCGAATTTTCAATTTCAATTCCTGTAAAGTGATAGGAATGCCAAGTGAATGGTGAATACCTGCCTTTTCGTCCTGAAAAATTGAATTGCGTCCACCCTTCTATTTCGGCAGGATCAGAAATCTCGATCGTCCGGTTTTCCGGGTCAACCTTCACGGCAATGAACTTTTCTTTTTGGTCTGCCCCTATTTTATGGTTGAACACGACATCCAAATACACCGATATCCGATATTTGTGAAGCTCCTCTATTGCATCGATCAGTTCGGCCTTGGTGCCGTATTTTGTTCTTATGGTTTCTTTCTGATAAAATTCTCCTAAATCATAGAGGTCGTATGCGGCATATCCCTGGTTCTTTTGTTCGGAGGCCTTGTATGCGGGAGGTATCCACACGGCGGTAATACCCAGTTGATGCAGATTGACAGCATCTTCTTTAAGCTTTTTCCACAACAGGCCATCGTTGGGAAGATTCCACTCAAAGTATTGCATCATCACACCGTTTTTCATCAGATGGTAGTTTTATATTGTTTTTTCTTAAAATGCACAGCAATTTGATTTGGCAAATTTGAGATAAACAATTCAATCTTGAATCGACATTAGAGTATATGTTTTACTTCTTCCAGATTTCCGATGATAAAAGTTGGGGTAAAACTTTCCGCATCCATTTTTTCCGGATTAAACCAAATTTGGTCTATTCCACTGTTATATGCTCCTGAAATATCGGATTCGAAGCTGTCACCGAGCATGATGGTGTTTTTGTCGGTTGAATTTGCAGTTTTCAAGGCCTTGCTGAAAATGTCGGGATGGGGTTTGTTGACACCGGCTTCATCAGAGAGAATAACATGTTCGAAATATTTGGCAATACCGCTATTGCGGAGCTTCTTGTATTGCACTTCTCGAAATCCGTTGGAGAGTATAACCAATTGATATTTGCGCGACAAATAATCGAGCAATTCTTTAGCGTTATCTACAAGTTTGGTCTTTTCAGAAACACGCTCAAGAAGTTCTCCATTAAGCTTCAGAGCATATTCTGTGTCTATTGGGATGTAAGGCGACAAAGGATTCACAAATCGTTGGACAATAAGATCCTCTTTCTTTATTTTCCCTTGGGCATACAAACTCCACAACTCAATATTAGAAGGTAGATAAGCATCATAAAAATGATCGAAAGAATCGAAATAGTTATCCCAACGGAAGTTTACATACATTTCTTGGAAAGCTTCGCGGCTATTGTTGCGTGTATCCCAAATTGTGTCGTCAATATCGATCAGTACGGTTGAATATTTCATTTGTGAAATTAATATGTTATATCGAGCAAGCGACAAGGCGAAAAATATCGGTTGCTCTAGAATCATGCAGCGGCAACCAAACATCTGCTGCTAGCACATGAGAAGAAGTCCAAAAATACGAATAATTTTGGTTCAACGAATAGTTGTTTCTAGTGTATTTATTCGAGAAGAGGTCAAGAGATTTAGTAAAAGAGACTTACGGGAAAGAAATGGCAGCACTTCAACTAGCCAACTGAAAGAGTTAAATGCCTAATAGTGGATGCGAAGAAAAAAAATAGCCCTAAAAGACTAAGCGTATTTTAGGGCTACCGTTTGATTATTTTTTAAGCAATTCTTTCAGCAATCCGGGTATGGCTGAAGGTTCTTTGGCCACTTTTATCCCAGCGCGCTCCAAAGCTGCGACTTTGTCTTTGGCCGAACCAGCACCACCTGCAACGATAGCTCCGGCATGCCCCATCTGTTTTCCCGGAGGAGCGTATTGGCCTGCAATAAATGCAACAACGGGTTTCGTCACATTCTTGGATATGAATTCGGCGGCTTGCTCTTCTGCATTTCCTCCAATCTCACCGATGAAAACAATGGCTTCTGTTTCAGGGTCGTCCTGAAGCAATTGCAAGAGTTCGATGAAATACAACCCCGTTACCGGGTCGCCACCCATTCCTACGGCAGAGGATTGGCCCATGCCGTTGGTAGTGAGCTGATACACCACTTCGTAGGTAAGCGTTCCACTGCGGCTTATCACGCCCACGTTTCCTTTTTGGAAAATATGTGTCGGAAGAATGCCCACCATGCTTTTTCCGGGGGAAATCAAGCCTGGGCAGTTTGGTCCGAGGAGGGTTGCGCCTTTAAGTTTGACAAAACGCTGCGCCTTCACCACATCTAAGGTGGGAATTCCTTCGGTGATACAAATAATTAGCTGAATTCCGGCATCAGCAGCTTCCATAATAGCATCCGCAGCCATCTTGGCAGGTACAAAAATAATGGACGTGTCGGCTCCAGTTTTTTCAACCGCTTCGTAAACCGTGTTGAAAACGGGAATGCCCAAAACATCGGTTCCTCCTTTTCCTGGGGAAGTTCCGCCAACAATATTTGTTTTGTAGGCTTTCATCTTTTCGGTATGAAAACGTCCGTCTCTACCTGTGATTCCCTGCACAATGATGCGGGAAGATTCGTTGATAAGTATGCTCATGGATTATTAATTTTCTATAGATAAACAGATTAATTAGTTAGTTTGTGAAACGGCTGACCGGATGGCTTCTTCCATACTTTCTGCTACGATGAAGTCAGTGTCTTTCAATATTTCACGGCCTTCCTTTTCGTTGGTGCCAGTAAGCCTGACCACAACGGGAATATTGGTTTTGACTTGCTGAAATGCTTTGATCAGGCCATTTGCCACATCGTCGCAACGGGTAATGCCTCCGAATATATTGATGAGTACCACTTTCACGCTTTTGTCATTCAGCAACAGCGTCATTGCATCGATGATTTTTTGCGGGTTTGAACTTCCTCCAATATCGAGAAAATTTGCAGGAGTCCCGCCATACAAGTGGATCACATCCACAGTGCCCATCGCCAAGCCAGCCCCATTTACCATGCAGCCGATAGATCCATCCAAGTGTACATAACTGAATCCTTTTGACTTAGCATCTGCCTCCACCCTCTCTTCAGGCGTTGGTTCAAACAATTGCAGCACATCAGGATGACGGAAAAGAGCATTGTCGTCGAACGTCATCTTGGCATCCAAAGCCACCAAATTGTTATCACCGTCAATCACTAGGGGATTGATTTCGGCCAAGGAAGCATCTTTTTCTACGAACAACCGGTATAGATCCTTCAAGATGGCAGCCAGCTGAGCCACTTGGTGAGGTTCGCTCACCAAAGTGAAGGCAAATTTGCGCGCCAAATAATCGGGAACCCCGACAAATGGATCGATACTGAACGTCAATATTTTCTCCGGAGTTTTGGCTGCAACCTCTTCTATATCTATTCCACCTTCTGCACTTATGATAAGAATTACAGATTTGGTGTTTCGGTCGATCGTGTAGCTAGCATAAAACTCCTTCAAAATGGTAGATGCTTGAGTAACAATGATTTTTTCGACTGGATATTCCTTGATAGTAAGGGTTAAGATATTGGCCGCATGTTTTTGCACATCTTCTTGGCTACTTGCCAACTTCACGCCGCCCGCCTTTCCCCGTCCACCGGCAAGCACCTGCGCCTTTACAACAACATCTTTTACTCCCAAAGTTTTATAAGCAGCAACAGCTTCCTCGGGTGTTTTGCAAACAATGTGGTCAAAAATTGGAATTCCAAAGGACTTGAAAAAATCTTTTGCCTGATACTCGTGTATTTTCATAAGCTGTAATGATTTTTGAGGTTTAACATAAATAATTTTAGATATAACAAACTTCGTTAGATTTTAGTCGAATTAAAAAAAATATATCTAATAGAAATAATTTATAATTGCGATTTATAGCCGATTCCAGAACCATAAACCCCGCTTTTTCATGACATTTACTACCAAATCTAAGTGGAACAATAGAGTATAAGTGAGAACAAATGTAATTTAGAGAATGTTTTAAACGAGATGCAAATGTATTTATATATTATTTCTTTATGCGAATGATTGATTTTCGAATATTATGACCCGTCCAAGAATAACAATACAGACCTCGGTTGCCTGTGATCCCGATAAAATCTGGGAATATTGGACTCAACCTGAACACATCGTTCATTGGAACTTCGCTTCCGATGATTGGCATTGCCCATATGCTGAAAACGGCTTGAAGATAGGGGGGAAGTATTTGTCTAGGATGGAAGCTAAAGATAAAAGTTTCGGATTCAATTTTGAGGCTGTATATACAGATATTGATCCAGGGAAAAAACTTGTTTATGTCATTGAGGATGGAAGAACTGTTGTCACCACATTCGAAGCCGGAGCCGACAACACCTTTATTAAAACAGTTTTTGAAGCGGAAAATACCTTCCCGGAAGAGATGCAGCACGATGGATGGCTTGCCATCCTCAACAATTTTAAAAAATACGCCTTATCAATTAATCAACCAAGATAAGATCAACCAAGAATAGTCTAATTACCTGAATCGCTATGAAAAGAAAACAATTCAAAATTGGGATTAACGCTCCGCCAACGGAAGTTTACTACAAAAAAATGTTGGGTATCCACAACAAAGACACATATAATGAATCGGGCAAGATTTTCAACCCTGCTTCCACATATGAAGGCAATTGGAAAAAAGGAAGCAAAATAGCTTTCACCGGAACAAGCAAAGAGGGCAAACCGGAAGTAATATTTTGTATTATCACAAAAAATATTCCGAACCAATACCTTTCGATGCGGACTCAAGCTATAATAGAAGACGGTGGGGAAATAACCGAAAGACCCGAGATCTTGACCAATGCCAGAACTTGGAAGAAAGCTACCGGTTCGATGAGAGCAACGGCACAACAAATCTTACGGTTGAAGTAGAAATACCCGACGGCCATGTCGAGATTTTCAGTTCGTTATGGCCAAAAGCTTTGGTGGGATTAAAATCAACAATCGAATAGTTTTGGACAATAAGTCCTAAAAGTGACAAATTGCTTTTCATTATCTTAAAATAATGTTTACGAAAAGAATTCGGCTTGCTAAAAGTTTGGATTCGAACAAAGTATTTCATTACTTTGCGCAATTTTCCGAATAAAAAAACAGTGATCTTTAAAAAAGAAATAGAAATAAATTAAACTCTCATGACAGATCAGACAATTGTCAAAGATGTAGAAAATGTGGTTGTTCTGTTTTCCGGTGATTCGGGAGATGGAATGCAGCTTTCTGGAACCATTTTTTCAAACCTTTCAGCAGTTTCAGGTAATCAAATTTCCACTTTTCCAGATTTTCCTGCCGAAATTCGCGCTCCGCAAGGTTCTTTGAGCGGTGTTTCTGGATTTAAGCTACACTTGGGAAGCCGTATTTACAATTCCGGCGAACAGGCAGATGTTCTTGTGGCAATGAATCCTGCGGCTTTGAAAGTGAATGTCGATAAACTCAAAAGCGGAAGTATCATTATTTATGATATAGATTCTTTTTCAGAAAAAGACTTGGAGAAGGCAAAGTTCAAAACACAAGAACCATTCGCTGAATTAGGAGTGAAAGGACTACAATTAGTGCCTGTTGCAATTACCACATTGACTAAAGATAGTTTGGCAGATTTTGAAATTGATGCCAAATCAAAGGCAAAATGTAAAAATATGTTTGCCTTAGGGTTGATTTGTTGGTTGTTTAACCGTCCGTTGGATTTTGTAAACCACATGCTGGAACAAAAATTCAAAAAGAAACCTCAGATTGCACAAGCTAATCTCAAGGTCTTGTCGGATGGCTACAATTACGGACAAAACACGGATACTTCTGTTTCCACCTACAGGGTTGAAACAGTTTCTTGTGAAAAGGGGTACTACACCGACGTGAGCGGAAACCGCGCAACAGCTTATGGCCTGGTGGCAGCTTCCGAAAAATCGGGACGACCTTTATTCTTAGGTTCGTACCCGATCACACCCGCCACCGATATTCTTCAAGAATTGGTGAAATTGAAAGAATTGGGAGTTAAAGCCGTTCAAATGGAAGACGAGATTGCCGGAATTTCAACCGCAATTGGAGCTGCCTTTGCGGGCAATCTTGCAGCAACTTCGACTTCGGGACCAGGCCTCGCTTTAAAGAGTGAGGCTATCGGCCTGGCTGTGATGGCAGAACTCCCCTTGGTAGTGATCGACGTGCAACGTGGTGGCCCATCCACGGGTTTGCCCACTAAAACTGAGCAAACAGACCTCAATCAAGCTTTGTACGGAAGGAACGGGGAGTCTCCTGTGGCTGTCGTAGCAGCTACAACTCCCACAAATTGCTTTGACTCTGCCTACTGGGCTTCAAAAATAGCAATGGAATATGTCACGCCCGTGATTTTGTTGACTGACGGATACATTGCTAATGGCTCGTCAGCTTGGAAAATTCCTGATTTAGCCGAGTACCCGGACATTGTCCCTCACGATGTTTCGCTATTTGATGGAGAAAATTGGAACGGATATACCCGCGACGAAGGTAATCTGGCTCGTTATTGGGCTTCTGCCGGCACACCGGGATTTACTCACCGCTTAGGAGGTTTGGAAAAAGATTATGTGACGGGAGCTATTTCTAACGGTGCAGCAAATCACCAAAAGATGATTGACGCACGTCAAGGAAAGATTGATAAAATTGCCGACAGTATCCCCCTACAAGAGCTTTTTGGTGATGAAGAAGCCGAATTGCTGATAATTGGCTGGGGTGGAACTTATGGACATCTACAGGAAGCTGTTGATAAAATGAATCGCCAAGGTAAAAAAACAGCCTTGATGCACTTCCAGTTTATCAATCCAGTGCCAAGAAATACAGGAGAAATTTTAAAGAAGTTCAAGAAAATTATTGTAGCTGAACAAAACAATGGTCAATTCGCCGCTTTTTTACGGAGAAAATTTGATTTTGATGGGGTAGATTTTTCACAATACAACAAAATCGAAGGTCAACCATTTTCAGTGATTGATTTAATGAATTCGTTTACAAAAAAATGGGAGGAAAAATAACATGGTAAGTGCAGATATAAAACCAATTTTCACACCAAAAGATTACAAAAGCGACCAAGCTGTCCGTTGGTGCCCAGGATGTGGCGACCACGCCTTGTTGAACAGCTTGCACAAAGCAATGTCCGAGTTGGGCCTCGAGTCGCACAATGTTGCTGTGATTTCGGGAATCGGATGTTCGTCCAGATTACCTTATTACATGAACACGTATGGTTTTCATACCATCCATGGACGTGGTGCAGCCGTGGCAACAGGTGTGAAAGTTGCCAATCCAAACCTTTCGGTGTGGTTGGCGACAGGAGACGGTGACTGTTTGGCGATCGGAGGAAATCACTTTATACACGCCGTGAGAAGGAACGTTGATATCAACATCATGCTGCTCAATAACAAAATTTATGGACTCACGAAAGGACAGTACTCTCCCACTTCGAGCCGTGGATTTGTTTCAAAATCATCACCTTACGGCACAGTTGAAGACCCTTTCATTCCAGCAGAACTCGCATTTGGAGCACGAGGCACTTTCTTTGCGCGCTGTATAGACGTGGATTTACCAAACTCCGTGAAAATGTTGGTTGCAGCCGAAAAGCACAGAGGAACTTCAGTAGTCGAAATTTTTCAGAATTGCGTTATTTTTAATGACCAGATCCATAAAACCATCAGCGAGCGTCTCACACGCGAAGAAACTACAATCCAGCTTGTTCACGGAGAAAAAATGCTTTTCGGTAAAAATAAAGACAAGGGAATTATTGTGGATGGGTGGAATCTGAAAGCCATTGTTGTGGGTGAAGATGGGTACACCATTGAAGATGTGCTGACACACGATGCCAAAACTTTGGACAATACGCTTCATCAAAAACTAGCCTTGATGAATCCTGAAAATGGATTGCCAATGGCTTTGGGTGTAATCCGTGCGGTGGAAGCCCCAACCTACGACAGAAGCATTGAAGATCAGGTGAAAGCCATTCAGGAAAAACGACCTATCCGGAAATTGCGCGATCTGCTTCTGACGGGCGAAGTTTGGGAAATGTAACGGATTTTCATTATATGATATGCATAGGCAGCTTCACAAAAAAGAGAAGTTGCCTTTTGTTTTTGTCTCCATGATTGATTTTTTTCGCAATAATGGGATAAATGATTAATTTTGCATTCAAAACAAAGCTCAATAACTTGTACAACGCTATGGTTGATTTGCCAGAAAATCAAAATTTAGAAAAAGAGAAAATCAATGCCGATGAATTTGCTGATTTCCTACTCGATATCGGTGCTTTTCTGATGTCATCGGGAGCACATTGCGGAAGAGTGTGGCGCAACTGCAAACGCATCGCCGACCATTGGGGGTTTCACATGAACCTAAATCCTACATTTACGGGAATGTTGGTTTCCGTTTGGGATGAAAATGACAAGGAAAATGCAGTTACCCGCTACAAAACGGCCCCTACACACAGTGTACATTTTGAAATCCTAACCCTCATCAGCCATCTTTCCTGGAAAATATCCAAAGGACAAATGAATTTTGTGGAGTCGAAAAAAGAACTGGAAAAAATACACCGAACTAAAAACTACCACTATTTGATCGTCGCCTTGGTGGTCGGCATTTCTTGCGCTTGCCTTTGCTCCATCGCCGGAGGAGATTTAGTGAACTGTGGCACGGTACTCATTGCGGCAAGCATAGGTTCGGTGATACGCTCATGGATATTGAGACTGAAAATCAATTCCTTTTTGTCTTTCATCATTGCATCGTTTGTCACAACCATGATTGCAAGTTTGGACACAATATTCAAACTGGGTACAGCTCCCGAAATCGCCCTGGCAACTGCGGTGTTGTATCTGATCCCTGGTGTTCCCCTGATCAATAGTGTAATAGACTTGCTCGAAGGCTACTTGACAGCAGCCATTGCCCGTTCGCTTTTTGCGGCTTCCATCATTACTTGCATTGCTGTGGGAATGACATTGAGTATTATGCTTTTAGGAATTGGCAATTTTTAAAAAAACGGAATCATGATTGTAAACATACTGATTGATTTCTCCTTGGCGTTTTGTGTAGGCTATTGCTGGGGAATCTTATTTGGAACACCTTTCAAGGGTCTATGGATGGCCGGATTGCTAGGTGGCTTTGGCCATTGCCTCCGTTTTATCGAATTGCAATTGGGACTTGGGCTTATCCCCTCCACCCTTATTGCTTCTGTAACGATAGGTCTGTTGGGAATCTATTGTTCGCATAAAGTACACAATCCTCCCGTTGTGTTCACTATGCCTGCCTGCATCACGATGATTCCCGGTTTATTTGCCTACCGTTCGATGCTTGGTTTTATCAAACTCAGCGACCAGGCAACACTCGATAGAGACCCTAAAATACTTCAGGAAATTTCCCACAACGCGGTGCTTACATTTTCCCTGCTCTTCGCCTTAGCTGTCGGCATTTCCATCAGTGCATTGCTTTTTAGAAATAAAAGCCTCAAGGACATCCATTTTTTTGATGTGAAATAATTTCACAAGCAATATATCTTTGAAACAATCCCTTATTTCAATATCAGGCTCACTTATCCAAGTAGAAATCATGGGTCAATCTTGCGAACTCGTCGGTGTACACATGACGCTCAATTTCTATCGTCAGTTCAGACTCTTCACATTCTTTCTCTCCAAGTGATAGCTCAATCAAGACACGTTTGGGTGTGCCTTCTGGTTTCGGAAACACTTTACATATTCTTGATGGAGAAAGCCCCGACTGCTCACCTATTTGCAATAGGGTTTCAAGAAATTCTATGGGATAAATCAGGGCAATAGTTCCATTTCTGGCGAGCAATGTAGCACCCAGTCCAATCAAGTCCTCCGCATCCAAATTGTCGCTATGGCGGGCTGCAGTTCTTTGAGTTGAAGGAGATCTTAGAGAGTCTTTAAAAAACGGAGGATTAGACACTATCAAATCATATTTCTTGACGTTTTTTTTTGCAAAATGGACAAAATCAGCGTTATATACTAAAATTTGTTTTTCAAATCGTGAATTCTTCACATTTTCTTGAGCCTGCTCCGCTGCCGCTGGATCTATCTCAAGAGCATCAACCTGCAGCAGACCATCCCGCTGTGCCAGCATCAAAGAAATCAGCCCCGAGCCAGCACCAACATCCAAAATGTTTGTTTTTTCGCACACATTTGCCCATGCGCCAAGCAAAACTCCATCCGTGCCTACTTTCATTGCACATCGGTCATGATAAATTGTAAATTCCTTGAATCGGAAATAGGGGTTGGACATATCGATATTATTCCTTATCTTTATTTCTTAAAATATCAATCCATACACTGACAATTTGCCGATGGCACGGATTTTGTTGTAACTTGCTGCAAATTTAATCGTTTTATCACAAGATAGTAATAGCTAAATCAAAATTAGATAGATGCGAACAAAAATAGAACAAGACTTTCTGGGACTCGAAGAAAACAATGAGCCTGTAATCTCCATTATAACAGGGGACTTTGACGAACAGGATATCAACATAAACGAGCAGGAACTTGTACCCGAGCTTCCCATTCTACCGCTGAGAAACACCATTGTGTTTCCCGGGACAAGCATGCCTATAGCGATCGCCCGCAACAAATCATTGAAGCTTGTCAAAAGTATTGGAAAAAAAAGACAACTTGTCGGATTAATCTGCCAAAGGAACGCGGATGTGGAAGAACCCGGGTTTAACGACTTGTTTCCCATAGGTGTCATTGGTGAGGTGATTCGTGTGGTTGAACTTTCTAATGATGAGAACATTACCGTAATCGTACAGGGAAAAAGACGTTTTGAATTGACATCTTTGACACAGGAAATTCCTTTTTTGAAAGGAACATACCGTTTGCTGGATACGATACCCGTAGTGGAAAACGACAAGGAATACCGAGTCCTCATTGATTCGATACGCGATCAAATGTTTCAAATGTTGCGGATGTTTGGCGAACCGCCCCGCGAGCTGATAAATAAGCTAAAAACGGTAACCAATTCGATGTTTTTGGTTAGCTACTGCTGCACCAACTTGCCAATTCCGTCCATAGAAAAACAGGAGTTGCTTAATATCAACGAGGAAAAGGAGCGTGCATACCGTTTGTTAGTGATTCTCAACCGCGAAACGCAAATGATGGAACTGAAAATGAACATCCAAATGCGCACGCGTGAAGAGTTGAACCAACAACAAAGGGAATATTTTTTACAGCAACAAATCAAAACAATCCAAGATGAATTAGGCGGAAACACACAACAGACTGACATCGATGATTTCCGGGAACGTGCCAAAAAGAAGAAATGGGATGCATCTATAGGCGAAGTTTTTGAGAAAGAGCTATCGAAGCTGGAACGCCTTCATCCTCAATCTCCAGACTATTCCACACAGTTTGTCTATCTGCAAACAATTCTGGATCTTCCCTGGAATGAATATACAAAAGACAATTTCAATTTAAAGAATGCGCAGAAAGTGCTCGACCACGACCATTTTGGATTGGAAAAAGTAAAAGAGCGTATTATAGAACACTTGGCGGTATTAAAACTGAAGGGAGACCTCAAGTCACCCATTATTTGCCTCTATGGCCCTCCCGGAGTAGGGAAAACTTCTTTGGGAAAATCAATAGCCAAAGCCTTGAATAGAAAATATATCCGTGTGTCATTTGGCGGCTTGCACGACGAATCGGAAATTCGTGGTCACCGCCGCACATACATTGGTGCAATGCCGGGACGGATTATCCAGAACTTGATAAAAGCAAATTCGTCCAATCCGGTTTTTGTCCTCGACGAAATTGATAAAATTGGATCTGATTTCAAAGGCGATCCTTCTTCGGCTTTGCTTGAGGTATTGGATCCGGAACAAAATTTCGCGTTTCACGACAATTACCTGAATATAGATTACGATCTTTCCAAAGTGTTGTTTATTGCCACTGCAAATAATATTTCAGGCATCTCTCAACCACTGCTTGACAGGATGGAGATGATTGATGTAAGTGGATACATCACTGAAGAAAAAGTCGAAATCGGATATCGCCACCTAGTACCCAAAGAATTGGAAAACCACGGAATTGGTAAAAAGCAGTTTGATATTCCCAAAAAGACACTTGAAAAAATTGTTGAAAGCTACACGCGCGAATCGGGTGTCCGTGAACTGGACAAGAAAGTGGCCAAAATCATGCGAAAGATAGCACAAAGGATCGCTACTGAATCGGAATTTCCAAAATCGTTGGCTATTTCCGATTTGAAGGAGTATCTTGGTTCGGAAGAATATAACCGTGACCGCTATCAAGGAAACGAACACGCAGGAGTGGTAACCGGCCTCGCATGGACAGCAGTTGGAGGGGAAATATTGTTCGTGGAAAGCTCTTTAAGCCGAGGAAACGGAAAGCTTACGCTCACCGGAAACTTGGGAAACGTGATGAAAGAATCGGCCATGCTGGCAATCGAATATCTTCACGCGCATACTCAACTGATCGGCATCAATGAAGACTTGTTCCAAAACTGGAACATACATATCCATGTGCCGGAAGGGGCTATCCCAAAAGACGGACCATCGGCAGGGATCACGATGGTCACATCATTGGCATCAGCCTTTACTCAACGGAAAGTGAAATCCAACCTGTCCATGACGGGTGAAATCACCTTAAGGGGAAAAGTTCTTCCTGTTGGTGGCATCCGTGAGAAAATTCTTGCTGCAAAACGAGCAGGAATAAAAGAGATTATTCTTTGTGCAGAAAACAGAAAAGATGTGGAAGAGGTGAAAGAGACATATAGGCAAGGACTAACTTTCCACTATGTGAGTGACATCAAAGAGGTATTGAGCCTGGCTCTTTTGGATCAAAAGGTAGCAAACCCGGTGGATTTTACGGTGCGGAAAGAAGATGAATCTGTTTCGAAGAAAGAAGCTTGCTGAAATACAAAAAAGAGAATGCCGGATTATTCCCGCATTCTCTTTTCACATCCTTGAGCAGATTCTTTACAATTCTCCGAATTCCGCACCTGCTTTAAATTTCACCACCTTCTTAGCTGGAATGTCAATTACAGCTTTTGTACGGGGGTTAACTCCTTTACGCGCAGCTTTTTGTGTTACAGAAAATGTGCCAAAGCCAACAAGAGCGATTTTACCTCCTGCTTTTAGTTCTTCAGATACAGAAACGATAAAAGCATCCAATGCTTTTTTTGAGTCAGCTTTGCTCAATCCTGATTTTTCAGCAATTGAGTTAATTAATTCAGATTTGTTTGCCATAATGAATTTTGTTTTTTATAGTACTAAAGTGTAATGAAAATATTAGGTTTAAAGTTTTAATTTCCAAATATAAAGGATAATTCTTTTAGAATTCAAAAAATAAGCAAAAAAAATGCATTTCCCTGTGTTTTTTTTTCATAAATAATCAGATGGGGGGTATTAAAAGAAAAAAATTGTACTTTTGTCTTACCGCATATAAAGAAATTTTGTCTAAGCAATGATAAATCAAAGAGGTTCGGGATTTTTGGGAAATATCCCCACGGTCACCAAAAATATAATCATAATCAACATCATTTGTTGGTTCGCTGAGATTGTTTTCGCTAAACGAGGAATTGATTTGACGGGGATTCTTGGTCTCCATTTTTTCAAGTCTGATGATTTCAATATTTATCAGTTTGTCAGTTATATGTTCATGCACGACCCGAGTAGTATTGCGCATGTATTTTTCAATATGTTTGCCGTATTTATGTTCGGCCCCACACTGGAATCATTATGGGGGCCCAAACGCTTCCTGATCTACTATATGGTGACGGGGATAGGTGCAGGTGTTGTGCAACAGCTTGCGTGGGCCTTTGATTACCGAGAATTGCTTTTAAATAGTGCTTCTTTAGTAAACACAGGAGCGAATATTATTGCACAAAGTGATTTTTTCAATATCCTTCCGCCAACAGTCGGTGCCTCGGGTGCAGTGTTTGGCATTTTACTTGCCTTTGGGATGTTGTTTCCAAACGTGCAGCTGATGCTTTTGTTCCCACCCATTCCCATCAAGGCTAAATGGTTTGTGATCGGTTACGGGTTGATGGAATTGTATTTGGGTGTAGCCAATTTTTCTGGAGACAATGTGGCGCATTTTGCCCATTTGGGAGGAATGCTGTTCGGTATCTTTATGATTTTGTATTGGAAAAAAAACGATAAGTCGCGTGGCAAATTTTTTTGATGACATAAAATTGAAATTCAAACAGGGAGACTTGTTGATGAAGCTTATTTTCATCAATGTAGTTATCTTCCTCTTGCTAAATATGGTCGGGATTGTTTTCAAGCTATTTCAAATCGGAGATTTCGATTTGGTTAACTACCTTGCTGTCCCATCTCTGCCGGATCAATTGTTGCTGAAACCGTGGACGCTGTTCACGTATATGTTTATTCATTACGAAATATTGCATATTCTTTTCAACATGCTGGTTCTTTATTGGTTTGGACGCTTGTTTCTTGGCTATTTCAGCGAACGCCAACTTGTCGGGTTATACATTTTAGGAGGTTTGGCAGGTGCTGTTGTCTATATTTTGGCATTCAATTTCATCCCTTACTATGTGAATCTTCATTCGGTATTGCTCGGGGCGTCGGCTTCGGTGATGGCAATCGTTTTTGGTATTGCTTTCTATCGTCCCAACCTGAGAGTAAACCTCTTGTTCGTAGGATCAATAAAGATTTTGTATATCGCCTTGGTTATGTTTGCCATAGATTTCATTTCACTGGATGACATGGCGAATCCGGGAGGGCATGTGGCCCATATTGGTGGAGCAATTGCAGGATATTTATTTGCACTTGGAATGCAAAAGGGAAAAGATATAAGCTCCTGGATAAACCGAATAGTGGATGTGTTTGTTAACTTATACTACTCCCTCTTCTCCGGTAAAAAGAAACCGAAATTGAAAGTAATCTATTCGCAAAGAGAAAAGGATTATGAGTACAACCAGCGCAAGCACAAGCAAGAGGCTGATTTAGACAAAATATTGGACAAGATAAAACAGTCAGGCTACGATTCGCTTTCGAGTGAAGAAAAGAAAAGGTTATTTGATGCCAGCAAGAAATAAGATAAAAAGTGCCAACTATAAAAGGATTCTCAAATACATTATTTTTGGGACAAATGTCGTTGCCTTGCTGTTGCTTATAGCTTCTTCATTTGCGTGGACAGTCTCTCCCAATGAACATATAGTTTTTTCGTATTTGGGCCTGTTTTTCCCGTTCGTTTTAGCGGTCAACATTGCCTATCTAATATTGTGGATCATTTCTTTCAACTGGAAATTGTTGCTTATATCGTTATGTGTCTTGGCTTTTTGTTGGAAACCAATAAAAACTTACTTTCCGTTCCATTTTATCACCAAAGACATCCCGAAAGGTAGCATAAAATTTCTGACATATAACGTGAGAGGTTTTAATGGAACACTGAAGGACAAAAATGGTAATTCTAATCCGATTTTCACATACATCCGAGACAGCAAAGCCGATATTGTTTGCATCCAGGAGTTTGTAGCGATGAGGAATCACGACGGAAATATAGCCACGAAGGCCGAATTAAAGAAAATATTGAGACACTACCCTTATCAATCGGTGGTTGGTTTGGCTGCTTCCAACAAATTCAGCATCTACGGATTGGCCTGTTATTCAAAATATCCGATTATAAAGACATTCAAAATACCTTTCAGCGGCAACACCTTCAATGGTTCCGCTATTTTTAGGATTAAAATTAATGATAAAGTGATAAGCGTTGTGAATAACCATTTGGAGTCGAACAAGATTACATCTGAAGACAAACAGCTTTATCAACAGTTTTTAGAAAAGAAAAATTCGGACATGATTGGCAGTATTGCCCATAACATCCGCAACCGTTTGGGCGTAGCATACCGGTTGCGTGCCTCCCAAGTTGATTCGGTAGCCTTATACGTGGCCAAAGAAAAAACCCAAACGGATGCCATGATTGTCTGTGGCGATTTTAACGATACGCCCATTTCGTATGCGTACCACAAGATGAAAAACGATTTGTACGATTCGTATGCAGAAACTGGAAGAGGGCCTGGCATAACTTATCACGAAAATCACTTTTTGTTTCGCATCGATTACATTCTTCACGACGACAATTTCAAGGCCTACAATGCGAAAGTTGGTAAGAAACCTTATTCCGACCACTACCCGTTGATGACCTATTTGAAATTGAACGATTAATTTTTTTAGAGCATACAAATTACGATGTATAAGATAAGTAAGCAATTTACATTTTCAGCTTCACACCAATTGATTGGCCTAGGAGAAGATCACCCTTGCGCTCGTTTACACGGACACAATTACGTGGTGACCGTTCATTTGAAAGCCGAAAGATTGGATAGCATAGGTTTTGTGAAAGATTACAGGGCTTTGTCAATAGTAAAAGATTATATAGACAACCATTTGGATCACAGGCATCTGAATGATATTATCCAAGAAAATCCAACTGCCGAAAACATCGCATTTTATCTGTTTTCAATTTTCAAAAAAGATATTCCTGAGCTGTATGCAGTGGAAGTGAGCGAAACCCCAAAAACATCTGCAATCTATGAGTCTGGTTGTTAACGAAATATTTTATTCCCTGCAAGGAGAAGGCGGAAGAAGCGGAAGCCCGTCCATCTTTATCCGTCTCACACAATGCAACTTGGCATGTAGCTTCTGCGACACCGATTTCTTTATCGGCAAAGAAATGTCGTTCGATGAAATTTACGAAGCCATCAAAGACTTTCCCTGCAAATGGATTATATGGACTGGCGGTGAACCAACCATTCAGCTCAACGACGATGTACTTCAACAATTTCGAGACAAAGGCTACAAGCAGGCCATCGAGACAAATGGCACTCGCCGTGTGCCTGATGTGATAGATTACATCACTTGCAGTCCAAAACTGAATTATGCTTCCATCAAAAACAGAATTCCAAAGGTCAATGAAATTCGCATTCCGATAAAAAAAGGAGATGCCTTGCCCGACATTTCCATCTTTCCGGAGGCCGAGAATTATTTTGTGAGTCCAATTTTTGACAACGACCAGATCAATTGGGAAAACGTATCATATTGCGTTGATATAGTGAAGTTGCACCCCGAATGGTCTCTGAGTTTGCAAATTCATAAGTTAATACGGATAGAATGAGTTCTTTCGAAGTTCAAATATTGGGTTGTGGTTCAGCAACGCCAACGCTTAACCATCATCCAACTTCTCAGGTGTTGAGAATCAGGGAGAAACTCTTTATGGTCGATTGCGGCGAAGGCACTCAGTTGCAAATGCGCAAATACAAAGTGAGTTTTAGCCGCCTGAGCCATATATTTATTTCCCATCTTCATGGCGACCACTGTTTCGGACTGATCGGGTTGATTTCAACGCTCGATTTGCTCGGAAGGACAGGAGATATATTCATCCATGCCGAACCCTCCTTGAAACCAATCCTTCAACCGCAAATTGATTTTTTTGCGGCCCATTTGGCTTTTCAGGTACATTTTGAAGATTTCAACCCGAGAGCGAGTGCTGTAATATATGACGATCGTTCCCTCAAGGTAACCTCAATACCTCTAGTTCACCGCATCGCTTGCGCCGGATTTTTATTTGAGGAAAAGCAAACGCCAGCGCATATAATTCCTGAAATGATCGCCTTCCATCAAATCCCGGTGAAACATATAGCAGACATCAAGGCTGGGGCTGATTATGTCACCCCCGAAGGAAAAACCATTCCGAATAGTCACCTGACCCGCCCATCCGAGCCGGCAAAGCGTTATGCTTACTGCTCAGACACGGCTTACAACGAAAAGATTATTCCACTGGTTGAAGGCGTTGATTTACTTTTCCATGAATCCACATTTATGGAGCAAGATGCCCTGAAGGCTAAAAAAACTTTCCATTCAACAACCAAGCAAGCAGCTACAATTGCGCGGAAGGCACAGGTAAAGGAATTGATGCTGGGACATTATTCTGCCAGATACAATCAGTTGGAACCACTCTTGCTCGAAGCAAAGGCTATTTTCCCAAATACGTTTTTGGCAAACGAAGGAGTAATGAAAAAATTGTAGCAGAAATCATTTTTTTTTCTATTTCCTTGACCGTTACTGAAATTAATCCTAACTTTGCCTTATAAATCAAGTTATATGAAACATCTTTACAAAGCATTGATATTGTTTGCTTTTGCATGCGCCACTGCTACTGGATTTTCGAAAGAAAATGCCGGGGTGTTTTATACATTAGATACTCAAGATACAGAAATATCCATAACAGGCAATAAAATCTATATACAAAATCTTCCAACAGGAGGAAAGTTACAGGTTTTCAGTGTTTTGGGTGTAAGCGTGGCGATCATTGAAGTAAAAGCAGGTTCTGGAGAATACAACATCAACTTGCCAAAAGGCTACTACATCGTCAAAATTGGAGATGTTGTTAGAAAAGTAGCAATAAAATAATAATTTGAGATTATTTTTCTTATATTTAAAAATCGGGCAGAGCAATCTTTCCGATTTTTTTATGCCTCATGAATGAATATTTGTCGATTGTTTGACAAGAGCTACTAGTTTTATTTTGGAAAGATATATATTTGCATAAAATTTTAATTACATGTCTGTTGAAATTCTAAAAGTTACTACAAAAGGGCAATTAAGGAAGTTCGTTACCTTTCCTATTGATAAATTATATAAAAACAATCCCTACTATGTTCCTTCTCTGGTGCTTGACGAGATGGGTACAATCGATACTGCGAAAAATCCAGCCTTTGATTTTTGTGAACGGGAACTGCTGCTAGCCTACAAAGACGGGAAAATTGCGGGTCGTATTGCCGCCATCATCAATAACCGGGCAAATGAAATCTGGAATCAAAAATATGCCCGTTTTGGCTTTGTCGATTTTATTGATGACAATGAGGTCGTGGATGCTCTTTTTGAAACTGCCGAAAACTGGGCGCGATCCAAAGGGATGGAATATGTGGTTGGCCCCATGGGTTTTACGGATCTTGACCACGAAGGCCTGCTGATCGAGGGTTACGATCGCATTTCAACGATGTCAACCACTTACAGCTATCCGTACTACAAAGAACAGATTGAGCGTGTTGGTTATCAAAAAGAAATCGACTGGTTGGAGTTTCGGATTCCCGTTCCAGAAAGGGTTCCTGAGCGGCATCAACGCATTGCGAAGTTGGTTGCGGACAAGTATGGATTGAAACTACTAAAATTTGAAAACCTGCGTCAGATAACCCCTTACGTGGACAAACTGTTCAATCAATTGAACGTTGCGTATGCACCTTTGTTTGGATTCACACCATTGACTAAGAAGCAAATAGATTATTATGTGAAGATGTATGTCCCGATGCTTCGTTGGGATTTGGTGTCGATTATCGTTAAAATTGAAACGGACGAAGTCATTGGGTTTGGTATTGGTATCCCAAGCCTGTCTTATGCGCTCCAGCAGTCGAGGGGAAGATTGTTCCCGTTTGGATGGTTTCATTTGCTCAAGGGCTTGAAAGGCAAAGGTAATAAAGTCGTTGAATTGCTGCTGATGGGCGTAGCCCCCGAATACCAAGGAAAAGGGGTCAATGCTTTGATATTTAGCGATTTTATCCCATCCGCCCACAATGCCGGATTTCGTTTTGCTGAGTCAAACCCTGAACTGGAGATCAACAACAAAATTCAGGCACAGTGGGATGGATTCAGTGCCGAGAACCATAAAAGAAGAAGGGCTTACAAGAAGAAGATTTGATTTGTTTCATAAATACAAAAAAACGCCGGGAAACAACGTTCCGGCGTTTTCTATTCTATACGATTGGAATTTCAATAATATCCTAAGCGGAGTAAGAGTTACCAGCTTCTTCCGCCACCGCCGCCGCCAAAGCTGCCACCGCCGCCGCCGCCAAAGCCCCCGAATCCACCAAAATCATCGTTGCCGGAACGGCGACCACCTCCACCAAAAATGGGAGGAATGAACATTCCGCCCCCGCCACGGCCACTATTGCCATTGTTCCTTCCGTTTTTGCCAATATTGGAGAAAATAATGATTGCTAAGATTATTAGGATAACGAAGGCAATGACTCCTCCAGTATTCATCTTGTCTCCTTTTTTTTCAGCTTTAAATTGCCCGGAGAGGTATTTCATCATTACTTCAACTCCAGCCTTTGTACCTGAATAATAATCGCTTTGGCGAAAGTAGGGAATCATGTATTGATCCATTATCCGGCCACAACGGGCGTCTGTCAGTTTCTCTTCCAGGCCATAACCGGTGGCGATGTACAAGTCGCCGCGACTATTTCCCGCTTTGGGCTTGATGAGTACTACCGCGCCGTTATTTTTCCCTTTCTGCCCGATTTTCCATTGTTCTCCCAATTTGAAAGCAAAATCTGATGCGGGATACCCTTGCAAATCGTTCACTGTGACCACATAAATCTGCGTCGAGGTGGAATCGTTGTAGGCACGCAAGATTATTTCCAAATCTTGCTTTTGCTCCTCGGAGAATATTCCGGCAAAGTCATTCACCAGACGTGGAGGATTCATCGGCTCGGGTATTTCCTGGGCATGCAATGAAACATTCCATCCCGAAATCAGCAGGATAAGGAGCTGGAAAAATAATTTTAAATTCAATTGTTTCACTTGAAGTGATTTTTTTAGCCGTTGCTAATAATTAGAATTCAACTTTGGGTGCATTTTTTGCACCTGCATCCGCTTCGAAATAACCTTTTTTCGAGAATCCAAACCAACCAGCCCAAATTACTTGTGGAAATTTGCGGATATATTGGTTATAGTCCTGAACCACCGTGTTGAACTTATTGCGTTCCACAGCAATGCGGTTTTCCGTTCCGGTGAGTTCATCTTGCAATGCCATAAAGTTTTGGTTGGCTTTCAAGTCGGGATAGCTCTCTTTCACCATCATCAGACGACCTAATGCGGCACCCAATTGGCCTTGTGCTTGCTGATATTTTTGGATGTTTTCTTCCGTCAGTTTAGTTGGGTCAATTGTGATCTGAGTAGCTTTCGCACGAGCTTCAATCACCGCTGTGAGCGTGCCTTCTTCGTGTTTTGCATATCCCTTTACGGTAGCAACCAAGTTCGGAATCAAGTCGGCCCGTCGTTGGTACGCATTTTGAACTTGCGCCCACTGAGAACTTGTGGCTTCCTGCTTTTCAACCATTGTGTTGTAGGAACAACTGGAAAAGAAAATTGCTGCGAACAACGCCACAAGCAATGTAAGTTTGAATGATGTTTTCATATACTTTTATAAGAAATGTTTAGCGTGACAAATATAGGATTAAGTTAGCAATTGGCAAATTTGTGAATTTGTAAATGCGTAAATTTGTTGATTCGAATATCAATTGGACGATGTATGGATCGTCTCTACCACCACAGATTTCAATTACATTACTGCAATCCGTAATCCACACTCACAACCTTGAATTGCGTGCGGCGGTTGATTTGGTCGCAAATAGCCTGTTGCTCTTTGGGTAAGGCGATGATAAATTGTTCAGTGAGAATTTCTCCCTCCTTGAGGAATGGATGAAGCTTGACTATGTTTTTCGTTACCTCTTTGGGTTGCGATTTTCCATAGCCAGCCGCTTCAAGCCTATCTTTTGCAATTCCTTGCGAAACAAGGTAGCTAACTGCCGATTCAGCCCGTTGCAATGACAATTTCTTGTTGTATTCATCGGAACCGATACGGTCTGTGTGTGCTGAAAGTTCAATCGTCACATTGGGGTTGAGTTTCAACAAATTCACCAACCCGTCCAATTCTTTTTTGGAATCGGGGCTAAGTGTCGCCTTGTTGAAATCATAGAATACGTTTTCCAAGATAACCGGCTTGTTGATCGCCGGCAACACAAAGTCAACATAATAGAGTGTATCCTTTTCCAAGTCGGCCGTTTTCAACTCCATTTTGGTATTGAGATAACCTTCGGCTTTCGCCATCAGCACGTAGTCTTTTCCTCGTATTAATTCCAAGCGGTAAGTGCCGTTGTTCTTTCCTTGAACTTTACTGTTAGTACCGTCGTTTCCGACAATGCTTATTGTTGCGTTCTTGATAAATTCATCGTCTTTGTCAATGATGTAGCCTTCCAAAGCAACTTTTGCATAAGGATATTCAAACCAATAGATATGGTCCCAACCTCTGGCATCGTTGCGGTTGGAACTAAAGAAACCAATTTCTTTGTTTCCTTCAAATGCAATGCCAAAATCGTCCCCATTGGAATTAATAGGCGATTTCATGTTGGTGACTTCCCATTTGGTGGTTCGGGAATTAAATGTAGCCTTGAAAATGTCCAGTCCACCCATTCCTGGATGACCGTCGGACGAAAAATAGAGCGTGCTGTCGTTCCTCACATACGGAAACATTTCGTCGCCGGCAGTATTGATTTCCGGCCCTAGATTTTCCACGTAATCCGCTTCGTTGGCCCTTAACCTAGCTCGCCATATATCTTTGCCTCCAAGTCCGCCTGGCATGTCGGATACAAAGTAGAGGTATTCGCCCGAAGGGGAAATGGATGGGTGGGCAGTCATCGCCGAGCTGTCGCGGGTAACCATAAACCGTTTTCCTTCGCCCCAACTTCCGTCGGCACGAGCCGAAACATATATCATGGCTGTGGAAGATTTCACAGAATCCGCCACACAACTGGTGTAATACATCCGGTCGCCGCTTGCTGTGACAGACCCCGCCCCTTCATCGTATTCGGTATTGATTTTGGAGTCAATCTTTTCGGGTTTTTGCCACACTCCATTTTCATTCTTGCGGGCAAGGAAAAAATCGCTATTTTTTTGTCCCGTTATTTTGCTTACATTTTCCCCTTTCGCTTCTTTTCTGCTGGAAGAAAAATAAAGCGTCAAGTAATCCGAACTGCCATACACCGGCGAAAAGTCAGCCCGAGTGGAATTAAGGATATCCATCCGCTTCACGGTGTAACGCGTAGGATTTTCGCGCCATTGCAGTGCCAGTTGGCAACCTTCAATGCCATTTTGCGCAAATTGATTGTCTGGGAAGTATTTTAGAAAATTCTGGTATTGCACAATTGCTTCTTTGTAATTCCGTGTTTTCTGTAAACAACGGGCATATTGGATGTACATCAAGCTGTCGGATGCATAGCGGAAGCCATTTGCGTAACCGCCGGTAGCTCTTTCAGGCATGTTGAGAATCCTGTAGCTTTCCGCCATTTTGTACGCCAATTCGGCACGTAGCGGACGGTTGAAGGGTTTCGTGTTTCGGTAGAGTTTGCGGTACATTCCGGCTGCTTCAAAATATTCTCCCTGGGCAAAAGCTTTATCAGCCTGGCTGAGTTTCACTTGCTTGCAGGAATTCAAAAGCCAGAGGGAAAACAAAAGAAGTGTGTATGTGGATATAGTTGATTTCAAAGGATATGCTTCTTTCCGTTCAAAAAAAATAAAGAATTGCCGCAGTGTGAAAATTACATGGGTATTCCTTTTTATAACTCAAAAACCGGTCAAATATTGTTAGGTAAGTGATTTAAAAATTTATGGGCTGATAGCTGTTGATCCTTTCGGATTGGTAAATCTAATTTCTTGATAAAGTTAGATTTCCATTGCTTGCCCGTCGATTCAAGCGGGGTGTTTGTGTCTAAAGATAAAAAGAATTGAAAAATGACACGACCTAAAGACCGGGTAATAATAGCAAGTGATGTGAGCGGCAGAGACGGTATTGGCGTTGAAATTTACCGTGACGACAAGTTAGTGATTGAGATATTCCGTGACGACACAAAACGCACCAGAACTGTTACTCTCTTTCAACAAGAGATTGCATTAGACTTGCTAGAGGAAAGGATTCAGACTTTTAAAGAAGAAATACCTTGGGACTTTATGGATTCTGGCAATTTCAAATAAAAGAGAATCATTCGTCAAAATAAATTAGAAAACAGACCTAATTTTCAACAAATGACAACAAAAAGATTCAGGCAAAGAGATGGGGAAATCATTGATCTAATTCCCATGATGGGCCGTTGAAACGAAAACGAAAACGAAATAGACAGGCAAACTCGATTTACCTGTCTATTTTTTTTGTTCTCGAACGGTCGAACTCAACTTTCGAAATATTGCTTAATGGAGCAAATTGGGGTAATCACTGATGATTCCATCCACGCCCAAAGATTTCAAGCGGGTAATTTCTTCCGTTGAATTCACGGTCCAGGGGACGACCAGTATGTTTTTTGAATGGCAAAGCTTTACGGTCTCTTCATTTACCGTCATAAAATAAGGACTGTATATTGTTGGTGTAAAAGTTAGTGTCTTCAGGTTATCTTCGCACGAGTTGGGGTTGGCCGTCAACCACGATGTCCGGATAGCCGGATAATCGCGGTGGATAATTTCCAAGGTGCGGGGATCAAACGACTGGATGATCACACGGTTTTCGATATGTTTGGAAAAAATCACTTGCATCATCAACTTTACAAATTCTTCTGGTGCGGGATGCAGGACATCATCACCTTCGGGCGTTGATTTAGTCTCAATGTTGTATTGCGGCAAAGGCAAATGATGCTCGGTCACAAATGTTTCCACACTGTCGATCAATTCCGCCAACAAGGGCTTGTAGGTCTTGATCTTCTTCTGTTGGGGAAACTCGGGATAGAATTTGCTGCCAACATCAAAACGGCGAATCTCGTCGTAATTCATTTTATACAAGATGTAGTTCTTTTCCTCTTCAGGCTTGATTTCACTACCATCTGGCTTCAACGCTATTTTAGACGAAACATAGGGATCGTGCGAAATCAATGCTTTTTTGTCCTGACTGAAATGCACATCCATTTCCAAGGTGTTGACTCCAAGCAGGAGTGCTTGCTTCATGGCCGGAATTGTATTTTCGGGCATCAAGCCGCGGCATCCGCGATGGCCTTCCTTGTCAAATTCTTTTTGTGCATATGCGCCATTAGCCACAAGCCAAAACGCAAGGGCTCCACACACCCAATATTGTATTTTCAGATCTAATTTCATGCTTCTTATTGGCTGGTAAAATTAGAATTTCATCTTTAGCACCACTCCATACGTCCGCCTTGTCCCTCCCACAAAAGTAGGAATTCCAAACAAAGATCCCGTGTTTCCTCCGTCGATAGTGTACTTCTCGTCGAAGAGGTTTTTCGAATAAATCCCCAAATCATAAAACCATTTTCCAGAAACAAAGGTGACTCCTGCATTCAAATTGGCCAGTCCGTAACCCTTTTGGCTCAGTTCATCCGTATTTTCATCTTCAAAATACACTTTGGATTTGTAGGAATAAGAAGGGCGGAAATAGGCTATTACCTCTTTCTTAACTGGGACAATCACATTCGCTCCCGCTGAAAACGAGTGCTTGGGTGTCAGTCGGAAAGTGTTCCCTGCGTATTCTTGGCTTTGCCCATTTTCACCCGTATCGTTGAATTTACCATCAATGAATCCGTAGTTTGCAAACAGGGAACTTCCTTGCGCAAAGCGGTATTGAAGCCCTGTTTCAATGCCAAAACTATGCGCTTTGCCTGCATCCGTGGCCACAAATTTCAATGTGGATGTGTTCAATTCGCTCGATTGGAAATGACTCCAATCGTAATAATAGACAGCCAAGTCATAGCTCAAGCTGTTGCCGAGCAAAGCTCCCTTCACTCCAGCCTCGTAGCTCCAAATAATTTCGGGCTTCAAAAAGTTTGCGGAATCAGCTCCGTTGGTACCTATATCCACAACTCCGGGGCGACGTCCGCGGGAAACACTGGCGTAAACCGAATTATTGTCAAAGATGTAGTTTGCCGCCAAACGTCCCACATACGAGAAATAATCTTTTGATGCAGAGGTTCTTTCCCCATCAGTGGTGTATGAAAGTAGATTTGGATAATAGCCCGTTAAATAGCCCAAGACCGTTGACCCAGAACTCCAGCTGCTATATTCGCCCACCTGATGTTCATATGTTCCCCGAAGTCCCATTGTCAGGGATAAACGGTGCGTAAGCTTGTAGGTGGCATCGGCGAAGATTTCACTTGCCGAAGTCTTGTTGTAATTCGCATACGTTTCGGAATAAGATGTAGGCAATTCGCTGCCATCAAATAAGCTCAACAAAGCCAGTGAGCTTGAAGACAAATAGGAGGAAAGATAAGGCACCAAGGGACTCAAGTAGGGAAGATTGGTTGTCGGGTTTGCCTTGCCGTCAACAATCAAAGCTTTCGCCGTCGGAACTTCGGATAAAAAATAGGCAGTCTCGGTGCTTGTCAAATAACCGGCACTCCCCAGCGCACTGATTGCCGTGCTCAGGGCAGCCATTTCTGTAGCATAAGTGGATGCGACCACAGGAGTCAGAAGGGTGTAAAAGAGCTGCGGGTTGGTCTGCAGGGGGACTTCCTGGCGGGTGTTTTCATAGAAGAAACTTGCCCCCAAAAAGCCCGACAACTTCTTTTTGTCTGTGAAATTGAAACGAAACTCTTGGCTAAACTGATTGTTGTTTTCCTTTTCGTGGAAATACAAAACCCGAGCCTTCGTGCCGTCGGCATTAAAAGCCTCATCGGTATTGAAATGGCGGAAAGCCGTCAACGAATTGAATGTCCAATAGTCGGACAAGGTGCGTGTCAATGGTACAGAAATACCAGCAACATCGCGGTGGATATACAACGAATCTTTTCCACCACCGCCCAGATCGGCAAAGGTATTTGGATCCACATCTCCACCGGCAGGGGCATAAGTCCCGCTCTTGAAGCTTGTTCCGGGAGGCGAATCGTGTTGGTAATTCAAAATCACATCCAAGGTCGTTTTGCTATCAGGCAAATAGCGCAAGATATTACGTAGGGCGATTGTATTTTTTCCGTTCAATGTGCCGCCGGAAAGGTTTTTGATAAACCCGTCACGTTGGTTATAAGCAAATGAAAAACGATTCAACAACTTGCCATTCACCAGCGGCGTATTTATCATTCCGTTGGCTATATTTTCATTGTAATTTCCATATCCTACCGAAAATTCACCCGTCAAAAGGTTTACCGGTTTGTTCTGTATCAGGTGGATTGCCCCATTTTCGGCACTTCGCCCAAACAAGGTTCCCTGTGGCCCTTTCGCCACTTCCACACGTTCCATATCAAACAATTCTACCACCGAACCCCTTGCCTTGGAAATAGAAACTCCGTCCTGAAACACGGAGACACGTTGCTGCACCCGTGAATCCCCGTCATCGGAAGTGACACCACGGATCACGAAGCTCGGATTGTTGGGGCTTTGGATCTGAACCTCCAATCCCGGCACATACTGGGAGAGCACATCCAAATCGTTGATCTGGAAATTTTTGAGCATGCTGCTGCTTATTGCCGAAATCGTGATGGGCACTTCTATCAAATTCTGACTCCGTTTCTGTGTGGTAACAGTCACTTCACTCAATTGATTTTCGTTTCGTTTCATCGAAATTTTCAAGCTTTCCATGCCTCCAACGACCACAATTTTTTGTGTATTCTCCACACAACCGAGGCAAGATGCTTTTAAGGTGTAATTTCCGGGTAATACATTTTCAACGCTAAATTCACCCTGTGCATCCGTAAGCACGTCATAGGTTTTAGAATCCCCTTTCAGGGAGATATGCACGCCGACCAGGTTTTCTCCGGTTTCCGATTGGACAAAGCCTTTCACCAGAATTTTGCTACCGCTTGTTTGCCCCGAAATGGACAAAATGCCTAAAAAACAAATTACTATAACCAACACAAATTTTCGCATAACTAAAATTTCATTTAATTCAACTATCTGACTTAATTCAATTTGATTTTCATCTCCACCGGATTGTGATCCGAATATTGGAAACCGGCATCCACTCCTTTCACCCATTGCACATCGACGTTTGGCGACACGTAGAAATAATCTATCACCGTAGTATAAGTAGTTTGGGGGTCGAAAGCGTGGTTGTTTTTGCGGTTGGTTGGCGTATTTCTGTCCGCAACAAACGACCATTTCGGAATATACACCGAATCGTTTTGGAGCTTATAAAGTGGATCGTCTATCTTTTCTCTCTCCCATTTGTGGATGTTAAACTCTGGAGGAGCAATGTTCCAGTCGCCACCCAGGACTACATAATTCCCTTTCGAATATTCGGCCTCCATCAGGTTGCGGATCAGCTCCATTTGTTGCTTTTTCACTTTTCCTCCCTCGTCGTAAGCTTCCAAATGAGCATTGATGGCGATCAGCTCCTTGCCATTCGAGACGGCATATCGCTGCACCAGCAGGCAGCGTTTCAGGTAAAATAATTTCCGGGGAAAATCGTCGATATTGGGCAGGGCAATGCGTTGCGATGCTTGCGGTAAATATTTTGAGCAACTAAGCAATCCGCTATAAATAGTTCCCATGGGCGAGAGCCAAGGCATAGGCAAGAACTTAACGTCGTAGTTCAAGGCAAAAGCAGAAGAGTAGCCGGGAAGAGATGCCGAAATTCCGACAACTTCATCCACATCGTGACTTCGCCAACCTTTGCGATCCACCTCTTGAAAGAAGAAAAAATCGTTGTTGCCGTGTTCCTTGATGGTTTTATAGATTCCTTGCGTATATTTGTCCACCCACGATTTCGGCACAACAGACATTTTTCCACCGTCGTAGAAAAAATCCGTTTCTGCACCAAGACCTCCATACCCAATATTCCAAATAAAAAAACTGAGCGTGGAGCCAACCGGTATTGTATCGGCAGAATGTGCATTTTGAGAGATTAATCCTAGGTTTTGAACCTTAAGCGGTTTGAACTCGGTGAATTTCGCTATGAGGATATTTGAGCTAATATAAAGCACGATTAGCAGGAATATACCTAAAATGGACTTGAGCGCAAACACGAATGACTTTTTTAGTGAAAACTTCATGATAGTTCCTATTTTAAAGTGCAATGTTATTGAGATCATATTTCCAAACTAAGACACCAGCATTATGATTTGATTAAGAATTATGATTCAATCCGATTATCGTAGATTCCGCAATTCAAACTATATTTGCAGAAATAAGTCCCATCTTAAAAACCACAAATCAATGATCCAAAAAGCGAAATATCTTCTAGTTAGTTTATTCACATTTGCGACAATGACATGTTATTCACAAACCATCAGCGAAGACTTGGCTTTGCGGCTTTCACACATGCCGTTGAGCTGCATTTCTCAGGAATTTCCCAACAAAACGTCACATCTCTCGGATGGAATCACCGACCACAAGTTAACCCCTTCGGAACTCCATCCTGTTTTTTTCGGCTGTCTCGACTGGCACAGCAGCGTGCATGGACATTGGCTTTTGGTGAAAATCTTAAAACTATATCCGAACATTGCCAACCGCGACAGTATCGTGGGACTGCTCAACGAATCTTTCCAACTAGAAAAAATCAAGCAAGAAGCTTCTTATTTTGGGAAATATACGAGTTCCTCAAATTATGAGCGCACGTATGGCTGGGCCTGGTTGCTGAAACTCGACGAAGAACTCAAGACTTGGGACAATCCGCAAGCGCAGAAGTGGCACAAAAGCTTGCAGCCTTTGACAGACGCGATCGTCAAGCTTTGGAAGGATTACTTGCCGAAGCAGACATATCCCAATAGAACGGGAATACATCCGAACACGGCTTTCGGATTGGCCTTTGCCCTTGATTGGGCGCGAACTACATCCGACACGGCTTTCGAAAAGTTGATTATAGAGAAAGCAACGGGTTTTTATGCCGACAATCAAAAAGTTCCGGCCTATTTTGAACCCGACGGAAGTGATTTTTTCAGCCCCTCGTTGGAAGTTGCCGATTTGATGAGACGGGTTTACGATCCGAAAACCTTTACCCGTTGGTTCAAGAATTATTACGAGAAACGTAGTTTGGAACGCATCTTGGAACTTCCTGTGGTGAGCGACCGGAAGGATTATCAGATTGTCCATTTGGATGGGTTGGCATTCAGCAGGGCTTGGTGCTTGAAAGGGATTGCATCGCATTTGCTCAACCAACCGGCACTATCAAAACGATTGAAGGAGAGGGCTGATTTGTTTATATCAAATACTTTACCCAATATCAGCCACGACAACTACGGAGGAAGCCATTGGCTGGCAAGCTTTGCTTTTTACGCATTACAATGAAAGCATATAGAGTGTTGTAAATAACTGTAATTCATTTGAAAAGGAAGGAGCTGCCCATTTTTTGGACAGCTCCTTTCTAAAAATATACGATCAATGTTGGCCTTACGAGAATTCATTTCTTGTAGCGTTGAGAAACAATTGCCTCCCGAGTCGCTTTCTGTGAATGAACCAAACCGATAGCCCGTTTGAGTAATACGTCGTCTTTCAAAACATATTGAAAATAAGCTGATTCCCCAAAAAGAGGACGGATAATATTGGCAATAAGCTGCCTTTGCAATAAATCATAGCTTTCATCAATCAAGTAAGGACGGCGGTTTACCCCCTTCTGAAGAGCGTATTCTACCAAGTTCTCAACCAACGACTGGTTCTGAAGAAAGCCAGCAAGATGTTGCCACTTCTTAAATGATTTCAGCATGGTTCGGTTTCTATCAATATAACGAATGGCATATTCATAAGCATAGCCCTTGTTGACCACATTCAAGTAATAAGAATTAATTCCGATTGTATCGCGGGGAACAAATATGTCGGGCATAATGCCATCGTTTCCACGAATAGGCCGGCCCCCTTTGGTTTTAAACAATGGCATGCCCTTGCTGAACTTAATACTGTCTTGGTTGTCCATTTCTCCCCTTAGATAACGATTCATCAGATCCATCTGGTAGTCCTCGGATTTTCCCCGGGTATAAGCCTTTTGAATGCAACGCCCGGAAGGAGTGTGATAGCGTGCCACCGTCAGGCGAAGTGCCGAACCATCCTTAAATTCCCTTTGCTGTTGCACCAATCCCTTCCCGAAAGTACGCCGACCGATAATCAGCCCTCTGTCGGTGTCCTGAATGGCGCCAGCAAAGATTTCACTGGCCGAAGCACTCCCTTCATCTACCAAGACGACCACTTGTTCGTTTTGGAAAGTGCCCGAACCATCGGAATAATAAGCATCCCGGGGAAAATTGCGTCCTTCAGCAAAAACTACCAATTGATTTTTCGGGAAGAATTCGTTCACCATCATTTCTGCAGCTTGCATGTATCCGCCGGTATTCTGGCGCAAGTCTATAATGATCGATTTCACACCCTCTGCTTTGAGTTTTGATAAGGCATTTATAAATTCAGAGTAAGTTGTACTTCCAAACTTATCCACCTTCACGTAGCCTACTCCTTTTGCTATTGAAAAGGAAGCATCTACGGTGTTCACCGGAATATCTCCTCTTTTCACCGTAATGGGAACAATTTTTGCCGAATAAAAATGCTTGATACCCAGCTTCACAGACGAACCTTTTGCTCCACGAAGGTTTCGCATCACCAGCTCATTGGTTAGCGTTTTTCCGACAAATTCCTTGTCTTGCACCTTCACAATACGATCGCCCGCAACTATTCCGGCAGCAGACGAAGGCCCCCCGGAAATAACAGATATGACAACAATCGTGTCATTCAAGATAGAAAATTGAACGCCAATTCCACTAAAATGGCCTTCCAAATCTTCGTTCACCATATCCAGGTCTTTTGCGGAGATATAAGTGGAATGTGGATCTAGACCAGTGACAAGATCCGGAATCGCATCTTCCACAAGTTCTTGCAAATTGATTGAATCGACATAAGAATCATTGATGTATTCTAATACGGCTTCCAATTTGTCCCCTCTATTGAATAAACTGTGCCGTGATTTGAAAATCGAGAATGTATTGCCGATGAATATGCCCAGAGCAATACCTATCGCTATCCACAAAGGCAACCACACGTAGGGACTTTTTGTAAATTTCATTATTTTATTGAATTGAAATTAGAAATAACAGAACATTGTCAAGGATTAAATTCCTCACATATCATATATCCACACATTCCACCTCGACTCCTGCTCTTTTGAGGAGTTCGCAACCATCGAGTGTGCGGAATTTTTCGTAAAATACAACCCTCCTGATACCTGCTTGAATAATCAACTTGGCACATTCAATGCAAGGCGAAGAGGTCACATACAATGTTGCGCCCTCGCTGCTGTTTCCCGAACGGGCAACTTTCGATATGGCATTGGCTTCGGCATGCAAGACATAAGGCTTGGTGAGACCCGTATTTTCGTCTTCGCACACGTTTTCAAATCCGGAAGGGGTGCCGTTGTAACCATCGGAAATAATCATTTTGTCTTTGACCAAAATGGCTCCCACCTGGCGACGGAGGCAATAGGAATTTTCAGCCCAAATTGCAGCCATCCGGAGGTATCGTTTGTCCAACAACAACTGTTTGCTTATATTCTCTTCCATATGAATTTGAGATATTATTCTCGAATAGCTTTCAGACTCATATCCAAACTTTTCACAGAATGCGTGAGCGCACCCACCGAAATATAATCGACCCCGCAAAGTGCATAATCGCGGATCGTATCCAAATTGATACCTCCCGAAGATTCCAAAGCCACTTTCCCGGCGACGATTTCAACAGCACGGCGCGTGTCGTCAACACTAAAATTGTCAAGCATAATCCGGTCAACGCCTCCGATGGAAAGCACTTGATGTAGCTCGTCAAAATTTCGCACTTCAATTTCAATTTCCAGGTGTTTGTTGTTCCCCCTCAAATAACGTTTCGCTCCTTCTATCGCATGCTTAATCCCGCCTGCAAAGTCCACATGATTGTCTTTCAAAAGAATCATGTCATAAAGACCTATCCGATGGTTCAATCCGCCACCGATTTTCACCGCCTCTTTTTCAAGTAAACGCATTCCGGGAGTAGTTTTGCGAGTGTCTAAAATTTGTGCGTTGGTACCAACAAGTTGGTTTTTATATAGTTTTGTCATTGTAGCAATTCCACTCATCCGTTGCATGATGTTAAGCACCAGCCTTTCGGCCTGGAGCAATGAGTGAATTCTTCCTGATACAATGAAAACAATATCGCCTGGTGTGACTTCTGCCCCATCGAAAATAAACACTTTTACGTCTAACTCTGGATCAAAATGGTGCAAAACGCGATTTGCTATATCAACTCCGGCTAAAATACCAGTTTCTTTTATTAATAATTTGGCCGTACCCCTAGCATCATCAGGAATACTGCTCAATGTGGCATGGTCTCCATCGCCAATATCTTCCTGATACGCTAATTCAATTAGCTGGTCAATTAAATCTCCCATTTTTGTAAAATAAATTCACTGCAAAAGTATATAAATATTAGCGAAATGAATAATTATTTTTTAGTCTTTTTTCGAGCCGTTCCTATGACAATTAAGATTCGTTTAAAAACAAACAATCCGCACGAAAAATCGTACGGATTGAAAATTATTAATAATACAGCAAATCCCTATGTAGAAAGTATTTTCAATACATTCATCAACGATTCGTTGATTGGTTTATTCTTTTTAATGGCTTTTGCAAACGGCACATACACTATTTCATCGTTCACAATGCCGATCATCACGTTGCGTTGGTCTTCTTTCAAAGCATCAATTGCCGCTGCTCCCATCCTGCTTGCCAAAATCCGGTCGCTTGCCGAGGGAGAACCTCCACGCTGCACATGGCCCAAAATACTGACACGCACATCGTATTGGGGAAATTCCTTTTTCACGCGTTCGGCCATGCCCATGGCGCCGCCTGTAACTTCACTTTCGGCAACAAGCACTAGGCTACTGTTTTTCGACTTGCGGAATCCATTGGATATAAGATCTTCCAACTGGTCTTTCTCGTAGGCTTTCTCAGGAATAATGGCAGCTTCAGCACCCGATGCGATTGCTCCGTTCAGTGCCAAAAACCCACATTCACGTCCCATGACTTCAATGAAGAACAATCGTTCGTGAGAACTTGCTGTGTCTCGGATTTTGTCCACGGCTTCCATTATCGTGTTCAATGCCGTGTCATAACCTATGGTCGTATCAGTACCGAACAAGTCATTGTCGATCGTTCCGGGAAGCCCAACAATGGGATAATTGAATTCTTGTGCAAAGATGCGTGCACCGGTGAGAGAACCGTCCCCGCCAATCACAACCAAGGCATCAATTCCTTCACGAACCAGTGTTTCATAAGCGACTTGCCGCCCTTCGGGTGTTGTGAACTCCAAACAACGGGCAGTTTTGAGGATCGTACCACCTTGTTGGATGATATTACTGACACTGCTGGTGGTGAAAGGAACGATTTCATTAAAAATCAGGCCCCTGTATCCACGCAAAATACCTTTCACTTCCATCCCTCCGTATATTGCCGCACGGGTAACTGCACGAATGGCTGCGTTCATTCCGGGAGCATCACCACCTGAAGTAAGTACTCCAACACATTTAATCTGCATAATTCTTTTATATTTCTAAGCTTATTAATAATCTTTCCACCTTTCTCTCAGACATTAATAAAGTGCTATGGACTGAAAGACCATTTGGCACAAAGTTAGAAATAAAAAAGAATATCAGGAACAAAAAGTTGGCTACTTAGCAAATTTTTAATCAATCTGAATTAGGCTTGCAACACAAAATCGTTTTTGTATTTTTCAATACGCTCCTTCACTTCTTCCATTTGCCAAGTCGGAGTAGATGTTGCGCCACAAATACCAATAGACAAACCTTCTCTCAGCAGGGAAGGATCAATGTCATCCGGAGTGGTGACAAAGAAACTGTTTGGATTGTATTTTTTGGCTTCCGCAAAAAGCACCTTGCCATTGGAACTCTTTTCTCCAGCAACAAAGAAAATCAAATCGTGGGTGGAAGCAAATTCTTTGATGTTGGGAATGCGGTTAGAAACCTGACGGCAAATCGTGTCGAAATATTCAAAGCTTGCTCCATCCTCCATTTTGGATTGGATGAGGTCGATAATTTCTTGAAACCCATCGAGAGGCTTCGTTGTTTGCGAAAAAAGGCAGATATTTCGTTTGAAATCTAATTTTTCCAGATCTTGTTTTTTCTCAATGATGATGGCTTCCGAATTGGTTTGCCCCATCAACCCATTCACCTCGGCGTGACCAATTTTTCCATAAATAACCACTTGCGCCTCGCTTTGGTTGTTGATCTCAATCTCATATTTGGTTTTGATCCGCTTTTGCAAACGCAGCACCACGGGGCAAGAAGCATCGATGATGGTGATGTTGTTTTCTTTTGCAGTTTCATAAGTGGAGGGAGGTTCGCCGTGTGCGCGAAGCAGTACCCTGGCGTTTTTGAGCTTGGCGAATTCCTCATGGTTGATAGTTATCAAGCCCATTCTTGATAATCTGTCCACCTCTATGTTGTTGTGGACAATATCCCCCAGGCAATAGAGTATTCCGCCTTTGGCCAGCTCTTCTTCCGCTTTCTTGATGGCATTCACCACCCCGAAGCAAAAGCCGGACTTGGAATCTATTTCTATTTTAGTCATTGATTTAGAATTTTATTAAACATTTCCAACAGAATTGTTCGCTGTTGGTCGATTGTGAGTTCCGAATTATCCAACACCAGCGCATCCTCGGCTTGACGAAGAGGACTTTCTTTGCGCGTCTGGTCGATATAATCTCGCCGCTTGACATTTTCAAGCACTTCTTCCAAGGTTATCGACGTATTGCCTTTTCCTTTTAATTCCAATAAACGCCTTTCCGCACGGATCACGGGTTTGGCTGTCACAAATATTTTCAGTTCGGCACCAGGAAACACCACTGTACCAATGTCTCTGCCGTCCATAACTATTCCTTTTTCTTTACCCATCGCCTGCTGCTGACGTACCATTTCTTCACGGACAAATTTCAAAGCACTTACTTCGCTCACTTTGGATGCCACCGGCATACTTCTGATTTCATCCTCCACATTCACCCCGTTGAGATAAGTATCGGGTTTGCCTGTGATGGGATTGTTGTTGAAACTTATCTGGATGTCATCCATTGCTGATTTCAATTTTTCTTCAAGTAGCTTCCCGTCTGCAAACAAGTTGTGCTGGATAGCATATAAAGTTGTTGCTCTATACATTGCACCGCTGTCAATGTAGATGTATCCGATTTTTTGGGCCAAATCTTTAGCCATTGTACTTTTTCCGCAGGATGAAAATCCGTCAATTGCAATTACGATTTTTTTCACAAGTAACAAGTAAATTAAGTCTATTGATAGATAAATAAAAAAGGCCTACCTTCATGAATCTTTCACAAAAGCAGTAACTTTCATAATTAATTAGTTCTTTTTTGAATTATCCATTGCTTAATGAACACCTTCATTTTGTCAAATGTTCATTCAGGCGAATGCTATTTTTTTAATATTTAGACAAGTCCATTGTAAGACTAAATTGATAGGTAGTGGAAGAAGGATAATATTTCGCCAAAGCAAAGCCCACGCTTATTTTTTTTGCCCGAAATCCTGTTCCAAAATTGAAACCTCCCCATTTGTTGCCTGTTTCTAGCTTCAAATCGGAATGAACTTTGGGATTGTAGCCCAAGCCAACCCAAAAATTACTGGATGGAAGAAGTTCGACACCCAACACCATATGTTTGAAAAGAGTGGGTACAAAGCTTTGGTTTTCATCCGTAATTTCATTTGCAGCGTTAATTCTATCGAAATTCCATTGGTTAAGATATTGTGCTGTCAGGGAAATTCGAATAGGGGCATGGGAAAGCTTTCGGGTCATTCCAACCTGCAGATCCCAAGGCAAAGCCAAACGTTGCTCGTTGTAGGAAGACAACTGTGCACCAATGTTCTTAGCCACAACAGCCACCGTAAAATCAGTTTGTTCAATAAAATAGCTCAATCCGACATCAAAACCAACAGCAGATGACGAGTATTGCTCATAGTTTGACAGAAGCACTTTAGCCGTGACACCACCGCGCAGCTTATTAGTCAAATCACGACTGTACATACCGTTCACAGCTATATCCTTAGCATTGAAATCTCCCGTTGAGATTTCGTCCTCGTCGTATCCTTTGAAGCTGCCATAGCTTACATAATTGACTCCAAAAGCAAAGGCACTAAGAGGTGTCAGCATTTTTGCATAAACGGCGCTCCCAACCGAAATATCGGCAAGGTAGGAGATATAGGTGACATTCATATTTTTGTTCATCTCCGGCCCCAACAAAGAAGGGTTTTGGAAAACAAGTGACACATCATTTTCCACCAACGACACATTGTTTCCACCCAATGCGTTCACACGGGCTGAAGAAGGAAACCGCAGAAATTTGTATGCCGCTTCGCTTTGCTGCGCATTGACAGAACAAGCAAATAAAGACGATATAATATACAAAACGGTATGCTTGACGCGCATATTCAATTGATTCATTATTTTATAATCGGGAAAAGCTCCCGCACTGGGCATATATAAAGAAATAACGGAAAAATTTGTAAAAAGTTATATACATGCTATTTTTTATATAGGCCGGTTGAGTTCCAATGTAGAAAAATAAAACCGGATGAACCTTAACAAATGGAGAATTCACTTGTAAAGACTAGATATTTTCAATGACATTAGATAGCTAAAACCGCAAAAAGCCTTACATTTGTAAAACAGATGATTTAAATCCAAAACACATGACTCAAGAAGATAGTATTCTCGACATTGTCAACAAAGAAATAGAGAGGCTTCATTTTGACGCATCTCCCCAATCGTTATTTGAACCCATCAGCTACATCCTCTCATTAGGAGGAAAACGAATCCGCCCTGTTTTGACGCTATTGTCGTGCGAATTGCTCGGAGGAAAATACAAGGATGCCATTCCTATGGCACTCGCGATTGAGGTGTTTCACAATTTTACGCTACTGCACGATGACTTGATGGATAAATCAGCCATTCGCAGAGGAAAGGCCACCGTTCACAAAAAATGGAACGACAATACGGCTGTTCTTTCAGGCGATGCCATGCTGATCGAATCCTATCATTTGATTTCCAAAAACAAGAAAAAACATTTAAAAGAACTCCTGCACCTATTTAGCAAAACGGCAACGGAAATATGTTGCGGACAACAACTCGATATGGAATTTGAATCGCGTGAAGATGTCACTGAAGAAGAATACATCGAAATGATTCGGCTGAAAACGGCTGTTCTACTTGGCTGTTCTCTCAAATCGGGAGCTATTATTGCCAATGCTTCCGAAAAGGATGCAAACTTGCTCTCTGATTTTGGCATTAACCTCGGGCTTGCCTTCCAATTGAAAGACGACTTGTTGGATGTGTATGGTGATTCCAAAAAATTTGGGAAAAATATCGGAGGAGACATTGCATCCAATAAAAAAACATTCCTTTTAATCAATGCCTTGAAAGCTGAATCAACACGCGAAGAGCTTCAGTCATGGATTAGAAAAGAGACTTTTGTGAGAAAAGAAAAAATAAAAGCAGTGACAGCAATCTACAATCAATTGGGATTGAAGGAATTGTCTGAATCGCGCATTGAAGAGTATTATGAAAAAGCAATTTCATGCTTAGAACAAGTCAACGTTTCTGAAAAGAAAAAAAAGGAATTGTATGAAATCGCCTCTGGCTTGAGTTATCGTAAATCCTGAAAAATATGCCATATCGCCGTTTGCCCAATACAGATGCAGGCCGAATACGAGCTCTAAAAAAAGGGCTTGAGATGTTGCTTCATTCTTCCAATAATAGCTGTTTCCAAAAGATAAACAGCCATTTATTGCAGACAGAACTGACTAATTTTGAAGGTCTATACAGACATTATAACGATGCACTTAGAACACAGACTGCCAGCAGTAAGAAACTCCAACAATTATCCAAAAATGCCCGAATTTATGTCTCACATTTCATCCAAGTGCTTAACTTGGCGGTGATACGAAAAGAGATCAATAAAGAATTAAAATCGTTGTATGGCTTGAACATAGACTCAAACACCGTTCCCGACTTGATTAGCAACGAACAAATTCTGAAATGGGGAGAACGGATCATTTCTGGTGAGAATTTACGAAAAATGCAAGGGGGATCCCCTATCTACAACCCCTCCATTGCGAGAGTAAATGTTACTTATTCACAATTTAAGGATGCCTGCTTTGTGCAAAAAATACATCAAGATTCCACGAATAAGTGGCTTGAGAAATTACGCATAAAACGAAAAATTATTGACCAATTAATCCACTCGCTATGGAATGCTATTGAAGAGAAATTTTCATCAGAAGGAGGTCAGATAGATCTTGAGACCTGCAAAACTTGGGGGCTTGTTTACTACCTCCGTAAAAGTGAACGTGAAGCAACTAAACAATGAGCATAATTGACACACATTCCCATATTTATTCCGAAGAATTTGACAACGATATTGACAACGTGATTCTTAGGGCAAAAGGAAAAGGCTTATCACACATTCTGCTACCAAATATTGATGAAAATTCGATAGACAGGATGCACCGTCTTTGCGAGCAATATCCAGGTTATTGCATTCCCATGATGGGGCTGCACCCGACAAGCGTAAATAACTATTGGAAGTCTGTTTTGGAAAGAATGAAACCGCTTTTTGATCAGCGAAAATACATTGCTGTGGGTGAAATCGGAATCGACTTGTATTGGGACAAAACCTACGAGAAAGAGCAAAAGCAATCATTTATCGAGCAGCTCAAATGGGCCAAAGAGTTCTCCCTACCTGTTGCGATACATATGCGAAGTGCCCATCAGGAGACAATGGAATGCCTCCGTAAAATGGGATCGGATGGGTTGAGCGGAGTTTTTCATAGTTTTGGAGGAACAGAGGATGAGCTAGATGAAATCATGTCTTTCCCCAACTTCTACGTAGGAATCAACGGTGTTGTCACTTTCAAAAACTCGGCACTGAGGGAAACGCTAAAAAGAGCTGATTTATCACGCATAATTGTTGAGACAGATTCGCCTTATTTGGCTCCTGTTCCTTTTCGAGGAAAACGCAACGAGTCTTCATATATCGCTATCGTTATCGATACATTAGCAAAGGTGTTTGGAACATCGGCAGAAGAGATGGCTGAAATTACTTCCAAAAATGCGAAAAGATTGTTCTTGATCTAAGAGAAGACATTTTTGACCTCCAGACGAGGAATTTACCCCTGGTCAACAATATCAACCAACACTTGGCGATAGGCGTTCAGCATGCTTGATTTGGAGACAAAGCCCAAATATTTATTATTTTCATCCACTACTGGAAGATTCCAAGCCTTGGTATCGTCAAAAACCCTCATAATCTTGTCCATTGTCATCGAAACATTGATGACAGCAGGTGGCGAAACCATAAACCGGGTCACCCGGAAACGCTTATAGAGTTCCGGGCGGAACATGATATTGCGGATATTATCAATGAGTACAATGCCCTCCAACTTTCCATCATCACTCACCACAGGAAATGAATTCCGGGATGATTGCGAAATAACCTTCACCACATCACCTAAATCCATATAAGGATTAACTATCTGAAAATCAGTTTCAATTAAAGAATATACTTTGAGCAGAGTCAATACGGCTTGATCTTTGTGATGGGTTAATAGTTCTCCCTTTTTAGCCAAACGCATCGTATATATACTGTGCTTCTCAAAAATAGTAATTGTCAGGTACGAACAGATGGAAACTATCATCAGAGGGAGAAACAGATCGTAACCGCCGGTCAATTCTGCAATTAGAAAAGTCCCCGTCAGCGGAGCGTGCATCACACCAGCCATCACACCGGCCATTCCCATCAAAGCAAAGTTTTCTTGCGGCATAAATGGCAACCAGTGGAACGTGTTTCCGATGTAAGCAAACAGAAAACCGGCAATACCTCCCAGGTAGAGAGATGGAGCAAAAGTCCCACCTGTGCCTCCTCCCCCATTCGTAGCACTTGTGGCAAATGATTTTAGCACAATTATCATCGTCAATAATACGATTATTCCCCATTGGGTGTATCGCCAATCATTGAACAAACTTCCGTCGAACAATTTTTGATACCCCGTGCCACCCCCCAAAAGCACCTCGATTGTTTCATAACCTTCACCATACAACGGCGGCAACAAAAAGATCAATGCACTAAGGAGAAGTCCACCTAAAACAAATTTTTGCCAAAACTGAAGTTTCCGGAATATATTTTCCATCATCGTCATACTTCGGGTGAAGTATAACGAAACAAATCCACAGAATATGCCAAGCAAGAGTACGGAAGGGATTCGTTTCAATAAAAACGGTTCATTCTGCACAAAGTGGAACATTGCACTGTTCCCTGTCAGTAGATAAGAGACGGTGGCAGCTGTGACGGAAGAAATCAGAAGGGGCAAAATAGAAGTCATCGTCAGATCGAGCATCAAGACTTCAATGACAAATACCAATCCGGCTATTGGTGCTTTAAAAATTCCGGCAATGGCCCCTGCGGCCCCACAGCCCAAGAGTATCATCAGGTGTTTTTGTTCCAAACGAAGAATGCGGCCCAAATTAGAACCGATGGCTGCCCCTGTGAGTACAATCGGAGCTTCGGCCCCCACAGACCCACCAAAACCAATGGTTATTGAACTGGCAGCAACAGAAGAATAAATATTGTGTGGCTTGATGCGGCTCTTGCGTTGTGAAATGGCATATAAAATCTTAGTGACACCGTGGCTTATGTCATCTTTCAGAATATATTTAACAAATAATCCTGCGAGCAAGATCCCGACGACAGGATAAATCAAATAGAGATAATTGGCGTGGTATTCGCTAAAGTTGTGGGTCAAGAGACCTTGGATAAGTTGAATCAGCTTTTTCAAAAAACATGCTGTCAATGCCGTAAAGACACCCACAACAAAACTGACCAAAATCAAAAATTTTTTTTCGCTGATATGCTTAAAACGCCACTGGATTATCTTGTCAATTGAAGCCTGAAATTTCATCTCATAAATTAGTTGGCACAAATATAGCCCGATTCTTTTTTTATAACAAGCAAATGCCGCACAAATAGAAAAAACAAATTGGAATCATCTAAAAAAAGACCGGAATTCATACCCTGATGATTTTGATTTCCCCATTGGATTTGAGCTTCATGATGCTCGAAGGCTTGGGATTTCGTTCCTCATTTTGCCTTACTCCAACAATGTAGTCCACTCCGGATTTGATTTCATCGGTTATGTCCGCAAAACATGCAGGAGATGGTTGCCCGCTAATGTTGGCGGATGTGGAAACAAGTGCTTTGCGAAAACGGAAACACAAATTCTTAGAAAATTCTTCTTTGGTGATGCGAATGCCAATACTCCCGTCTTCAGCAACTAAATTAGAAGCTATGTTCCGGGCATTGTCATAAATAATAGTCAATGGTTTTTCGGCCATTTCGATCAAATCATAAGCTAAATCGGGAATTTTTTCCAGATAATAATTCAATTTAGCCTCGCTATCAAGCAGCACAAGCATGGATTTACTGTCGTCACGTTGTTTCAAATCATAAATTCTTTTCACCGCTTCCGAATTAGTGGCATCGCAACCTATTCCCCAAATAGTGTCCGTGGGATAAAGGATAATGCCTCCATCTATCAAAACTTGCACAGCTTTTTTTATTTCCTCATTTAGATTTTCCATTTCGCAACAACTGCATTAGGTAAATGTCAACATATTCGTCCCCTTCCCGTTTCCATTCTTTCAATGTGCCAACCATCTGATAGCCCGAATTTTGAAATAAGTTGTAGCTTTTCTCATTGCTTACGGCAATGTATGCAAATAATTGATGGATGCCCAAAAAATCGAAAGCATATTCTTCCATTAGAACCAAACTTTGGATAGCGTATTTCTTACCTTGGCTTGCGGGATCGATCAAAATACCGATTCCCGCACGATTGTTGAAAGGATCGTATTCATACAAATCGACAGCACCAACAACAATGTGCTTCTTTTTTTCGTCTTTCGTTTCAATCATCAGGCGCAGTTGGCGCGATTGATAAATATCTTGCTGCTGCGCATCAAGGATGTACTGGCGGAGAGCAAACCGCGAAAAAGGTGAAATAGAACTGCCGTATGTCCATAAATCCGTATTATTTTCCCAAGCATAAAGGAGATCAATATCCTCAGGTTCAAGGGCTCTCAATCGAATATTTTCATTTTCCAGCCACATATTCATACTCCTGTTTGAAGTAACTGATAGAGCTTACGGCCATTCCCGATTCGGGCGAATAAATAACCGATCGTACAGACTGGTTTTTATTCTGGTCAATCACATCGATAATTTTCTCATAGGATGAATCTGTTACATCGAAATATAACTCACGAATCGACTCTTTTTTCCTGACGCGACTTGTTACCGGCAACAATATTCTTTTCAATCCTGACATCGAAGCACGAGTGAAAATTCCTAGTGGAACTAATAAAGAATACAAGAAACCTGATCTGGGATAATGTTTCTTAAAAAATACATACATCGCATAATAGAAAATTTTCACATACCGCATGGTATCTTTTCTTGTGCTTTCTCCTTTGTAATGGATGATTTTTTCGGGAATGTAGTAATTTTTATAACCGGCCAAAGTAATGCGGTAAGACAAGTCGATGTCCTCCCCATACATAAAGAACGATTCATCCAGAAGGCCTGTTTTTGTCAAGGCTTCCGAGCGAATCAGCATAAATGCACCACACAAGATGTCCACTTGATGGGTTTCATTTTCATTCAAATAAAGCAAATGATACTTTCCAAATATACGTGACTTAGGAAATATTTTAACCAATCCAAAGATTTTACAAAAAGACACCCATGGAGAAGGAAAACCCCGCTTTGATTCTGCTAAAAAGACACCACCTCCATTAATCATCTTCACGCCTGCGGCCCCGGCATCGGGATGGCTATCCATAAAGGCAACAACTCTAGATAAAACATGTTCACCAACAACAGTGTCGGGATTCAACAATAACACATAATCTCCTTCGCAAATCCGAATAGCCTGATTGTTTGCTTTAGCAAACCCTAAATTTTCTGAATTCCAAATAAATGAAACGGTAGGAAATTTGCCTTCAATATACTCTCTTGATCCATCAGTTGAATTATTGTCCACAACGATAATTTGCATTTGATGAGAAATATCCGATGCCAAGAGTGACAGCAAGCATTGCTCGAGATAGAATTTCACATTGTAGTTTACAATCAGAACCGAGATCTTCACTTTTTTTCTATGAAATTTATACATTTATTTTTCGAGCATTTCCCCCAAACGAATCAAAAAATTTTTTTTCTTTTTTTCAACATATTTCTCTGCAGCAGCTCGTGCCATATCTTCATAAGATACAAAAGAACCTTTGGTGGCTGACTTTATGACTTCGTAAATCACCCCCCAATCTGGAAGACCGCCCAAATTCCGATCGTCAATAAACAAATCAGCCATCAATTTCCGGGGAGCTTCCAATTCATTCTCTTCTGGATTATTTTTATTGGCAGCATAGAAGTGAAGACCTTTGGAGGCGCAATAATCGACAGCCTCTTGTAGCAACTCACCTTCCCTGACTGTCCACAATATCAGCAAATGATTTTCTTTTTGAAGTTGCAGCAACGTGTCAATCGCAAACGCGATGGGTGATCCAATTTTGGGGTAACGATGCTCAACTATGGTTCCGTCAAAATCAACAGCTATCCTCATATATATCTTATCTATTCAGTTTAATTATGGTTAAAAAAAAATACTCAATTGTGATTAAGATGGAATGTCGCTCTTTCTTTCACATAACGTTAGGATTTCGGATTTATTGGGTAAACAGAACAAAAAGGTCACTAAAGTAATAAAAACCATATAAAAGAAGTTCCGGCTTCCGGTAATATATAGTCCTACGGCATCAAAAACCAATACAAGCCCCAATATCGTTAGACGCAGGAAATAGATCCTAATATAAAAATCGAGTTTACTATTTTCTGGTTGACTTACGATTTTACTTATAAAATATTGATAGATTTTAAAGGACACCGGAATTCCAATCAACGTGAGTAGGATTCCATACCGCTCCATTAGCAGGTGTGGACTGTTTCCATGCAAAATCTCCCGCAATCGAAGGAAGGTTGTCCCAACAAATAATACAATGCCCACAAGAAATGTTATAATGAAAACAATCTGTGATTGCCGGAGGGTCTTTTTTATCGTTTCAGGCATGGTTTTATAAGTGGTATGATTCATTAAATGGCATTCTATTCACAATGGATCGTCCGAGTGTAATTTCATCGGCATATTCGATTTCATCGCCAATGGAAATACCACGTGCGATCATTGAGACTTTAATATTGTAAGGTTTCAATTTTTTATAAATGTAAAAGTTGGTGGTGTCACCTTCCATGGTCGTGCTCAATGCAAATATGACCTCTTTCACCTTACCTTCCGCAACACGGCTAACAAGGCTTTCTATCTCCAAGTCTGATGGCCCGATGCCTTCAATCGGGGAAATAATGCCGCCCAAGACATGATACAAGCCCTTGAACTGTGCCGTGTTTTCGATAACCATCACTTCCTTCACATTTTCTACGATACAAACGGTTGTTTCATCCCGCCTTGGATCTGAACAAATTGGGCAAACATCGTGGTCGCTTATGTTGTGGCACACACGGCAATGCTTCACCTCTTTGCGGAGAATGGTCATAGCGGATGAAAATTGCTCTACGTCAGATGTTTCTTGCCTTAGCAAGTGCAAAACCAATCGCAAGGCTGTTTTTCTCCCAATACCAGGAAGCTTTGAGAATTCATTGACTGCATTTTCCAAAAGCACAGAAGGATATTGAATATTCATAATACAATAAACACTTTCTAGATTCTTAAATTGACAACGGCATTATCAACTTACCTTAAATACGATACATAATATTTCTGGACACGCTTCGATAGTAGTTGGATGTTCAGCATGTCGGAGGCATCAGCAATGTCTTTGATGCTTCCATCGTTGAAAAGAATATCAATGCTGTCATCTTTCTCGTTATACATGTTAGTCGAGATGGCATCCGCCAAAACGAAATAAGAAGCTTCGTGCTCGCTTATGTCGAAACGTTCCATATAAACTTCTGTCAAATCTTTAACACGTTTCTGGGAAATTGGTTCAGCACTTATCTCTATTTTAAACAGTTTTCTGTCAACCAAAGCTTCACTCATGACGGACAATACGGTGTCGGAATGTTTGCTCCACACTTTAAGCGAACACCACAGATCGTTGTCGTCTAGGTTTACGAAATTGTCCAAAGCCAAGTGATCCCTGTTGAAAACATCGGTTGTGACCTCGTTCTCCAAAAAATATTTCAATGCAGGGGAACCAAAAAGGTCGGTGCCCGCAAGAGTCAGTTCTTTTGCCCGCTGCAAGGTGTTGATAAGCATATGTTCTGCCGCAACAGCCGTTTTGTGCAGATACACCTGCCAATACATCAAGCGGCGCGACATCAAAAAGTTTTCTATTGAATAAATCCCCTTCGACTCCACCACCAATTTGTCGTTGCGAACATCCAACATCTTGATGATACGCGCCGAACCAATGTTTCCTTCCGTAACACCGGAGAAGAAACTGTCACGACGCAAATAGTCGAGCCTATCCACATCTAATTGCCCGCTAACCAACTGATGTAAAAAATGTTTCGGATATTTATCTGTAAAAATATCTATGCACATATCAAGCTTGCCGCCCAACTCCTTGTTGAGCCGGTTCATCAACATCAAAGAAATTTCTTCGTGATGAACGTTTTTCACAATCGTGTTTTCCAATACGTGCGAAAACGGGCCATGGCCAACATCGTGAAGAAGAATGCAAGCCAAAGCAGCATCGGCTTCTTCGTCCGAAATCATCTGCCCTTTCACCCTGAAATTCAAAATTGCCTCGTGCATCAGATACATGGCTCCAATTGAGTGATGCAGGCGCGTGTGTTGCGCTCCGGGATATACAAATGAAGCAAGTCCCATTTGACGAATGCGATTCAACCGTTGCAGATAAGGATGCTTGATCAAATTGTATATGAAATCGTTTGGTATCGTTATAAATCCAAAGACCGGATCGTTGATTATTTTGCGTTTATTTTTCAATCGTTATGTTCTGCATTTGTTTTGAGTAGTCAAAGATATAGAAAAATTCAGTTAGATGATCCATCTTGGATATATCAGAAAGAGCGCAAATTTATTTTTGAGAGAGCAGTCACTGTTTCTTTTTTGAAATTAGTTATTTCTATTTTGCAGCAGATGGTATGTTAATGGAAGATTTATTATTTTTAATCATAGTAATCTGTTTCTTTTTCACATAAAATAATTACCAATCCACAGTTATCCAATTGATAATTTCAGTTTGCAGAATCTAAACAGCAGCAGGCTATACGTTAACAGAAGTAGCCTATTTGCTATTGCTTGTTCACTGTTTTGAATTCCAACTTGGATATTTGCTTGTAGTAGGGACTTGATGTTCCGAAGATGGACTTGATATAGGCTTTCACGTTGGAGGATACAGAGACTAATCCTGTTGTGGGGTTGTAGAGGATTTTGTTTCGGGTGATGCGGGCGTTTGTTAGGTGTATGGAGGAAGTGATTGCTTCTGTGTTTTTTGCCTTTAGGCTGGCATAGAGGTCTTTTAAAGATTGGATCTTGAGTTCTTGCTCGTTGGGGTTGTATTGGGGAACTAAGGATAGGAAACTGATAAGCATGCTGAAATTTTCGATGCGGTTGTCGTAGCTCATCTGGATAGCTGAGATTTGATTGGCGGTTTTGCCTTCAGCTTCCAAAGCTTTCTTTTCGTCGTCGGTAAGTTTTGCGCTTGCTCTTTTTCCTTGAAGCTTGCGAATAATGGTTAGTGCACTTCTATTTATTTGTTCGGAGCTTCCGCTTGCCTTGAGAGAATTGTTTACCCGGGTGATAAGCTTGCTAAAGGACTGGAATATCTCTCTGCGCGCGGCAACAGCGTTGGAATAAGTGGCGTGTGCGGTGTTCACTGCGTCGAGCGAGTCTTTGGATGTGGCAAGCAAGGATTGAAGAGCATCAAGCTGGAGGCTGGTGCTGAACGGGTTGTAGTTTGTGCCATAGGATGTGATGGCTGCAATTAGGCTTTCGAGGTTTGCGACGTTTCGGGCATGTCCTTTTTCTGAAATACTGGTCATAATTTTGTAAATTTTATGTTAGAAATCTTGTTTGAATAAAGAATGTAAAAAGCTTGTGGATACAAAAATAAAAAATATTTCATTCATTATGCTTCTGAATGCGTGTTGTTTAGTGGAAAGCGGAAGGTTTTGTAGAAAATATTGTGAGGAATGATTTTAAATAGTGAAATATTTTTAATAGATGACTATATTTAACAAGGATAAATAAATATATTTGCGAAATGGAAGGTTGGCTCGGATTACTTTTAATGGAAACGGAATTTTGGAAGTGAATAAATTGAATGAATTAAAATTAGCTTTACCAAATGTTGTTTACTATATAATAGAGAAAGTTGTGAATTAACAAATTGGATATGCGCCATAAATATAACTGTTCAACTAACTGTAAATATTTTAATTTCAATGTATTTACCATTTTTATAAGGTCGATATATGCGTCATATTATGGCATATATGCAAATTGGGTGGCGTATATAGAGATGTTAGCAGTAAGTGTATAAAAAAAGTCAGTGCAAATGTAAAGTAGAAAACAAGCATTTATTTATATGATGATTAATGATTCAAATTTTAAATATGCAATCTCAAACCTTGGATGGGTTGACAAAGGAAATTTATGGATTTACAGTTCAGATAAGAATGATGTTGAAAGCATTAAATTTTCTGACGCTCAATATCTTTCAATTCATAAAGGAGACAATGACTACTTTTCGGTTGGACACAATTTTAATGACTCAAAGTTTGAAATTACGGTCCACCATTTCTCTAATCCGACAAAAATCGTTTGTAGATTGTCATTTAATAATTTTAAGAATACTGTAATTGGAGAAACTAATATTTTAAGTCACGTTCCAAAGTACTACATCGCAAATTTAAAGATAAACAACGAATTCAGGTTTCACTTATTCAGAATTGACAACGGTCAATTATCAACCATTGATGACAAAATAAATTGGTATTATCAAGGAAACTTTGATTTTGGTTATCAAGGCTTGATTGGTGTGACAGAATATAAAGATGAATTAATCTTTTGTGTTCAAAGAGATGGCAGTCTATATCGTTACAGTTTGATTTCTGATGAAATCATTGAGAAAATTACTCTGGCCAATAAATACGGAAATCCGAGAGTGACATTTTGTGAGGACTTCTCAGAGCTTTGGGTAGATGACTATGATACGCTTCTAAAAATAAATCCTAAAAACTGGAAAGTTGAAAATAACAAATTGTTACAAGATGCTGATAAAGGAACTGGACAATTTATAGGTTCATATTCAATAAATAACGATTCTGTTGTGATACCAAGACCCTATAGTTCAGACATCTTGATTCTTGATAAAAATTTGAATATTAAAATCTCAATCAAAGTTGAAAGCCAACCATTAGAAGCGATTTTGCTAAAAAAAGTAATTGTTGGAAGAGACTGGCAAACTGGGAAATTGATAATAGAAGAGATAAACGGTTTATTACGAGACAACAAATCTGGCCAGCAAGAAGTAACTGGAATACAAAAATTTATTTCTTGGTTGAAAAGAAAATCACAACCTACGAGACATAACAGACCCTAAAGGCATTGGCTGGCTGAGGTGCACTTAGCAGCGATATTAGAAAAAAAGCGTTAGTAACGAAGCTATATGAGTACACATTTCAAAAGAGAGAATACCTCGCCGGGTGTAATTTAGCCGTTAGCCGGAAGTTTGAAACGAGAAGATCAAGATATTTATTATGAAAAAGATTCTATTTTATGTCTTATAAGTACTCCATCTGCCATCCCGACAAAGAAGAAATTGAATACCGGGATAACCCAATATCAGCAACTGAAATTCTGAATATTGCCAAAAACTATCCTTGGATTGAGAAATTAGAATTTAGCAATTCATTGGGCCAAAATAAAGTATATTATAGCCCTTCCTTGGAATTCAATTGCATTGATGATGGAAAAAGTTTTACTTTAACTGCTGATTATGGCGATAAAGGAGAACTCGAATTTTCCTTGTGGTACAATCGTCCTAAAAAAGTAAAAATCTTGTTTGGGATTTTTGGAGAAAAAGAAAAAATGGTGGTTGATGAAGTTTGGTCGTTTGATTTTGATAAGGCTATCAGATATTTAGAATATTTTGTAAATAAGAATTATCAAGCGGTTGAGAAAATATATAATTCATGAATTGGCGGGGATGAAAATGATGGATCGTAATATGAGCGGTTAATTTGCAATCGAGAAGTTGATCGTGTTTTGGAAAAGAACGAGCAAAAAGGCCAAAGGAAACTCACTCCAAACAATAGGGTTATGGACGCTGTGTATTTTCAACAAATACCAACAGTGAAGCCCGGCAGGAATTCTACATATGAACCCTGCCAAAGCCCTTTCTCCCTTCACTTTCTCTCCGGGCGTTTATAAAGGAAATGTTTCCATTTTTCCTCTTCAGTTCCTTCCCTGTACATTTCGTAACGAGCCATTGTGAACAGTAAGTCGGATAAACGGTTCATAAACAAGAGAATCAATTCCGGCACTTCATCCTGCTTGTGGAGCGTCCACAGACGGCGTTCTGCCCGGCGTGCAAACGTCCGTGCCAATTGCAGGTGAGCCGACACCACGTTTCCACCGGGAAGCACAAAATGGGTGCTGGGAGTCATCCGCGAAGTGATGGCATCTATCTGCTCTTCGCAAAGCGGCACCAAATCGTCCGCCAACTTGTTGGGATTGTTTGCCCTTTTGGCAGATGGAGTGGCCACTTGCGACATCATCACCATCATTTCCGTCTGTATGCGGAACAAGAGCGGTTGGAATTCATGTTCTTCTCCCATAAATGCCCTGACAACGCCCAGCATAGAATTCAGTTCGTCCAAACAGCCGTTTGTTTCAATGCGGATATCGTCCTTGTCCACCCGCTGCCCACCGTGAATTCCGGTTTGCCCTTTGTCTCCACCTTTGGTGTATATTTTCATTTTCAGTGATTTTATAAGTAAAAAATAGAGGGCTTAAATTATCCACATCAACCCTCACGAGAATGTTTCTTTAACACTCAAACAAGCATTTCCGTTCAGGTAAGGTGTTGCAAATATTATTGAGCTATCCGATTTTTTGCTTTTTCAAAGCCCGATTAAAGAGGTATTTCTTATTCGACAAATGCTAAACCGCCGATTTTCAAATACAATCTTATTTTCAAATATACTCCCGTCAAATTTACTCGTTTCTGATAAATTTTGTAATTTTGGCGTGCTTTTCGGCAAACGGGTCATTCTAAAGCCATTTTGCCGAGGCTTATTTCATTGAAATTGAATAAACATAAAATATGAATATTTCGTACAATTGGCTGAAAGAATACCTTGATTTTGATTTAACACCCGACGAATTGTCGGCGGCACTCACTTCTATCGGCTTGGAAACAGGCGGCATCGAAGAGGTTCAAACCATAAAAGGGGGACTGGAAGGTTTAGTTGTGGGTGAAGTGCTCACCTGCGTGGATCATCCAAACTCCGACCATTTGCATGTGACCACGGTGAATGTGGGACAGGCCGAAGCCTTGCAAATTGTTTGTGGGGCTGCCAATGTGGCTGCCGGACAGAAAGTGATTGTGGCGTTGGTGGGAACAACTTTGTATTCGGGAGATGAATCCTTTACCATCAAGAAATCAAAAATCCGTGGAGAAGAATCTTTCGGAATGATTTGTGCGGAAGACGAAATTGGCATCGGAACCAGTCACGAAGGCATCATTGTGTTACCAGCAGATGCCGTGCCGGGAACTTTAGCCAAAGATTATTACAACATCAAAAGCGAATATATCCTTGAAGTGGACATTACGCCCAACCGCGTGGATGCAACTTCCCATTTTGGAGTGGCACGCGATCTGGCCGCTTACTTGAAACAAAATGTAGGCAAAGCGGAATTGAAGAAACCTATCGTCTCCAATTTCCCGGAGAACGAAACAGACGGTGCTTTTTCCGTGCGCATCGAAAACGAAACGGCTTGCCCCCGCTATTCGGGCGTAACAATCCGTGGCGTGAAAATCCAAGAAAGTCCGGAATGGTTAAAAAACCGTTTGTCGCTGATTGGACTTCATCCGATCAATAACGTGGTGGACATCACCAATTATGTGCTTCACGAACTGGGACATCCGCTTCATGCCTTCGACCTCAACAAGCTTTCGGGCAACGAGATCATCGCAAAAACACTTCCTTCGGGAACAAAATTCACTACCTTGGACGGTGTGGAACGCGAATTGGACGAGAAAGACCTCGTGATATGTGATGCCAAAGGGGCGCAATGCCTCGGTGGCGTTTTTGGCGGATTGGATTCGGGAGTGAGCGACAGCACCACTGACATCTTCCTTGAATGCGCCTATTTCAATCCGACTTATGTGCGTAAAACAGCTCGCCGGCATGTCTTGAGCACCGATTCGTCTTTCCGTTTCGAAAGGGGTTGCGATCCCAACGACACGGTGGAAGTGCTGAAACGTGCGGCTTCGTTAATCATAGAGCTTGCCGGAGGAAAAGTGGCGGGAACAATCCAAGACGTGTATCCACAAAAAATAGAAAATGCCGTCGTTGAATTAACTTACAAGAAAGTAAATTCTCTGATTGGAAAAGAAATAGATTCCAATACGGTCATAAGCATTCTTAACAGTCTGGAAGTAGAAATTTTAGAAGAAACCGTCGAAGACCTGAAGCTTAGCATTCCCACTTACCGTGTGGATGTGACCCGCGACGTGGACGTGATAGAAGACATTCTCCGCATCTATGGCTACAACAACATCGAATTCGGCGAATCCTTGAATTCGAACCTCTCTTATCAATCGGCAACCGACACCAGCTACGATTTGCAAACCTTGATCTCGGAGCAATTGACCGGGAGCGGCTTTCACGAAGTGCTCAACAATTCGCTCACGAAAGAAGCCTATTATCTCCTGTCGGAATCGTATCCTGTTGCCAACAACGTGAAAGTAATCAATCCATTGAGTACAGACTTGAGCGTGTTGCGCCAAACCTTGCTGTTCGGGGGATTGGAAAACGTGGCATACAACCGCAACCGCAAAAATGCCGACATCCGTTTTTATGAATTCGGCAACGTGTATCGCTTTGACGAAGCAAAGAAAAACGAAGAAAATCCCACGGCGCAATATTCCGAAGCAACGCATCTGGGGCTTTGGGTATCAGGAAACACCATTTCCAACAACTGGGCGCATGCCGATGAAAAAGTGACGGTTTACCACCTGAAAGCTTATGTGGAGAATGTGTTGGTTCGTTTGGGAATTACGCTGTCGAATGTGACGTACGTTTCGTTCAAAAATGAAATTTTCAGCGAAGCACTGGGCATTACCGAGAAGAACAAAGAAATCGGTATCCTTGGCATTGTCTCGAAAAAGGTATTGAAGCAAGCCGAAATTGACAGTGAAGTGTTCTTTGCCGAACTCAATTGGACCGCCCTGATGAAATCTATCCGGAAGAATAAAATCACTTATGCGGAAATTTCTAAATTCCCCGAAGTGAAGCGCGACTTTGCCCTTTTGGTGGACAAGTCGGTGGCATTTGCCGATATCGAACGTGTGGCGAAGAAGAACGAGAAAAAATTGCTGAAAAGCGTTTCGCTGTTCGACGTGTACGAAGGGAAAAACCTGCCCGAAGGGAAAAAATCGTATGCCGTGAATTTCGTTTTGCAAGACGAAGAAAAAACGCTCAACGAAAAGCAGATTGAAACCGTGATGAAGAAGATTCAAACGGCTTTGGAAGGAGAATTGGGAGCGCAGTTGAGGTAATGTGGCAATAAAAAACAAACAAAACGACAATAACATTTTATGGGAAGAGCATTTGAATACCGTAAAGCAACAAAAATGAAAAGATGGGGCAATATGGCCCGTGTCTTCACCAAGTTAGGGAAACAAATCACAATGGCCGTAAAAGAAAGCGGCCCTGACCCTGACACCAATCCCCGCTTGCGCGTGTTGGAACAACAAGCCAAGAAGGAAAACATGCCGAAGGAAAACGTGGAGCGTGCGATCAAAAAAGCAACATCCAAAGACGAGGCCGATTACAAGGAAGTGGTGTACGAAGGATACGGACCTTTCGGGATCGCGATTGTGGTGGAAACCGCTACCGACAACCCAACTCGCACGGTTGCCAACGTAAGAAGTTACTTCAACAAGCATAATGGCTCGCTGGGAACTTCCGGCAGCTTGGAATTCCTGTTCGACCACAAGTGCGTGTTCAAAATCACGGCCAAAGAAGGCGTGTCACTCGAAGACCTCGAATTGGAGCTGATTGACTACGGCGTGGACGAATTGGCGGAAGATGAAGGAGAAATCATTCTCTACGGCGAATTCAAGTCTTATTCCGAAATTCAAAAGTACCTCGAAGAAAACGGATTCGAGATCAACAGTGCAGAATTTGAACGGATTCCCAACGACCAAAAGGAAGTGACTGCCGAACAACGTGCATTGCTCGAAAAGCTTCTCGACAAATTTGAGGATGACGAAGATGTGCAGAACGTGTTCCACAACATGAAAGAAGAAGAATAGAAACATAATTAGCTGATAACTAATATTTAGACCGGAAGAATTCAGCATATTATTTTTTATTATTAGTATAGGTAAAAGCCCGTAGAGTGAAGATTCTCCGGGCTTTTTCTTGTTGCCAGCTCTCCTACTCCATTCTCAATATCAAATTATCGACTCGTATTAATGATATTTAACGGTGAAAATTTCCTATTTAATTGTGTAAAATTTAATTTTGCACAATGAAAAATAGAACAATTCTATGTCCGACTATTTGAAGCTTGACAATCAGTTGTGTTTTCCGCTATATGCCTTGTCTCGGCAGATAACGAACATCTATCGCCCCATACTCGAAAAGCTTGGACTCACCTATCCGCAATACTTGGTGTTGATGGTGCTTTGGGAATACAAAACGGCAAGCGTGAAAAGTCTGGGAGAACGTCTCTGGCTCGACAGCGGCACACTGACACCGTTGCTCAAACGGATGGAAGCAAGCGAACTGATACGCCGCGAAAGGTCAACAGAAGATGAGAGATTGGTCAATGTCACCATAACCGAAAAAGGGCTAAGCCTGGAATCTCTGGCCGAAAGTATTCCAGGAAAGATCAAATGCAAGATACACATGGAAGACAGCGAAATTGTTTCATTAAGAAATTATTTAAAAAAGATTTTATTGGCATGTGCCGAAAACAAATAAGTTATTAAAAGGTTATATATGAGCAAGAATTTTGAAGAAGCCCTCCACTGGAGATATGCAACAAAAAAGTTTGATCCATCCAAAAAGGTAGATCAGGAATTAGTAGATAAAATTATAGATGCCGCCTTGCTGACTCCAACGTCATCAGGCATGCACCCTTTCCAGGTTTTTGAAATACGAAACCAAGACATCAAAAACAAGATGGTGCCCATAGCGATGGGACAAGAACAAGTTGCCGATGCTTCCCACGTGCTGGTGTTTGCCGCATGGGACAATTACACGGCAGAACGAATCGACCATATCTTTGCTGAAATCACAGAAAAAAGAAAAGTGGAGACTGGAAGATACAATGCTTACACCGAAAGGATCAAGGGGCTGTATCTAAACAGGGAGCCTAGAATCAATTTTGAGCATACAGCTCGCCAAGCATACATTGGATTGGGCTTCGCAATGGCCATGGCCGCCGATCTGAAAGTTGACTCAACTCCGATGGAAGGTTTTAATCCCGAACAATTGGACGAACTGCTCGGATTCAAAGAGCTGGGATTGCGCAGCGTGTTGGTGTTGCCATTGGGCTACAGGGACGAGGAAAAAGATTGGTTAGTGAATCTGGCCAAGGTGCGTCCCCCAAAAGAAGAATTTCTAACGATTTTGAAATAATAATTTTACACGAAACGAATTAAAAAAATTAAAAAATTATGGCAACAATCACTTTTAAAAAAGAATTGAAAGTTAACGTAGCTGGCGAATTACCTTCAACAGGAACAGCAGCACCTGAATTTACATTGGTGAAAGGCGATCTTTCAGAAGTTACATTGAAAGATTTGAAAGGCAAAAAATTACTTTTGAATATTTTCCCAAGCATTGACACCGGCGTTTGCGCTGCTTCTGTTCGCAAATTCAACAAAGAAGCGGCTGGCCTTGACAACACGATTGTTTTGGCTGTGTCCGTCGACCTCCCATTTGCTGCCGGAAGATTCTGCGCAGCAGAAGGAATTCAAAACGTGGTGACAGCTTCCGCTTTCCGCAATCCTGAATTTGCTCAGGCTTATGGCATCTTGATGGCCGATGGCCCATTGAAAGGACTTTTGGCTCGTTCGGTGGTTGTCGTTGACGCTGACGGAAAAGTAGCTTACACACAGCTTGTTCCTGAAGTAACAGAAGAACCAAACTACGAAGCTGCATTGGCTGCATTGAAATAATAAGTTCGCCCAAAATATTGATTTCGAAAAGTCTTCTGCCCTCACAAGCGGAAGACTTTTCTTATTTCACCAAACTTACAAGAACAAATGAAAATCTATCTTGATTGAATATAATTGATAATCCCAATCACATCTTGCCCTCCCAAACCGGCTTCGTGCGCAGCCTGGTAGGTGGCGATAAGCGATTTGGACAAAGGAAAATCAGCTCCAGCCTTTTGAGCCAGCAAAATATCTTTCAGCATCAGGTCGAGGGCAAATGCGGGAGCAAAATCGTTTTGAAGCAACAAAGGTGTTTTCACCTTAGTGGCCCCGCTTCCGGTGGCGCTATTATTGATGATGTCGAGTATGTCTTTCCTGTCCACACCAAGTTTTTGAGAAAGCAAAACAGCCTCTGCCAAACCTTGGTAAATGATGGACACAAAATAATTGACGCACAGCTTTGCAGCCAAGCCTTTACCGTTCTCACCCAAATGCCGTATGGTGCTTCCCAGTTTCTCGAAATAAGGCAATGCACGCCTGATGTCGCTCTCGTCACCACCAACCATAATGGTCAGAGTTCCCTCGGCGGCAGGCTTGGTGCTGCCCGCAACTGGTGCGTCTAAGAAACTTGCACCCTTCTCCTTTAATGAGATAGACGTGGAAATACTTAATTCGGGAGAAATGGTGCTCATATCGATAAACAACTTCCCTTGGATATTTAGGCTCAGAATTTTGCCATACACCGCTTTCGACGAATCATCGTTTGTTAGCATTGTAAAGACAATATCGCTTTGTTGTACCAAAGCATCGATGGATTCGGCAACAGTGGATTTTTCCAAAAAGTCCTTCGTTTTTGAAATCGTCCTATTATACACCGACAGCGGGAATCCAGCCTTTTCAAGATTTTTAGCCATGGGATGCCCCATATTACCAAGTCCAATAAAACCCAATTTTTCAGTTTTCATTTTGTGTACGAATTTTTGTTCATCATTGAAGATTTAAAGATAAAATTACAATTCTCTTCGCAAAGCCGGCAAGCGCAGCCGTTAAACATTGTGCAGGAAATGTTATTTTTCCTATTACCAGAAAAGGAGGAAAAGCTAGCCCTATCCGATGGTATCCAAATAGGTTTGCAAATTCTCCACATATTTTCCCACATGCAACCCATCCACAAAAGCATGGTTCACCTGAACAGAAAATGGGAGTAACACCCGACCGTTGGCCTTGAAATATTTTCCCCACGAAACGCGCGGCACGGCATCTTCCCGGTTGAGACTGATTGTATGCGAAAGATGCGTAAACGACACCCATGGCAAACAAGTGATATACACCAAATCGTCTCTCCCAGCCAATTCCTCCAAAGGAAAATATGCTTTTTGTGCATGGTTCTTGGCTGCTGATTTATTGACAAAATCGACAAGCGACGCTTCCATTTCCACCAGCAAAAACTTAAATAATTCGTCGCCATCTTGCATATCGGTGAATGATGGATGCAATGTATCGTGCAGCACGACCTTGCCATCCCTAATCCTATATTTGAACTCATCCATTTGATTCATCACCTGAGTGGAAGCAAATATCATCGAATAATAAAACGACAAATGATTTTCCCGTGTGAAGCCAACAAAATTGGTGACATCCAAATTCATACAGATATTGTACTGTGGATAATCCATTTGTCCAAAAAATTGATAATGTTCCTTCCGTTTCCAGTTTTCAATGTCAATGTATTTCATGATTTTGCAAAATGTAAAAATGTAAATAAGCCCAATTTGAGAATACGAAGATAAATAAAAAACTGCCCTATTCCATCCAGAATAAGGCAGTCAGACAAACTATTTTTTCGTTGAACCGGATTACTTCAAATCCGTTGTTTTAATCTTGTCCATGTCACCGTAATCCAGGTTTTCGCCGCCCATTCCCCAGATAAACATGTAGTTGCTTGTTCCAGCACCACAATGCACCGACCATGGTTCGGAGATAACAGCTTGTTCATTTTTCACCCAAATATTGCGGGTTTCCTGTGGCTCTCCCATGAAATGCGCCACCACTTGATTTTCGGGAACTTGGAAGTAGAAATAAGCTTCCATGCGACGCATGTGGGCATGCGCAGGCATGGTGTTCCATACACTTCCCGTCTTCAATTCGGTTAAGCCCATTTGCAACTGGCAGGTTGGCAACACATTATTGACAATCAACTGGTTGATAACACGGTCGTTCGATTCAGCAAGCGAACCGGCATTTTTCACCACAGCTTCTTTGGTGGTAATTTTCTTCGTAGGATAGTTTTTATAAGCCGGAGTGGAATTGAAATAGAATTTGGCGGGATTTGCTGGATTGTCGGAGCTGAAAACAATTTCATCCGGTCCACAGCCAACATATAGAGCCTCCTTGAAACCCAATGAATATTCCGTATTGCCCACTTTCACTTTTCCAGGCGCACCCACATTGATGATTCCAATTTCGCGGCGTTGCAAAAAGTTAGGGGATTTCAAAGGATCGATAGTTTCCAACTTCAGGGCTTGCGTAACTGGGAGTGCACCACCCAGAATAAATCTGTCCACAAGTGTGTATGTAATATTGATTTTGTCTTTTTCAAAAATCTTTTCCACCAAAAATTCTTTTCTGAGTTTTTGCGTATCGTAACTTTTCACGTCATCGGGAGCGTGGGCATAACGCACTTCATAATTCACTGTTTGCGCAGTCATCGCCAATGCTGCAAGAGCTAAACTCATGGATAAAAAAAGTCGTTTCATTTCTTATTACTTTATATGATAAGTTAAATTCTATATTCTTATTTTTCCTAATCCTCGTTTCATGCAAATGTATAAAAATCTACCCTAAAGTACAAGTTTCGTATTTTAATGTGAGTTCGGCATAAGAAAATGGATAGAAAATTAGCATAATGCAATTTTTGGTAAATTATATGCTGATAGAGGATATATTTCCAAAGACTCAGAGATATTCTTTTTGTTGATGGCATTCATTTAGTTAATAAATTGATAAACAGAATTATAGGTGATGAAATTACTTTGTAAGACAAAACAAACCTTCATAAAAAAGCCGTAATTGAATTGGTCAACGATGAGTTGAAAAATATATGCCAGATTGAACACACCACAAAATTGATAAGGGAACAATTCACCAGATTGAATTGCTCTACGTCTTCCTTATAAACCAATAAAGCATTCAACACAAAAGCTAATGCTTGACGATGTTTGCAGCACTATTCATAACAAGAGACAATTTGCGTGCAAAACAAGAGACAAAAACCTTCCCAGCCTACTAAATAATCTCCTATCTTTGCAATAAAAACTGTTTCAAAAATCTATTGCGAATATGAACGTTGAAGAAGTAAGAGAATATTGCCTATCCGTAAAAGGGGCTACCGAATGTTTTCCATTTGACGACACAACATTGGTATTCAAAGTAATGGATAAAATGTTTGCCTATATGTCTATCGAATCTTCAAGTGATGGATTCCGGATCAACCTGAAATGTGAACCAGAAAAAGCGATTGAATTACGGGAAAGATTTAACGGAATTGTCCCCGGATACCACGCCAATAAAAAATATTGGAACACCATCTATTTTGATTCCGACGTTCCTGACAATGAATTGAAAAGCCTGATCCATCATTCTGTGGACGAGGTCATCAAAAAATTACCCCGAAAGAAGCAGGAAGAATACGCTGAATTGTCAGAATAAGCTAGATAGAAAGCATGAATATCATACACATAACGGAAACCATTTCCACCAATTCTTTTCTCCGGGATTGGAGCAATAGCCATCCCGAAGCAGACGAAACGGTGGTTTTTGCCGACAAGCAAACCGCCGGGAGAGGTCAACGCGGCAACGTGTGGGAATCGGAACCCGAAAAAAACATCACGATGAGCCTATTGCTCAAACCAAAATCCGTAGCTGCCGACCAACAGTTCATCCTTTCGCAAATAGTTTCCTTGGCAATCACGGAAACCCTTTCCGAATACACGGAAGAAATCAGCATTAAGTGGCCAAACGATATTTATTACCAAGACAAGAAAATCTGCGGGATATTGATTGAGAACGACATAAGCGACGGCATCATCAGCCGATCGATTATCGGAATTGGGTTGAATATCAACCAAAAACAGTTCTTCAGCGATGCACCGAACCCTGTCTCGTTGTCGCAAATCACGGGCAAGGAACACGACATCGAAGAGATCGTATCGAACATCGCATCGGGCATCATCTACAATTATTATTTATTAAAATCGTCTCCCGAGTGGTGGACTAATTTTCAAGAAAAATATACCGGGTTTCTCTACCGCAAAGATGGATTCCACCATTTTGCAACAGAAAAAGAAACTTTCCGGGCAAGAATCCACGACATAGAACCTTCCGGCTTACTCGTCTTGGAAAGGGAAACTAGTGGGGAAACGGAGGCTTTTGCATTTAAGGAGGTGAAGTTTGTAGTGGAATAAAATGTTGAGTAAAAACCAATAAAGCCAACAATCGATTTTTATCGGCCTATTGAGTTCTTTCTACTGTAATTCATATGTTGCGCTCTAGGGTTAATTGACCTGAACTTAATCAAATATTCACGTAGTTCGTATTGGAAATCACAATTAAAGAACTCAGTGTCCCAATCTATATGTAAATGGTTTATTGGAAACTGGAAAGTATAAATATATAGCCCAAGAAATGGATGGTATTTTCAGCACTTCCACAATATCCTCATTGTTGTTTCGTTCAGCATTTTCTTCATAAGCGAAAAATAAGAATTACAAACGTTGAGAAAAGAGACTTAACATTGAACTAAAAGACACGGAGCCTAACACAATAATTCGATTTATCGGCCTTACTTTTAATTTCACCAACTATTACCTATTATCCCACGACGCTATAACCTAACATGTACTTATATTATTTTTACTAAATTTAACCACAAACATATAAACATAAAAAACTTTCGCAGGAGTCATTTTTGCCAAAAAGCCTTATCTTGCAATTTTATGTAGCTATCTAGTTAAAAAGAATAGTTGTTTTGCGAAAAAAGATTAAGCAGTTTTAAAAAATAAGAGGAATATTGCTAATAATATTTTTATTTTTTTTCTATTTTTGCAAAATAAAACCCCAATACAAAAAAAGTAATGCGCCATTTTAGGAAAATAGACAAAGCATTGTGCTTAGTTTTAAGTTTCACTATGCTGACACTATTTAATTCATGCTCCCATCGAGATGATAAAGAAAATTTACATGAAAAAAAACTTAGAAATATTCTCATCCGAGGAAATGATTCCCTTCGCATCAATCCTTTTTCTTCAATAAGTATCTTAGATGAAGTGATCACTCAAACTACGGACAGCACAACCTATCACAAAGCAATAATAACCAAAGGAAAAGCATATTTTCTATTAGGAAAATTTGATTCTGCAATGCTCCTTGAGCGCAAAGCTCTTGCCTATTTTCAAACAAACCAACTATCAGATTCAACAAAGGAGCTTCTTTCCGACTGCTATAACAGCTTGGGAAACATTTACAGTAGATTAAGCAAGTCTGATTCTGCTATTGTTTTTTATGAAAAAGCCATTCAACACAATATCCCAACGCGCGTTCCCGACATTTTAATAAATATTGCCGACCAATATAAATTTAAGGGTAATTACGCCATGAGTGCTTCAATGCTAAGAAAGGCACTTTTCATATGTGATTCGCTAGGAGTCGAGAAGATGAAATTTCCGGTTAATTTCGCATTAGCAGATGTGTATCTGAGCCTCCATGATTATAAACTTGCCGACCAATATTATCTTTTGGCAGAAAAAGAACTGAATGATCGCTCCGTGAATGAAAAACTGGTATTTTACAACAATCGAGGTAATTATTATTATTATACTGGAAATTATGCGAGATCAAAAGAGTGGTTTTTGAAAGTAAAAGATTTGGCAGAAAAAACAAAAAATGAATTTTCGGTAAATCTCTGTTATATCAATTTATCTGATATATACCTGCATTTGGATAAAATAGATTCTGCTAAGCATTATGTGGACAAGTCGGAAAAATATTTTGCAAGCCTAACATTCAAAGCCGGAATTTATTATGCAAATACCATCAAACTAGGTATCGCCATGAAATGTAAAAATTTCAATGAAATCAATTCTCTCAAAGGCGAGTTCAGCGACAATGAACCCGAGGTCGATCCGAATCTGGTTTCAATCCGCAATAAGTTTCTTGAACAAATTGCTGTTGAACAAGGAAACTACGCATCAGCCTATTATTATTTAAATAAAAATCAACAATTAAACGACTCTCTTCGCAATGATATTACATTGAAACGGATGGAAGAGTTAGACTTTCGATATAGGCAGGATACATTAGTTCTTTCAAAAGAAATTTATATAAACCGTCAAAATAGTGAAGTACAGTCTCTTAGGCTAAGTATATATTTCTGGATTCTGGTGAGTGTCTCAGGCCTTTTAATAAGCCTCGTCGTATATTTGGGGATAAAGAAACGACACAACCAACAACGCATCACATACTTGGAACAAATCACACGGTTCAAGATGACCAACATACGGAACAGAATCTCCCCTCATTTTCTTTTCAATGTACTCAACAACGAAATACAGAACATGGATGAAGAAAAGAAAGAACATTTATTCACACTAGTTCACCTTCTCCGAAAAAGTCTCGAACTTGCAGAACAGGTTTCAATCCCCATGTCGGACGAGGTTGAGTTCACAAAAGCCTTTATCGAACTCGAAAAACATAAGTTAGGGGATAATTATTCGATTGTTTGGGATGTTGACCCGAAAATAGACCTGCAAAAAACAAGAATGATTCCTCTAATGATTCAGATTCCGGTAGAAAATTCAATAAAACACGGCTTAGGCCAGCTCAACCGAGAAAAGCTGCTTACTATTTCCATAAAACAAGAAGAAAATGGTATTCTGATCGAGATTGCAGACAACGGGCGTGGCATTCGTCACACTTACGAAACACAATCAAAAGGAACGGGTACTGGCTTGAGAGTGATCAATCAAACAATCGAAATATTAAACTCACGTAACTCTGAAAAAATAGCCTTTTCAATACGCAATCGGGAAAAAGAGTCAACTGAGGGATGCATTGCCGAGATTTATCTTCCAATAAATTATAAATTTGAGTACAAATGAAAAAGCAATATACTGCAGTAATCATTGACGACGAGCAAGCAGGAATAACCAACTTGCGCAATTCGTTAAATGAGGTAGATAGAATTGTTTTAATCGGAAGCTCAAGCGATGCACAAGAAGCCAAAAATCTGATTATCCACTCCAAGCCCGATCTGATCTTTTTAGATGTGGAAATGCCTGAAATGACTGGTTTTGATTTAATGAGTGAAATAAAAGACAAAATAAACTGGCCTTTCAGAGTAATATTTTACACGGCTTATGACAAATATATGCTTGATGCCCTGAGAGTTTCAGCATTTGATTTTCTGTTGAAGCCCTATAAGGAAACAGAGTTTCGGGAAGTGATAGACCGCTTCTTGAAAAGTGCGGATAAGGAAGCCGATGAAGATAATTCCCTGAAGTCAATCGACCACTTTTTACAAGAGAATCCTTCGTTGTTTTTGGTTTCAACCATCAGGGGATATCGCTCTTTGGCAATCAAAGAAATCGGGTATTTTGAATACGACAAAGCCAACAGGCATTGGCTTGTAGTACTCGAAAACCAAAAAATTCCGTTGAGAAGAAATGCTTCTTGCGAATCTATAGTAAAACTATCACCCCTGTTCAAACAAATCAACCAACAACAAATCATCAACTTAAATTATCTTACATCCATCGAAGAGAAGCAATGCGTCTTGCTTCCTCCTTTTGAGAATGCAAAAAATTTGTTTATCTCCCGAAATTTCTTCAAATCAGTGCAGGACAGCTTTTTCTTGTTGTGATTTTCAGTCAATTTGAAGGAAGGATAAACTTCTTACTCGAATAACTGTTTTGTATTATAACATTAAATACAACTGACATGCCACAAAAAACAATTCTGCTTGCAGGAGGATCTGGTTTCGTTGGTCAACAACTGACAAACTACTTTGCGGATAAGGGATACACCCTCCACATCCTCACGCGCACGCAGGATCCATCCAAACTAAACCGCTACAACTTGAGATTCTTTTATTGGAATCCGCAAAAAAGGATAATTGACAAAGGAGCATTCAAGGATGTAAACACAATCTTTAATTTGTCAGGAGCCAACATTGGAGAAAAAAGATGGACCGAGGATAGAAAACGTGAGATTGTTGATAGCCGTATAACATCCACCCGATTGCTTTTTGAAACGGTGAGAGACAACCAGCTCAAGGTTGAAAAAATCGTTTCATCGTCCGCAATTGGTTATTACGGGATGCTGACGAGTAAAGAAATATTTCAGGAATCATCCCCTGCAGGCAATGACTTTTTGGCAAATGTGTGCATCGCATGGGAAAACGAAGCTTTAAAATTTCAAGAAATTGGCACCAAGGTGATTATCCTGAGAAAGGGAGTTATCATCGGCAATGGAGGAGTTTACGCAAGATTAGCACCTTTGGCCAAACTTGGCATAAATACTTCTTTAGGTAGTGGCAAGCAATTTATGCCTTGGATTGATATTTCTGATCTAACACGGCTCTATGAATTCATTTTGGCACATCCAGAAGTTGAAGGTGTTTACAATGCTGTATCGGACGAATATCTCACAATGAAAAAATTTGCCCACGATTTAGCTAAATCTGTCAACAAACCGATTTTAACTCCGGCTGCTCCAGCATTTTTGATTCGGATCATTTTAGGCGAGATGGCAGACATGCTACTATGCGGGAGCCGTGTCAGCAATGAAAAACTGAAAAATACGGGGTTTCAGTTTCAATATCCGGAAATCCATCAATCATTCAACGATTTATCCAACAAATGAATATCCGAAAAGTTCGGCAAGAAGATAATCTTCAATTAGCAAAAATTATCCGTGAGATTTTTGAAGAATTCGGTGCCCCAAAGCAAGGAAGTGTGTATTCCGATGAAGCCACAAACCATTTGTATGAAGTCTTCCAGCAAGACAAATCGGCTCTTTGGGTAACAGAAACAGATGGAAGAATCCTGGGAAGCTGCGGCATCTACCCAACAGATGAACTGCCCGATGGATACGTGGAATTGGTGAAATTTTACCTTGCATCCGGAGCAAGAGGCAAGGGCATCGGCAAAAAACTGATTGAGGAAAGTATTGAATCGGCAAAGCAATCAGGATATAAGGCGATTTACATTGAAAGTTTTCCTGAATTTGAAAATGCCGTGCGGATCTATGAAAATTTGGGATTCAACCGGCTCAGCCACCCTCTTGGCAACTCTGGACATACTGCCTGCACAATATGGATGGTGAAAGAATTAGACAGCATCTCGCGCAACTAGATCCTTTATTTCGACTAATGAAAACACTTTCACTACATCCAACTGATGCAACAATGCTATTGTCATTGCTTTAGCCAGATTCTTGACGTGAAGAGGTGCCTGATTTTTAGCCAAACCTATCTGGTTGAGAAACTTCAAAATTAGTTGAGCAAACTTTTCCCCCAACCGCTTCGTATTCGGACGGATGAGCAAACTTGGCTGAAAAATCAACAAGGAGGGAAACCCTAATTGCCGGATGCTTTGTTCGAGCATTCCTTTCATTCGGCTGTAGAAAATATGCGATTCTGAATTAGCATTCATCGATGACAGAAGCAGAAACTGTTTCACTCCATTTTTATACGCAATTTCTGCGAATTTTAGAGGAATGCCATGATCTATCATAAATTGCTTCTGCTTGTTGCCTGCATCTTTGAGAGTTGTTCCCAAGCATGAGATGGCCGCATGCCCGACAATTAAAGACGAATACTCTTCTAACCTATCAAAATTCACAATTACCTGCTTCAATTTGGGATGTTCGGCCAGTGAAGAATTTCTCACAAAGGCTATAACTTCCGAAATCCGTTGGTCGCCAACCAAGCATTCGACCAACTCACGCCCGGTGGCACCCGTGGCTCCAATTACAACTACTTTCATATAGATGCGGTTTGTTAATTCCTAAATTCGCTAATCTGTGAACTCGTGGATTTGTTAAGGCTTTCAAAAAAAGCCAGATAGCAAATATACTCAAAAGAAGCCTATAAAGAGCATAAAATTAAAAATCTATTTTTCAAAATTACCCGTCCACATATGGGATTAAAAGAAAATTAGGTTGTAACTTTGCCCTAGATTTAGGTATTGTTTTTATTAATCATGTTTTAGTTATGAGAATGATTCGTGGCATTTTCTACGTCCTCCTTTTCTACTTTATAGGAGAATGTATCAGCCACTTAACGTACGGATTCATTCCGGGGAGTATTATTGGGATGATATTGCTGTTTCTGTTTCTACACTATAAAAAAATCAAAGAAGAAGATGTGGAAGGCGTGGCAAACGCTTTTACCAAAAACATGGCGGTATTCTTCATTCCGGCTGGAGCAGCACTGCTTGGAGCCTCGGATATGCTGTCGAAATTTTGGCTTTCCATCATCATAGTTTGCACATTTAGCTCACTGCTAGTGATAGCTGTAGTGGCCCTTATCCAGGAAAAAATGGAAAAACCCTCAAAAAAGACAGAAGCGTAATGTTACAATTGTTCAAATCCGAAACGTTCGTGCTGTTGCTCATTTTTGGCAGTTTTCTGGCCGGGCAATGGATCTTCAAAAAAGTGCGTTTCCCCCTGCTACATCCATTGATTATCGCCATTGCCATTGTGATGGGGTATATCAAGCTGGTGGAAATGCCTATTCCCGAGTTTATGAATAAAAGCCAGTTGGTGAACTATATGCTGGGGCCTTCTGTTGTGGCTTTAGGCTATTTGCTTCACAAACAGATCAATTACCTGAAAGGCAATGTATATTCAATCCTCACATCGGTATTCATAGGAAGTATTGTGGGAATCGTCAGCGTGATCGCCCTAGCTAAGCTCACGGGAGCCGACAAGGTGCTGATTGCATCGCTCGAGCCGAAATCAGTGACAACACCCATCGCACTTGCCGTATCGGAACAAGCGGGAGGAATCACTCCAATCACGGCAGCGGCAGTCGTTTTTTGTGGCATTTTGGGCAGCATCATGGGACCTTATGTCCTGAAACTTTTGGGAATAAAAAGCAGCATAGCCAAAGGCCTAGCGATGGGTGCTTCTTCGCATGCAGTGGGCACAGCAAAAGCCATCGAGATGGGCGTTATAGAAGGGGCAATCAGCGGATTGGCAATCGGACTCATGGGGGTGATGACGGCTTTGCTGATCCCAATTTTCAATCAATTCCTGTAAATCCGCTGCTTTGTGAATTGCCACATTAGCATATTGTCTCATTCCCAAAGGCATCAATGCAAGGATGTGTGAAATCTTTGAAGAAAAATGGCTATCGGCTTTCCGTATTTTCTTGTCCGCAATGGATACAAAGAGGTTCTTCCACTAGCTGCCCGCAATTCGGGCAATTCTTTTTAAAAATAAAACAGGATTGAAAAGCAAAAAAGGAATAAAACAAACAAATGTCCAATTCCTTTTTCATTATAGCATGCGCTAGGACTACACTTTCAAATCGTCCCGCACAAAATGCGTCATCACTTTCTGCGCTTTTTCTGGTTCTTGCAGAAGATCCTTGGTTGCCTCACGCATTTTCAATTGCCAAGCCATGTTGTCACCGAGCACCTCAAGGGTGGCCACTCCTTCGGCATCAAGCAATGTTTCTCCCGGAGTTCTTCCGTGAGTCACACTCCAATAATTAGAGGTTGCGATCTGCATCTCGCTATAGGTGAGGTAATGATACAATCCATCGAGCGTATAGGATCCTCCCGTGCGGCGCGCACTCACAAGAGCCGCTCCCACCTTGTGGCGGAAAAAGTTTCCATTGCTCGAAGAAACATAAAACAACCTGTCCAGATAGCTTTTCATCGTACCGGCAATTCCCGAATAATACACCGGCGAAGCCAGGATGATGCCATCCGCTTCCCTCAGCGTTGGAATGGTTTCATTCAAGACATCCGTTTTGATTGAACACTTTTCATCTTGTTTTTCACGGCATTTTCCACAGCCAATGCAGCCATGTATGTCTTTGTGTCCAATATGAAGCACTTCAAAATCGACTCCCTGCGCCAGCAAACGCTTGCCTACCACTTGCAACGAATGCCATGTGTTTCCCTCCCGGTGAGGGCTTCCGTTAACTGCTACTACTTTCATCCTTATTACTTCTATTTGATGATTAATAATCTTTCAAAATGGCGAATTAAAACAATGTATCAGGATTCCTGCCGGGCGAAATTACGCTTTTCTTCGCATAGTAACCAAATGACTCCCAACCCCGAAAGAAACATTTGAGCCATCACCCAGTTCCATCCCCCAAATTGCCAGCAAAGGATTCCCGCCAATGTACCCAATGCTCCACCTGTAAAGAAAAGGGTCATGTAAATAGTGTTGATCCTGCTGTGCGAGGAGGCATCGAGCGTGTACATCAAGGCCACATTGCTCACCTGAATCGATTGGGCACCGATATCCAGCAGCAGGACCCCAACCACCATGGCCGCAACGGAATGCTGACCAAACCACATCATCAAGATGCTGGTCAACACAAGCCCCACAGCCACAAAACGGACCTTGGTGACACCCCCTTTGTCCGCCTTTTTGCCCATAACAGGTGCCACTAACGCGCCAGCAACCGCCACCAAGCCAAACAGTCCAATAATCCCGCTTCCGAAATGGAAGGGAGGTCCGCTCAAATGAAATGTCAAAGTGGTCCAAAATGCCGACAACAAACCAAATTGAAGAATCCCGATAAATGCCAATCGGCGGAGCAATTTAAACCTTTTGAACTGAAACAAGGCCGATTGCAACAACTGGGAATAGCTTCCTTTAAAATTGGGTTTCCCATTGGGTAAGAATACCGTTAGAAAAATAGTTCCAATAGCAACCGCTATCAACGACACCAAATAGACTTGCCGCCACCCCAACAAGTCGGCAATGGTCCCGCTAAAAACCCGTGCGGCCAATATGCCAACCAAAACTCCGGTGAAAATAATCCCTACGTTTTTCCCCTTTTCCTGAAGGTTGAATCCGGCTGCCATCGGCATAATCACTTGAACAGAAACGGCCAGCAGCCCGATCAGCACGCTCAACACCCACACGGCAACAATGCCTGTGCTAAAATAGAGCAACACCAATGCACCAATCAATAGATATTGCAGGCTCAAAATCAGTTTCTTTTTGTCCACCTTGTCGCCAAGGGGCGTTATGAAAAACAATCCCAAGCCATAGCCAATCTGCGACAGCATGGGGATCATCCCCACACTTGATTCCGAGGCACCAAATTCGGAGGCGATTTCTTTCAAGATCGGCTGGCTATAATAGATATTTGCCACTGTAATCCCGGCACAACCGGCCATCAACACAATAAGCCAAGCAGGAACAAGGGCCGGTGAAGCTTTCCTGTTCAATGAAATTGAATCCATATCTTTTTACGATTAAATGTGATACCAAACTACAAAATTCAAATTGGATTAAGGGATGGAAATAACCACGCAAGGATAGTCCCACACATAGGGGAAAGCTATTTTTAGTTATTTACCAGCTTCATCGCTTCTGCAGTATAGCGATCTCCGGTGTCTGGATATTTAGCTATGATGGCTTCTACCTCTGCAATATCTGCATTGTCAAGAACTACATCCACTGCCTGGGAATTCATCTCCAAATAGTTGCATTTCTTTGTTCCAGGTATCGGAATGATGTTATCTCCTTTTGTCAGAATCCAGGCTAAAGCCAATTGCGCTGCATTGATATTTTTGCCATGCGCAAACTCTGCCAGATCTTTCATTAACTTCTGATTATTCGCCAAGTGTTTCCCTTGGAAACGAGGCAATTGAAACCGAATATCATCCGGCTTAAATGTAGAGACATCAAAATTTTCTGTAAACATGCCTCTGCCAAGGGGTGAGAAAGGCACTAGGGATATTCCCAACTCTGTGACTAAAGGATAAATTTCTTTTTCTACATCACGGGTCAGTAAGGAATATTCGCTTTGCAATGCAGCTATCGGATGAATGGCATTCGCTTTTTGAATACTTACGATCGAGGCTTCAGACAATCCTAAATAACGCACTTTTCCTTCTTTCACTAATTCAGCCATTGCCCCGACCGTCTCTTCTATTGGAACATTAGGATCTACACGGTGAGCATAATAAAGATCTATATATTCAATATCCAATCGCTTTAGGCTTAGCTCCACTGCTTTCCTCATCCATTGAGGAGAGCCGTCGAATGTACTTGCCAGGTGATCCCCACCAGTGTATTTAAAGCCGAACTTTGTTGCGACAAACACCTTATCCCTGTTCTGTCTCAAAACAGTAGATATTAGTTCTTCATTTGCGCCATTGCCGTAAAAGTCCGCCGTATCCCAGAAATTAATTCCTAAATCCAATGCTTTATGCAAAGTAGCAATACTTTCCACGTCATTCCGTTCTCCATAGACATGCGACATACCCATACATCCCAGTCCGATTGCAGACACTTGTTCGCCAGTAGTTCCTAATTCCCGATATTTCATAAGATTTCCTTTAAAATTGGTTGGTAATAATAATAAATTTTTGCAACAGTAGCGCCCGCATCACCCGCCATCAACAAAATAAGCCAAGCAGGAACAAGCGCAGGCAAAGCTTCCGTTTTCAATAAAATTGAATCCATGTATTCTCTTTATTAAATGTGATACCATTAAAAACAAGGCAAAGGTAAGCCCTGCTCGCAAATATGTTTGTACCCAATCCAAACAGAAAATTGCAAAAATCAAATATTTCCCCGGACCCTATAAGCCTTCGGTGTTTCGTTGTTATTTTTGCGGAAAAAGTTAATAAAGTGTGCAGGTTCTTCAAACCCAAGGCAGAAACCTATTTCTGATACATTCCAACTCGTATGGCGCAGCAACATTCTTGCCTCTTGGGCAATCCGTTCGGCTATCAATTGGGAAGTCGTTTTTCCGGTTAATTCCTTTAGGCTACGGTTCAAATGATTGACATGGATCGAAAGATGTTCCGAAAAATCGATCGGAGAGCGTAGTTTCACCCGGTGATCGGGCGTCTCGATAGGAAACTGGCGTTCCAAAAGTTCCATAAACAAGGTGGATATCCGGGTCGCTGCATTCGAGGAAGTGGTTTCAGTTTCGTGCGAAGGCTGCATTTTCAATGCCTCGTGTACCAAACTGAAAACCAAGCCTCTGATTGCATCGTATTTGTATTCAAAATCAGAATTTAATTCTTCGGACATCTGGATAAAAAGCTTCTCGATGCGTTCCAACTTTTCATCGGAAATATCATACACCTTGTTGTATCCGGGCTTAAAAACAGGATACTCTTTCATCTGCCCATACTGGTTGAAAAACTCTTCGGTGAAAAGGCAGAAGAAACCGCCCTTATCCTCTCCCAAAGGCTCCCAGCTATACGGAATCATTGGATTGGAAAACACGAGCGTATTTTTTTGGCTTACAACGGTCTTGTCGGCATATTGGATGCGAAACCGTCCTTTCAACAGCGATATTTTGTAATAATCCTTGCGGCTATACAAAGCTTGGCCGCTGCGGCAAAGAGCCACATCGGCACGCTTGAACACATTGAAATGGCCGAGTCCCTTCTTGAGGTTCTCGGGAACAAAGTTCAACCTTGTTCTATAAAATTCTTGCAGCGTCAACATCTTTTCCATTTCGCAAATATACAAAATTCAAACAATTCCACTACAGGAATTCTATATTTAAGCAGGGCAATATTATCTCGAAAAATCAGCCTTATTTCTCCAACTCACCCTTGATCAAATTCTGGATTTCAGCCATTTTCTCCATTGGAATCGAATGCAACAACTTGGTCATCTCCACTATCTGCTGCTCCTCGCGATAAAGCGATAAGAGGGGATGCCCCTCGGAGATCCCCTCACCCTTGTCAGGCTTCCACTCTAACAAGTCGTTTGGTGTGCAGCGGAACAAGACACACAGCCGCTCCAAGGTGGGCAAGTCCAATTGGGTTCCCTTATTGATTGAGAATCGATAGGCTGGGCCCTTGCCAAAACCATTTTTCACGAAGTAAGAATAGGCACGGTCAATGCCGCGGGCCTTCAAGAGGCGGTCGAAATTGAAACGAAGCATAAGGTTTTCTGTTTGAAGTGAGTATTTGTGCTTTTGCAAATATCTATGAACGGCTAATTTAGGAATATATTCCGAATTTCAAACCAGATTATTAATATTTTCCATCTTCTAAATAAACTTTTATATTTGTAATATAAATCTCTTTATTTTACAAATAAACTTATTAATCGTATAAATAATATTCTTAATAGTATAGGTAAACCTCTTAACCGTACAAATAAACCTCTTAACCATACAAATAAATCTCTTAAGTATAAGAATAAATCTATTCATCGTATAAATAACATTCTTCATTTCCTGAATAAAAACTGTGAAAAGGATGCATGGGGATGCTGTCGTAGGCACGCATTTTTTCGGTGCGGCTCGTCTCCCTGGCATATATCATACAAAGCTTCACGAAGAAGTTTTATTATTCATCAAACTCACATTGCTTATTTTATCAAAAGAAATTGGATTACTTACCTCTTCATTCACGAATAGGGCTATCCAGTGTTAGCCACCACACGCCAGTATTCGCTGAAGAAAATACGTAATCCAATTTCAAACATGCGCTATATATAAGATGCACGCACGATTTGGTCTATCCTTTTTTCAAGAAACAAGTTTTGAGTACAATGCCCGAGCCATCAATCTTGCAATCCACCTCTTCGGGATTTTCGGTCAGCCGGATGCTTTTCACCTTCGTGCCTTGCTTGATGACCATCGATGAACCTCTCACTTTCAAGTCTTTGATCACAGTTACCGAATCGCCATCGGCAAGCTCTGAGCCATTTGCATCTTTGGGTGTTAGCGAACCTTCATCGACCATCGCACCGGATTCTTGGGGGTTAAATTCATAGGAACAATCAGGACAAACATAGGTTGTGCCATCAAAATAGGTGTTCTCGCCTGCGCATTTAGGGCAAGCCGGGAAATCATTCATGTTTTGTTGTTTTGTTGATTAATAATATTAGAGAATTGTAGTTTGAGAATCACGAGTATAGAGTGAAGGGGTTCTAAAACTATAAAGAAAACATCTTTCAGGGATTCTCAATCTTGTAAAATTGAAATAACCCGCCATCCGTTCACACGGAACCACCCATTTTTCACATCTGTTCCAAAATAGCTATCCGCTTCTCGATGGGCGGATGGGTCGCAAACAATGAATTAAAAGAAGAACTCGCCTTCTCCAAGGGATTATCGATAAATAATTGAGCCACATCGTGCTGGCTGACCGCTTCAATTCGGGAATCTTGCGACACCTTGCGCAAAGCCGAAGCCAATGCCAAAGGATTTTTGGTCATTTCCGCACTGCCTGCATCGGCCATATATTCCCGCTGGCGGGAAATGGAGAAACGCATCAGCAAAGTGATGCCATAACCGATTGCCGCTAATACCAACAGCAGCAAAACGACAGCAATCGCACCGCCGCCACCCCCTTTTTCGTTGCTGCTTCTCACCCGAATTCCTCCACTGAACAAGCTGCGAATCAAAATCTGGGACAGGAAAGAAAAGATACCGACAAACACAATCGAGATCACCAATACTTTCACATCGTTGTTGCGGATATGCGTGAGTTCGTGGGCAATAACGGCCTCCAACTCCTCATCGTTCAGCTTATCAATAATTCCCCTCGAAAGCGTCACCGTAAAGTCCTTTTTGTTGAGTCCGCTGGCAAAGGCATTGAGGGAAGAATCTTCGATAATATTGATTTTCGGTATTTCCATGCCGGAAGCAATGCACAAGTTTTCCACCAGGTTATAGACACGTTTGTTTTCCCGCCTTTCGAGTGGTTGTGCTCCAGTGGAAGCATTGATGATGGCCGTGTTGGCAAAATAGGCGACCAAGAACCACACCACAGTGACTCCGATCACCCAGGGAGCAGCATGCAAAAACATATAGGATGCTTCTTCCATAGAAGAAGAATCCGTGGGATATTTTTGGCCGGCAAGATAGGTGTTGAGTATATAAAAAAAGATCCATGTGAGCAAAAGCAGCACACAAGGAAAAAGGAACAACATAGCCAGCGACCGGATGTTGTTCCTCCTTTGTTGGGTCTGGATACCGATATACTTCATACGGTGTTAAAAACTTACCTTGGGAGCTTCTTCCAATACGGCACGTTGTTGTTCACCCACGTCAAACATCGTTTCGCGACGGAATCCGAACATACCGGCCAAAAGATTGGCTGGAAATGATTCCACGGAAGTGTTGAGTTCTTTCGTGGTGGAATTGAAGTAACGGCGACTGGCAGCCAACTTGTTTTCGATATCAGCCATTTCTTCCTGCAATTGCATGAAGTTGGCACTGGCTTTCAGGTCGGGATAAGCTTCCACCGACACACGCAATCCGCTAAGGGCGCTTGAAAGCTGATTTTCGGCAGCAATCTTTTGGTCGATTCCCTGTGCGGACAAAGCGGCAGAACGAGCTTCAGTAATTTTCGTTAGCGTTTCGCTCTCGTGTTTCATATATCCTTTCACGGTTTCCACCAACTGCGGGATCAAGTCGTGACGCTGTTTGAGTTGCACATCAATATCGGCAAATGCGTTTTCACGTGTGTTGCGAAGGCGAACCAACTTATTGTAGATCGATACAAGAATGAGTACGATCAAAACTACGACTCCAATAACAATCAATAATGTCATTTCTTTTTAAAATTAAGTGTTTAAGATCTCTACAAAGATACTTTTTTTATCGAAACAGGCAAGAAAACAGACTCATTTCACTACCCAATATCCCAAAGCTAGCCATGCCAGGCCTTTGAGCAAAAAAAACAGAAAGCCCCAAAGACCAATTCTCCTAAACCATCTGATTACTTTTTCCTTTGTTTCCATATCCTATTTGATTCATAAATGGTTACAAGCACAAACAATGGCAAATATAAGGCATATCGTGATGAATTGAAATCACTATAAATAGCTATTGGCTAAAAGCTAACGTCTATTTGCTAAATATAGAAAGGCCATTCTTGTTGGGATGGCCTTTCTATTTAAATATGGTAAGTTTACTAATTCAAACTTATTGAACTACAGGTTCGGGAGCAGCTTCAGCAGCCAAGCGCACATATTTGTTGTAACGCCATTGTGCATTATCTACCGCAGCTTTGTACAATCTTTCCGCTTGAGTTGGATTAGATTTCAACAAAGAGGTATAGCGCACTTCACCGCCAAGGAATGGTTGGAATTTGGTCCAATCGGGAGTTTTGCTGTCCAAGATAAATGGATTTTTGCCATCAGCTTCCAACGAAGGATTGTAACGCCACAAGTGCCAGTATCCACATTCAACAGCCAACTTTTCTTCGTCTTGGGCATGTCCCATACCTCTGCGTAAGCCGTGGCTGATACATGGAGAATAAGCGATAATCAACGAAGGCCCTTTGTGTTCCTCGGCTTCTTTAAACGCTTTCAAACATTGGGCTTGATTTGCACCCATAGCCACTTGAGCCACGTAAACATAACCGTAAGTAGATGCTATCAATCCCAAGTCTTTTTTGCGAACTTGTTTACCGCCAGCAGCAAATTTAGCCACAGCACCCATCGGTGTGGATTTAGAAGATTGTCCACCAGTATTTGAATAAATTTCCGTATCCAATACCAAAATGTTAATATCTTCGCCGGAAGCAACCACGTGATCCAAACCTCCGAAACCGATGTCGTAAGCCCAGCCGTC
>DBTT01000020.1:101129-129594 GCA_002307185.1 Bacteroidales bacterium UBA1309
CGCCGAAGCCGATGTCGTAAGCCCAGCCGTCGCCGCCAAACACCCAGATAGAACGTTTGATTAGGTATTGTTTGAAATTATAGATTTCTTCCAAGGCTGGATTGCTGTCTTTTGCAGCTTCCAAGATAGGCAACAACTTAGCAGTAACTTGCTGCGTGATGGCTACGTCTTCCTTGTTGACGATCCATTCGCTGAACAGGGCTTTGGTAGCTTCATCCACTTGATCGGCTGCATCATTCATCAGCTTCTCTATTTTGTTGCGCAAGCTGATGTTGGCAATAGCAAATCCAAGCCCGAATTCGGCATTGTCTTCGAACAAAGAGTTAGCCCAAGCGGGGCCTTTTCCTTCTTCGTTTGTGGTATAAGGAGTGGCCGGAGCAGATCCTCCATAGATAGAAGAACATCCAGTGGCATTGGCAATCAACATGCGGTCGCCAAACAACTGGGTTACTAATTTCACATAAGGAGTCTCACCACAACCAGAACATGCACCTGAGAATTCAAAGAGAGGTGTTGCAAACTGAGAATTTTTCACATTTTGCTTGATGTCCACCAAATGAGCCTTGCTCTTCACGCTCTTCACCATGTAGTCCCAATTTTCTTGTTCAGGATATTGGGTAGCGATGTCAACCATTTTCAAAGCTTTTTCGCCTTTCTTTCCAGGACAAATATCAGCGCAGTTGCCACAACCTAAACAGTCGAGAACATCCACTTGAATGCGGAATCCCATACCGTCAAATTGTTTTCCCTGAGCCTTCAGCAACGCTACATCTCCAGGAGTTTGAGCTTGCTCGTCGGCATCCAAGACGAATGGGCGGATAGTTGCGTGAGGACAAACATAAGCACATTGGTTACATTGGATACAGTTTTCACCTTCCCAAACAGGCACAAAAGCAGCTACACCGCGTTTTTCATAAAATGTAGTTCCATTGTCCCAAGTGCCGTCTTCACGACCAACGAAAGCAGAAACAGGAATGTCGTATCCTCTTTGAGCATTCACAGGACGAACTACTTTCTTGATAAATTCTGGAGCTTCATCCGTTACCGGTTCGCCAACCACGATGTTGGACCATTCTGCTGGAACATCCACTTTTTCCAATTCAATGCCTCGGTCAACAGCTGCATTGTTCTTCTTGATAACGTCTTCCCCTTTACGACCATAAGATTTGATAATGAATTTCTTCATTTGCTCTACGGCCAATTCGTAAGGAATGATGTTCGAAATTTTAAAGAATGCAGATTGCAGGATGGTATTCGTGCGGCCACCCAAACCAATTTCCGTTGCAATCTTAGTTGCATTGATGATGTAGAAATTAATGTCGTTGTCGGCCAAATATTTTTTCACATGATCGGGAAGGTAGTTTCCAACTTCTTCCTTCGACCACACTGAGTTCAACAAGAATGTGCCACCTTTTTTCAAGCCTTTTGTCACATCATACAAGTGCAAGTATGCCGGCACGTGGCATGCAACAAAGTTAGGCGTGTTTACCAAATAAGTGGAACGGATAGGATGATCGCCGAAACGAAGGTGAGAAGAGGTGAAACCTCCTGATTTCTTAGAATCGTAGGCAAAATATGCCTGGCAATACTTGTTGGTGTTGTCACCGATGATTTTCACCGTATTTTTGTTTGCGCCCACCGTACCGTCTGAACCTAAACCGTAGAATTTAGCTTCGTAGTTTTTATCGTCAACTGCCACTTCGTCTTTTGGAGGAAGGGAAGTGAAGGTAACGTCATCCACAATACCCACCGTGAAATTGTTCTTTGGCAAATTCAATGCAAGGTTTTCATACACGGACATCATTTGCGCAGGAGTGGTATCTTTCGAAGACAGTCCGTAGCGACCACCTACGATCAGAGGGCTCTCTTCCGTACCATAGAAAGAATCTTTCACATCCAAATACAAAGGTTGCCCTGGAGCTCCTGGTTCTTTTGTCCTATCAAGCACAGCTATTCTCTTCGCCGTTTTAGGAACAGCAGAAAGGAACGCCTCCGCTTTGAAAGGACGATATAGGTGAACGGCAACCAAACCGACTTTCTCGCCCCGGGCGTTCAAGTAATCGATTGTTTCTTTGATTGTTTCACACACAGAACCCATGGCGATGATTACACGGTCGGCATCTTCTGCCCCATAATAATCGAACAAGCCGTATTTGCGCCCTGTCACTTTAGCCAATTCTGTCAAGTATTTTTCCACTACATCCGGAACAGCATCATAAAACTTATTAGATGCTTCACGGGCTTGGAAATAAATATCATCGTTTTGCGCAGTACCGCGTGTTACTGGTTTTTCCGGATTCAAGGCCCTGTCACGGAATGCTTTCAAAGATTCTGGATTGACTAAAGGAGCTAAATCCTCGTTTTCAAGCAATTCCACTTTTTGGATCTCGTGAGATGTACGGAATCCATCAAAAATATGCATGAAAGGAATACGTGTATCCAAGGTTGCCAAATGAGGGACGGCGGCCAAATCCATCACTTCCTGAACGGAATTGGTGAAAAACATGGCAAAACCTGTTTGACGGGCAGCCATCACATCCTGATGGTCTCCGAAGATGGATAATGCTTGAGAAGCAAGTGCACGCGCCGAAATATGAAAGACGCAAGGAAGAAGCTCTCCCGCAATCTTGTACATATTTGGAATCATCAATAATAATCCTTGCGATGCCGTATAGGTCGTCGTAAGCGCACCCGCCTGCAAGGAACCATGGAGTGCGCCTGCGGCACCGCCTTCCGATTGCATTTCTTGTACTTTCAATACTTCGCCGAAGATGTTCTTACGTCCGGCAGTGGCCCATTCGTCAACATACTCAGCCATTGTTGACGATGGTGTGATTGGATAAATCGCCGCCACTTCGCTGAACATATAAGATATGTGAGCCGCAGCCTGATTTCCATCACAGGTTAGGAATTTTTTAGTTTTTGCCATACTCGTTAAAAAAGTTATTGATTAATATCGCTTATATCCAATTTCTATTTACGTTTCTTCATTCAATCAGTGTTTCTGAATGGAAGTCAATAAAGAAATCCCCATAACCACAATGGGATTACGTTGGCTTCGCCTTCTTCGAGCAATTCAACAGCATAATACATTTCATTCTTACGTTTACCTTTCGGCTTGTGGGCTTCAATTTTAAACCTCAGTTTTTCTTCGTCGTGAGGTTTTTTTACCAAAAATGTAGCCGACTTGTCGCCTTTGGTGATACGGCAATCATCGTGATGAAGCTGATTGTAAAAAAAGGTTTCACGGATTGCTTGCTCATCCACAGCAGTTTGTTGGATAGGAAACAACAAGTTGGAATTATGCATGTAAATCATGTCCGGCTTTTTCGGGAATTCTTCTCCGTCTTTATAGAGAGTATTGATGAGTCGGGCAGCTTTCAGATATTCAATATAGTTGGTCACCGTTGCACGTGAAATGTCACAATCGATGCTTAGTTGACTTATATTAGGTGCACCTGGTGCGGAAATAGCTATCAAATAGAACAACTTTCTCAATTTCGGCAAATAAGAGAGCTCTATTTGCTTGATGTAAAGCACATCCACTTCCAGCATCATGTTCATAGTCTTCAACAAATTCTCTGAAAAATTGCGTTTCTCCAGAAAAAAAGGATAATATCCGTGATGCGTGTAATCGCGAAAATGAGCCAAGGGCTTAACTTTAGAACAAATTTCTTTCGTAATCTCAACGTGGTTGTCCACTATTTCTTGAAAAGTATAGGGCTGAAAATCAGCATTAAGCGTAAGATTCAAAAATTCACGAAAAGAAAATCCCCTGATGTTATAAACTTTGACAATCCCTTCCAGATCTGGATTGTTTTTCCCCATTTGCATAACCGTAGAACCAGAGAAAACGATTTTCAAGTCGGGAAACTTATCGTAGCAGATTCTTAATTCTTTCGACCAATCGGGATATTTGAAAATTTGATCGATCAGAAGTGTTTTCCCTCCTCTCAAACGAAATTCCTCGGCAAAATCAACAAGATTCCGTTCTGTGAAAAAAAACTGGTTCATGTTGATGTAAAGACAATCTTTCTTGCTGGCATCGTAAAACTCCCTTGCATATTGCAGCAGAAATGTAGTTTTGCCAACACCACGAGTACCCTTGATTCCAATCAAACGGTCATCCCAATTGATGCTATCCATCAATCTACGTCTTAATGGATTACCCAAATGTTCAACTAAATATTTATGAGTCCTAAAAAATGATTCCACAAAGTTTTCAATAATAATCAAAGAACGCTACGAAGTTACGGTTTTATTTCAAGATATGCAATGTCAGGATTACAATTTTTTTGTATTTTCTCATTACCAACCTTACTATTTTGTACCAAAAATGTCAATTTGCTACATAAATGTAATGTGAGCTTCTATTTTAATCTTGTCGCATTCCCTACTTTCCTGTAATCCATTTTAAAACTTTTTCACTATCTGCTTTGTCCCGTGGAGGAATCATATCCACCAAATTGCCGTTTTCATCGATCAGAAATTTTTGGAAATTCCACTGCACAGGTGCGTCCATGACTCCATTTTCGGCTTTCGAAGTGAGCCACTTGTACAAGGGATGGATATCGTTGCCTGCCACCGATATTTTTTCCATCATGGGAAAAGTGACTCCGTAATTCGCCGTGCAAAATTCGCGTATTTCAGTTGCACTGCCCGGTTCTTGTTCATGGAAATTATTGGCAGGAAAACCAATAATGATAAACTTGTCGCCCCCGTATTCTTTATAAAGTGCTTCCAAGTCTTTGTACTGAGGAGTCAGCCCGCATTTGGAGGCCGTATTCACCACCATCACTTTTTTGCCCTTCAACTGCGACAAGGGAAAATCGGCACCTTCCAAAGTTTTCACCGTGAAATCATACAATGTTTTCGATGTGCTTTGAGCGGAAACGCCCAATGAGAAAAACAGCATTATCAGTATAACAATGCGGGAAGAGAGAGTTTTCATACTTTTTTAAAATTAGTGATATTCAATTTGATGTATCTAGATAAGTCTTCGCTACATGATATGCCGTGACCGTATCAGCGGTAACGATACAAGACTTTTGTTAAAACAATAGATTAGAGAAGAGGGTTCGAATGATTAACGAATATTTGCTCAAAAGCTGATGATATGAAATTAAATAAGAAACTCTACACCTTGAAAATGGGAATAAATGAAACTTGGCATACAGAAAACGACGTGAATATAAAGATAAATTAATCTGCCGGAGTATATTTACTGAAACGATAGGAATCGGGGCAGTTTATAGACGAAAGTGTTAAGCCCAAAACATTCGACCTGGACGATGAAATGATCTGTGACACGGGATGGATTTTCCGCAAAAAAATCACTCAGGAACGTAAATAATCTCGCCATTTTCCAATTCGTAGGCGATGCCCACTTTTTTCCCTTTCTTGTTGGAAGATGATTGTTCTTTGGAAGGGGTATATTTATTGATCTTGTTTCCTTCTTTGGTGATGATTTGCATGTTGTCCTTACCTGGATTTTTCACAATGGTGTAATCTTCCTTAGTGAATACTTCCGTCATGTTGAGGTGCATCACCATCGACACCATCAACGCCACGGCAAACACCATAGCCACATCAAACAGGTTGACCACCACGCTCAGGGGATCGGTGTCTTCTTCCTTAGTGAACCGGTTAACTCGCCTTTGCCTTCTCATTGTCCGTTTTGTTGAGAATTGATAATTTGTGAAACATAATCCAATTGGTTGACATCTTTAGCATACCAACGTTGCTTGAACTGAAGAGTCACCAAACCGATAGCAGACACCACCAAACCGACAACCGTGGTAGCAAACACCACTTGCATGTTGTAGGCCATGCCCGCAATATCGCCAGTGGATAATCCGACTAAGGCTGGACTCATTGCAATCAGCGTACCAATCAGTCCAAGCACAGGTCCCATCTTGGCCAAAAGCTTGGAAAGGGATATGTCTTTCTCGGCATCGTTCTCAAAATTGGAAATCAAAAAGTCGGAGTAGGCTTCACCGGAAGAGCTGGCCAGTAGATCTCGTAGATATTGTATAAATAAAGAATTGTCGCGGGAAGGCAGATTCTGTTTCAATTCATCCAGCAAATGAGGTGTCAAGTCCTTGATCCGGCTGTTTAACAATTTATCGTTTTTCCGTTTGGTCATAAACTGGTTGTAAAATCCCCCCACAAGGAGCAACCCCCTTCCAAAAAGGAATAAGAGTAGGATGATGTCGGGAATGAGCAGGCTGTTAGCCACCCAAAAAAGTGCTTTAGATATTAATTCCATTTATATTGACGTTTTATATTATTCGATACAATAAGTTTAGCGCAAAGGGCAATGATAGATTGTTCTTTCACCACTATTTTCTTTTTTTAGACAGAAGCCATTTCAACTTCGACCATGCGTATCCCAAGAGAAATGTGACCAGAAATAAACCGAATGAAAATCCAAGGGCCATCCAGTTGATAGGTTCTTTGACCGCAGCGTAGGTCACGTTTCCGTTGACGGTGGCCAGAAGGCCGAGTACGCAGACAAAAAGGCTCACCAAGAAATGAACCTCCAGCCTCGACTCGTGTTCCGGAAACAGCCATTTGAACCCCTCCCCAGCCAAAGGAAAAACCAGAAAGACAGCTGCAGCAAGGATGATTGAGATCTGGTTGAAATCGGTTCCCGGCATATTGAAAATGGTTTGCGTAAGGACATAAAACAAAACGGGAAATACCATCAGGCTTGGATACCAATAAAGAGGAAGTAGCTTTTTCTGTTTTTTTTTCCCAAAGAGGTTTCGTAATGCGGCGACACAAAATCCAAAGCAGATGGCTGATTCAATAGTCAAAAGCACCGCCATGTTTTCTAAAGCTGTTTTGTTGGTCAGATAATCCACAAGCTGCGTTTTGGATTGTAGGATGGCATATTGTTTTGTTAAAAACACAAATCCCGCACAAATCAACCCAAACAAAGCCGACTGCCACCATTTCCAGAAGCTAAGCTTCAGGATGCAATTGAGCACAGTGAATAACATGAGTATTTGGATGATGAATTCCATACTGATATTTGCCTGTCTTAATGCCAAGACACAAAAAACCAAAGAATTATTGAGAAAATAATGAATTGAAAAAACTTAATGTCTTTGTGCCTTGGCTTTTCATTTATTGTTTAATACTTCAGTCCCGATTCTTCCGTTTATTTCTGATGACAAAAAGTAAAATAAAGAAAGTAAAAATTACAACTCCGGCGACAAGGAAGCCATTCAACGAATTTCTCTCCTCTCCTGAAGTGGAAGTAAGTTCCTCTTTCTTCAAGACTTTGCCATCTTTGGAAGAAACCCCGGAAGAAGCACCGGCAGATTTCATGCTCTCTAACTTGGAGTTGTACGCCTTAGCCTTTTCGGGTGCAACCTGTTGCGCAATGAATTTCTGCAATTTGGCATTCCCACCGGAGAACCCTCCACCTGCGGGGCCGAATTCCTCCACTAGTTCAGTATGAAGCTGGGCGATGGTTGCCAATTGTTCTTTGTCGGCTTTCCACATTCCTTTGCGGGCAGTCTCCATCATCACTGCTGTGATCTCCTGCAAAGCCGCGGGATTCTCCTTCTTGAAAAATTCGTTGGTGCCAAGGTTCAGTTTGTCCTTCACATACACATCGTAGATTTCGTCCCACATCTCCTTGTCTATCACACTGGGCTTGGTAACATTCCATCCATAAGTATTGGAAACAATTTCCATGATGCGGGAAGCGCTGGAAGCTCCACCTTGCATCAACTCTTTGACAAATGTTGGATTGAACAGGGTGGAACGGGCTTCCACCCCGATAGCTTCCTTCAGTTCTTGCATCCGGGTGTTGTTGCGGTTGCGGTAGTCGGCGAAATAGGTATCGGGATCTTTTCCAGTCACGCGGCGAACGGCCATGTTGATCCCTCCCATAAATTCAAACACGTGGTCGAGGCTCAATGCTCCCCAAGTGTTATTCTGGCGAGGTTGAATCACGACATCGGTATTTTTCAATACGGCACGGAACAGCCCTTTTTTGAATTCTCCCCACTCTTTTTCGCTACCATAAACAGCCCCCATGTTGTTGATATAGGTGTCGGCAAGCTCGGTTTCGTTTTCCCATTGATCACCGCTATTCACCATTTGGATGATGCCGGTCCCCACCATGCCGTTGATCCCACCAAATACACGTTGTGTGGACATATCACGAGCCGCTTTCGGAGAAAAGCCTTGTTCCACCAATTGTTTCTCCACATCGACAGTGCCTTTCGAAACTTGATTTTCGAAACTATCATCTTTCGCTGCAGCTGCCATCTCCACCGCACGAGTAATCAGAGAAAGGCGGGAAGCTGCCAAATCCCGGAACTGACCCGAAGTTTGCACCACTATATCGATGCGGGAGCGTCTCAATTCTTTGGAAGGAATCAGCCGCAAATCAGAAACACGTCCAAACATGTCGCGCACAGGTTCCACGCCAAGCATGTACAATGCCTGCGCAATAGTAGCACCCTCGGTTTGAATAAATTCACCACTCCAGAAAGTGTAGCTTACCTTGCGAGGATATTGACCGTTATGCTGTTTTTGGTATTGCTGCAAAGTGGCATCTACAAGCGCCACTGCTTTGTCCCAAGCAATAGCCGAAGGAGTAGCCTCCGCATTCACGGCATACATATTACGTCCCGAAGGAACAGCCGAAGGATTGGCCACAGCATCACCACCAGCCGAAGGGGCGATGTATCCGCCAGCAAAGGCATTCAGGATAGATTTCATTTCAGCTTCGGGACTTTCTTCCAATGTTTTCTTATAAACCAAAACATTGCGCATTGTACGCTCTATTTCGGCAACAGCCGTGGCGTGTTTTTTTTGAGCTTTCGTGTATTGCGACACCTGAGGCATTGCTTTGGAAGAGGATTCCGGATGTCCACCTTGCCCTTGGGGATGGGGATTCGCTGGTTGTTTGCTGCCATGAGGATTTCCTGATTTAGAGGAATCGGGTCGTTTTCCCACTTTAGGAATCCACCAAGGATGGCCGCCGCCTGAAGATTTGGCTTTGATGCTTCCACCCGATTTTCTTTGTTTCGACATCGCCGATGCCATCATAGCCATCATCTTGCGATCGGGAGGTGTCAGGATAGCTTGCGCCTCTTCGTATTCCTTGGAAGTGATTCTAGCTACTTGATGAATCAATGACTCATCGACCACTTTGCCCGCCAGAATCTGGTTAACCAAGATTTTCGCTGGTTGCAGGTAATGCTGCGAGAAGAAAGCTCCATTTTTGAGTTGCTTTTCGGTGACCGTTCCTCGTTGTTTGTCCAAAGCGGCCAAACTGTAGGCAATCGGATCGGCACTCATAGCCACCACAGTCGATTTTATTTTTTCGGGAGAATACGCCACGCCGGAAGTATAAAGTTGGCCGTTCATCTTTTCGTTGGAAATCTCTTCGGCATAATTCTCAATTTTTTCAATTTCCTCTTCATTATAAGGTTTTACCAAGACGCTATCCAAGCGCAAATCGCGATGCAAACCCATTGCCACTGCAATTTTCTTGACAGCCAACGAGGCTTGCGCTTGTTTGGCCGGATCGGTTTTGTAATATACCCTAATCTTCTCCTGCAAAGATTTGAATTGCGAACGGGTGTTGCTCTCTGAAAACGCCGGGCTCAGGTAAGAAACCAGTGTAGTATAAGCTCTTCGTTTCGCAATCATGGCCTCGCCGACATTGGCAATCGAATAATAGTAGAAATGGGGAATCGTTCCCACCAAGCGGTCGGGCCAATCGTTGCTACTCAATGCCACCTGCTTCTGGGGAGTAAACTCAAGGCTACCGTGCGTACCGAAATGCAACATGGCATCAGCCTTAAATTCATATTGCGACCACAGATATGCGCCGATGTATGGATAAGGTGGAGGAGACTTTGCTCCATGTACAATTGCAAAGGCATCGCCGCCCAAGGCGGCCGCTGGCTGAGGTAACAAGGCTATGTTGCCAAATTGCAAACGAGCAACTGCCAAATACGATTTTCCATTCTGATTGACAGCCATAAATTCGCCCGGAGCATCCCCGTATTTGTTTTTCACTTCAGCGTATAATTCAGGGGAAAGAGAAGAACGAAGCCAGGATTCGCACACCGATTTCTCGACCAAAGCAGGACGGCCATACTTCAGGAAGTTGTCGAATACACCTTTTGCATACGGACTCATTACCGAACCTTGAAGCATCAATATTTTGTCGAACTCCTTCTCGGTAGCAGGCAAGTTGTCCACTTTATAGCCTTCTGCCTTCAGTCGTTTCAATAGATTGTAAAGCGAAGGCAAAGTTTCTAGACCTTGGGCCGTGAGGGATTGTTGACCTGGGCCCTTGAGGTAATAGATGGCTATTCTCTTATCAGCATTATTTTTCCTTTTCAAGTTGGTAAAGTTCTTCACGATTTTGGTAAAGCTTTTCAATCTATCGGGAATCGCTTCAAAAAGGTAGTTGCCATCTTTGTCCACCCGCTGAGCCGTCACCACATAAGGATATATAGCCCCGTCAAGTTCCGGCATCACCACGCTTTGGGAAAGGAATCCGCCTGACATGCCCATCGGGTCTTTCATCCAGTCTTCCTTTTTCTGAAGAATAGTCAGCGGTGCAAAAATGGGAATGTTCTGCGACTTGAGCCAATCGACAGCCACCTCAGCTTGTCCAAAGGCCAAACGTCCATGAGCAAAATAGATGACAGCATCTGGCTGTATTTCTTTTAGAAAGTCAAGACGTCTGATAGTGGAAGCTACGGGATATACATTCATCCCCGCATTTTGGAAAGAGACGATCATGCTGTCGATATTCTCCCTGTTTCCGCTAAATGGGTCGTTCAGGCCACCCACCATCGCTATTTTTGGCGCTCCAGCCTTGTAGCTATGTATCTTTTGCAAATGTGCTTCGTATTCCTTAACGGTCTTGAAAGTAAGATTTTCGTCCAAATGAAACAGCACATCGTCAGCAGATTCAGAGGCCGTATCGGCAGGTGTGACGAAAAATTTCTTTCCGTCAATGTGCTGCCGAATATAGCGAGCCATATTTTGATAGTTTTTCTTGTTCCCGTTTTTCAGGTAGCCGGAAACAGCATTTTGCTCCACACTATCCAGATTGCAGATAGCATTGTCGGGATTGGTGGTGGCATAAATCATCACCGGCACCCCTTTCTCTGCAGCCGATTGGATCTGGCCACGCTGTTCTTCGGATATTTTCAACCCCATCCCAAAACCGAGCACGAAGTCGTATCCCTTGAGCTTATCCAATTCGTCCAAAGAGACTTCTTCGTATTTGACAAACCCGTCTTGATTTGATTTTATAAAGCTGGTGGTTTGGAAGGGTTGAAAATTCACCAAAGCAATTTTTGTTGTCGAACCCAAAACCAACCAAGCAACCCATCCTCCAGCAATCAAGAAGATGGCGATCATAGCGATGATTATTTTCTTTTTGGTCATAGTGATTATAAAAGCACCTCCCCAACCCTCTCAAATAGACAAGGCCTAGGGAAATGGTGTTTTTGATTATTTGAATATATATTTAATGAGTCGTATCAATGACAGGCCTTGTTCCTGAAGAACGGCTTAATTACCGGGAGGTCTTATTTTTTCACCATTCTATGCGCATACAACAAGTCTATCTAAAATCATCTATCTAATAAATTGGATTACTCATCAATCGATTACTACAATTTTGTCTTGTTTGCTTTCCGAACCGGACTGCAACAACACGATGTAGATTCCTGATTTGAGGTTAGCAAGAGAGATGGTGCTTTCAGAAACGGTTGTGCCAAAAACCTTTTGCCCTGTCAATGAGAAAATAGTCACGTTGGAACTAGCCGAAGCATCTTGCAAAACCAATTCTTTGCTAGCTGGCAGATACTTGAATGACAAAGCGGGAGTGGTAGCCATTGTCCCGGAAATACTGGAAGTGCTCAAATCTGTGGTATATTTCAATACTAAATCACCCGTAGTGCTACCAGAAAAGGAGGTGAACCAAACTTTGTAGATGGTGCTATCAGAAGATTTCACGTAATATTTGACCGTATCCTTGGTCACGTAAGAACTGCCACTGTATGTTTTCCAATCGTAACCAATGGTGTTGATAATGCTGGAATAATCGGAGCTGGCAGGCACTGCAGCATCGGTTCCCTTAGCCACTTTGGCTGAATAGCCTTGCAAGACACCGGTCACTTTGTACATAATTCCAAGATTGGTATAATATTGGGTGAACACAAAGTCCCAATAATCGTCTGCTGGAATACTCGAAACCACGCTGCCGGTGTCGAAAGAGAAGAAGTTGTAAGAATATCCCGTTCCGGTGGTATTGAGAATAGTGCTAGTGGTGGTCGTTCCCCACAGCGAGTTGGTGGCATCCCAAGTGGAATAGCTGATGGTGTATCCTCCGTAGAAATCATCAATTTTAAACTTCCTGTAAATCCCTGTCGTATATTTCAAGACAAACACGGCAGAACCCAATATATGATGGGTATTTAGGTCGTAATAACCCCAGCCTTGAGGATAGCCAGAAGTTCCGCTAGGAATAGTCATGTTGCCAAAAGCTCCCTCTGCCCATACTGAGTCGTTGTTGTAGAGCTGCGTCCAAGCGGTCTGATCACTGATGTCAACGCTATCCCATTGAGCAGTAGTCACGGATGAATTGTAGTTATTAGACACTTGATAGACTTGCATCCTTGCATCGTTCACGCGAACATCAAAAGAATAGGAACTTGTCCTATTGAACATCACATCCCAAGCTGATGCAGCAATGGTGGTAACACTATCCGTACCAAGCTTCACGAACACCTGGTTGGCATAGCTTGCCCCCAGAGAAAGGCTCAATTCTTTTTCTTCCGCCGATGCAAACAGGGTGCAGGCAAGCAAACATAGAATGGATAAACTTTTTTTCATATTCTTGTTTCTACTAGTTAATAAATTAGGTAATATAAATAATATTGGGCGAGTGATTGTGGGGGGAAATATTGCCCTACCCACAACCATATAAATCATTCAACTAATGCGTATTCAATTTGGGGATACCCGCGGGTGCCTCCATCAGAGTTTACACCCATTTTCAGGAAGCGTAGCTTATAGACATTTCCGGCAGGGTCTTTTACCACGTAGAAGCGATCGGCTTTTACTCCTGTACTGGTGGTCGAACGCCAGTTACTACCAATAACATCTATGTCCGAAGAAAAGGTGATGTCCGATAAATTCGACAAACTAAAATCGGCATAAGACACCACCGAGGTAAGCACCTCGGCGGCAGTAGTTCCTCCCAAAGTGTTGATAAACACCAAATCCGAAAACATGTAAGGAATACCCGATGTTTTATAAATGGCTTTCGTCCATTCAATATCCCATTTGGCCGCCTTGGGTTCCACCGAAACAATGGAATTGGAGGCAAAGGAGACATAGGTATAATTGTAGGCTGTATCTTTCGGCACATCGATGCTTTGTACCGTAGAACTATAGCTGGGAGCATATTGCACGGTGTAGGTGTCGGTATCTTTCAGGCTCACTTTCACCTTGTACAATTGGGGCACGACACCAACAAAATTCACTAAATAGACCTGGTCTTGCTTGTTGATAACGGTTCCCGAAATGTCGCCTGATAAATCGTCTAAATAGGCAAATTTGTCGCTGTAATTTAATGTAAGTTCCGCCATGTAGGTGGCCGAATCTGCAGTAGAAACCACATCGGAAATGCCAATGCTTGCAGCTACCGCTGTCGTTGGCAATGTATTATTCAGTTTCACGGCAAACGTGCTTCCATTGTAAAAGCCAAGATTCCAAGATGTTCGTTCAACGGCTGTCTGTTCGTTGTTGCTGAAATCAACAAACACCGAATTGGCCGCATTCGATCCTCCCGCACCACCTTGCAAGGTCATGCTTGACCCTTCCGAAACAATCGCACTGAAAGACAATGTCGAGGAGTCTGCGCTGCCAATGGCCAACGGGCCATACGTTGCAGTGCCGGCAACCGAAAGAATAGAGAAAGTGATCATTTCCGAGCCTTCCAGGAATTCAGCCAATCTGGTGACGGTAATCGTGTCTGATGTATTCCCGGCCTCAATGGTTGCGGTGATCACATTGTTTGCCATGGTGGGGCTTAGCGAGAAATCGGTTCCAAATTCCACACCGATGGCCGTAACTCCAATGGTGACAGTGGCGTCGTACGTTTGGGCATAATCGAGATTTACTGTAAAGGTCTTCACCGAATCCGATTCTCCAAACCCCAATGTGCTGGCCGAGAAGTTGACCGTATTGTCGGGATAGGGTGGATCAGTTTCTTTGCAGGAGGAGGAAAAACCCAGCAAAGTTGCTAATAATAAGCCTAATAAATATTTTTGTTTCATCTTCTTTTCTGGTTGATATTTGATTGATGTCCCTTTTTCTTGAGAAATAAAGAAATTTTTATTTATCTAAATTAAAGCTTAGCCCAACAAAGTAGGAACGTCCGCATCCCATCTGACTGGTGCCGTTTCCACTGCTGTGTGCACTTTCGCTAGTACTGGTGTTTGTCACCGTGGTGATGCCGAAAATATTTTTCACCCCGGCAGAAGCAACAAGGTGTTGACCCACTGGCCGCGAAATGGTGATGTCCGCCCAGTTATAGCTGCTCATTCCAAGCAAGACCAACTTGTCATCACTATCCACATAATATTCTTTGCGCTTTCCTGTAAATTTGTAGAAGGCACTCAGTGTGGCTACTTTTTTCCATTCGTAACTAATAGACGCTGCAATTTCGGTGGAATAGCGAAATTCGGTGGGATTTTGGTCAGCGTAGGTTGCATCCGCAGAATACTTATTGTAGCGACCAATGTAGGAGAAGTTTAGCGAAGACTTCAGTGTCTGCCAATAGAGGATGTTTTCCAATGTAGTCCCGATGGTCTTGTACCTGTCAATATTTTCATAAATATTATACCCTGTGTTTACGGACGATTCCACCAATGAAATCCGGTTTCTGAAATCATTGTAAAAGCCAGTCAGATGAGATGTAACCCGCAGGGATTCTTCATGGATAGAACGCCAAGTGAATGTAGTTTGGTAGCTATTTGAATATTCGGCTTTCAAATCAGGATTCCCATCGATGTTGTGGTTAGAGTCATGAAAGGAATAGTACAACTCCTGCAAAGTGGGAGCACGAAACCCTCTGGCATAAGAAATCCTCCAATCCACATTTTTGCTCAGGGAGGCCTTGATGTTGATCGCCGGGACAGCAAGCGGCGCATCATACACCGAGTTGATTGAGGAACGGAATCCTGGTCTTAAGGCCAACCATTCGAAAGGTTTATATTCGGCAGACAGAAAAAAGGCACCATCCGTAATGTTGTGTGTTCCGGGAAGACGATCGCCAGCCCCCTTGTCGGACTTAACCTCGACGCCAGGCTGAATCTTTAAGTTAGGCAAGGCATCCCACACAGCCATCACTCGCCCAAACCAAGAGTCAAACGTGGTTTTGTCCTGCTCTCCGGTATTCATCGAAAGAGTTTTTTTACCTGTACTCAGATCGATGTTAGATGTTCGTGTCCGACGTGAATAATCTTGGTAAGATCCAGCCAATGAAAAATGCAATTTAGTAGTCGTTTTCCAGTCGCCGAGGAATTGATGCGTGTAGCGATTCACTATAAACTCTTTGTCGGAAGTGGTATAAGTCACCGCATTGATATCGGCTTCCGTCAGTAGATTTTCGTTCAGGTAATCCATACGGTAAGACAAGCTATAATTGGCTTTTGTTATTCCTATTTGTCCACCGCTGATGTATTGCGTTTTAGACTGCCATTCTTTTTTGCGTCCAGTGGAATCTCCTTGCCATCCATCAAAACGGTTGTTGGTGAAGCTCCCTCCGATATAAAGTCCGTTACCTAAGGTGTATCTTCCGCTGACACCTTGATTGTGTGCCCCTTCCTTCTCCAAGAAATGGTATTCGTCGCCAACGCTCTCTTCTTGCAAGCGGACTTTCAATGAGAGATGCGAACCTATACCGTTTGGAACACTTCTCTTGGTTATGACATTGATGACACCCGCCAATGCATCTGTGCCGTAAACCACCGACATAGGGCCTTCGATGATCTCTATGCGGTCGATGATATTAATATCTATCTGGCTAAGACTTTGCTTATTGCTCAATCGGTCAATCAGCGGCACCCCGTCCAATAGCACCTTCACGTTGTTGCCGCTCATACCCATCAATTCAAAATCTGTTTCACCCAAAGCCATGTCGTTGGACAAGCGGATTCCTAATTCTGTATTTAACAAATTCGGGAGACTGGTTGCGGCTTTCTCTTGAATCTGCTTGGCAGTTATCACCTTTACTTTATAGATTGAGTTCTGGATGGATTGGGGAGCAAATTGACCTGTAACAACGACTTCAGTCAGCTGATTTTTGTTTTCCAGAATAGATAAATCATAAAATTTATTAACAACATCCGATTTTATCGTTACTGCCGCAATCTTTTTGTGAGCAGAAATAGAATATACTTCCATCGTGTATTCTCCGGCTGGCGCTTCAAATTGAAAATGACCGCTAATATCGGTTATATCTCCATAAGAGGTATTTGCAAAGCGAACTGTAATATTTTCGGCAGGTTTTCCATCGGATGTTTTCACCATCCCGATCACTTTTGCTTTTACTTTTTTTTGGGCAAAGGAAGGAAGGGTGAGTGCGAAAAGCGCAATCACTACATATGCTATTCTTAACATAAAAAAGTTAATTTAAAACACTTAGACAACTAAAAAAATGAGAATACAACCATATCTTTTATCATTCAGATTCTGGATTTTGGAGATCTTCTCTATAGGTACAAAAATAGAGAGGCATTGTAATGCCTACAATCCCTAAAAAGGATGAAATGTGAAGATTAAGCTACCTAAATATAGGTACGAGGAGGCATTACACCGAAAAAATTGGGGGTAAAAATCAATAAAAGCCATAAAAGGATGTGCTTCTAACTCAAAAATTATCAAAAGGAAAACCGTGCATCAGCCAGCCGGCGAATGTGTTTATTGCACATTTCATTTTCCAACAAATGCTCCAATGTCCAATGCATCCGGTAACGCCAATAATGGTTGGGATTGGCGGGAACATTGATGCGTTCCTCCGCCGCCGGACGTTGCCGCCATTGTTCATCAATAGACATCCAATCCTGCAATGGGAGTATGACCAACATGGCAGGAGACGCTAAATGATTGACAAGGATTTGTTCGCAAAGCTCAACCTGACATTCCCGGGGAGCATTTCCCGACTTCCAGAGCACTTCATTGAAATAACGCTGGGTAAGCCCTCCGTCTTCCGTCCACCACAACCGAATCGGCGACATATCGTGTGTCGAAGTGGTGCACACGCTCAAGGATGGAATTTTGGACAAAGGCTCAAAAGCCACATTCGGGGATTTGGGCATGCGCTCTATCACAAGACTTAAAATGTCTAGTTCTTCCATCACTTGGGGAACACAGGCTGGAATCATACCCAAATCTTCGCCACAAGTCAACATGCCCGTGGCATGAAGCAGTTCGGGCAGTTTTTTAAGCGATTCGGTCTTCCAAAAGTCGTTGTGACGGTGATAGTAGAAATCTTCATAAAGGCTCGCAAATGCCGACTGCTGACCTTTATCCAAGGCAGAGAAGCGTTTGCTCAGATAAGCAGAAATGCGGGGATGAAACTTGTCTGGCTGCCGTTTGTCACGGATAAACAAGACTTCATCGCCAAACAGCAAAAGCTGTTCTTTCAAAGCTTGCTCTGCGTCGGAGTTTCTATTCGAAAAGTAAGCTTCAATTTGAGCTTGGGTAGCAAAGTCAGATTGTAAGTAAAGGAGTTCCCCCCGCTTATTTAGAAAAAGATCAAAAGCTTTCTGCAAATTCTCGCCAAACAAACTTTTGGCATCTTCTTCAAGCATGGAAGGACAAGTCATGGACTCTTGATCGAAGCGAAAACCAGAGGCCTCGATCTCCTCTTTCGAGAACGGAAGCGCGGGGCTAAAATGTCCCAACAAAGCATGAACAGCCGAACGGGGAATTTCCCATATCCGGAAGAATCCCAAAATGTGGTCGATGCGGTAAGCATCAAAGTAATCGGCCATTTTGGAGAAACGTTTTTTCCACCAAGCATAACCGTCTTTGGCCATTTCTCCCCAATTGTAAGTGGGAAATCCCCAATTCTGCCCCAACACGGCAAAGTCGTCGGGCGGCGCACCAGTCTGCGTATCGAGATTAAAGAGTTGCGGATCGGTCCAAGCATCCACGCTGTAGGGATTCACTCCAATAGGAATGTCTCCCTTGAGAATCACCCCGTGGGAATGGGCATAGTCTCGGACATCGGAAAGCTGCTTGTCCAGGAGGTATTGAATGAAATAGATTTTATCTTTTTCCCTTTTTATCCCGGGTTGATTTTCTACCCAATCTTCTAATTCCAAAGCGTTGTATATGGAAAATTCAGGCCATTTTTGGGAATCAGAGCATTTATTCAAATCCCGAAGAGCCGAATAGCAAGCATACGGGAAAAGCCATTCTTGGTTTCTTTCTACAAACTTGCTAAAATCTTCCGTGGCAAGAATCCTGTCGCCGATTTCAATAAATAAATCATCAATATAGTTCCTTTTCAAGGCAATCACCTGTTCGTAATCCACATTGGAAAGACTGTTAAGATGCTTTCCTTGTTGACGGTATTCACGGTTCTTAGCCTTATCTTTCAACGGAAATTCTTCCAATCCCAAATAAACCGGATGGAGGGCGTAGATAGAAATGGCATTGTAAGGATACGAATCTCGCCAAGTATGGTTGTTTGTGGTGTCGTTGATGGGTAGAATTTGAATGATCTTTTGCCCGGTGATTGCCGCCCAATCCACCATTTTCTTCAAGGACAGGAAATCCCCCACTCCATAGTTTTCTTCCGAACGTAATGAAAACACAGGAATAGCTACCCCGCTTGCCTTGAAAGGCATTTGAAGGTCGGAAGCATCCAAATTTAGAACACGAACACCTCCCGATAGGCCTGTTGCCAATCGGCGATTCGCTCCACTTTCCCAACGAACTATCTCTTTTCTGCTTTTATCATAAATCGCCAATTTATATTCCGTATCCTCTGACAAGAGTTCGGTGTGCAAAGGCAACCACCACTCGCCGTAAGCCACTGGTAGAAAACGAGGTGCAGGCTCACCTTTCCAATTTCCAAGGACATCGTCATTTCCACAAAGAATCAATTCTTGGATGGATGATAAGAAAAGCAACTCCACACGGAAAAGAGTTGTATCCGAAAACACTATTTGGGGCTTGGCCTGAATATTTTGCCTGAAAAAGCTTTGGCTGAACGCCGATGTTTGGAGGTAAGAGGGAACAACAGCATTGTTCCAAAAATCCACAATTGCCACATCATTTGCAAGACCAATTTCTGGAAGCGAATGTTTAGCCACTTGTTCCTGCAAAACAATATGTCCATTTTCCCAAATCTGGTAGGAATATGTTCTGCTCAAACCGGATATTTCTGCGGACCAAATTCCCGGAGCAATACAAGCAAGCTCCATTGGCTCAGCCTGTTTTCGCAAAGGACAAACAAATACGGTTTGACCCCATTGAGTAGAGCAGTGTAAAGTGAGGTGGATTTTCATTTAGCTTGATATTTTAAGAGGCAAGATAGCAAAAGAAAAAATGTGAACCGATAAATTTTGAAAAGTTTTTCATTTCACGCAAGGAGAGATCTTCTCTTTCTCTTTATGAGCTTTGCTTGAAACAGAAATTATCTCACGCAGAGGGCGAGGAGATTAAAATACTCTGCACCCTTTGCGTAATTTTTCCTTTGCGCCTTTGCGTGGAATTGTATTTTTACATGCAGGGATTTTTCGCAGAGATGAATTCTCACTATCAGAAAATGCAAGCAACGATTGTTTTTTTTATAATTTATCCAAAGCTTGGCGTAAATCACTTTTGAGATCTTCCACCCCTTCCAAGCCAACGGAAAGGCGTAGCAAGTTGTCCTCGATGCCCATCTTGTCTTTCATTTCCTTGGAGAATGTTCCGTAGATCGTAGAATAAGGATGAATAATCAAGGTCTTGTTATCGAACAAATTAGTAGCACGGCGAACAAGCTTTAATTGATCCATCAACTGGTAACATTTTTCCAAAGATTCCAAATTGAAGGTAAGCATAGCACCCGGATTCGTCGTGAACATCTTGTCTGAGATTGCCTTGTAACGAGATGATTCCAAAGCGGTGTACCCCACCTTTTTTACTTCGGGTTGAGCTTCCAGAAAACTGGCGATTTCATACGCAGCATCCGAAACAGCCTTGAACCGAAGTTCCAATGTTTCCATTCCAAGCGATTGCATATAAGCCACATCCGGATCCATGCAAGCACCAAAGTTACGGGCAATTTCACGCTTCAAGCGAAAAGAGAACTGGGACATTTCCGGCGATTTGGAGTACATGCCCAATACTTTATTCTTGCGCCAATTGAATGTCCCATAATCGAGGATGGCGCCGCCAAGGCTGGTGGCTCCTCCCGAAATATATTTTGTTGTAGAAACAATTTCGATGTCTGCTCCGAATTTTGATGCCGAAAAACCACACCAAGGCACAATCGTGGAATCCACAATCATAGGCACGTCTTTGGCCTTCAATAGGGGTGAGATTTTTTCCAAGTCTGCTATTTCCATATTGGGATTGGTGATCAATTCGCAAAAGAAGCCAACTGTATTCTGGTCAATTGCAGCTTCAATTTCTTCCAAATTGTCAGTATTGACAAAACGAACCTCCACGCCCAAAAAAGAAAGGGTAAATTTAAAGAAAGAGAAAGTGTTGCCAAACAAATGAGGCGAGGAAACCACGTTGCAGCCCGACCAAACAATGGTCATCAATGTGTTGGAGATTGCCGCCATCCCGGAGGCTACAGCTTGAACGTTTTGTGCTCCGGAAGCAGCTTTCATTTTACGCTCCAAGTTTTCCACCGTTGGGTTGGTGATGCGCGAGTACGTGTGGGAGGCTACCTCTTCTTTGTACTGGAAAGCGGCTGCAATGCTTTCTGAATCAGCAAATTCGAAAGCTGCATTGCGGTAAATAGGCATGCTGATAGCACCGTGAATATCTTTTTTCTTAAACTGCTCGGCAATCACGCGTGTCGAAAAGCTTTCCTGCCGACAATCTGATTCTGTTTTATCCATTTCTTATCCTTTGATACTTAAAATAACAATAAGTCGAAAAAATTTTCCCAAAGGTACGTCATTGTTTAAAAAGGACAAAGGTATTTGGATGAAAAACTCCCCGTGGCGGCTCAAGATTGCAAGCAGAAATTGCAAAATAGAGTGCCGGCCGTTATTTTGTAGTCTTGAGGAAGGTAAACAGCCGAGAACAAACTGCCAATTTGTCACCAAAGCATCTTTGGCAAATCTTTTGCACAACAGAAGGAAAACAAACAGTAAAGCTAAAACACTAAATATATGAATTTCAATAATTATACAATAAAATCTCAAGAAGCTATCCAAAAGGCGATTGAGATTGTAAAGGAGAAAAACCAGCAAGTTATCGAACCTGCCCACGTGCTTCTTGCTGCAATTCTGACAGGTGAAAACGTGGTAAATTTCCTATTTCAAAAATTAGGAGCAAATCCTCAATACCTTGTTTCCTTGCTTGAAAAGCAGATTGAGTCGTACCCGCATGTGAGCGGAGGTGAACCTCAATTGAGCCGCGAAGCAAATGCGGCTTTCTCGAAGGCAGAAGATTTTGCCAAAAAGATGGGCGACCAATATGTTTCCATCGAACACATCTTGCTTGGAATTTTGGCAGAAAAAAGCACGGCTTCACAAATGCTGAAAGATGCAGGAATCAATGAAAAAGACCTCACCGCTGCCATCAACGAATTGCGCAAAGGAGAAAAAGTGACCAGCCAAAGTGCCGAGGATACCTACCAATCGTTGGAAAAATTTGCCATCAACCTCACCAAACGGGCACACGAAGGCAAGCTGGATCCAGTGATTGGCCGTGACGAAGAGATCCGACGTGTGTTGCAAATCCTGAGCCGGCGCACCAAAAACAATCCGATCCTGATTGGCGAACCGGGTGTCGGAAAAACAGCCATCGCCGAAGGCTTGGCCCAACGGATCATGCGTGGCGACGTACCGGAAAACTTGCGGAGCAAGCAAATTTATTCCTTAGACATGGGTGCTTTGATTGCAGGGGCCAAATACAAAGGTGAATTTGAAGAACGGCTCAAATCGGTGGTGAGCGAAGTGACCAAAGCCGAAGGGGAAATCATTCTTTTCATCGATGAAATACACACCCTGGTGGGTGCCGGAAAAAGTGAAGGGGCAATGGATGCCGCCAACATCCTGAAGCCGGCTTTGGCTCGTGGAGAATTGCGCGCTATCGGTGCAACAACATTGAACGAATACCAAAAATATTTCGAAAAGGACAAGGCGCTTGAACGCCGTTTCCAAACAGTCACGGTGGATGAGCCAAGCGAACTGGATGCCATTTCCATCTTGCGTGGGTTGAAGGAAAAATACGAAAACCACCACAAGGTTCGGATTATGGACGAGGCCATCATTGCTTCCGTGCAGCTTTCGAGCCGGTACATCACCGACCGTTTTTTGCCCGATAAGGCCATCGACTTGATGGACGAAGCTGCAGCCAAACTTCGTATGGAAGTAGATTCTGTTCCGGAGGAGTTGGACGAAAAAAGCCGACGCATCGCCCAGTTGGAGATCGAACGGGAAGCCATCCGCCGGGAAAAAGACAAGGACAAAGAAGCCCGATTGGCGGAACAAATCAGTCGATTGAAAGAAGAAGAAAAGGATATGAAGGCCAAATGGCAATCCGAAAAGGAGGTCATCAACCGCATCCAGCAAAATAAACAGGAGATTGAGAATGTGAAGTTCGAAGCCGACAAAGCCGAACGCGAGGGTGATTACGGAAAAGTGGCCGAATTGCGCTACGGAAAGCTGAAGGAATTGGAAGACCAAATCGTGAAGTTACAAGAACAACTTCACAGCATGCAGAAGGGCAATGCCATGATAAAGGAAGAAGTATCCGCCGTGGACATTGCCGACGTGGTGTCGCGTTGGACCGGCATCCCCGTCAACAAGATGCTGCAAAGCGAACGGGACAAGTTGCTTAATCTCGAAGACGAACTCCACAAGCGTGTGGTGGGTCAGGAAGAGGCAATCACGGCCATTTCGAACGCCATCCGCCGAAGCCGCGCTGGCTTACAAGACCCAAAACGTCCGATTGGTTCGTTCATTTTTCTGGGGACTACTGGTGTCGGGAAAACGGAACTGGCAAAAGCCCTAGCCGAATTTCTCTTCGACGACGAAAACATGATGACCCGTATCGACATGAGCGAGTATCAAGAGAAATTCAGTGCAACTCGTCTGATCGGAGCACCTCCCGGATATGTCGGTTACGACGAAGGCGGCCAATTGACCGAAGCTATCCGCAGGAAACCGTATTCGGTGGTGCTGTTCGACGAAATCGAGAAAGCACATCCCGATGTGTTCAACGTGCTATTGCAAGTGTTAGACGACGGAAGGCTGACCGACAACAAGGGCCGTATGGTGAATTTCAAGAATACGATTATCATTATGACATCCAACATGGGCTCGCAGTTGATCCGGGAAAATTTCTCGCACATGACTGACGCCAACCACGATTCGCTGGTGGAAAAGACCAAAAACGAGGTGCTGAGCATCCTGAAATCAACCATTCGTCCCGAATTATTGAACCGTATCGACGAAATCATCATGTTCGAGCCATTGACTCAAAGCAATATCGAACAAGTGGTTCGCATCCAGTTAGGCGGCATCGTGAAAATGCTCGAAGGCAATGGAGTGACGCTTGAATTTTCGGACAAAGCCATCAGCAAGATTGCGGAATTGGGTTATGACCCTGAATTTGGCGCTCGCCCTGTGAAGCGGGTGATCCAACGGCTTGTGCTCGACAACTTGTCGAAGAAGCTATTGGCTCAAACCATCGACCGCGCAGTGCCGATTGTGGTGGATGCCAATCCGGTAAATGGAGAATTGGATTTTTCAAATTGATTTGAATCAAATAGAGTTTTTATTGGAATTGAAGGAGGTGACAGCCGGGAGGTTTTTTACCTCCTTTTTTTGAAAATTAATTAGAGCAACAATCACTCACCTATTCGCTTCACATAAATATAGATAATAGGCATCCGAACATAAGGTGGAATTTTCGATGCATCTGTTTCTAATTTTAACCCATAAAGCAAGTCCTTGCAAGCCACGTCATAAATATTTTCATAATCCACTTTTTCTACAACAAGAGAATATGATTTAAGAATATCATTCAAATTTGCTACCATCCTTTTCCTGAGCCCACCCAAACAATAATAACAAGAAACATAGCAATGGTATAATTTTCAGGTGTAAAGGTTTATTATTCTGCATATCAGTTCCTTTGTTTAGTTCCCATCATCCACCCAAGATCCACTCTCCCATCTTCAAGTCTATAGGATTGGTTATTTTTATATTGTTTGTCTCGCCCTCCACCAGGCTAATTTGATGTCCCCAATATTCTACCACCGAAGCATCATCCGTGAAGATATGTTGAAAAGGGGTACTGTAAGCCTTTTTTAGCAAATCCACGGAGAAAACCTGTGGCGTTTGCACCAAGCGCAAGCAGCTCCTGTCCAGAATACGACTGCCTCCATTCGGTTCGAGTATCCGGCAACTGTCAGTGATCGGGACAACGGGAATTGTGGCCTGGCATTTTTCGGCATCGCCAAAGCAGGAAGCAATCAGTTTTTCGGAGGCAAAAGGACGTGCCCCATCGTGCACGGCAACATAGCCGGAATGGATTTTCTCCAAACCATTTTTCACAGAATGAAAACGGGTTTCTCCACCAAAGGCAATCTCGTGGGCAACAACAAAATGGTATTCGGCACAAAGCTCCGACCAATAATCAAGGAAACTTTCCGGCAACACCAAGACGATGTGAATATCGGGCCTGTATTTCACGAAGGCTTCGATACTCCACATCAGGACGGGTTTTCCTCCAATGGGGAGAAATTGCTTGGGAATATCGGTCCCCATGCGCAAGCCTTTTCCTCCAGCCACTATGATTACGTGCTTGTCATTCATGCTCCAAGTCTTTGAGTACGTTTTTCAGTTCTTCATCGGCCTTGAAGAGTTTTCCTCTACATAGCGCAATCAGTTCCGATGCCTTCTTCACTTCTGCCGAAAGGTCGTCCACATCCATTTCTTCTTTTTCGATACGAGCCAGGATCGATTTCAATTCGACAACCGATTCGTTGTATGATTTTTCTTTTTTAGCCATTTATCTCTTTTTTAGCCAATAATCCTTCATTATTCTTATTTTTTTATGCTCTTCACATCCACACTTCCATCTGCCATCCGCACCTGCAAGTCGTCACCCACTTGAATTCCATTCACGCTTTTCACAATCTTGTTGTTTTTCAAAACCAAAGCATATCCTTTTTTTAGTATATTTTGGGGCGAAACCAACTGTATGTATTGCTCCATCATGGACAGTTCGTGTTTTTTGCCTGTTGAAAAACGGCTCACCGCCACCGCAAACGATGTGCGGATGGTTTCCAAATTGGAGAGCATGGTTTTTGTCTTGAAATTAGCGATAAAAATCAAGCGTTGGCAAATATTTTCGAACAAGGCATGTCTTTGCTGCTGAAGCGACTGGATTCGATGGGCAATTCCCCGTTGGAGGAATTCCAATTCGCCAAGAGTGCGGGCTTGCTGTTCAATCAGCAAAGCCGCGGCAGCAGTTGGCGTTTTCACACGGGTGTGCGCCACGTGGTCAATCACCGTTTCGTCCCTTTCATGGCCTATTCCCGAAATAATAGGCAATGGAAATTGCGCACAATTGGCCGCCAAAAGATACGAGTCAAACGAATTGAGATCAGAGGTGGCACCGCCTCCCCGAATCAGCACCACCACATCAAACAAATCGGCATGAACATATATTTTTTCCAAAGCTTCAATAATAGAAGCCTCTGTGCGTTCTCCTTGCATGATAGACGGAAAGAGCTTGGTGTAGAAAACAAATCCGTAAGCATTGTTTTCCAATTGGTTACAAAAATCGCCATAACCCGCTGCCGTGGCTGATGAAATCACGGCAATCCGTTGGCAGACGGAAGGTATTTCCAATTCCTTGTTCAGATTCAGCACACCTTCTTGCTCCAGCCGCCTGATAATTTCCGCCCGTTTGCGTGCCATATCACCCAAGGTGAAATTGGGATCGATGTCCCACACACGCAAACTAATGCTATATACCTCACTGAAATCCACACTCACACTCACCAGCACCTTAATACCCGCCGTGAAAGCCGTTCCGGTTTGTTCTTCAAAATAAGATTTCAACAACACAAAGGTGTTTGCAAAAATAATACCGCGCGATTTGGCAATAATCTGCCGGTTCGAATCATCCTTTTCTATAAATTCGAGATAGCAATGCCCGTTGCGGTTGGGATGCACTTCGCTCAGTTCCGCACGAATCCAGTAGCGGTTGGGCAACTGCAACTTGACGGCTTCCCGAACGGCCTGGTTGAGTTCGAAAAGTGAAAATATTTCGCGAGCTTCTGTCATAAATTATTTACTGAGAAAGAAAAACAAATTTAGGCATCTTTGGGAAAACAGCAAAACTTTATGAGGAAATCACCAACCGCTTGTACAAGTACTAAAAATAGATTTTTAATGAACAAGCACTCAATCAGCACTTCAAAAAATACAATATAATTTTTCGACAAAAAGCCGATTATTTTATAAAAATACTCTACCTTTGTTACATATCACATTAATTAATAGCTAAAAAAGCATGTCCGATTCTGGTATCCGACATAACTATAACCTTAATATGAAGCTTGTTGCTTGCCATTATCGACAATCGACATAAAAACATATCCTCGGAAGGAGTTTTTCTTTCGGGGATTTTTTTGATATGATTCAACATTTTCTGAAATAGTTTTACAACACAATTATGAGTAGTAAAAAAAGTTTAGTCTCGATCACAGATTACACCAAGGAAGACATTCTACGAATTCTTCATTTGGCTAAGAAGTTCGATCAAAATCCAAATAGAAAATATCTGGACGGGAAAATCTGTGCCACCCTCTTTTTCGAGCCATCCACACGCACACGCTTGAGTTTCGAAACAGCAATAAATCGCCTAGGAGGAAAAGTCATCGGCTTTTCGGATGCAGCCACCACGAGTTCGTCAAAAGGGGAAACCCTGAAAGACACCATTGCGATGGTAAGCAACTATGCCGACCTGATCATTATGCGCCATTTTTTGGAAGGTGCAGCCCGTTATGCTTCTGAAATCTCAGAAGTACCGATTATCAATGCAGGCGATGGGGCCAATCAGCATCCAACCCAGACAATGCTCGACTTGTACTCCATCTACAAAACGCAAGGAACGCTCGATAACCTTACAATCAACATTGTGGGCGATTTGAAATATGGACGAACTGTCCACTCACTCATTATAGGAATCTCGCACTTCAACCCAACGTTCAATTTCGTTGCTCCCGATGAGTTGAAATTGCCCGAAATCTACAAGACATTTTGCGATGAACATGCCATCAAATATACAGAATATTCAGACTTTACGGAAGATGTTATCGATCAGTGCGATATTCTCTACATGACCCGTGTGCAGCGCGAGCGCTTCACCGATTTGATGGAATACGAAAAAGTGAAAAATGTGTATATCCTGCGCAGAAGCATGATTGAAAATTCGAAGCAGAACATGAAAATTCTTCATCCGCTTCCTCGCGTCAATGAGATTCAACAAGATGTGGATGACAGTCCAAAGGCTTATTATTTTCAACAAGCCAAAAATGGTATGTACACACGCGAAGCCGTGATTTGCGATGTTTTGAATATTAACGTAGAATAAGAACGATTATGCCAACCAAAAGAAAAGAATTATTACAAGTAGCAGCTCTTTGCAATGGAACAGCTATCGATCACATACCTTCCGATGTACTTTTCAAAGTAGTTTCTTTACTCAACTTGCAAAATGTGCAACAACCAATTACGATTGGTAGCAACTTGGAAAGTAAAAAAATGGGAACAAAAGGCATCATCAAAATTACTGACAAATTTTTCGAAGACAATGAAATCAACAAGATTGCCATTATTGCCCCAAAGGCGGTTTTAAACATTATTCGGGACTATCAGGTCATTGAAAAGAAACAACTGAGTTTGCCCAATACAATAGAAGACATCGTGAAATGCAACAATCCGAAATGTATCACCAACAACGAACCCATGAAAACTCGATTCGAGGTGGTAAACCACGACAATTTAGAATTACGCTGCCAATACTGTGATTTGAAAATAAGGAAAGAGGAGATTGTTCTGAAATAAACAGTAGCCACTAGCGCATGAAAGGAAGCCTGCACAATCGATTTGTTGCGCAGGCTTCCTTTCCGTTTACCCCTAGAATTAGTCGTACAGAAGGCGAACCATTTTTCCTCCCGTCCCCCGCATGTCCCGGGTAC
>DBTT01000052.1 GCA_002307185.1 Bacteroidales bacterium UBA1309
TACCGTGTTCTTCCAACTGAAATATTGCCACAGCAGTAAAAGTCTTGGAAACCGAACCAATCTGGAAACGGGAATGGTCAGTATTTTGCTTTTGCTGTTCCAAATTGGCATAGCCCAAAGATCTCTGAAAGATGATTTTGCCTTTTTCTGCAATCAACACATTCCCGTTAAGTACGTGTTGACTATCCAGCTTATTAAAAAGGCTGTTCAATTGTTGTCCAACCATTTGTGCAGACAAGTTTAGCCCGCACATTACCAATAGACATAACAATGCAGATTGATATTTGATCCTTTTCATTATACTAAAGTTTTAAAAGTTGCATATACATATTTACCTCATATTTTTTCAAACGTTAGAATAAGCTCTGATTCCATTAGTTAATCCGATCCAATCCGTTTCACCGGATTTAGCTGTCTCTGATTGTTAATTGCAATCCGACTTCGCCAACTAGGACACCGAATGCACCTACAAAGCCAACGGGACAATACCATGTTGAGCGTAGGCTGCCCTCAGGTCGTTCGGCGTATCTTTTAGCTACGTCGCAGCTAAAATCAATGCACTTGCCTTGAATTCCTAAAGAAGGCAGTTAAAATATTTTGAATATATGGCAGTAGGGTCTGTAAATAGGATGGAAAACTCCACGTCATCCGTGTAAAAATCTCCTATACTTGCAGTATCACAAGTGTTGTAGGCAAGCCAAAACAAGCTATCCCTTGACAAAACGGACTTGATGGCTTGGCTGTCACTGTTTTGAGCAAACAAATTGATTGCCCAAAAGAAAATAAATAAAGAGGAAAAAACGAATTTGGTTCCCTTGGTTGTTATGGTGTTCATAATTATCCATTTTAATGGTGCGCAAATTATCAATTAAATCTTAAAGAACCGAATAACTTGCCGCTATTTCATTTATTTTGTAGATTTGTGAGCAGTCGTTTTTCTCTTTTCCATATTATGAGGATCGGTATCCATGTTAAAGCAAGGATGCCCAGAATCACAATCTTGTCAAGACCGCCAAGCCCTTCTTTTATGAATCCGTTAAACAGTAAAATATTGATAGCCATATGGACGCAAGTTGCAGCAAACAACGATTTCGTCAGCTTGATTATCTTTCCGAATCCCCAGCTTCCCAGTATGAGCCATCCAAAAAAGAGTACGTTCTGGATTAAATCAGGATTTCTCAAAAATGACAAATGCCAGAGATACCACAAGCTTGCAATAACCAAGACCCTTTTTAATTCTGCCATACCTTTCAATTCCTGTTCTAAGTATCCGCGCCAGCCAATTTCTTCGAAAAAGCAATAGATAAAGGTGGATAGTCCGGCTACCAGGCCAAAGTAATGGGTATTCTCCCCTTGCTTGTTATCTACTCCGATGATGAGTAAAAGCAGAACAGGGATTATGCTCATTGCGACACTCCATTTTATCGAAGTTCCAAAAGCTGAAACGTCAAGCTTTTTTTCTTTTTGCAACCATTTCAGGGCTATTAATGCACCAAGCAACACCCCGATAGCTTGAATCGGGCTATAAAATATCATTGTCCATGTAGGCAAACTTTCAATTATGGTTTGAAAATGAAAGACATCAAACCGAAAGATATTCGACACGGCAATTGCTGTCAAGTAAAAGATTATCAGTCTAACTAAATTTATTCCCTTCATTTGTTTTTTCCTTTAGTCGTTTAAAAAATTCAATACGTAGTTTTGGATTTCCTTTCTTTGTCGTTCCTTTGCATGGTCGTCCATATCATTATGGATGGTGTTTGGCAGCTTTATGATTGTCATTCCAAACTTTTTTGTTTCTTCAGCCGATGGCAAAACGCCTTCGTCTGCCGGCTGGTCGCTCGAGCGCAAAGAATAAATCTTCATTATCTCACAAATTCAAGCGGTTGGGAATTTGGCATATACACGGTCAAGGTAATGATTGGCTTATGCAAACGTAGGCAACAAATTATTCCCCTTGCTTAAATTCCGATTTCCCTAAAAGCTAATTTTTGATGAGGGCCCTGTGTCTTAGAAATGTATCCATCCGTTTTCCAGCAAATATTCCCTTCTTATTTTTTGGCCCAAATTATTCATAACGGAACTGACTAATTTGTCTGATTCTTCCGGGTTTGTCTCTTTCAACAGTTTTGCTTTGACCAGGTTGAAATAAGTATGCTCGTTTGGCAATTCTTTTTCAATTTCCGAAAGAATCCTCAAGGCTTGTTCGGTTTCACCAATTTTGCCCAGACAAAAACAATAGTTCAATTTCACAATGGGTGACTCTGATACGTGCTGCATCATTTCGTATAAACCCACAATATCCTTCCAATCATTGTCTGTGAAATTGGGGATGCTCATATACTTGCTGACGATGATCGCTTCAAGATAGATCCGGCTTGCAGTGTCGGGCTTTTTAAGGTAGGAAAACCCCAATTGAAGCAGCTCCTTGTCCCATTTATTGCGATCCTGTTGAAAGAATGGGACCAATTTGCCATTTTCTATTTTTGCCGGAATTCTCGCACTGTGAAAACTGAAAAGGGCCAGCAAGTTGCTTGTGGAATCGAATTGATATTGGTTGAATAAAAACCTGGCCAGGGAGAATGCTTCCAAGCACAAATCTTCATCCACGATATTTGCTGTCTTTTCATTGAAAGAATCAAAACCGATATTGAAAACGGAATACAAGATTTCTTCCACAATCTTGACGGTGTCCCGGTTTGCCGAAATAGACCCGATGTCAACGGCCTTGGAGCTAAATTCCCGTTGGATATTTTTTTTCGTCCTGTTGATGCTTTTGTATATCGCTTCCTGATTGAGCAAAGTGCTGCCGTGTATCTCGGAGATGCTTAAGCCAAAAATATTTTTAAGCACCGATATCACCTTGGCCTGGGTGGAAATGGTATCCAGGGACGAAATGAATATAATGGTTTGGAGCCTCAAGTCGTTTCGGCCGTTTGCCGGTTGGTTTTCTTCGGCAGGTTTATAGGCGATCGCATTGCTTTGCTTCTGCCTGTCTTTGATTTGGTTCAGGACGTCGTTCCGGGCAACGATGAAAAGCCAATTCTCCTTGTTATCCGGAATGGGGCCCTGCTTCCAAATCTTCAATGATTTCAAAAAAGAATTTTGAATGGCATCTTCGATTTCAGAAACATAAGCCGCACCAAACTGGCTCAACAATGCGGAAAACAGCTTTCCATACAAAGCCCTGTAGTTTAATTCTTCCTTTTCAAGCAAGGGATTACCCATAGTCCTCCATGTCCATTATGGGTCGAATCTCGGTAGTCCCTCCCCAAAGATGCGTTGGACATTCTTTGGACAATTCTACAATGGTTTGTAAATCATCCGCTTGCAACAAATAGTAGCCCCCGATGATCTCTTTGGACTCCAAATATGGCCCGTCTTTGACGACGCACTCTTTTCCGGTGATGAGGACACCTTTTGGCTTTAGTCCGTCCCCTGAAATCAAGTGCCCGGCCTCGGCTAGTTTGTTTGCCCAAGCCATATGGGCATTCGCGATTTCTTGCATTTCTTTAGGCGATAGTCCACTCATTTGTTGAATGTCTTCGTGAAGTAATAATAAGAATTGTTTCATTGTGATTTGTTTAAAAATTCAATTGAAGACATTTCATTGTTTCAATTTTGGACATTTTATGCGACTTTTTTTCGACGTCCGCTTTTTTCTAACCCCATGTGCAATATTGGGAACATGCAACTTGCGGAAGTCCGCGGTTATTTTCTAATCGAACGTTACTCCTTTTGACGGTGGATACCGAACTTGCAGCGCTCTGAAGCACCCGAGACACATACACTGCGTGCATCCCCGCAAATCAAGAGAAAAAAAACTAAAAACACAAATTGTTTTGGTTAAACTCACTTCACGGCACATTTGCTTTCCTATAAGGAACAAATCATAATGTATAGCTGATATTTTTACAATTGCTTAATGAATAGGAAAGTAGCAGTTTGTTGAAATGGGCTTTTCTTGCGGCCCACATCCAGCATAAACCATTCATAATAAAGAAAATGCACATAAGGTTTTTATTAGGTGTTGTGGTATATTCATTCCTGCAACAATTGATGTGGAGGTTTGTATTTGGAATATATAATGGCTGCTGCCAGCACAACAGAGGCTGCGGTTGAATATAGCAGACTTGGACTAAAATAATAGATGGCAGCGGCACCTAATGGGACAAGCACATTATTCGCCGACTGAAGGCTTTGGTTTACTCCCTGTAGTTTTCCTTGTTTGCTTTCTTCTACAGATTGCGATAATTTGCCATTGTATGTTGGGTCAAATAAGCCCTCTCCTGAGATTATGCAGATTACGGCAAGTGATACAATAACCGCCGAATGGATGTAAATGCTAGCCAGTATTAATCCTAAGCCAATGCCGAGGATAACTAACCCCGTTGTTCCAATATTTTTCTCGTTGAAATGTTTCAATAACCAAGGCAATAGGATTGCCCTGGTGGTGATGTCACAAATGCCAACGGAGGTGAGGATGCCGCCAATAAATGCAGGAGTCCATTGATAAATATCTTTTAGAAAAAGGGTGAAATTAAATTGGAAAATGCTTAGCCCTGCATAAAACAGCACGCCTAATGCAAGCAAAGATTTCACCTCTTTAAGTCTGAATATTTCTTTAAAATGTGAAAAGGTATTGACGTTGGAAAGTGTTAAACTTCTTGTACGCTTGTTGGGAGTTAATGATTCGGGCAATAGAAAACAAACTGCCACGCTTGACACAAATATCAAAACGGCAGTTGCATAGAATGGCAACCCAATGGATATGCTTCCCAGCAAGCCACCCAATGCCGGGCCTCCTATCTTTCCTATTCCCATGGCGGCACCTACAAGACCGAACCATTTTGCCCTTTCATTGGGTTCGGTGGTATCCGCTATGTAGGCAAATAAGATACTGATATTCCCAGCGGTAAGCCCATCGATTATTCGTCCGAGAAAAAGCACCCACAATGCTCCTCCGATGCCGAAAAGGACATAGCCTGCTACGGAACCCAGCAAGCTGATTAGAAGAATGTTTTTTCTACCATACCTGTCGCTCAATGCCCCAAAAACAGGTGCTGAGAAAAATGAACAGACTGCGAATACTGACATCAGCGCACTCATGCCTACAACTACTTGCTGCGAAGGCAGGTATTTGCCTATCAGGAAAGGAAGCAGCGGCAACACAATGGAGAATCCAATGGAGTTGAGCAGCACAATTCCCAGAATAATCCACAATTTATATTTTTTCGTTCTCATGTTTGTTTGTCGTTTCCTGCTTAAAGTGAGCCAGCATCGTATGCCGAGTAAAATGTCGGGTAAATGGGCCTGAAGCCGAGTTGTTCCCTGATCTTCCTGTTGCTGACGATCATTTCCCAAGGGTCGGCAACCTGCCCGTCGGCAGTATTCGGAAGACCGTGTAAATTCCGTAGTTCTGAAATTGTAAGGGGTGCATCATCGGTGACATTGTATATCCCTTGCGCTTTTTGGACTATGGATAGCTTCACAGCTTGCGCTATATCTGCATGGTGGACCAGTTGAACTCTTTTTGCCGGTTGCCAATCGCTAAGCAAAAGGATGGTTTCCTTCAAGTGTGGGTCGCCATCGCCATACGCAAGGGATAGCCGTAAAATGCAAAGGGTGGATGTGCTGCTTTCAAATAGCTGTAGCAATAAATCTTCTGTTTCAACTTTTGATAGCCCAAACTTATTTCCTGATGCTTGGGTGGGGTCGTCTTCGGTGACAATCTTGCCCCGGTTGGAGCCGTAAACCCTGTTTGAACTGGTGAAAATAAAATGCAGCACTCCAGCTTCAATAGCGGATTTGGCAAGGATCTTAGTTCCGTCGATGTTCGCCATGCTGGACTGCCTTTCTGTGGCGCCTTTATAATGGGTGGCAAGATGGATGACCACGTCAATGCCTTCGAGTGCGGCCTTTAACGATTCGGGGTTGAGAAGGTCTCCGACAGCTAATTCCACTCCTAGGTCTTTCAGGAATGAGGCATTGCTGTTTTCCCTTACCAATGCGCGAACTTTATATCTCCACAGCACAAGCCATTGGGTCAATCTGCTTCCGACTTTACCTGTTGCACCTGTGACGAGGATTTTGATTGAATTATCAACATGTTTCTGTATCATACTTTTGCATTGCTTTAGTTGCGCTGCAAAGTTAGTGGAATGGTAAGGCGTGAAATAGTAAAAATCAGTCGTTTTTAGGACGGGAACTTTTTAATTGCCGTCATGTTTACGAAACCGTCATCTTTGTTTTTGCTCAGTTCTTTTGGCGTAGCGCCGGTGTATTTTTTAATTTCTTTGATGAAATGATTCTGGTCAGTGAAATTTTGTTCGGGAAAAAGTTTGCCTTGGCTGATGTGTTTGAACGAATCCCCGACGCGAAGTATTTTACAATACGCCTTGAGTGAAATTCCGAACCGCTGATTGAAGTAACGATTCATTTGGCGGCTACTCCAATACACTTGCTCAGAAAGTTCTTTCACTGTAATAGATCCGTGAGACGAGTAGATGAGTTCAAATAATTTCTTCTTTCGGTTGTCTATATTTTCATGCGCAATGAACTTTATTTTTTGCGTTGCCTTTTTGCTAAAGTTTTCCAGACTGTTCAAGTCGGGTTCCTCAAATTGCCAAAAATGGTTTGAAATCACTTTCCCCTCGTTCAACACATCCTTAATCGAATCACCTAACAGGTATTCCACTGCCAACAACTTAAGCCCGATGGAAAACAGTTTTGTGCCAGCTCTTATATTTACATGGCTTGGCAATGTGTCAACGCCCCTCACTACCATTTCCCAGTCCCCGGAACCCGTTTTCATGAGCGTCAGGTCAACCATCCCATTCGGCAGCACAGTTGAAGGAATGTCTTTCCCTGTCTTGTTTTCCAGCATCCAAAAGCTATGAACAAAATGCGAAATGGAATGATCGGGTAAGGCTGATTTAATTTCGAGGTTCATCTGTTCCTTGTCAAAATGCGAAGATAAAAATTAAAAAATGAGCTACACGGTTTTCGTCCTACTTTCTTGTTTTGTTTTGTTTTTGAAACTTTAAAATTACCGATGCACTTTCTTAGGAGAGATTAATGAGAGTCTAATGCTTTTGAGTGCTTCCCAGTCATAAAAGCTGATCGATCATGGAATAAATTCATCCATGCAATGTCTTCCTTTTTAGGGATTCATGATTCGCTTAATTCAGTAGTTTTATGCTCGGGAGTTATGGCGAATTTATTCAATGATCATCTATATTTTAATACATCAAGATGGATATACAATTCGATACATTCCTATATTTCCAAAACAAAAGAAAAATTTGGTTGAAAGAAAGAATCAGAAGTCAAAATTTAAAACTTGATGACATCGGATTTGTTATTAATGTTATTATATTCTTTGCGTTAAAAGCATGACATCCTATTCTTAGTATTACTTAATATGTCCACAAGATAATAGCGCTCTAAAAACTTCTTGTCGAGTGCAAAAAGATTCAGCCAAGAATTCTATCCTGACTCAATCTGATTCTCAGTGGCTGGACGCTAAAGGATATTACTCCAAGACTTAGGGCCGTTGTTTTCTGAATAATCCACTTAAATAGCAGTCGCTATTTACTTACAACTGCTCGATAACACTCGCCTTCACTCCCGTGCATTCAGCTATTATATCCAGCGCAATGCCCTTCTCCCTCATCTTTCTGGCGATGGTTTCGGCTTCTGTCCTTACCGGCGACAGGGTTGAGAAAAACTGGTTGCTGAAATAGTCGAGCGCATCGTGTATTTTCCGCTTGCCGTCCTCCTTGCGGATGTCTATCCCGGCAAATTCGGAAAGGTCGGCATGCAATATCAGGTAATAAATTCCCCCGATAATCAAGGCCGAGACGGCGTCTATGTCCACAGGCGAACCTTCAAATGCCTTCTTGTACTTTTCCACCAAAGGCAGCGTGTAGAATTCCCTGAGGCGGGCTGTCCGCTGAGTGGTATCGTTGTTGTTCGAGACTTCCCAGCGGAGCAGTTGCTGCATCATCTTGTTCGCCTGAAGGGAGTCGAACAGGCTGCCCAATATGGAGGCGTATTGGGTTTTAAGATCGTTCTTGTTCTCGATCTTCTTCATGACGTCGCTAAACCAGTAGTCGTACTTTTTCACAAAGTCGTCGGTAAACTCCCCGAGGTCGTTGTACCTGTTGTAAAATACGATCGGTTCTATCTTCGCCTTCTGCATGATGGCCGTCACCGTAATATCGTGGAAGCCCCGTTCTTCGATCAGGCCAGTCGCGGCTTCGTTGATGGAGGCCTCAATGTCGTTCCGTGTTCTCCGTTTTCTTCTGTTTTCCATTTCTTGTCAAGCAAAATTAATTGCACTGTTAATATCAATAAGGGCATTGGTCAACTTGTCCAGGTCTTCCTTTTCATGCGTGGAAAGAACGCTGACCCGCAACCGGGCTTCCTTTATTCTCACGGCAGGATAGACAATTCCGATTGTAAATATACCACTTTCTTGCAATAACTTGGCGATGGCATAAACTTTTTCATTGTCCCTTACCATGATCGGGAAGATGGCCGATTCGGATTTCCCGATGTCGAAGCCTCTGGAGGTGAGATTTTCCCTCAGATAATTGATATTCCACCATAGTTTCTCCCGGATTTCAGGTTTTTGTTTAATCAGCTCCAGGGCTTTCAGTACGGAGCCGGTCACTTGCGGGGTGAGTGCGGCGGAGAATATATTGGTATCGGCATAAAACTTGAGAAAAACAAGCGCAGCAAACAGCTACTCAATTTATTGTAAATCAAAAATTTAAATAAAAAATTACCATACATTTATTTAACCATGATTGGAGGGGAAGAAAGAGCTTAAACTGATAAGAATTTATATGTATATCTGTTAGTTATACGATTCAGAGCTAAAATATTACTGTCAACAATAATGCTCCGGTATTTACTGATCAGGAAATAATAAATTCATTTCCACCCGAAAATTGTGATTTACAGACCTCGCTCGTTGATTCCATGTCCATAACTACCTGCACCGGTAGAAACAGGGTATCTAAAGTGGCGCCGGAGATTATCAGCAAAGGCCATTGCTCCACCAAAAAACAGTCCCGCTATGGGCTGAAGCTACATGCTTTAGCTTCAGCAGGAAAGTAAAACTACCTTTCCCCGAAAGCCTGGTCATTATCTTTGCGCAGGGGTGAAGCAATAAATAACCGAACCATCTTAGGTGATAAGATATATTCTGATTTTAAATATTTTAATGACCAAAAATCACAAAATTAGAATATCCAGATGCTCACTCCTGTTAAGGGAATCAAAAAACAATCCGACTAAGAAAAACAAAGGGACTAAGCCTACAATGACTTATTCTCCACTGCCGTTTCCAAACCCAGACAACCCATAGAATCATTTTTCAACTGACTGAATGAGAAAACAAATATCCAAAGAACCCAGAAAGTCAGGTCTAAATCCGGACTTTTAGTTACACGCAATGGGAAAAATTGCCATCGGTTTTATTTATCTAATTTTTTAAATGCTGATTCGCATCAATTATAAATAATAATATGAAATAACCATTTACTCGATATAAACTCTGTCTATAAGACTATAAGGAAAACGAAATGTGTGAGTAATCGGTTGGAATCCGGATCACATAACGAACATTACACTTTTAATCCCGAAGAAGCAATTCAAGCAGGATATGGTAGTATTATCGTCAAATTTCATACTTTTGGCAAACATTAATTCCCATTAAAACGCATTCACGATGAAAAGGAGATATTTGCGTAACCAACTTTATGTTCACGAATCCGAACAAATCATTTTAAAAAGCAAAAAGTTATTCTTAGCCGGTGCAGGACTTGGAAGTACAATTGCAGAATGTGCCTTAAGGTTAGGCTTTGAAAATATATGCATCATCGACAATGATTCGGTTGAAGACAGCAATCTGAACCGTCAGAATTATACGCAAGGAGATATCGACAAAAAGAAAGTAGAAAGCCTGGCAACAAGATTATTTGCGATCAATCCCGATGCCCGGATCAGTTACAAGCCAGAATACCTGGATATCGGCAACATTGAATCAAATATACTTGAATTTAAACCTGATATTGCCATCAGTGCCATAGACTTCAATTCACGGTCGCCATTTATTTTCGATAGTATTTGCAAAGAAAATAATATTCCCATAATTCATCCCTACAACCTAGGATGGGCTGGTTTGCTTTTTGTCATCAACAAAGAAAGCCTGGGGCTTGACTTCATCCAACCTCACCATCAAAACTTCGAGATAAGCTTGGTAAAATATATCTTGACAAGATTGGAAGATAACAAAACCCTATATGACTGCCTTTCGAGCGTCTTAGAAAGGATCGAGGGGAATAAGCATTTGGAATATTACCCACAGCTTTCAGTAGCCTCATGGATGACTGCCGGAGTTTGCACCAGAGTGCTTTACGAGATTGCAACGGCAAAGCCTGTAAAGTTGTTTCCCGACTTTTATTTGGCTTCCACCATATTCTGAGGCTTAAATAATCTTATTTGTAGTTGCATAAGCGACTGCTTCCGAGATATTCCTCACTTCCATTTTCGAATATATATGTTTCTTGTGAAACTTGATGGTATTCATATCAAGGCACATCATGCGTCCTATCTCCATATTGGAAAAGCCCTGGGCGGAAAATCTCAATATGTCTATTTCCTTATCAGAAAAAAGTAACATGTCGATTTTACGCCATCTCAATGTTATTTCATTAAAAATATATTTGTAATTCGAGTCCGAATTTGTTATAATCGTTTGGCTTTTAGAACCTTTAGGAGCCAATGTAACCACGCACATGGCGAGCCACACCTGATTGTATTGGTTCAACTTGATTGGAGTCAGCTTATGGTTAACCAGGATCTTCTTCTTGCCTTTCAATAAGTGAAAGTCGTAGGAAATCGTGAATTTGAGCCTATCTGCATCATCCGTGTCATAGAAAAAGCGAAACCCAGCCCTATTTATTTTTTTTAGAAAATTAAAATCAGATTCCGGAAGATATTTCTGATAATAACCATACCCCATAGCTTTGATATCTTCCACTGTGTTGCCGTTCAGGAAGAGTTCGTTTGATGACACATACAAAAAGTTTTGCTTGTAATAATCTATTACATATATGCTTAAGTTGCATGAGCGGGACAACGCTTCCAAAGTATCTATACAAAATTGCGTATCCTGGTATTCTTTATCAGATATAGAACCTTGAAAAGCTATCGGATTGAAGAATACATTTTTAAGTTCTTTCAACAACATGGGAAAACTGTTTTTATAACTTAAAGGTAGTGGTTTCTTACCAATAATCAATATTCATATAGATATTCTATGTTTTCACAATCCTTCTACCCGAAGGGGTAGTGGCTTTTAACAGTCCAAAGAGTATTTTTGTAAAAATCATAAACCCTCCCTTATGGACAAACAATGTATATCACTGAACGGCCTTAACATCTATATATTGTCAGAAGAGAACACTTCGCTCGCCTGCTTGAAATTTTACGTCTTATAGAAATCAATATCAGAAGTGTAGGTGACCTTATTCTTGCCTTGAATCTGATGTTGTTGCAGTATTCGCTGGCTATGATGATATATATATCCGTACTTTTCAAGACATAAACAAATTATTAACAAAGAATATTGACAAGCCTATCAACATATCAATGTTCTTACATTATAACAAAAAAATGAAACCACTGAAGTCCTTTATATTATTATTCCCCATCCTGCTATGTGCTTGCCACGACGAAGACGACATCTCAAAGTCGATAAGCGAACAGCTTGGTACACATTATTCAAACTATCGGCTGCTGGATGACAATACCCTTGAGGATGGCGACACCATCGCCATGAAGTTGGGCGATTCCATTGTGCTGTATGTTGACAATGATAAAAACGCAACCATACTGTTGGATGAAAATCACCCCGCATACACAATGACAAACAACGGCAAGGGATACGTGATAAGTTCCCTGATAGCGGATCCGGTGAAGGCGGACGTCGCATTGGTGGTATCGGATATTGGACAATTGACCTTTTATATCAAAATAATTCCAAGATACAACCAAATCATCCTATTTAATCCTCCCAGGTCCACGGTTGACATAGAAAATCTGAGTTTAAAGAGTGCCATACAAAATGAACTCGACTCTTTGTCTCCGAAATTATTGGACGAGTACGATTTTGTTTTCTTGACCAAGACCAGTGGCACAGTGAAGTACACCAACAGAAAAACGACAACAGACACCCTGACTGGAGAATTTAGTTATAACGGGGACAACAATTTACTCCTGTATTACGATGGGCATTTGAAGTACAACTACACGTTGGTGCCCTATCAAGAGTCCGATTCCGTAGTTTACACCCACTACCTGAAAGAGGATTTCACGAGCTATTTCCGCCTGAAATACCCCAACGAAGAGATAAATGAAGTTACCACTGCATCCGACTGCATAAAATACAAGTTATATTAACGTGAGTTCGAAATAAGAATTAGAATATAGCCAATTGGGGGTGTCTTCCATTGTATTTACCCTGATTGATAGTTTTTTATAAATAAAGAATTTTCGCCCTGTTTGGGAGCTTTGCTTTCGACATTAGTTTCGACAAATTCATTCAAATATGGTTCGCCCTCACGATGAAGCCCGAACAAATTGCAGGATGTTTACTAACAGCGCGATGGATGAGTCTTAATTTTGTTAATGGCTATCGCAGATTTATTTCCATCCTTGCTCCCACATACGCAACTTTTCTTCCCGTTATACAACTACTAGTTCCAAAACCTTTATTCTCGTCCACCAAAACAATATTGAAAATGCGTTTCTTCAAACTTCCCGGAAAATCGCCCTTCTTTTTGCCGATTGTGAGCGATTGAGTTTTCTCATCCCAACTGAACGAAATGGTTGAGTATTTACCTTTCTCGTAGTTGTAGTTATCGCCTTCGTCTTCATATAAATGAAATCGAGCATCAGCCCCTTTGTAAATGCGGATTTCGAGGGTGTCCGATTTTTCTCCGGCATATTGGATAATTTTACCCATGGGAATGATAGATCCGGCTTTAACGTACAAAGGAATCTTATTCAACGGAGCATCCGTCCTCACCGTTTCTCCTCCTTGGAATCGTTTTCCAGTCCAGAAATCGAACCAATCTGCTGCTTTGGGTAAATAAACATCCCATTCAGTAACGTCGGGTTTGGTCACGGGTGCCGTTAGGATTGATTTTCCAAACATATACTGAAACTGACGGTCAACGGCAGCCGTGTCTCCGTTGAAGTCCATCACCAGCGGGCGCATAAGGGTAGAGCCATTTTGGGTAACCTGCCATGCTTCGGAGTAGATGTAAGGCAGTAGCCGATAGCGAAGGTTGAGCATTTTACGCATGTTGTCTTCCACTTTTTCTCCGTATTTCCAAGGTTCTGTTTCGGTTTGGTAACCGTGCATACGGAAAATCGGGCTCATGGCTCCCCACTGATACCAACGTGTCAATAAATCGTGATAGTTTTCGTCGTTGTATTGCGAGCGTCCGGGACGGAAGAATCCGCCAATATCGGTAGTCCAGTAGGGCAAGCCGGTAATGCTGAAGTTCAATCCGGCGACAATTTGATTTCTAAACGCGTCCCATGTTCCGCCAATGTCGCCCGACCAGTTGATGATGCCGTAGCGTTGCTGGCCTGGAAAAGCGGAACGGGTGAGTATGCAAACGCGCTTGTCCCGGGATGTTGCACGTTGGCCTTCGTACACAGCTTGGCTAACCATGAGCGGATAGGTCAAACGGTAGAAGTCTCCAATACCAAGGTAAGTTTTTGTTCCTTTCAGGGCATCGTTCTCGGGTTCAACGGCATCCATCCACCACGAATCAACACCGTTGTCAAACATATTCACTTTCAATGTATTCCAGTATTCACTTCGGGTTTCCGGGTTGAAATAGTCGAGCCACTTGGTTTCCGGAATAAAACGGTTCTTGGCCACATACGCTTTCCCTATCGTTGAGTTTTTGTCGGGATTCGACCAAATCGAGATGTTGAAATGAGCATTCAAATCGTGCAATTCTTTGATAAAACCGGAAGGATTCGGATAATTCTTTTCGTCGAACTGAGGCACGCCCCAGCCCCTATCACCCCAGTATTGCCAGTCCTGCACAATCACGTCAAGCGGAAGGTTTCTTTTACGAAATTCCTTGACCGTCTCCACCAAACGAGCACCAGATGTGTAACGTTCACGGCATTGCCAGAAGCCATACGCCCACTTGGGGAACATGGGTGCGTTGCCCGACAAATTACGGTAGGAGGAAATAACATTGTCAGCCGATGGGCCGTAAAACACCACATAGTCCAGTGCCTGAGCGACAGGCGAACGGAAGGTGGTGGAATTATCGCTCTTCCGCCACGAGAATTTGGGTGTATTATCCGATTTACAAAGGATTTGCACCTGGTGTTCCCCCGCTTTCAGCTTCACCAATGTTCCGGCAGTAGGCGGAAGCCACATGTTGCTTTGATCGATACAAGCTTTGCCATCTATGGCCACGAAATGACGGTTGCCCATGTCGCCCAAATCCAGAAAAACAGAATATTCGCCATCTTCAGGAGCGATGAATTTGCCCAGATAAAGCGATTGGTCTTGCGATACTTTTTGTGTGCCGGAAGTGGTGGTTACCTCGGCCGTTTGGTTGGTTGCGGTGGTTGGTTGTTGTTGCTTTTCAAGTGAAATAAAATTATCAGTCGGGTTAAAATCAGTAAGTCCGTACTGATGCCACATCAAACCGTAGCCTTTGCTTGAATAAATAAACGGAATGGCGATCTGGGTATTCACCTGTGTCAATCGGCGGGCTACGTTCTTGAGGTTGTATTGCCCGTCCTGAAACTGCCCCAAGCCGAAAATATACTCATCTGCAGGCGATTCAAAACCTTGCTCAACTGCAAAACAAGGTTCGCCCTGAATAGAACCGGCAGTGAGCTTCCGGGTACCTATCTTTTCACTTAGGAAAACCTTACCGGCATTGTCAGCATACGATAACTTACCGGTTTGTTTATCGAGCGATACGGTGATTCTGGAGACTTTGATTTCGAGTGCTGAGGGTGAATCGGCTACCTTAAATGCAGGAGTTTTTGCCCCCGAAGTAAACACAAGTTCCGGAAGATTTCCTTCCGTGGTTTTGTAGAATTTTATTCGAACCGCATTGTCGGCTAAAGGAGAAATGGTAAGTGTTCCGTTGGACAAGGCAATATTCACCCTATCGGATAATTCTTTGAAATTTTCAACAACCTGCCCCTGGCAAAGAAGGGGGAAAAGGCAAACTATAAATGCATATTTTAATTTCATAATTTATTAATTTCAAGACACAATACAATACGTCAAAAACACAGTCCTGCCAGGTGCCATTGGATCAGTCTTCCCAATTTTGATGTTGCCTAGAAGATCTCCGGCACATCAATCCCTCGATTCAATAAATGTAAACCGCTTTTTCAAGCGCAAGAATGGCATCTCGAAAAACCGATACGAAACCATCGCGATCGAAACAGTCAAGCCAAACGCGACCACCGCTCCGACACTGTTCCTCCATTCATACACATGCAACGCTTGGCAAAGCATCGCAAGCTCTTCCTTGAACAGCACGAATACAAGAAAAAACATCAATGCGTGAAAAACATAAAGCCCATAAGATATGCGGCCCAAATATACAACTGCCTTTGGCAAATATTTTGCAGAAACACCCAGCAAACTTAAAAAAAGCAGCACCACCCCTAGCAAGACGAGCAACCATCCGGTGACAGCCTCAAACGGAGTTGACAAATGTGGCGCATCGGCATGGATGCCACATTTCATGGACGCAATCAACCAACACCCCAATGCTGCAAAAGCCATCAGGAAACGGACTGCCAAGGGCCATTTGGGCTGCCAACCCTTCAGGTAAAGTGAAAGTAAGATCCCTGCCGAGAAAAACTGAAATTGGACGAAGCTATTTGTCCACTCGCTGCTAAAACCCGGAGTAGGATGCCGGGCATAATTTAAAATAAAAACATAGGCGAGGACAATGAACAGGAAAGCAACAACTTTCATTATACGGCGGCCTCCGTAAGCTGCAATCAGTGGTATAAGAATATAAAACTGCTCCTCCACCGATATACTCCAAAGAGGATTGACCGGATATGAGTGAATCCACTGGTTTATACAAATATACCAGTTTCCTGCAAACAAGGAGAAAGCAGCCCATGCTGTTTTCGGGATATGGCCAAAAACAGGGAAAAAATAAGCCAACAAAACAAGACCGAAAAAAACAGTAAAATAAAGTGGCCATATACGCAGCATGCGCCTGATATAAAAAGATTTTGGATGGACTCTTCCTGTTAGTTCCTTTTCCCGGGTCAATAATTCCGTTATCAAAAAAGCACTTAACAAGAAAAACACAGGCACACCGAACACGCCAACTAAGCTAATATGAAAGCCCCAGAAATACATGGTTGGATCAATCGGCGCAAGATCCATCCTGTGAGTTAGAAAAACTGATAAAAAAGCGACCAGCCGCAATACATCTAATTCTGGCCTATAATATCGTTGATTTGTCATTGCATTGAAAAGATAAATGATAAACTCATATTCTTGCTTTCATTTGCACCTTGATGATAGTCATGTTATTCAACCACCACCTTGCTGTTGCTGAAAACGAGGCAAGGAAGCCTCCAATTGCTTCAAGAGCTTCAAGTCTGATGCGGGTTGTTTTTGGGGGAGCAAACAGAGCCCGCTTAACAGACTGATTTAAAAATACTTTAACTTTAGGTGCAAGCTTGAATTTGTTTCCAGCTTTACTGGCATTCAACTTTGAATACAACTGATGTGGCAAAAGGCATTTCCTGGGGGCAAGTGATGGCAAGGCCGTCAGCCTCCTGCTTCCATTCCAGTTTGCCATTGTATCCAAGCAGCTTTACCGACTTTATGCTTTTGTCCATGTACTTTGCATCTACACCCAGCGATTTGATCCTGACCGTTGCACCTGGCACGGGTACGTTCATGCAAAATGCGTACAGAGCACCATTTTTGCCTACGGTGAAACGTATGTCCTGCGCATCAAACTTGAATTCAGCTTGTTTGCGATTCAATGCACCGCCGGGCAACTGTTTCAGCTTTCCATTGACGATCTCTCCCTCGCCCGGAATTTTCCATGCGTGACTTCCATAAACGGCTTCGCCATTGCGGCGCATCCACACGCCCACTTGCTTGAGCATCTTAACGCTTCCTTCATCCAGCGAGCCATCGGGTAGAATGGCAATGGATATGGCGGCATTACCATCGCGTGCGATGGCTTCGATGATGTAATGGATCATCATTCCTGAATCGTAAGTGAAATTGGGTGCATAAAACCAGTCGCCCACGGGAGCCTCACCGATCCACGGCTGGTCGGTTTTTATGTCCGATGGAAGCCCATGCTCTTCGGTGTTGACAGTCCCGTTTGTTTTTCTGCGGAATTTCACGATGCTAAAAGTGTTCACTTCACCACGCTTCTTGAGGGTCCGGTTGTAATAATCGGCCATGACAGTCTGCATAGCGTTTGCCTTGAACCCTGTGCCGGTACCATTACCGGTGAATGGGCCCTGAACTGTCCCATCAGTATAGATGAAGTCCGGATCGTAATGCTCCACCACATCCATCATGCGCAAAGCCCATTGGGTGGCGTACCATTTTGCGTAATCGAGATGATTGGCAAAAATGCCAGCCGGCGGCGGCGACCAACCCGATGCAGCAGCTTTTGACACACCTTTGTATTCTCGCAAATCAATGCCGTAAAGCAAACGAGGATCGTAGCCTTCCCACCACTTCCCTTTTCCATCGGCAAGGGTCAGGTTGCCATCATAAGGCACACCTTTTTTAGCCCCTTCTTTATCGCTGCCAAACGCAGTTTGCCACCACCACCAAGTGTATTCATGATGGAATGTCACCCCGAAGTGCATCCCGTTGGCACGACAGGCCTTTGCCCATTCACCTATCAAGTCGCGTTTTGGACCGATGTTTACGGAATTCCATGGTTGATACTTAGAATTCCACAAATCGTAGTTGTCGTGGTGCACCCCTTGTATCATCAAGAAACGGGCGCCTGCTTCCTGGTAAAGCTTTGTGAGTGCCGCCGGATTGAGTTTCGTTGGATTCCAATCGCGAAGTACATCTTTGTATCCAACTTCGGACGGATGGCCATACCTTTTGAGATGATTTTCATAAGCTCTATAGCCTGGCTTATATAGGTTACGGGCATACCAGTCACCACTTTCTCCGGCCGATTGCGGGCCGAAATGCACCCAGATGCCAAATTTTGCTTCGCGCAGCCACGAAGGCTCACCGGGATAATTCTTTTCGATGGATTCCCAAGTGGGTTCGAATGGCCCCGATGCAATCGGAATGTCTAACTTCACTTCCGGAAAAGTTTTCGAGTCACCCATGTTTACACTATCAAGTGGTTGTTTTGCCGGAATGGAAGGGAATGGCGGCAGCAAATAACTACCGGTTGACGATTTCGTTGACGATTTCTTGTTTTGGGCATTCAAGCCAAGAATCGTAATCGAAATAATAAAGAAAATTCCTACGATTTTTTTCATTGTTTATTATCAATTAATTATATAATTTTTACAATTTAACTTTCATTGTTTTACCTGTATAAGTTACAGTTTTATGCATGTTTTTTCCACTACCAACGACAGCGATGCTGAATTTCCGTTCGGTAAGCATTCCGGGGAACAAACCTTTGCGGGTACCGATCGTAAGAATTTTGTCCTTGTTGTTCCATTTGAATGAGATCGTGGAATATGCCCCTTTTTCGTAATTGTAATTGTCGTTTTCATCTTCGTACAATGTAAATTCGCCATCCGCACCGGGGTAAACACGGATCTCCAGGTTATCCCACTTCTTTTCGGTGGCATAGTGCACTTGGGGGCCAAACGGAATGATGCTTCCCGATTTAATGTACAAGGGAATCTCGTCGATAGAGGTTGATTTGGTTATTTCCTGGCCACCATTTATTTTCTCGTTTGTCCAGAAATCATACCAAGCCGTGCCTTCCGGCAAATATACCTTTGTCGATTTAGCCTGAGCAAAAGTCACAGCTTGGATTTTAGTGTCGTTGGCGGTTTCTTTTTTATCCCAACCCGTTTCCTCGTTTGACTTCACAATAGTTTCCGGAGTGTATTGGGCATTAACAATTGGAGCCACAAGTATGGATTTACCAAACATGTATTCGTTGTTCATATCAACAACTTTCTTGTCTTCAAAGTCCATCACCAAAGCGCGCATCATCGTGGATTGCTTGTTGGTGACGTCCCACGCAGCAGAGTAGATGTACGGCAACAGGGAATAACGCAAATGAATAGTTTTTGCTATCGCATCGTAGATTGTTTCGCCTTTTTTTCCAAAGTTATATATTTCCCGAGGAATGTCTGTCCCGTGCGAACGCATCATGGGTGTAAATGCCCCGAACTGAAGCCAACGGACATATAATTCCTGGAACGATGGATTTTTATTTCCTTCACCCCAGCCCCTTTTATAAGCACTTGCAAAGAAACCACCTATATCGGTATTCCAGTAAGGAATTGCGCTCATCGAAAAGTTGAGACCGGCCGGCACCTGATTGCGCAACGATTGCCAGGAAGAATTCACATCACCCGACCATGTATTGGCCCCGAAGCGTTGTTGTCCGGCAAAAGCGGAACGGGTAAGGATAAACACACGCTTATCGGAACTTGTGGCACGTTGGTGTTCGTACACCCCGCCTACCGCCATTAGCGGAAAAGCATTACGCACCTTGCGGAATGATCCCAGATAGGTTTTCAAATTAAAATCGGATGGTTTGAAATCCAGGTGATCCGGTTCCGTTGAATCCATCCACCAACCGTCTATTCCCAACGAGAAAAGCCCTTTGTCCAGGTATTTCCAGTAAATATCGCGAGCTTCGGGATTATACGCGTCATAAGGTTCCACACCTGAGGGATATTCCTTGTTTGGAGGCCAGCTATCCAATCCCGATTGCGGCCATGTGCCGAAGTTCAAAAGCATACCCTTGGGTTGCATTTCTCGAAATTGTTTGGTTTGCGGCCCAAATGAAGACCAGATGGAAATAATCAGGTGTGCGTTTTGGTTGTGAATATCCTCCACCATTTTCTTTGGGTTCGGAAATTCCGGGTTAAGAAATTCCATGGCATTCCACAAATAATTGTTGCCCCAATATTGCCAATCCTGAATGATGCCATCGAGCGGCACACCCAGTTCACGATACTTATTCACGACGCCCACCAGTTCGTTTTGGCTCTTGTAGCGTTCCTTGCTTTGCCAGTAGCCAAATGTCCACAAAGGAAACATGGGAGCCTGTCCGGTAAGTTCCCTCATGCAGGCGATGGAGCCATCTATATTCCCACCCAGCATGAAGTAATAATCAATGCAGTCGCCCACATCCGATTTGAAAGAGGTGCTTTCGGGCTTGTCTTCAAAAACCGTTGGCGAATAATTATCCCAGAACAATCCGTAGCCTTTTGTCGATACAAGGAACGGCACGTAATCGTCGGTATTTCCCTGCACCATATTCAGTTTGGTGTTGCGCAAAGATAATTTACCACGCTGCTGCTGTCCCAAGCCGTAAATGGCTTCGTCTTTATCAAGGGAAAACGACTGGCTCACGGTGTAGGTTTTTGATCCTGCATCGTTAAAATCGGTGAAGGTAGCACCGGCTTCTTTCTCACTCAACAATGGCGTTCCGGCCACGGTAGAATATGCTATTTTACCTGATTTTATATTTACTTCCACTTTCAATCTACCGCTTTTCAAAGAAACCACATCGCCTTGTTGATTGACTGTAAACTTAGTAGCCTGCGGCTTTTTTATCACCGACAAACTTTCTTTGCTAAAGGTTTTACCTGCGGGAGATTTCAAAACTCTCACGGTGGATGGTCCATAGAACTGGACTTCAACATCCATAGAATTGATTTGAGCCTTTATACCCAAATCGTTTTTTTGATACGATTGTGCCTGAATGCCGAAGGCCAGGACCAACAACAACGACAGCATTAAATTGTTTTTTTTCATCTTTATATATATTTATTTTGTTGGTGTGAAACGATAGAGTTCTGCCTTGCGCTGCGGCAATTCCCGGCTGAAGTTCCCGTTGAAAGTTCCCAAATATTTCTGGCCCCACAAGTCGCGCACTTTAACTTTGCCTTTTATACCAATTGCTTCGAAATTTACTTTTACCTGAGCTGTTTCAGGAAAATACACTCCACCTTTGCTAACAAGGCCGCCAAGAACAACCGAATCTTTGTCCTGGGAACTACCCCACTACTGTGAAGGTGTTAATGGTGGAGTTGTCGCCCAGACGTGATAGTTTTTTTCTGTCTGTGTGAAAACAGTGGAAAGACTGATAACACAACATACAAGAACTAACAATAGTCGTTTTAGCTTCATATTTATTTCAATTTATGGCAAACAAATATATTTAACCATTAAATCAGCCCAGTTTTATCGCATCCCTTTTCAAGAGAATGTGACTTTATATTTACAACTGGCATCTCCTCTACGAATGGAAGCTATAACTTCTGCATGCGCATGCTTTCCCGATACTGCGGAAAACATTTTTTCGGCAAATCCTTCGGAACAATAACATATTGCAGATGAATCTTTTTCTTTATTATAGACGGCAGCAATCGGGCAAACACATGAATTCTTATTTTCATCGGCAATTAGAATTCCTTTTCCCTTGTCGTAATCTACTTTCCATCCCCACTTATCTTGGATAAAAATAGAAAACCTGTCAAGGTCACCTTTGTATTCTGCTAAAAGAGCATCCATTTTCAAATTTTCAAAATGAACTTCGGCCGTTTTTTTAATCAATTTTCTGACAGATTCTTTATCCAATTCAATATCGGCATTCAGAAGTAAACTCGATATCCATTCCCGCAAAAGAGAAAGGCTTTGAGCCTGATTCTGAAATGCTTTTTCATCAACACCAACAACGTCATCTTTAGCAAATGCGATTGAACCGAATCCACACATACAAATTACTGAAAAACAAGCCGTTTTTAAAAAATCCTTTCTGTTCATAAGACTTCAATTTCTATATTATTTTTTGTAGGGATTCAGGTTGGCAGCGCTTTCCCTTACTCCCTATTTGGTTGGAGTGATCAACGGAGTAGAGCCATCGGCATTGAATGAAAACGACTCGATGCAAACCGTCCGTTTAAACCTTCCGCCTCCGGGCAATGCAACAGACAGAAGGGGTCGGATTTCCCTTTAAATCCGATGTATCCTAGATGGTTTGCAAATATCCCGCTGTCCTTTATAACGTGCTTACTCCACATATTGCATTTCATATAGATTGCATTTCTAAAATTACACAAATAAAAAATTAAACTAATTATTCTCAACCAATCAGCTAGTTTATTTTAACAATTAAATTGGTTTAAACTATATAATTTAATATACGCAAACTTCTTGATTAAAGATTCATTTTGCAGCTATAAATTTATACAGGGCCACGCCATGGGCAGGCACCTTGAGCTTTAGTTCATCCGCTTTGGTTTCAATGCGGCAAATAT
>DBTT01000010.1 GCA_002307185.1 Bacteroidales bacterium UBA1309
AAAAATCGTATTGATAGAGAAAAAACGTCCAAAAGTAAGTCTCCAGACCTTTGTTCTTTGGATAAGTCCACTTCGAAAGCAAAAATGTCCACTTGGGCATTTTAAGAAAAAAATGTATGTGGCTATTTTATACATTTGTACACAAGAAGAAGCTTCAATTTTTGCCACGAATATGAAAAAGAACAATATTCTACTGGGACTCATTCTATCAATTGCTATGACAGTAATTGCAACCATTCCACGGTTTGGATGGGAAAGAAACAGTATGGCCGGAGCGGCGTTGTACTCCTTCATTTTCTCCANNTTCCACAAAGATAGCCACTTCTTATGAACATATGTTCGCCATCAACAAAAATCTTATTGATAGAGAAAAAACCTCCAAAAGTAAGTCTCCAAACCTCTGTTCTTTGGATGAGTCCACTTCGGAAGCAAAAATGTCCACTTGGACCTTTTTAAAAAAAATGTATGTCGCTATTTTATACATTTGTACACAACAAAAAGCTTCAATATTTGCTACAAATATGAAAAAGAGCAATATCCTACTGGGACTCATTCTATCCATTGCTATGACAGTCATTGCAACCATTCCACGATTTGGATGGGAAAGGAACAGTATGGCCGGAGCTGCGTTGTACTCCTTCATTTTCTCCATGGTTGTATGGTTTGCCCACTTGTACCTCATCAATAACCGATGGCTCTCCCGAAAAATTAATCAACCGTTTTGGCAAGGCTTCATCAGCATTGTTCTGGTGGCTTTTCTCTCCTATTTTTTATGCGATAGAATCCTATCGGGACTCATCACAAATTTATATCACATCGATGGTTTCCAGAAAGCAAACAATTACCCAGGCCTGCTTTTTGCACGAAACATCTTCCGCAGCATTATCTATTATTCCATTTTATTTACTCAAAAAACAATGGAAGAGAAAAAAAACAATGAGATGGAGATTCAACGGCTGAAACAATTGCAACTGGAAGCAAAACTAACATCGCTAAAAGAACAACTCAGTCCTCATTTTCTGTTCAATACACTCAATACCCTTTCCACCTTAACCAAAGAAAAAGAAGCACAAAATTATATTGCTGAACTATCCAAGATCTACCGTTATGTGCTACAATTCAAAAACAAAGAAGTCGTGGAATTAAAGCAAGAACTATCCTTTGTTGAATCGTATTGGTATATCTTACAAATGAGATTTGGAGAGGCCATACATCTCAAGATAGATGTTCAGGATGAATGGGAACAAGCAATCATGCCTCCGCTATCCCTCCAACTTCTAATTGAAAACACGGTTAAACACAACATTGCCAGCTTGCAAAAGCCTTTGTTTGTTCACATTTATGGTAGCAGCTCCTTCCTAATCGTGGAGAACAACCATCAACCTCGAAAATCCGAATTACCCTCTACAGGCGAAGGACTTAGTAACATTGCTCAGCAATACCAGATTCTTTTCAACCAAACCATTGATATAAAAAAAGACGTTAATAACTTCAGCGTCAGTTTACCCATCATTAAAACATCTAATCATTAAAATAAGAAAAAATGAAAACAACATGGAATCACATCGTTTCAACCACTCTATTCTTTGTGGTATGCGCCTTATCTATTCCTGCCAATGCACAACTGGAGACCAAAAAGATAGAAAACCGAGCCCAACATCTAACCGAACAAATGCGCAACAAGCTGTCACTTAGTGATGCTCAATTAAAGTCAGTCTATGCCATCAATCTAAAATATGCTCAGGAAAATGAAAAAATAAGGGCAAGCAATGATGGGCAGTTCGCCAAATTAATAAAATTTAAATCAACGCAAGACGACAAATCGAAAGAGTTAAAACCCGTTTTGACCAAGAAGCAATATAAAGATTACGAAATTTGGATGGAAGAGATTAAGTCTCAAATGAAAGAAAAATATAAAAATCGCCTGCAATAAAATAGTTTGAAGATGAATGTCTTGATTATTGAAGATGAACCAAGAGCTGCACAAAAAATAAGCGATTTTCTGGCAGAGATAGATCAAACCATTCGCGTAGTTGAACGGCTCGACTCTGTGGAGCAAACTATAAAATGGTTTGGGACACACGATGCTCCAAACCTGATCTTCTCAGACATACAGCTCACAGATGGATTGTGCTTTGATATTTTCCGTGAAATAGAGGTGAAAAGCCCCATTGTTTTTTGTACTGCCTACGACGAGTATTTAATCAATGCTTTTGACACGAATGCGGTAAGCTATCTTCTAAAGCCGGTCACAAAGGAATTGCTGGAGAAATCACTGGAAAAATTCCGAACACTGCAACAAGTCTTTAACGACGAGCAGAATCGCCATATAATGGATAAAATACTAACGCATATTTCCGATGCTCAACAATACAAATCTTCTATAATTGTGAATCAAGGCGAGAAAATCATCCCAATCAAAACCGACAAAATTGCTTTCATTCAACTCGGATCGCACGGTGTTTGCATCACAACTCATTCTCATGAAACATTCCTATATTACTCTTCCATGGACAATTTGGAAAAACAGTTAAACCCGGTACAATTTTTTAGAGCAAACCGGCAGTTTTTGATCAATCGAAACGCAATAGCCAACATTGAACGTTTTTTCAATCGCAAGCTAGTGGTCAAACTTCAAATACCGACTTCAGAAAAGATCTTAGTCAGTAAACTAAAAGCCTCGGATTTCATAAAATGGTTAGAACAATAAAATGAACCTCAAGCGCATCCTTTTTCTTTTTTCAGTGTTGGCACAAAGCTTGTCAGCACAGTACAACGATCCAAACTTTGCCAAACCTCAGACAGGATACGGCTCAGACGGATCGCATTCGGTTGAGACCCTCTCTTTCCCGAATCCCAATTTTCCTGAAAAAGATATCGAAATTTACCACCCATCCGATGTTACAACCAGCGTGCCAACCATCTTTTACAGTCATGCTTACGGTGGAAACCTCTCGCAAAACATCAGCGGATTACTGACTTTCGTGGCAAAGAAAGGCTATGCAATAGTTTTCGTGCCTTATCAAACAACAGGAGTCTCGGTGCTGGAGCGTTACGATAATTTACTAAAGGGCTTCCAAAAAGCAGCACGAGAATATCCTTCCATCATCGACACTACTCGCGTAGGCTTTTTGGGGCATTCTTTCGGAGGGGGGGCTAGTTTTGGAAACGCCTATACCTGTTTTCAAGATCTTCATTGGGGACAAAACGGACGGTTCATTTATGCACTAGCCCAATGGTATTCATACAATATAGAACAAGCAGCTTTGGATAATTTTCCAGAAAAGACACAACTGCTAACCGAGATCTTCGAAGATGATACAATAAACGATCACCGAATGGCCATAGATATTTTCAACAACATTTCCATTCCGGTGTCAGAAAAAGATTTTCTGATTGTCAAATCAGATACAATCAACGGACGTGTCTATGCCGCAGATCATGTTCTGCCCAATACTGCCAATGCATTCGACGCACTCGATTACTATGCTTATTATCGATTTCTGGATGCTTTGTGTGACTATTCTTTTAATGGCAATCTATCCGGAAAAGAAGTAGCATTAGGCAACGGCAGTGCGGCACAAATAACGATGCCAGCCGGATTAAAGAATATAGAACAAACGGATGAGCCTTATGTCGTCTATCCTGAAGAAAAATACCTGTTTCCTTGCAGTGACATTCTAAACCCAAGAAAAGACCAATGCCCAGTTATTACCAGTATTAACGAATTATGGCTGGACGAAGAAAGCATGAAGGTAACAGTAAATCAAAGACAAACAAACCCAACCCTTTGTATCGCTCTTCCTGAGACGTTGGCAGGAAAAGACCTTTATCTTTTTAATTCCATCGGACAAAAGGTACTTTCGATACAGCAGCCTGTTCAAAAGCAATTGACAATCAGCCTTCCTTCTTTGCAGAGCGGTATTTACCTGGTTTTATATGGAAAATACCAAACTAAATTCCTGTTAAAATGAAAAATGCGACTGGTTTATTTGGATGCAATCATCAAAAAAATCGGAAAATCTTTCAAGCCTTTTTCAGTCATTTTACGATAAATAAAACAAGACTCCGTACTTACATCCTTAAAACCAGCCCGCTCTAATTTCTCCGTCAATTCTATTACATCAAAACCGAAGTGCCCATCAAAAGAATCACCGTGAAAAGAGCCGTCCTCTGGATATAGGTCCGCAATAGCCACGTAACCTCCTGGTCGCAAAACAGTATAAAAACGCGAAAAGATACCGTCAATATCGGAAATATGATGAAGCACCATTTGAGTAAAAAGACAGTCGAACGTTTCGGTTTCGTAAACATTTTTAACCAGATCAAAAAGTACGGGCTTTAAGTTTGCAAAACCTTGCTCTTTCACTTTGTCCTGCATCACCGAAACCATTCCCAAAGCACTATCCATCATCGTTATACTTCTAAAACGGTTGGCTAGCATGAAACTCAGAATGCCAGTACCAGCGCCAAAATCCAACGCAATCATTTCTGGCTTAACCGGAATTCGTTTTATCAAGTTTTCAGCAATCGCTGCAGATCGTTCAGCATGCATTGGATTGTTATCCCAAGTCTGGGCCCGTTGATTAAAATTATTCATTGCTCCTTTTTATTTCTTTACCAAGTATTTCAGCAGCGACTGCCACACATAAAGCACAAGGACGTTTAGCATAATATTCAGCATTACGGTCAGAAGGCGTTACTTCCTGAGGCTCACGACGAAGTTGAAGTAAATCGGCGCAGATGTAGCTCCCCAACCGATCTTTAAACTGTGCCGCCGTACGTTGCACTGCGGCATAATTCTCCGTTTTGGCTTTTTTATCATTCGGATCAGAAGCCGGATACTGCATACCCAGCATCATAAACATCCCGGAAACAGCACCACAAACTTCGCGCAAACGCCCCATACCTCCACCAAAAGGTACAGATAATTTTTTTATAGATTCCAAATCGACCTGAAAAACATCCGTATAAGCCATTGCTACGGATTGAGCACAGTTATAACCTTCTTTAAAATAATCAACCGCTTGAGCGGTACGAGTAGAGATTTCTTGTTCAGTCATATTTTTCCAATTCCTTATGAACCAATGCACTGGCCCCAATAATGGCCGCATCGCCAAATTTCAACTGTGAAGGCAAAATTTTCACTTTATTTTTGTAAACTGGAAGCAGATGCTTTTCCATACTTTCGCGCGCAGGCTTAAAAAGATATTCACCAGCAGCCGTGGGGCCACCAAACAGAAAAATAGCCTCCGGACTCGTATGAGCTACCGTGTCAGCCATAGCCTGTCCCAACCATTTACCGGTCTGTTCAAAGACTTCCAGTGCTACAGCATCACCTTTTTCTGCTGCATCAAAAATCATTTTAGAACTTAGTTCATTAAACGATTTATCAGCCAAGACACTCTGCGTAGCATTATCGCGTGCCAAAAGTTCAAAAGCCGTACGTTTCATGCCTGTAGCCGAACAATATGTTTCCACATGACCTCTCCCGCCACAACCACATAAACGACCTCCAGGGATCAATGTCGTATGGCCACATTCTCCAGCAAATCCGTCGTGGCCATAAAGCAAATTTCCATCCACAACAATACCGCTTCCCACGCCGGTACCGAGAGTGTATATAACGAAATGTTTCATCCCTTTAGCTCCTCCGTAGATCATTTCACCCAAAGCTGCTGCATTTGCATCATTCGTAAGAGCTATCGCCTTGTATTCCGGAAATTTTTCACTCAACAATTGTGCAAAAGGAACAATACCCTTGAAGGAAAGATTAGGCGCATATTCAATGGTTCCATTATAATAATTACCATTGGGAGCACCAACACCTATGCCTAACACCTCCACTTCTGGGTTCATTAGTGTAACCGAGTTTCTCAACTCCTTTATGGCATCAGCCAATTCGGTTATATATTTATTAATATCACCATGAGAAGGGGTGACAATGTTATCTTTCACCAACACATTTCCTTCTGCATCAACCACTCCAATGGCGGTATTGGTCCCGCCAATGTCTACTCCAATCGCTACTTTTTTCATAAAATCAGATTCTTAAAGGTATAAAAGCAGCGCAAGTTATTAATTTTTATCAAAAAAAACGATAGAGTTTAACTCCTATTCCGCTCTTCATGATGATAAAAACGCAGCCCCTCTTCTTCCTGCCTGGCACTGCTGAAACTTGATACCCGTTTCAAATAGCCAATAACTCTGGTCGCGTGATCCACATTTCCGGAACCGCATTTATTACAAGTGTACAACGTCCGTTTATCTATATACCCACAATCCCGGCAAACCGTCACTTTCACATTGAAACAAAAATAATTACAACCGTTTGCTGCCGCCACATCCAATAGCTTACGAAATCCTGCTTTGTTTGGATATTCCTCCAGATTCAAATGCAAGGCTGAGCCTCCATCCAAATATTGATTATACTGCTTTCCATGCAAAACAAACTTATCCAACGCATTAATGCTTTCATTTTCCACCGGATAAAAATATGAATTGTAACAATCGCGGGGCACAAAATAACCATCTTTCCGATCCCAGGTTGCATTTTTGGGTCCCAAATTCTCTGCTGGTACAAACTCCGTATTAAACATATATCCATAACGCTTTTTAGCCTCTTGGTTTTCTTCGTAAATTGGTTTCAGGCAAGACTCTACGAATGCTTGGTAGTCTGCATTATTTCCAACCTCAATGCCTAAGCTCTCAGCAGCTTCGACCATGCCATTCACCCCAATGGTGAGAAATTGCTTTTCTAATTGAATAAATCCCGCCTTATACACAGGCAACATACCTGCCTCTTTGTATTCTTGCATTAGCGTACGATAAGCAACCTGATATTGATGTACTTTGCGAACTTCTTCACGAATAGACTGTTTATTCTGAACCATCCGATTCAGATTCATCGTAATCACATTGATGGAACCCGTTGATACCCCACCTGCTCCAAGACTGTAGCTAAACGTATGATCGCTGATTTCATTGCGCAAACGACAACAAGAAGCTAAACTGTCTGCACTTTCCGACTGATATATAAAAAACGAATTTCCCTGAGCCAACTCTCCGGCACAGAAATCGGCAAAATCTTCGTCTGCCGGCTGGCCATCCTTCACCAGCATCGCCGCCGTCACCACGGGAAAAGTCAACACTGCTTTCGTCCGTTCTTTGTTAAACCATTTCATAAAATAGCACTGCAACTCCTTTAGACTCTCCCAATCAGGAGTAGACATATCGGGGAAAACAAATTCACCAAACATGCTCTCAAAGTAGAAGCGATCGTACAAAGAAACGTTCCAAAAGACAGACTGATATCCTCTGGCTGCAGCAGGCTGATTGATAGCATAAACACAATGCTGCAGGTGATTCTTCACTGTCTTTGAGTTGGTGTGCATGTAATCTGCCCCATAATCTTTTCGGGCAAAATAATCAAAATACATCAAAAACTCCACCGTTGCCAGCGCTCCGGCAAATTGTGAACTGACCG
>DBTT01000023.1 GCA_002307185.1 Bacteroidales bacterium UBA1309
CCGTCCTGCGGAAGTGGAGCAGCTTTTAGGCGATCCCACAAAGGCCAGGACTTTGCTGGGATGGAACCCGACCAGGACATCTTTCCCCGAACTGGTGAAGATCATGGTCCAGCACGACTTGAAGTACGTGAAGAAGCTCCACATGGAGATTTGAAGGTAAAATCGTTTTCCTGTTTCGTGTAGGCGCTGCAAGCAGCGCCTCTGGTAATTAGATAGATAAGAATGGATAAGACTACGAAAATATACATTGCGGGACACCGCGGCCTGGTAGGCTCGGCGATCTGGAAGAACCTGGAATCCCGGGGCTACACGAACCTGGTTGGCCGCACCCACAAGGAGCTGGACTTGCTGGACGGTGTGGCTGTTCGGGAATTTTTTGACAAGGAGCGGCCCGAAGCCGTCGTGCTTGCCGCAGCGCATGTCGGGGGCATCATGGCAAACTTCAAGTACCGCGCCGATTTCATCTACAAGAACCTGCAGATACAGCAGAACGTGATAGGGGAGAGTTTCCTCCACGATGTGGAGAAGCTCCTTTTCCTGGGCAGCACCTGCATCTACCCGAAGGAGGCGCCGCAGCCGATGAATGAAGAAACCCTGCTGACTTCGCCGTTGGAGTACACCAACGAGCCTTACGCGATAGCGAAGATTGCGGGCCTGAAGATGTGCGAAAGCTTCAACATCCAGTACGGGACGAACTACATTGCGGTGATGCCGACCAACCTGTACGGTCCGAACGACAATTTCCATCTGGAAAACAGCCACGTGCTTCCGGCGATGATCCGGAAGATCCACCTGGCCAAATCCTTGCATGAAGGCAATTGGGACGGGGTGAGGAAGGACCTCGACAAGCGTCCTGTTGAAGGGGTTGACGGCAGTTTCACGGAAGTTGAAATCGTGGAGAAGCTGGCCAAATACGGGATCTCAGCAGGTGAAGTCAAGCTGTGGGGCACGGGCACCCCGATGCGCGAGTTCCTGTGGAGCGAGGACATGGCTGATGCGAGTGTGCATGTGCTGCTCAACGTGGACGCAAGGGACACGCAGCCCAAAGATACGGTGGAGGTCCGCAACTGCCACATCAACGTGGGCACGGGCAAGGAAGTGTCTATCCGCGAGGCGGCGGAACTGATTGTGAAGGAGATCGGCTTTCAAGGGTCTATTTTCTGGGACAGTTCTAAGCCGGACGGCACGATGCGCAAGCTGACCGACGTGAGCAAGCTAAATGGCCTGGGCTGGAAGCACAGCGTGGAGATAGACGAAGGAATACACCGGATATACGAATGGTATTTGAAAAGCTAGAGACGATGTATGCATCGTCTGACTATCTATAACCAGACGGGCATTTCACCAAGAATAAGTCTGGCTGATTCTCTCACAGCAAGCCGCAAAGCGGCGACCACCTTAGTTGCCCTGTGCGCTAGCGCAGGGTAGCATGTAGGCCGTCTGAAAACGGGAGCCGCCATAGCGGCGGCAGCTATTTTGGAAGTGATGCGGTTTTGCCTCGACTTCCCAGAACGATGTTGCCACAGGCCTGGTTTAGTATCAACCCAGGATTTCCTTCAGGGCTATTAAGAGAATGCCATCATGTGGCATGGTTGGATATGGGAAATAGGATATTCGCCTCAAGCATATGCGGGATAGATAAAGAAAGTATTCTAGGTCGGAATTATCTAATTTAACGTGAGTTCGATCTGAAGACTATAACCAGACGTGCGTTTCACTTAGAATAAGTTTAGCTGATTCTCTCACAGAAAGCCGCAAAGCGACGACCACCTTAGTTGCCCTGTGCGCTAGCGCAGGGTAGCATGTAGGCCGTCTGAAAACGTGAGCCGCCATAGCGGCGACAGCTATTTTGGAAGTGATGCGGTTCGGCCTCGACTTTCCAGAACGATGTTGCCACAGACCTGGTTTAGTATCAACCCAGGATTTCCTTCAGGGCTATTAAGAGAATGCGATCATGTAGCATGCTTAGGTCTGGAAAATACGTGGGATTTCTCCACCTCTTGGTGGATACGAAAATATCCCGTCGGGATATTCGCTCGGTAGAAAATAGTATAAAGGATGAATCGCATTCCGTAGGTATGCACCTTTTTAGTTGTTTCCTCCCTAGAGAATGGAAGCCTCAAAGGCTGAATTTTGTTCTCCCAGATGTATAAGCCAATAGCCGATAGCCGATAACTTTTAGCCTTTTCTAACAGCTAATAGCTATATATTTATATTTGCGATTAATCAAATTTGCCGCAATCATGTTGAAACGTTCATTGTGTACTTTGCTTCCAGTTTCTACCTCCCATGGAGTGGGCGAGAAGCGGGTTTTGTTGGCGAATGACGAGACTGAAACGGCAGTTACTCAGATTGCCATAACCCATCTAAAAAAGGGGGAGCAGGTTGCATTGCATATTCACCCAACCATGGAAGAGTATTTCTATTTCTTAAAAGGTGAGGTGCAGTTGACCACCAATGGGGAGACTTCGCTATGTAGAACAGGGGATTTTGTACAAGTGCCTCCGGGAGTAGCACATTCCATGGAAATACTGGAAGATACGGAAGTGCTGACGATGGGCTGTGCTATTTTCCATAGATGAATTATCTGAGGTAAGCATATGACCGGATGATTTTCGGTATTTTGTGACATGTGAAACGCCCTAGGTATTACCTCGAATAAGTTTTTATATTATTCTCTACCAACACAACAAGCCAACATGGCGGGGTTAACCTTCACAGCCTTGTGCGCTAGCGTAGAGAAGATGTACATAGGATAGAAATAGAAGCCGCGATAGCCGTTATAACTAGTGTTACAATGCTACTCTACACCGATTTTACAAGAATGATGTAGCCACTAATGTGGCTTCTGGTTCTCGTGGATTTCTTTCCATGCGGTCACCACATCACTATTAAGCGGAAACTTTAGGTTTCGGAGAATAGAATAATTCGTCTGAAGTATATACCGCATAGCCCAAGGCGCTATTCTTAGTCGAACTCACGTTAAAATAAATCTTTTAAATTACTTGCACATGAAATGCCGAAACTGCACGAAAAGTTGGTTGGGTGTTCTAGCTACAATGGTACTGTTGCTGGCATACCCTCAAATAAATGCTCAATATACGTTAGGATCCACAGGATTGTTTAATATTCCGACTGCAGATTGGACGCAGACGGGGACTTTTAGGGTGGGAGCAAACTATTTGCCTGAGGCCATCACGCCAGATCGTTTCAATTATAACACAGCGAACTATTTTTTCAACTTGACTTTTTTTTCGTTTGTAGAGTTGACATTCCGGGAAACTCTAATAAAGAGTACCTATATGTCCACTAAACCCAAATATCAGCAACAAGATCGATCGTATTCTATTCGCTTTAATCTTTTGAAAGAGGCGAAGATAAGACCAAACTTGGCTGTCGGGACAAATGATCCGATATCCGATGAAGGAGCTAATTCTTTTCAGTCATACTATGGGGTAGTAACTAAAACATTTCGTATTTCAGGCAACGATCAATTTTTGGGTTCATTGGGATATTATATCCCTGGAGGTAAAAATAATCGGGCTAAATATTATGGTAATCATTATGATGGGTTGTTTGGAGGAGTCAGTTATTCACCAACCTTTTGCCAAGAGTTAAAAGTGATTGCCGAATACGATTCACACAGCTTCAATGTAGGGGCTGCTGTCCGGTTATGGAAACACTTGTCGTTGCACGGCTTCGCACATGATTTTAGCAGTGTTTCGGCAGGAATTCGTTATGAATGGACACTAAAACATTGAGTGTATGAAGAAAGTATGGTTTGTAATATGGTTTCTGAACTCGATTGTAAGTGTGCATGGTCAAGTGGCCGAAAAATTGAGGCAACTGGGAATGGAAAACATCCAGGTGGTTAGCTCTCCTGAAAAGACTTTCGTCAGCTTTGAAAATACTGTTTTCAGAAGCACTTACCGGGGAGTGGGAGAGGGTATCCGTGCGGCCTTGACAGGAATGAATGGTGGTGATTTGGAGCTGGTGGTATTGGACAACCAAGTGCCTCAACTGCATATTAGCATATCGGACAGCCTGATCTCAGGTTACCGTACCGGAGCTATCAGTTTGAAAGAAATCTTTCAACACATGCGGATTTCAACTGATTCGCGAATGGCGATGGAGCGGCTGAAAGAGAGCGGTGAAATAGAGAACAGATCTGCCGGAAAAGTGGACATTATTGTGTATCCCGAATTATTTTTGGAGAACAATAAGCTCTACAGGTTGTTCTCTTATTATTTCAACTTGTCTCCGGCGGTGGAATTGGGTCTTTGGAAAGGCGGTCTATTGACAGCGCAAGTGGCAATTCCCGCATCCACGAATATGACTGGGCAGTATGGAAAGATTCGTCCGGGAATTATCACCCTTAGTCAGGAATCGTATTTTGCGAGTAGCTGGTGGGCTCGAGTTTTAGTTGGAAATTTGACAAATAATCGCTTCGGATTCCATGCCGAGACTCGATGGCGTTCCAAGGATGGACGATTTGAAGCGCGTGGACAACTAGGGGCTACTTCACAATCAATAGTGACCAATAAGGACGACGGGTGGTACATCAGCAATGAATTCAGGTATAATGGAGCATTGAGAGGATCGATGTTTGTTCCTCGCTACAACCTGAGATTTGATCTCCAGGCTGCTCGATATATTTTTAGCGATTATGGCATACGGGGAGATATGACCCGTTATTTCGGTGAGTGCGCGATCGGATTTTATGGTATGCTATCCACAGACGGGCGGATGAATGCGGGGTTTAGCTTTGCGGTACCCCTTCCGGGATCCAAATGGAGCAAAAACCGAGGAATCAGGATACGCCAGGCCGATTATTTTGATATGGAATACAGCATGATTTCAGGCGGAAAATATTTTGAAGAAAACAGGGGGCAAGGGTATCGTACGCGACCCGATGACAACCGAAGCAGCCATTACTTCCAGCCTGATTATGTACGGTATTTTTTGGTGCAGGATGAAATGAATAAGTAATTGTTTTCATTTTGTGTATGGAAATTTGCCGATTGGAAGAATGGCTTTAGAGCAGGATTGTAAGAAATGGCAATGATTGTTGCCCAATAACGTGTTGCACTGCGACATTCGATTTCATTTGCAAGCTAACAATCGAGGGTCAGAGCTTACAAGCTAACTCGTTAAACAAGGCCACATGTTCGCTCGCTTGCCTTAGTTGATATTGGCCAAAAACAGATTTAGATTGAAAACATAATTGATTCGAAAGTACTGAGCAAATAAGTTTATGAAATATTTGAGTGTTTTCATTGTTAATTTATTCAATCTTTTTTATTATTTTTGTTTATAATATTTTGCATGAGTTAATTTTGTATCAGTTATTTTCATGCATACGAATGAAATGTTGCTAGTTCGTTTTTGATTTAACAAGATCAGAAACCTTCTCCCCTATTTATTTTGTTATGAAAATCAAAAAAGAGAGTAATTTAGAATTTAACAGAAAAAAGATGAAAAAAATTGACATTTTTAAATTTAGCCTGCTGCTGTTAATCACGGCTTTGGGTATGTTCGGTTGTGGAAAAGATAAACATGCTGAAATTGTGGAAGATCCTATCGCAAAAAGCATTGAGTACTATGTGACAGGATTGGTTGTGTCGGGTACTACTCCGTTGAGTGGTGTAACGGTTACTGCCGGAGATCAAACGGCAACTACTGATGCCGACGGGTTGTATTCATTGACATTCACGTCCACGGGAACTTATACTGTTAGCTTTGCTAAAGATGGTTATATGAGCTTAACGGATGGGGTTGCGGTGATTTCTTCTTCTGCTTCCAACCGCACAAGTGTATCGCTGGATGCAGTCTTATCTGCTTTGGGGGAAACTGTTACTGTGGCACCGTCTGAAACAACTACTGTGACTGAATTGGGGGAAGGCGACGACGCTTCTGCTTCTACAGGAGTGATAATCCCGGCGAATTCATCGAGCACTTCGTTTGCGATCACTGTTACCCCTTATGTGGAAGCTCAGACTTCAGCGGTGACATCTGGAACCACTGCTGAAAATTTGTCATTGACCAATGTGCTGGTGACAACATCGGAATCTATTACGTTAGCCGAGGATGCTACTTTGTTTTTCAATAATCCGGCTACAGATGGCACGCACTTCTCAGGAGTGGATTTCTACAAAAAATCGAGTACAAAAGCGAGCAGTAGCTGGGTGAGAGTTGGTGATGTGACCTACGACGCTACTTCAGGCAAATACAAAGCTACGATTTCTGCCGGGAACACATTGGATGGAGAATATTCAATGCGTGTAGAAGCTACTAAAACAGTGGGTACAACGACATCAGAAACTGTTACTGAGTTTACAAAGAGCAATGCGGACAATTTAGATGCGATTTATGGCTACAGTTTCAGCTACAGCACCAAATCGGGTTGGGATTATACTACTGCATCGCAAACAACTCTTTCTTTGTTGAACGATGGTTTTGCAATCTTGCTTAAATCCATTGTAGCTGAGCAAGAAGGTGGAATTGCCGGAATAAGGACTATTGCACAAACTTTAACAGTTGATATTAGCGGTAATTACCTGTTCTACTTTTTAGCGGAGGCTCAATATGCGAATATTACTTACAACTTGTCCACAAGTACAGGCTTGGCTATCACTCTGGTGGTGAAAAAATATGTAGGGAATACCATTACATATACATTGACTTCTGCTGATTCGCACAGTGGAGGCCATAGTGGAGGTGGAAGTAACTAATCTCTTTGGGAGTTCAAAGTCTTGATCAGAGTTGATCTTTTCCGTTTGAAAGCTTGACTCTATATTTTATAGAAGAGGGCGTGTGATTTTATAATCATGCGCCCTCTTTTGATTTATGTTTATAATTTGCCAAAAGCAACCGCCAAGGTCAACTCCCATTAGAGTTTTCCTTGGCGGCTTCAATTTTTAATAGTTGCATCTGGGCTTTTGTTAGATTTTTATTGGAGCCGTGTTAGATTTTGTGCTTGAGTTTCATTAGATTCCTTTGTTTTCCAAGCATTGGGTAGTAATTCCTTCACCTTTTTCCTTGAATCTTTTTCCAGATAGCCACGCAATTGGGTTATTACATCATTCAGCCATTCTCTGGGGTTAACATCGCTTGGTAATCCTTTGGTAAAGGAGAGGATGAAGAACGCAAACTCACAGGGGCGAACTCAGTGGGAGAGGAAGGAGAACCGGAACCATGCGGGCGGTTCAGCCCGTACTTGGGTTTCCAATAATGGGAAAGCACCAAACGATACTCGCAAATGAAGTACGGTTTGGCGCTTTCAATTCCTGCCGGATACTGACGATGATGTGCAACTCGATTTATGTCCTTTTTAAGAAACTAAATCTTGTATTTATCCACCAATTCACTAATTTCTGCATCCAGTTTTATGCGGTATCTTTTGTTTGGGTCCAGTTTAAAAGCCTCTGAGAGGTGATTCACGGCTTCGTCTTCTTTTTTCATCCTGTAACAAACAAGAGCCAGTAGGTACTCGTTGTCTGCTGTCTTTGGCAATTCGACCAAAAGTTCATAAGCTTTGCCATTGTAGCCTAAGCAAGCTAAACAAAGGGCTGTGTTGTAATCCGGATAGTTGGAAAGAATTTGTAAAGCTTTCCAGTATTCACGTTCTAACAGCAACCGTAGCCCTTCGGCATACTGATCGCCTTTGTATTCTTTACGTACCTCCTTGTCCTGCGTCATGTCCATTCGATGTAAGTTGAAAACCACAGTGGTTTTATTCAATCGGGGATAGATGGAGTCTGCTATGAAGGCGTAGTCGGTTTCAAAACCTTTTCGGATATCTTCTTCCGTTAAATCAGGGAATTTAGCACTGGCAAGCATGTTTAAAATTTTTTCTTTATTGACTACATTCGGGCTTCTCTGGATTTCTCTTACTAAAGAATTCCAGTCTTCTCCTATTCCTTCTTCTTTGAATATGGTATTTGCTTGTAAAGAATCTCCTAATGAGGCCTCCAAGTAATTTTTAAAAGCTTGAGCGTGTTTTTCGGAGAGAATCTGGTTGGTCTCAAATTTTCCAGCTAAAGAACGGGATACCTGTATTTCGATGCTATCTAAGCTATAGACTTTGTTTTTGCGAATTGCATCTATGAAATCAATGATTTTCTGGGTTTGTTCCTTGTTGTCTTTGAAATTAACATTGAATGGATTTCCTTTCGGCAAATAGTCAATATAGGCTGTTATTTGATTGTAGCCGATTCGAGTCAAGTTAGAAACTTTGTACTTCAGGGTCGTATCTGCTAATTGAGCTGTGGATGCAATGAAATAGAAAAGCGTGTCGGTGCTTGGGACAAAATAGCTGCTTTGGTCAATTCCATCCACTTTTGTGTCCATGAAGATTTGGATTTTATTGAGCCCTGGAATCACGTCGTAGCTTTTCGTATAGAGATAAACAAAATCTTTCCCAGCTTCGATAGTGGTGTCTAACCGGATGTGTTCCTGATAGCGGTAAGTTACTATCTTGTTGAAAGCCAAATCTTTTTGCTTCTCTTTCATCTCATTGGTGGCTATCTCTTTGAAATTGTATCTAAATTTGGCTGTATTGATTGAATCTTGTTTGTTGAATGTTCTGGCTTTCACGCTAAATAATGGTTTTCCAACTTGCCCATCTATAGGTTTGAATTTCAAACTTTCTTGTTTTCTATTTTCATAGTGGCTAATCATCTCATTTGCCCTTTTATTATATTCTTGCATGTAACGATGATATACTCCAGTGGTATCTACCCCCTTTAATGTTCTTTCTATCTTTTCTTCGTATATCTTTCTCATAAATAGGGGATATGTTTCGGCTTTGAATTCCCGCTGTTTCATCGTGAAGAAATTCTGCCTTTTTTCCCATAAGGCGAGATCTTCAAGGTATTTTTTTTGCTTTTTCCAATCAGAATAATATTTCCGATAAAAAGAGAGCTGGATGTTTCGAATGTCCTTTTCAGTTAGCTTTCGATCTAGGAAAACACTATCGTAGCTTGATTTGTTGACGATTGACTTGAGGTAACTGTCATAATCGGAATACCCTTTTTCCTGCATCAAGACGAAATCGTTCCCTTTCAGCACGATTTTTTCCATCTGGATGACAGAATCGTTGCATACTAATTGGGGGCTTAGTGTTACTCTCCATCTGGAAGACAATAGCTCCTTCGGGACTTTGATCACGAAATCAATATTTACTTTCCCTTTGCGTTCGGGCGTATATCTCGATTTTGCAGTCACTACCACCTCGTCCAAAGTTTGCATCTCATTGACGCTTTTCTTATTTGTTGTTTCATTTCTTAGCTTTTCGCTGAGTTCGTTGTCCGCATGAGTGTAAGTCACTTGTTCTGAAACTACATGACTCTTTTCGTCGGAAGAATTGTCATCGGGCAGCTCAATGGTTGGATTCTTGAACTGCATGTAAAGGCTCTTGGTAAGAGTTTCTTCGTCATTTTTCACTAACTTTTTCAAAGAGCAGGAAGAGGTGAGTCCGACAATTAATGCAATGTTTGTAAATAAGACGATATTACGTATTGTATGGTGCTTTGCAGTCATTATTGTATGTTATTAAAGTGAAATAGTTGGTTCGGGATTTCTTTATTACCGGGTAATATGCAAATCCCCATGTTTCTATATTAAAAAAGTTTGCCTGTTTTTCGGATGGTCAACCCTCCTCCAATGGCATCCGAACCGAAAAATTTTCCAGTATTGTAACCCACGGCACATTTCAGACTTAGTCCTTTTATTGGAAGATAATAGTAGGTGACATCAAAAGAAGTGGCAAAACCTGTTCTTAAAGGTCTATAAGGCGATACAAAACTGCCCGGAGTCTCCCCATAAGTTGCAAGTAAGGTATATTGAAGTTTCTTGTTGAGGTAGCCATCCACGCCCGTGTGCACTGCGAAGATTCTGTTGCTTCTATATCCAATATATCCGTCTTTGTTGTATTCTGGCGAGAGCAAAAGAGGATTGCCCATTGTTCTTCCGTAATAACTATTTCCTTGGCGGGCACTATTTTGATTGTAATAATCTGATTTGAATGAACCTCCTTGCTGTTTGGTGAATATATATTCCAAGACAAATCCTGATAAGGCCTTTTTCCGCAAAGATTTATATTCTATACCCAATGTCATATCTTGGTAGTTTTTCATCTGAAAATCGCTCCTTGTTTTCATCGGATGTTGCCAATAAATGCTAAATACTTCATCAGCGTAATTTTTTCCGTAGTCTATGCGGACATTGTAGCTTGACGAGCGGGAACCACTTCCATACTGAAGAATTGGCAGCAGTATTTTAGAAAAATCAGACGATGAAGTGTATAGCTCTGTGGATTGTCCATTTTGAATGATATAGTTCTTTTCCGACCAAGTGACGTAGTCGTTAAATCCTACTGTCCATTGGAATCCTTTCTCTTGCCATTCGATATTTCCGAGTCGCAAGAACAACGACTTGTGATGGGATAGTGGATTCTTGGCGTATCTTTGTTTCAAGTTGACAGCAGTCTTTTCCAAGTAATTGCCGTCCAGAAACTTCCCGATAGCGAAATCGCCTTTGGCATACAGCCTATTTTTTGTAAATGGAACTAACGTGTATTGTGGGATGCTAATGTTGATTTCAGGGTTCGGACGAACGTTGTTGGAGTAAACCATGTCCCCAGAACTAAGTTTGGGATTTCCAATTACGGCTCCATATTGTTCTTTACTGCCAGCCCACAGTGATATAGATTTCCATTTAATCCCTCCATACGCTTGTTGTATCCAATAGTTGTTTCTATTGCTTTGTTTTGAACTGCCGGCAAGATCTAGCCCAATTTCATACACTAATCCATTTTTAATAGCACGGGTATGGAATACGCCAGCCTTCAGATAACCATTCGGAGCCTCTAATGGAGTCACACCCCAAGTATGGCTTACCAACCAAAATGGAGTGTTTTCACCAGAGGAGAATAAACCAAAAGTCTCTAATCTGTAAGTTGATCCTTCTATTGTATTTGTTTTATCCAGAGCTTGCTTAGGGCTAACCTCATCGGCTTGATTCTTATTTGCAATCTCTTGTCCTATAGTTTTTATCGGCAATGCTCCTATAGCCAATAAGATAACCCATTTAGTTCTTTTTGTTAACATGTTGTTAGTGAGAATTTATTGATTTCCTAATATAACTGCTTATTGTATTTTAAGTAATTATCCTTTTGTCGGTTCTGAGGATAGCTGAATAGCTGATAATTATGCCTCAATCGATGTGTCGTTCCATAAGAATTTTTTCAATCTCTTCATTCTGTAGCAATTTGCTCTCTGGAATTTTAACTTAACGACTCGCCCGAATTACTTTTTTTATTAACCGTATTCCCTGTGTTGCATGAAATTATGTTTCACAAAATGGACAGACAATAGTCCATGCCATCAAAATAAATTTACAAGATATAGTTAATAATCGACTCAACAATATCTTTGATTTTCCTTCCCCAAACTGCAAATATAATGTTTTTTCAAGTGTTATAACTGCTTTTGTTCTTATTTAGGGCATTGCTTGCTTACTAAAAAAATAAAATGAACAGTGAGAATACTGCTTATAGTATTCTCACTGTTCATTTTATGAGTTCATTAATAATGGATACCGATCTTTATTTTTTTTGCTTCATTTCTGCGTATCTCATTTGTTTTATCTTATTTTTATCTCCGCCCCAGAGTCACATATTCATTGGTTCCTCCGGCATTCTTGTAAGCAGGACGGATGATGCGTCTTTCCTTGAAGTTCAGTTCTTCGATCCGGTGAGCCGTCCAACCAACGATACGTGCCATGGCAAACAAAGGGGTGTATATCTCTTTAGGCAGCCCAATCATCTCATAGACGAATCCAGAGTAGAAGTCCACATTGGCGCAAACCAATTTATTTGATGATTTGCCCTTCAGTTCCATAAAGTTGTGTACTGCCCGTTCTTCAATTAGGTTATAGAACTCAAATTCTTTCAAACGTCCTTTTTCTTTTGCCAATTCGCGCGCCATTTCTTTCAAAAGCACAGCGCGGGGGTCTGATATGGTGTAGATGGCGTGACCGATTCCGTAGATTAATCCGGATTTGTTGTATGCTTCTTTTCGAAGAATCTTCTGTAAGTAAGCATCTACTTCATCTATGTCTTTCCAGTTTTTTACATTTTTCTTAATGTCCTTCATCATGTCCACAACCTTTAGGTTGGCTCCGCCGTGCAATGGGCCTTTCAATGAACCGATTCCTGCTGCAATGGCAGAATATGTGTCTGTTCCTGCAGAACTGGTTACGCGTACCGTAAATGTAGAGTTGTTACCTCCACCGTGGTCTGCATGGAGCATCATGGACAAGTCTAGTATTTTCACGTCCAACGGGGTGTACCCGCTGCCCTTCATCATGTAAAGGAAGTTTTCGGCCAGGGAAACCCCCTTTTTCGGATGCCGGATATGCAAAGATTGCCCTTTGTTATGGCACAGAGCATTGTAAGCATATGCGATGATGGTTGGGAATGCCGCAATCAGGTTGAGCGATTGTTTGACCAAGTTTTCGTCCGAAGTGTCGTCGGCGTGTTTGTCGAAAGTGTAGAGCTCTAGCACGCTCCGAGCGAGGATATTCATCACGTCAAACCCCTCGAGATCAATGATGTGCATCGTTATTTTTTGCTTCAAATCCATTGTTTGGTTCAGGAGCTTGCTGAATGCGGATAGCTCTTCCTTGTTGGGAAGGAATCCAGCCAAGATAAGGAAAATAGTTTCTTCAAATCCAACGCGGTTTTCTTTTTGTGCGCCCCTGACAATGTCTTCAACGCTTATTCCTCTGTAGAGGAGCTTGCCTGGAATAGCCCTTGTGGAACCGTCCTGAAGGCGTTCGTAACCAACTACGTCACCAACTTTTGTTAATCCGACAACGACTCCTGTGTGGTCTTCATTGCGTAGGCCACGTTTTACATTGTAGGTTTTAAATAACTCCGGGTCCAGCAGTGTTGTTGTATGGATTGTTTCCGAAATCTTTTTAATAATCTTATCCATAATCCTTCGTGATTAATGATTTATGTTTGTTTTATTTTTTATTCTCGTGTTAAGTTCAAGCTTTGGATTGGATGACCTCAACTAATTCATCACAAAATTCAGAGGTGGTAAGGCTGTGTCCGTTTTCCATGAATCTTGCCAAATCTGCCGTTGCGCGACTTGCGTTAAATAGCTCTTCCAAACCGTTGGTGATAAGTTCCCCGGCTTCATTCCATCCAAGATATTCAAGCAGCATCACTGCCGAAAGGAGCAAAGAGGAGGGATTCACTTTGTTCAAGCCTACTATATCGGGAGCAGTGCCATGGGTTGCTTCGAAAATAGCATGTCCAGTGCTGTAATTGATGTTTGCTCCCGGGGCAATCCCTATTCCTCCCACCATAGCCGCTAATTGATCTGAAATGTAGTCGCCGTTCAGGTTCAGTGTCGCCACAACATGGTATTCTTCGGGTTTTAGAAGGGTGTTTTGCAGAAATGCGTCCGCAATCACATCTTTGATTACCAATTTTCCAGATTCGAGTTCCTTTCCAAATTCACGTTTGGCGAGCTCGTACCCCCAAGTTTTGAATCCTCCTTCTGTGAATTTCATGATATTTCCTTTATGCACCAAGGTCACAGATGGAAGGTTATGCTCGAGGGCATATTGGATTGCACATCGGATCAACCTTTCGGAACCATCCACCGAGACTGGTTTCACACCAAATGATGATGTTTCGGGAAAACGGACTTTCGTTACACCCAATTCTTCACGTATAAATTTATAGAATTTCTTGGCTTCTTCCGTTCCCTGCATCCATTCGATTCCGGCATAAATGTCTTCGGTGTTTTCCCGGAATATGACCATGTTTACTTTTTCAGGGTATTTGTACGGAGTGGTGACTCCTTTGAACCAACGGACGGGGCGGACACAGGAGAATAAATCCAAATCTTGCCTCAAAGCCACATTCAGCGAACGAATACCTCCGCCGATAGGAGTTGTCAGAGGCCCTTTGATACCCACCAAATATTTGCGAAATGCGTCTATGGTTTCATCCGGAAGCCATGATCCCGTTGTGTTGAAAGCTTTTTCTCCAGCTAAGACTTCCTTCCATTCAATCTTGCGTTTGCCATTGTAGGTCTTCTCCACTGATTTGTCAATTACCTTCCTGGCATTCTGCCAAATTTCTTTACCCACACCATCGCCTTCGATAAAAGGAATCGTCGGATTTTCTGGCACTATCAACTGATCGCCATTCTTCGTAATTTTTGCCATCTGGTTTCTATTTTCGATTTCAAAACTATAATTAACCCGACACTTTATTCCGATTGAACTGAGAACCTGTTTACATTTTCACAAGAAAACATAAACAGGCCCTGAAAGGCATAGAACTATTTTTTCATCGCATTCAATGCGCTACCTTCTTTAAACCAATTGATTTGTAACTCATTGTAAGTATGTGCCACCTCAAACGAATCTTTTGTCCCGTCTTTGTGGGTAAGCACTACCTCTAAATTCTTTCCTGGATGGAAATCAGCCAATCCCAAGATACTGATCTTGTCGTCTTCCTTCACTTTTTCGTAATCCTCTTTGTTGGTAAAAGTGAGAGCCAACATCCCTTGTTTTTTCAAGTTGGTTTCGTGGATGCGTGCAAATGATTTCACAATAATGGCTTTTACGTTGAGGAAACGAGGTTCCATCGCAGCATGTTCACGGGATGAGCCTTCTCCATAATTTTCTTCGGCTACCACAACCGAACCGATGCCTTCAGCCTTGAATCGCCTGGCGAGCTGAGGAACTGGAATGTATTCTCCGGTAGATGGATTCAATACGGCATTGGCCTTGTCGTTGAATGAATTGATTGCTCCGATAAGCATGTTGTCGGAGATATTGTCCAAATGACCACGGAATTTCAACCAGGGTCCTGCCATGGAAATGTGGTCGGTGGTGCATTTTCCTTTTGCTTTGATGAGCAGGGGTTGTTCGATGATGTCTTTTCCATCCCACGGGGCAAAAGGGGTAAGCTTTTGCAAACGTTTGGAGTCGGCTGCAATTTCCACAACAATATTGCTTCCGTCAGCGATCGGGGCAATGTATCCAGGGTTTCCTTGATCAAAACCATTGGAAGGTAATTCCAAGCCTTGAGGTTCGGCCAATTTCACATACTCTCCTTTGTCATTCAACAAAGTATCCGTGATGGGATTGAAAGTCAAATCGCCCGAGATGGCAAATGCGGCAACCAATTCCGGTGAAGTAACAAACGCATGTGTGTTTGGATTACCATCGTTGCGTTTTGCAAAATTGCGGTTGAATGAAGTTACAATCGAGTTGGGACGGTCTGTAAATTCTTCGGTACGTTTCCATTGCCCGATGCAAGGGCCGCACGCGTTGGCCATGATTTTTGCTCCGGCATCTTCAAATTTTTTGATTATTCCGTCACGAATGGCAGTTGCATATACTTGCTCAGAACCTGGATTAATAATCAATTGAGATTTTATCGTGATTCCTTTTGCATAAGCGTCATCCACGATGTTTGCTGCACGTGACATGTCTTCATAAGAAGAGTTTGTACATGAGCCGATTAGCCCGACTTCCATGGTTTTGGGGTATCCTTCCTGAGCTACCTTTTCCGCGAATTCAGAAATCGGATTTGCTGCATCCGGCGTGAATGGGCCGTTCACAAAAGGTTCAAGTTTATCCAAATCTATCTCGATTACCCGATCGTAATATTTTTCAGGATCCAGTACTACTTCATCGTCAGCCTTCAGGTGTTCAGCAATGGCTGCCGCACCTTTGGCGATATCTTCACGGCTTGTTATTTTTAAATATTCCGACGTTTTTTCGTCAAAGGGGAAAAGCGAAGTGGTAGCACCAACTTCTGCTCCCATGTTGCAGATGGTAGCTTTGCCGGTTGCCGACAAACTTTTAGTCCCTTCTCCAAAATATTCTATAATGGCATTGGTTCCCCCTTTTACGGTCAAGATACCCGCCAGCTTCAATATAACGTCTTTTGCGGATGCCCAGCCGGAAAGTTTGCCAGTCAGTTTCACACCGATCAGTTTTGGCATTTTCAGCTCCCAAGGCATTCCTGCCATCACGTCCACAGCATCTGCGCCGCCTACGCCGATAGCAACCATACCAAGGCCACCTGCGTTAGGAGTATGCGAGTCGGTGCCGATCATCATTCCGCCTGGAAATGCATAATTTTCAAGAATCACTTGGTGAATGATTCCGGCGCCTGGTTTCCAGAATCCGATTCCAAACTTGTTGGATACGGTGGATAGAAAATCATATACTTCTTTGTTTGTGACTTCTGCCACATGTAAGTCTTCCTTTGCTGCTTTGTAAGCTTGGATTAAGTGGTCGCAGTGCACTGTTGAGGGCACAGCCACCCTTTCACGTCCGGAGGTCATGAGCTGGAGCAAGGCCATTTGTGCTGTTGCATCTTGCATTCCCACACGGTCTGGCGAAAAATTGACGTAGTCAACCGCGCGTGCATAGTCTTTTAATTCTTCACCGGAAGAGAGGTGGACATATAAAATTTTTTCAGCTAATGTTAAAGGACGGTTTAACTTTTGTTTGACTTGGGAGATTTTTTGTGGGTAAATGGCGTAAAGCGCCTCAATCATTTTGCTATCAAATGCCATGCTATTTTTATTTTAGTTGAAAAATCAGGTTCGAAAATAGACAAATATTGGTTAAATGTCGAAAAAAGTCTTTCACAAAAATAGATAAAAAATATCTACCTATATCGTTTATACAAATAAACTTAAGCACTTGAATATTTATTCACAGTCAGGTCTATCTTTGATATTTCAAATATAACAACAAAACCAAGTACATTTTGGTTCAAAGTATAAATTTGTGAAATATAATTATTACTTTTATTTTTTGTTTCAAACATATTAATCCCAGTAGGACAAATAAAATGTGGATTTTGGGTCTTTCATTGTTGTCTTATAGATGCAAGAATGTAGTAGCGGCTAAAAGCTGCTGGCTATAGCTTATAGAGTACCAATAAATTATTCCAATTGCTGATAAGCATTTTAAATAAAAATATGGAGTTGTTGAATTCTTTGTTTGAGAGTGCCCGCAAGGCTGGTGCTTCTTCAAAATTGTTGGAAAGCGAGTTGATCAATAAGGTGCTGTTGGAAGTTGCAGATGCTGCTGAAAGACATGCTTCTGTAATTCTGATTGAAAATCAAAAAGACTTGGACCGCATGGATCCCGAAAATCCGAAGTATGATCGCTTAAAACTTACTGCCGAACGTATCAATGGGATTGCGTCCGATATGAGGAATGTTGCTACTCTGCCCTTTCCGCAAGGACGGCTTTTGGACAGCTATGTCCGTCCCAATGGAATGCGAATTTCGAAAATCACCGTGCCTTTTGGGGTTATCGGTATTATTTACGAAGCCCGTCCGAATGTCACTTTCGATGTGTTCTCCCTTTGTTTCAAATCGGGCAATGGGTGTGTTTTGAAAGGTGGCTCGGATGCGCATTATTCGAATATTGCTATCATGGAAGTGATTCATGGCATATTGCTCGATAACGGTATTGATCCGAATGTTTGCACCTTGCTCCCCGATGATAGGGAAGCCACGAATGCGTTGATGCATGCCCGCGAATATGTCGATATGATTATTCCCCGTGGAAGCAAAGCCTTGATCGATTTTGTTCGTGAAAATGCTCGGATTCCAGTGATTGAAACAGGTGCCGGAGTTTGCCACACTTACTTTGATAAATCAGGAGATATTGCCAAGGGTGTCCCAATCATATATAATTCAAAAACACGCCGTGTGAGTGTATGTAATTCATTGGATTGCATGATTATTCATTCCGAAAGACTGGGTGATTTGCCTGTGCTGACCGAGAAATTAAAGGCTTCCAATGTGCTTATTTATGCAGATGAAAAGGCGTTGAAGGCTTTGTCTGGAAAATATCCCGAAGAGTTGTTGAAGCAGGCAAGCGACGAAAGCTTTGGAACGGAATTCTTAGATTATATTATGGCTATAAAAACCGTTGATAGCCTCGAGGAGGCATTGGTTCACATCGAACACTTTGGATCCAAACACAGCGAATGTATTGTTTCTGAAGATAAGGAGGCTATCGAATTGTTTAAAAAAACAGTGGATGCCGCCTGTGTCTATGCAAATGTTTCCACGGCATTCACCGATGGAGGGGAGTTTGGGTTTGGTGCCGAAATAGGCATCAGCACACAAAAACTCCACGCCCGTGGCCCTATGGCCTTAGCCGAATTGTGTAGCTACAAATGGATTATAGAAGGGGAAGGGCAGATAAGGTAAAACCTGTGAACCCGTAGAGACGATGCACGCCATCGTCTTATTCACCAATAATTCTGAAATCGGCAGAATTTAATTAAAAAAAACTATAGATAAGAAAATGAAACGAAGCATGATCGAAAAATCATTTTGAGTTCCATTACAACTTGAAAAAACAAATGAATCGTATGAAAGCTTACACTAACGTCAAAGACTTAGGTAATTTGAAAGAGGCGGTGCGTGAAGCGCTGGAAATCAAGAAAAACAGATATGCTTACAAACACTTAGGGGAAGATAAAACCTTGTTGATGGTTTTTTTCAATTCGAGCCTCCGCACCCGCCTGAGTACGCAAAAAGCAGGCATGAATCTCGGTATGAACACCATGGTGCTGGATGTGAATCAAGGAGCATGGAAGTTGGAAACTGAGCGTGGTGTGATTATGGATGGCGACAAGTCGGAACATATTCTCGAAGCTATTCCAGTCATGGCACAGTATTGCGACATTATTGGAGTTCGCTCTTTTGCCCGTTTTGAAAGCAAGGAAGAAGATGTCAATGAAAAGATATTGAATCAATTCATCAACTATTCTGGCAAGCCCGTTTTCAGCATGGAAGCCGCCACAGGTCATCCTCTGCAAGCTTTTGCCGATTTGATTACAATTGAAGAATACAAGAAAACACCGCGGCCAAAGGTTGTGCTTACTTGGGCGCCCCATCCCCGGGCCCTTCCGCAAGCCGTGCCCAATTCGTTTGCCGATTTTATGAACGAAGCGGATGTGGACTTTGTGATTACACATCCCGAAGGTTACGAATTGGATTCGAAATTTGTTCGTGGTGCGAAAGTGGAATACGACCAAGACAAAGCATTCGCAGGAGCCGATTTTGTCTATGCTAAAAATTGGTCGGCTTTTGCCGATCCAAATTATGGACAGATCTTGAGTAAAGATATGTCGTGGACGGTGACAACCGAAAAAATGGCTTTGACCAACAACGCCTTTTTCATGCACTGCTTGCCTGTTCGGCGCAACATGATCGTGAGTGACGATGTGATTGAAAGTCCGCAATCGATCGTGATTCCCGAAGCCGCGAACCGCGAAATTTCGGCACAAACGGTGATTAAGCGAATGCTGGAATCGCTGTGACAGGAAACTAGACTTTGCGAAAGGCTGATCGGGTAGGAGGGTTTTCCCCGACTCAGAAAATAATATTTAGGCGTGGCTTGTAGTGAAAAAGTGTATTTTGAACGACTGACTACGCCTATTCTTTGTCTTCTTGTACAAATTATCTGCATTTCATTTGTACCCTGTATATTTGTCCTACTCTTCCACTGAAATGACCTATTTTCTCTGCATAGAACACGTTAACTTTGCCTTATCGATTTTAGAATAAATAGTAACAATTAAATTTTCGAATAAACGATAAAGACAACATGGATCTGTTATTATTATCCTTGAATCGTTTCTGGCTACAACAAGCATAGATTTGGCTAAATTCGAATCCTTAAACTGCTGTATTTTTGCAATATCAAAAAATGAATAAAAAACATATTGCCACGAATGCACAGATTAATCTATTCATTTAGCATCAAAATTAAAGAAAACAAATTTATGGCTTCCAATCAGGTTTTGACCGTGATGGAAGATCAGAATTTAGTTTCATCCGAGAGCGTTCAGGATGGATTATGATGATTCATCCCGATTTTCTATGGAATACACCCTTGGCCAGAAACATTCACAAATATGAATTTTTCGATTACTCGGTAAACGAGGCTCTCTTTCTGTCTGAGAAGGAAGAGGAAATGATCAACGCAATTGCCTGCAATATCGCGCGGGAATACCAATCCAACATTGATAAATTCAGTCAAAACATCATTATTTCGCAAATAGAAACTTTGCTCAATTATTCCGAACGGTTTTACCAACGTCAGTTTATCACCCGAAAAATAACCAACCACAAAATACTCGAAAGGTTGGAAAGTATTTTGGAAGATTACTTTAGAAATGATGATTTGGAGACAAAGGGATTGCCTTCGGTGCAATATATTGCCAATGAGTTGAATGTTTCTCCCAATTATCTGAGCGGAGTGCTGAAAGTACTTACTGTTCAATCCACTCAACAGCATATCCACAACAAATGATCGAAAAAGCCAAGGAGAAATTATCAACTACTGATTTGTCCATCAGTGAAATAGCCTACGAATTGGGCTTTGAGCATTCACAATCGTTCAGTAAATTGTTTAAAGCAAAAACAAATCAAAGTCCGCTGGAATTTCGGGCGGGGTTTCATTCAAGGTATCAATAATGCCGTTTATTTATATCGAATAGAACCCGATATTGTTCATTTCAAAATCACTTCCCGAAGCCTTTCCGCATTTTTATCGCCCCATTGGCCTAAGTCCGCAACCACGGGAATCAATGTTTTGCCAAACTCAGTGAGCCTATACTCCACTTTGGGCGGTATCACTGGATAAATCGTTTTTGCGATCAACTCATGTTTTTCCAGCTCATTCAGTTGGATATGCAACACCCTGCGCGAAGCATCGGGTATTTTGCGTTGTAGCTCGCTGGGTCGGTGAAACCCCTCGTTGATAAACCACAGCAAGCGAATCTTCCACTTGCCATAGAGCACCTCGCCAATCAGGTCGAGGCCACAATGGAGACTTAGGGGTATTTTTCTTTCGTACATACTGCAAAATTAATTCCATTGTCCCAAATATGCAATAGGTGAATAATTTATCCCTATGCAATTCGTTATTCCGTACTTGTGAAAATGATTCTTCGGTACTTACTTTGCAAGAAAACAATATGGAGCAATTATTCAATCTCGACAACGAATTAAGCGATAAAACCGCCTTGGTTACCGGAGGAACGAAAGGAGCTGGTAAGGCCATTGCCGAGCGTTTGCATCGGGCTGGAGCAACAGTTATTGTCACTGCCCGGAACAAACCGGAAAATCAGAATCCCCATTTTCACTTCATTGCTGCCGACTTGAGCACCTCAGAAGGCACGGAAACAGTGATACAGGAAGTGGAAGCAAAATTCGGTTCATTGGACATATTGGTCAACAACCTCGGAGGTTCGGAAACTCCAGGAGGCGGGTTTTCTATTCTCTCCGATAAAGATTGGGAGACTACCTTTCAAACCAATTTGTTTGCGCCCGTCCGTTTAGATCGTGGCTTTTTGCCTGGAATGCTGCTAAAGCAGTCAGGTGTGATTGTCCACATTGCTTCTATTCAAGGACGCTTGCCTCTCTACGATTCTACTTTGCCCTATGCTGCCGCAAAGGCTGGGCTAATCAATTACAGCAAAAGCCTTTCCAATGAAGTTTCCCCGAGAGGGGTGCGTGTATTGACTGTTTCTCCGGGATGGATCCTGACCGATGCTGCGGTCAGGATGGTGGAACGTATTGCCGAAAGCTCCGCTACGACATTGGATGAGGCTACAAAAAATGTGATCGATGCCTTGGGCGGGATTCCCTTTGGGCGACCTGCCAAACCCGAAGAGATTGCTGAATTTGTAGGCTTTCTAGTGTCTCCTAGGGCTAATTACTTAACCGGCACAGAATACATCATCGATGGGGGAACAATACCAACTGTTTAATAACCAAATAAAAAATGATAGATATGAATTTACCTACCATTGTAAAATGCCTGCTTCAGGCACAGGCCAATTTTGATAGTTTGGCGTATTCCGCTTGCTTTGTAGCAACTGCCGTTGTGTTGGACGAAGGGAAAACCTACATAGGAACAGATGCTATAATGAAATGGAACGAATCAACTAATAATGAATACCAAACCGTGCTTGAACCTGTTGATTTCAGACAAGATGACAACAAGTTTGTTCTAACTGCTAAAGTTTCGGGCTCTTTTGAGGGCAGTCCGGTACTCTTGGATTATCACATTGAAAAAGAGGGAGAGCTTATAGCTTCATTAGCAATCATATTGCATTAAAAGCTCAAATTATTGCGATCCGAAAAAAGGCGTTCCCGGTTGTCCGTAAATATTTGAAACAGCCTTTTAAGTCCCTAAATGCTTGCAGATGCCATAGGTTAATTTCAATAATGCTTTTGAAATTGTAGATAATCTATATATTTTCATACATTTGTAAATAATACATCTGCAAGCAATGAGAACTCAAAAACATATTCTTTCTCTATCCTTTTTGGTAAGTAGCTGGTTGTCTTTTTTTTCTGTGACTTCGCAGAACGCCGAAGCTTATTCGACCCAACCTCTGCAAGCCGAAATTCATTCGTTGCAACTTCTTGCGAATAATACCTGGGGTGCATTGCCTATTCTTCAGTTGGGTACTTCCGATTATCTTGTCGTGAGTTTCGATCGGACAAATACTTCCACGCCCGAGCGATTTCGCTACAAGTTAATTCATTGCAATGCAGATTGGATGCCTTCCGGCTTGATCGACATGGAGTATCTGGATGGTTTCAACGACAATTTGGTGGACGATTATGCCAACTCGCAGACAACAACGATCGATTATGTGAATTACAGGATTCGGTTTCCGAATGAGAATGCTAGATTGAAACTTTCCGGAAATTATGTGTTGCTGGTTTATGAGGAAGATAATCCATCGGAGGTGGTTCTTTCGGCATGCTTTTATGTGCTCGACAATCAGGTGAATGTCTCTTCCGGGGTGACGAGCAATACAGATTTCGGGATGAACAAAGCATTTCAGCAGGTTTCTTTCACCATCGACCCGCTGAAGTTACAAATTCGCGACCCCTATGTAGATATAAAGACGATTGTGATGCAAAACCGCCGCAGGGACAACCTCAAAATTGACGTGAAGCCTACCTTTTTGAACAGCGGAAGGTTGATATACGAACACAATCCGAATTTGATTTTTGATGCGGGAAACGAATACCGCCGTTTTGAATTTGTAAGCACCAAGTCGGGTGGTATGAATGTGGAACGCTTTCGCTCTCAGAGTCAGAAATACACCGCCTGGATTAGCCAGGATAAGACTCGTGCAGGTGCATCTTATTTGTACGACCAGGATCAGGATGGCCGATTTTTTATCCGAAATTACGATGGTGCTGACTCGGATGTCGATGCAGACTATGTTTTGGTGAATTTTAGTTTGAAAGCCGACTACCCGCTACAACAACCGCTCTATTTGGCGGGAGATTTCTCCTATGGCAATTTTAATGAGGATTATCGGATGAAATACAACGAGATGGAAAGGGTTTATGAGCTTTCGGTTTTTCTCAAGCTGGGGTCTTACAATTACATGTATCTAACCAATGAAAAGGGACCAGGCTCCACAAAGGAAATGGAAGGAAATTATTATCAAACCGAAAACGAATACCTCACTTTGGTGTATTACCGTCCTATCGGGCAGCGCTACGACAGTTTGATTGGTTATTCGGTGGTCAAATCTCAATAGGCCCATTGTCGCCGGAGGTTGATCCATTTACCGCAAGATGCTTTTCAATCTCTTCTTTCGACAGGATTTTGGTATTGGTTATCATGCTCTCTGGCCGGATAAAGTTGCCATACTGATTGCATTCTTTTATCGTGGCATCTACTACATCCTTGATGTCAATCGCTAAATCAGCCAGCACAAGATACGTGACGTAATGCGCCTCTTTTTCTTCTTTCTCAATCTCAATGCCCGACAAGTTGAATTGGAACCGAAATTCCCGTTCTATGATTTCGTTTTGAAGTGTTGTATAAGGCAGGTTGTTTTTGCTTGCCACCACGAAGAAATAACGCAATTTCCCATTGTGGCCACCTAATCCGGTGGAAACAAATATCTGCTGTTCACCCGTGAGATCCGTGTTTAAAAGGATGCGGCTTTCCACCAATGCCATTGCTGACCAATTTGCTAGTTCCTCTTCAAGCGGGCTGCTGTGGTAGGTCTCGATCGCTCTGTATGCCGCCACATCCGGAATCCCAGCTAGTAGCGAAAGGCATTTTTTCTTTTCTAGGATCGACAATTCGGGCGTAAACAGGAGTGATATCAAGTAATTCCGATTGATATGCTCGTCTTCGTCTTCCCGTAATTTCTTGGAAAAGTTGAAATACTCAAATTGCTCACTCACTGGAATAGTCTCTTCCAGAATATGTAGGTGGCTTTTGTTTTCTTTTGTCAAGTCAACGAGCCTATTGAATATTACATCTTTTCGTTTCATAAAAGTAAAGATAGCCTAAATTTGCCATATAACAAATTCAGGCAAGTTTTGATTGATGATCCTGCGTTAGAAAATAATTCAACACAGTTTTGCCTTGTTTTTTAGGGGATAGTTCCTGTTTCCATAAAAAAAGTGGAACAAAATCGAGATAGGAAAGTTATTGTAAAAAAATGCAGGTATTTAAGCTATTAAAGTAAAAGGAAATATGAAAGGAAACTTTATTCTAAGTTGTTCTTGTTCACATATGTAGCAGTCTGGCCTCCACCCTGAAGCATGTGAACTGAGGCCACAACATCTACATGGTGCTGCTGCGCCAACAAATCCGGGTGCAAGACGACCGAATGTTTTACGGATATTTGGAAACTGCCGGAGATCTTATCGGAAGGAATTTACCCTTTTACGAAGGTATAATCAGCCAGTGAGATTTTTATTTCCCTATCAGCTCTTTTTCAGCCTCTTTCACCTTTTCGAAATTAAATTGGGAAAGGATGTTGGCCTTAAGATCAGCTATTTGTCCGTTACAAAGATTTCCCAAACTGCCTTCGTGGGTGTGGTGGATGGGATCTTCGTAAGAAAATTGACCATTTTCAACATCGAGTCCAACTTTTTTGTACGCATCGCGGAAAGGAACTCCGGATAGAACAAGTTTGTTTACTTCTTCAACGGTGAAGAGGAGTTTGTATTTTTCTTCATCCAGGATGTGGTCATTCACTTCCAGTTTGTCCATCATGTGTGTTACCATGATTAAACAGTCTTTCAGCTCTTGAAACGAAGGGAGAAAAACTTCTTTGATAATTTGTAGATCACGGAAATAGCCGGATGGCAGGTTGTTGGCGATCAGGGTGATTTCGATAGGAAGTCCTTGAATCTTATTGCATTTGGCACGGGTCAATTCAAAGACATCGGGATTTTTCTTGTGCGGCATAATGCTCGAGCCTGTGGTGAATTGTGCCGGAAGCTTGATAAATCCAAAGTTTTGGCTGTTGAACATACAAGCATCGAATGCCAGTTTAGACAAAGTCCCCGCAATGGATGCCAAAGCAAACGAAACGGATCTTTCCATCTTGCCGCGCCCCATCTGGGCATACACGACGTTGTAATTCATCGAATCAAATCCCAGCAATTCGGTGGTCATTGTCCGGTTGAGGGGAAATGACGAGCCGTATCCGGCGGCTGATCCCAACGGGTTGCGGTTGCAGATTTTATAGGCTGCCAGCAGCATTTGAAGGTCGTCCGTCAGGCTTTCGGCGTAAGCTCCAAACCACAAGCCAAATGAAGACGGCATCGCAATCTGCAAGTGGGTGTAGCCGGGCATGAGTATGCTTTTATACTTTTGGCTTTGTGCAAGCAAAACGTCAACCAAGTCGGAAACATCGGTTGCTATCTCCTCTATTTGTTCACGGGTAAATAGCTTTAGATCAAGCAATACTTGATCGTTTCTCGATCGGCCGCTATGGATCTTCTTGCCCACATCGCCCAATTTACGAGTCAGAATAAGTTCTACTTGCGAATGAACGTCCTCGATACCTTCTTCAATGACGAATTTGCCTTCAACGGCTAATTGGTATATCTCTTTGAGTTCTTTGAGAAGCAAGTTGAGCTCTTCTTTTGTCAGAAGATCGATAGATTCCAGCATCGTGATGTGCGCCATGGAACCCATCACATCGTGTTTTGCAAGGTAAATGTCCAATTCACGGTCGCGGCCGATGGTGAACTTTTCCACCTCCTCGTTCACTTTTATATCTTTTTCCCAAAGTTTCATCCGAAAATAGTATAGAGTCGAAAAGTATTATAATTCGTTGTACGGCAAGGTCGTAAGGATATTCGTCATCTTGTCTAACGCTTCCTGCAATGGTTTCGACACCATTGGTTTCAGAAATGGATTCAGCTCGGCTTTGACAGTCAACTTCAAAAAGGTGTTCTCTACATCTTTTTCTTTCAATTGGATCCAAAGATTGGTCTCGAATGGAATCTGTTCTGCTGCAAATTTGACGGTTTTGTTTGCCTCGCGCTCCACAATAACAAACTTGATCTTTCCAATGGGGCTAACTGAGAATGCACAATAATCCTTCTCAAAACTAAAATCAGAGATTTTGTCCTGAGAAATTTTATCTTTAATCTTTTCAAGCTTGCTAAAATCAGAAAGAACCTCAAAGATGGTTTGGCTATCGTACGGGATAACCTTTACTTCACTTGTGAATTCTGCCATAGTTTACTTTTTCTTTGGCCATTCATCGGGAGCGTGACGCCATTCTTTCAGTGTTTCTAATTCCGATTCAGCAATATAGTCGATGCGGAGTGCCTCTGACAATACGGTGTCGTAGTTTGTCAGCGTGGTCAAAGTCACTTTTTCTTTCTTGAAATTGGCTGCTGCAATAGGAAATTCGTACGAAAATATCGCTATCATGCCAATCACCTCCGAACCGTCACGACGAATCGCTTCAACTGCTTTCAGGCTACTGCTGCCTGTGGAAACAAGGTCTTCAATGACAACCACTTTTTGTTTTGGTTTCAGGTCTCCTTCTATCAGGTTTTCCAAACCATGGTCTTTAGGAGTGGAACGTATGTAAACAAAAGGCAAGCCCAATGAGTCTGCAACCAATGCGCCAGGAGCAATAGCTCCGGTGGCAACTCCTGCAATGGCATCTGCTTCCGGGTATTTTTCCAATATAATACGGCTCATCTCGATTTTGACAAATCGCCTGATTGCAGGATACGACAAAATCTTGCGGTTGTCACAGTATATTGGAGCTTTCCATCCCGATGCCCAAACAAATGGGTTAGATGGTTGTAGCTTGATCGCCTTGATTCTCAACAGCTTTTCTGCTGTAAGTTTTTCTAAAGAATTCATTTTCCTGTCAAAATTATATTATCTTAAATGTGATGCAAAGATAAGGAATCTTAAAAAAGAATCTGTTATGTTCGTGTATTTTTTTAAACATATTTTCTTTTTTCTTTTTGCTATACACTTTATTGATTTATATATCTGTATATTAGAGTTTTGTTGTTGATGTTCAGATTCTTATTTATAACGAATCTTAAATATAATGGCTAAAAATTCAGGTAAATTTTTAGCCATTGGTTTCACGCCAAAGGCTAGAAATTGGATTTTTTTTATTGAGGTACCCCTACGGCTTGAACTAAAGTCACGACCTGATTCGCACCCAATTTCAAGTCTGTGTGGAGTTGTTGGGCTTTGAAGGATCCGCGAGCCACGCTGCCGAAACCGGCTGATGCGCAGTATAAATATACATTCTGAACAAGGTATCCGGTGTCAAGGTAACATGCTTCTCGGTTGGATGCTTTGTCCACATTTGCCACATAAATCAGGGTGAATGCCGCTACATTGGTTACTGCTGGCTGTCCAATGCTTGCCTTAGGCACCTCGGTTTGATGTAGTTTCAATACGTTTGCCTTTGCATCGTAAAAATAGACACCGGTGGGGAAAGCCACATATACGTCAATTTCTTGTTTGTTTTCAGAGGACGGAACCACCCGCTTGCTTTCTCTGTTGAAACCATAGGCTGCCCAAAGCAAGTTTGACAAATTTTGCTGATCGAGTTGCTTTCCGGAATAGGCTTTAATGGATTTTCTTTCATTCAAGGCATCCATCAATGGCTTTCCCCCCGTTTTCACAGGCGCAGGCAAAGAAATATCTTGGGCAGATACAATTGCGGTGAATGCCAACAATCCAATTACAAATAGACTGGTTCTTTTCATTTTCATAAATTTTTAATGATTCTAAATTAAAGCTCAATGAAAATAATTCTTTTCGTTCATAGAATGAAAGGCGTGGATAGTTTTTTATCCATTTTTAACCGAAATCGTATCGCGGCACTCCTCTTTGCCATCATCCTTGAGTAATGTTGAATTGCCTTTTTTTTCTTTTGCTTTCAATCTTCTTTCGTTTTGCTGTTTTAGCTTCCTTATTGTTTTGTTTTTTGTCTTTAAATGCTGAAATGTGTTACTTTCTTGTTTTGTATTTGAGAATGTTATATGAAAAACAGGTTGAAAAAATTGCTTCTGAACGGTGATAATTATTTTAATTATGTGTATATTTAGGGGTGAGTTTTGGAACTCTATTTGATGCTGACTTAAAAATAAGAAATTAGGGGATGATGGTCATTTTGATCTGCTAGTTTCAATCATTCAGAAAATAATTTGACTTGAATACAGCAATTGTTTAACCTTAACGTTTTAATTATCATGGAAAAAAAAAGGGTTTATGCTTTCGGTGCCGGGCATACCGAAGGTAATGCAGAGATGAAAAATCTCTTGGGCGGAAAAGGAGCCAATTTGGCCGAAATGAGCTTGATCGGTGTTCCCGTACCTCCCGGATTTACAATCACCACCGAAGTTTGCGCCGAATACTATGAGTTGGGCCGAGAAAAGGTTGTAGAGCTACTGAAAGAGGATGTGGAAAAGGCCATGGTAGCCGTTGAAAAACACATCGGATTCACGTTTGGCGACCCGAAAAATCCTCTTCTTGTTTCTGTCCGTTCGGGTTCCCGAGCATCCATGCCGGGAATGATGGATACCATTTTGAACCTTGGAATCAACGATGAAATAGCCAGAGGACTCGCCGAAAAAACAGGGAATGAGCGGTTTGTATGGGATTCATATCGACGTTTTGTCCAGATGTACGGAGATGTTGTTCTCGGCTTGAAGCCACAGAAAAAAGAAGACATAGATCCTTTTGAAGAAATCATTGATCATGTCAAGAACTACAGGGGAGTCAAATTAGATAATGAACTTACCACCGAAGACCTGAAAGATTTGGTCGTTCGGTTCAAAAAAGCAGTGAAGGAGCGTACCGGAAAAGATTTTCCCGAAGATGTTTACACCCAATTGTGGGGCGCCATCTTGGCCGTTTTCGATTCTTGGATGAACGAGAGAGCCATCCTCTACCGTAAATTGGAAGGAATTCCTGCTGATTGGGGTACAGCCGTGAATGTGCAGTCAATGGTGTTTGGAAACATGGGAAATACCTCAGCCACAGGCGTGTGCTTCAGCAGGGATGCCTCTACAGGAGAAAATCTTTTCAACGGAGAATATTTGATTAATGCACAAGGTGAGGACGTTGTGGCTGGAATACGGACTCCCCAACAAATCACCAAAATAGGCTCTCAACGTTGGGCCAAGTTGATCGGTGTTTCGGAATCGGACCGCAAAAGTAAATACCCTTCCATGCAAGAATCTATGCCCGAAATCTTCGACCAACTGGACACCATCCAGAATCAATTGGAAGAGCACTACCGTGACATGCAGGATATGGAATTCACCGTTCAGGAAGGTAAGCTTTGGCTGCTCCAAACCCGCAATGGTAAACGCACAGGTGCTGCCATGGTGAAAATTGCGATGGATTTGCTGAAGGAAGGAAAAATAGATGAAAAGACTTTGTTGAAACGTGTCGATCCCAACAAGTTGAACGAGTTGCTTCACCCTGTTTTCAATAAAGTAGCAGAAAAGAAAGCCAAAGTGTTGGCCAAAGGCCTTCCCGCTTCTCCCGGCGCTGCTTCGGGGCAAATCGTGTTTTTTGCCGACGATGCCGCTCGTTGGCACGAAGAAGGCAAAAAGACATTACTCGTGCGGATCGAGACTTCTCCCGAAGATTTGGCAGGAATGGCTGTTGTGCAGGGTATTCTTACAGCTCGTGGAGGTATGACTTCTCACGCAGCCGTTGTGGCTCGTGGTATGGGAAAGTGTTGTGTTTCAGGGGCTGGAGATTTGATTGTTGATTATAAAACAAAAACTGTTCGTATCAAGGATCTGATTTTGAAGGAAGGCGATTATTTGTCCTTAAATGGTACTACAGGCGATGTGTACGAAGGAAGTATTGCTACCAAAGAGGCTGAACTTTCTCCCGAATTTGCCGAACTGATGAAAATTACCGACAAATACACTCGTCTTCATGTCCGTGCAAATGCTGATACTCCGGCTGATGCCCTGCGTGCCCGTTCATTCGGTGCAACTGGAATCGGATTGTGTCGCACCGAACACATGTTTTTTGAAGGAGAACGCATCAAGGCCATGCGTGAAATGATTTTGGCAAAAGACAATCAAGGGCGCAAGGAGGCTTTGGCTAAAATGCTGCCTTATCAATTGGAAGATTTCAAAGGCATTCTCCGGGCAATGCACGGTTTGCCAGTCACTATCCGTTTCTTGGATCCACCTTTGCATGAATTTGTTCCCCACGATTTGAAAGGGCAAGTAGATATGGCAAATATCCTTGGGGTAACCCTTGAAGTTGTTCAACGTCGCATCGAATCTTTGGAAGAACACAATCCGATGTTGGGACACAGGGGATGTCGTTTGGGCAATACGTATCCCGAAATCACGGAAATGCAGACTCGTGCCGTCTTGGCTGCTGCACTGGACTTGAAAAAAGAAGGGATTGTCACAAAACCGGAAATCATGGTGCCTATGGTAAGTTCACTCAATGAGTTCAAGATACAAAAGCAAATAATTTTGGAGACTGCGGAAGAGTTGTTTGCCGAAAAAGGCGAAAGAATTGAATTCCGTATCGGCACCATGATAGAAACTCCAAGGGCTGCATTGATAGCCAATGAAATAGCTGAAGTGGCTGATTTCTTTTCCTTTGGAACGAATGACCTCACCCAGATGACATTCGGATTTTCCCGTGACGACTTTTTCTCTTTCCTTCCTGTTTATTTGGAAAAGAAGATCCTCTTGGACGACCCATTCCAGATATTAGACCAAAAAGGTGTTGGTCAATTGATTAACGGGGCAGTTCAGAAAATTCGTTCAGTGAAAGGCGTGAGGGAATGTGGAATCTGTGGTGAACACGGCGGTGAACCATCTTCCGTGAAATTCTGTCATCGTGCTGGTTTGGACTATGTTTCTTGTTCGCCGATGCGTGTCTCGATTGCCCGTGTAGCTGCTGCTCAAGCTGCAGTGGAAGAATAATGCAATAAAATAGTTTGTAAGAAAATGGGGGTGGTTGTGCTTTGGCAACCACCCCCATTTTCTTATTTTTCTGTATAGAAACGGATCAATCGCTCCAAGGCTCTTTGGCAGACAGGACAAAAAGCTTCTGCGGTATTCGTCCGCATCCGGCAATCAGTCGCACTTTTGTATATTCCCTTGGCAGAATAGGCTGCACCTTCAAAAACACCTATCTTATAGTCTTTTTGTTCGGCGGCTGGCGTTGGCACAGGCGTACCTTTGGCGAGCATATCTTCCCATTTCTCAGAGAAATTCACCAAAGTTGTCACATTCTGTTCCCACGGTTCCGTTTTCAAATCATATGTGTCAGTCGTGGCATCATTTTCGTAGAAATATTCGTCAGCCAGACCTCCGAAGCTATGTCCGAATTCATGAACAACTACAGGTTCAAAAAATGAGTGGTGTGAGGAAGTCAGAGTAAACGCATTGTAAATTCCACCACCGCCATAAACTGTTGAATTTGCCAGCACAATGATATGTTCATAGGGAATCCCAGCCAATACTTCATGTATCTTCTTTGTTTGATTAGTTGTCAGGTATCTTTCCGAGTAAAATGTGTCGAAATGTGAGTTGAACTGCGTGTCTTTCCATTCGTTTAGACGCGGTGTGCTTATACCGCTTTCCTCGGATGGGGAATTCACCAAGGCAATATTGAAGCGACTTTTCAATGATTTGAATGGCTCGTGCCTGAACAAGCTTTCCACCGCAATTTGTGCATCTTTCTTTAATAACCTGCTCTCTTTGTCTGTATATCCCTCTCCAAGAATAGCTATGTCGATGCAATCTTCGTATGAGCCGCTTTTTAGTAAATATTCATAAGGTGAGGTCTTTTTATTGTCCATTTTGTGAATTAGAATATCTGTCGGATTCACTACATGTTTCAATTCGGACACAACCTGTTTTTTGTTGTCGAGCAATGTGATCTGAATTTCCACTTCTTTTTGGGGATAAGGCACTAAAAAGGAATTTTGAAAAGAGCGTGTCACTTTCTTGGCTTCATCGGTTTGCACCCATTCTTGAAACAAAGAAGAAAATGATGTCTTATATAGTGTCGTTTTCGTCTTGGCGTCCCTCACCGTTATTTGCCCATTTCCCTTCAATGGCAGTTCCGCCAGATGATGGCGCCTCCCTGCCCAATGATCTGTTTCGGACAATTCATCCAATCCGATTACTTGCTTAGTATCGTTTCCCGAAAAAATATAATCCAATCTTAGCGTCTTGTTTACAAAATAGTCGTCGTACTTCTGAGCGTTTATGTTCCAACTGTAGGAAAATAAGAATAGAATAAATATATTTCTCAAATAATATGCCTCTTTTATCATCTTAATCGTCATTTTGATAGTTTTAGAAACGAATTTACTACAATTTACTGTTTATATTGGCCGGCTCGCTTTCTATTTTTCCTAAATGAATATTTTCATGTTAAATCGTGTTTTTTATTTGCTTTATATTTATATTTCTTCTTATATTTGAAACCTTTTCGAAAAAATTTACGATTGAAATATTTTTTGAGTTTATATCGTTCTGAAAGCTAAAAATATAAGCCTTAACTCGGAATTTATTTACGAAAAAGTTTGGTAAAAGTTTGCAACGAGACGAAATAGTTGTACCTTTGCATCCGCAATCGGGAAAAGGGTTTCCTGCTTAGGCCAGGGTTAAGCGGCCTTTTGGTTGCGGATATGATTAAGGCAGGGGGAGCTGCTTGGGCCTTTTA
>DBTT01000017.1 GCA_002307185.1 Bacteroidales bacterium UBA1309
TCCGTTACCTACAAAGTAACAGTAAGTCATTGCACTGTTTCTTAACTCCCCCTTCAGATACAAAACCTAATATATCAAGAACTAACTTTCGTCTGGTATTTCTTTCATTTGGCATTCTGAAATTAACTTGGACGTATTGCCTTTGCCATTAGCTATCGTATGCAACAGTTTTCCATCTATGGCTATTCCTTTTCTTCATTTGAGCAACGGTTTTTTTCGGCTTTTTACTCACTACCAAACTTATGACCGTGCGATTAGCCCTAGTTAGAGTCCGGTTTTCAAAAGCTGCGAGATAGGTATAAGTGACTTTCTCAGAAGCATGTCCGAGAGATTCGCTAATGATGGCAACAGGCACCCCTTGCCTGTAGGCCGCGGTTGCCCATGAATGCCGTGCTACATAGGATGTCAGGTTCACCTTTAGATTTAACAAATCAGATATTTTTTTTAAATGCAGGTTGTAGGTTCTCAAAGCATTCTGGTACTCCTTATACCCTTTTTCTCCATCGTTTAAGATAAATGGTAATAAGTAAGGCGATTTTTTCAGACTGGACGTGTATTTCTTGATAATTTCTTGTGCACAAGGTTCTATTTGCACAGTTAACAAGCGTCCGGTCTTAGATCTTCGGTATCTTATTACCCCCTTGGAAATATCCGTTTTCTTCAATCGAATTAGATCCACAAAGGGTATCCCTCTAAGATAAAAAGATAAAAGAAAGACATCGCGAGATTTTTCCAATGAAGGATGCTTGCTTAAATCCGACTCTTTGATTGTTCTAATTACAGAAGGTTCCACAGCTCTCTTCTCCGCTGTGTCCGTTCCAGTGAATACTTCATCGAAAAGTTTGGGTTGCATCTCCAGCAAACCTTTCATTGATGCCTGATTGCAAATCGAGCGTAACATACGCAAGTAGAGCGACACCGTGTTTCTTTTACAAGAAGTTGCCACCAAATGCTGTTCGTATGATTTTAAGAATGCTGGCGTGATTTCTTCAAATGTTGTGCCATCATTCCCCACAAAGCTTTCTAGCCTCCGAATGGAACTCAAATACGCTCTTGCCGTTCCGTGCCGTTCGCTATAAGTAAGTTCTTCTACGAGTGAAACTACAAAGTTTTTTAACACCTTAGTGTCTAAACTCGCCTTATTAGATTGATTCATTTTGCCTTATTTTTTTTAAAAAAAAGATTGAACATTGCATGATTTTATATTGATGAAATTAATTGATTGTTTCCTTTTTTAGTTCATTCATTCCTTTCGAGTCGTAGCTACTGGCTATCGAGATACTCTTTTCTATAGGAGTATCAAAATTACAAAAAAGACAGATGCTTTGTTAGGCTGAAATACAGAAATAGTTATTGTAAGAAAATCCTGAAAATGCTAACAAGTAGCAGGTTCAAACAAAGGTAAAAAGAGGATCCTTCATCACAAAGATTTTCAACCAAGTAGCAAATTTTGGTTGAATACCCCGACTTAGTTGACGATGCGCATTTGGCCAAATAATAATTTGCGCCCAACACAGAATTTACTCCTTGATTTATGGCTACAAGGATATAGTGATAGAATTAGAATTATCAAGACAGAGTATTCTCAGAATCGCCACCTCAAATAGGTCATCACGTCTATCCGGTGGCTGGCATCAATTTCTTCCAAATCAGAACCAATCGTATTTCGGTCGAAATATTTCGTGAGACCAGCTTTAAGAGCCAAGGTGAGGCTTCTTGAGAAGTCGTATTTCCCAGATAATGACATCCTCATTCCTTTTCCGTAGAACGACGGCATATAAAAGCTGTTGATGATATTCTGCTCCCTGGAATAGACCCTCACCGAGTAGGAATCCGATTTGAAGTATCCAATGGAGAGGTCGGATTTCCATTTTTTCGGGTTTTTCCACGAAACCAATTGGGAAATCATCCAGCCTTGTTCTACGCTAAAATGCTCTATCTTATAACTGTTCCAGTCCAAAATAGTACGCAAATAGAATTTGGTTGAAAGGGTTTTGGATGCTTGCAGCAAAATCTTGTGTTGGTCGTATGGGAGCACGGCGGTGGTTTTGTCGTCGGGATATTTCGCATTGGTCTCTCGTTGACGGAAACGATAACGGACATCAAAGCTCAAATTGGAATCGTACCGATAATTGCCCTGCACAAAATAGTCAAACGAATGCGAAGGCGCATTTAGCCCATATTTCAACCACGGAAAGGAAACAACATCAGCATACATTGCCATCCGCAATTTGGCGAGAGGCGAAAACTGCGAGCCAACGTACCATCCAGATTCGTTCTGGACACTAGATCCATCGGAAAAAGCATTGGCATAGTTTGCCTGATAAGAGCGGCTGAATTGCCGCTGCAGCACAGAAAGCGAAATGCCCTGTTTCGGGTAGAAATTTAAAGCGTTGAGTGCCGCCATCGAGCCGTTTTCGCTCATCGCTAATTCTCCGGCAAGAGAGAACCGGCGAAAACGATATGAATAATCGATACTGCCATTGAAATTGCTTTTTCCTCGGAAGTAGAAGCGGTTGTATTCTTGAAAATCTGGTTGATACAGTTTGTTGTATTGATAATAAAGCATGCTCGCCCCAATCTGAAAACGATTTCTCTGGAATTGAAAGTTTGCTCCAGCCACTTGCTCCAACACATTCCCTGCTTTCGATCGTTCTAACTGTGTTCGATGATACCCATCTGTTTTGAATGAAGTGATCACGGAATCCCCCGAAAGGTTTCCGTCTATTTTGCGGTGAGAGTAAAATGCCGTGAGGGTAAAATCTCCAAAAGCATATGCAGAGGCAATTCCCCGAAAAAAACCGGACTCGGCAGTGGAGGCATGTCTTGTTGGCACGGTGGTGCGCCTTGTTATCGAAGTGGTTGCGGAAGTTTTTCCTAATGAGAAATTATTATTTAAAACCAACCCTTGCCCAAAGCTAAGACGAAAATCGCCTAAGACAAGCGACTTCAAGCTCCCAACGTCTTTCACTGCCAGATAAGCACCGTAGTGATCGTATCCCCGATGTTCTCTCCTGAAGATTGGTTCCCCGGCATCCTTTTCTGCCACTAATCCAGCCTGAAATCTTTTTCCAGCAGTGTATGCGTATTTTATGGAGTTATAAAAATCTTCTCCTTTGTAAACTCGGTTCGGATAACGCTGCAAGATACTGTCCGACAAATCTTTGTATCCGGCTCTTTGTGGTAACACCTTGTCAAATCTAATTTGTAGTTCATTTTTGCCATGTAGGAAGATATTCCGAAAGGATGGTTTTTCTTTCTTCCCAGTATATTCACCCACAACGAACAAAGGCAGCAACATCTGCACAGTGGCAGCATCAAATAGAGGGATGTTTCGCAATTCATAAACAGAATAAATCGGTCTGTTTTTCTCCAAGAAATTTGACATAGATTGCCTTTGATCTTCTGAAAGGAAGGGTATCCGTCTCAAGTCTTCTGTTGTTAGATCATTCAAATTAAGCGGGTTGCTTTCCATGTCGGTAAGCTCTTCAAAGAGAGTTTCCACTTGTTCCGAACTCATCCCTTCTTCCGCCAATTGTTGCAGATAATCACGCCAATCGTTGGTTTGTGCAAACAAAACATTGGAAGAACACAACAAGGATAAGATAAGTGAAATGGAGAATAAAAGCTGTCTCATGGGCTTATTTTTGAAAGAGGTAAGACAATCCGATAGAAAGCGAAGAGCCAAGATAACGGTGGTGTTCGGAAGTGACATCCACCACCCACTGCTTGTAAGTGTATCCAAATCCAAAAGAGGGCGAAAAGGGATGGCTTTCTAATCCTGCCCGAACTTTTAATTCGGGAAGAAGTGCAAACTCGGTTCCAAAACGGAAACGATTTTTTCCGGAATCTACCCACTCGTATTCCGAAGCGACGAGCAATTGTTCGGAAATGCGGTAAGATGCGCCGCTCGTAACCCGAAAATGTGTTGCGAGACGTTCGTGTTCGGCTGACCCGAAACGGATCGGATTGTGGACGTTTAACCCAAGCAGTAATGCCTTGTCTGGCTTGTATTCCAATCCAAGACGAGGATATACCTCCCAAAGGCCTTTTTCCAAAGTAATAGCTGATACGGAAACGGCTTGCAAGGCTACCCCGAATGAAATTTGCGGAGATAGCGTTTTCTGCGCATGCAGCCCGACCATTGTTTGCCGATAATCTTCGTATCCTGCCGAAGAGATGCTTACCGCATTGGTCATAAATGACGAACGATAGAGTCCCGCAAAAGACGCGACAGCCAGTTCTTTCATCGAAAATTTGTTCCGGTAACCGACTAATAGTTGGTTTGGAGAATCCCCTTGTCCTGCAAGAGAAAGCGGTGAGCCTGTGCCAATGGTTATACTTCCCAAAGAGAGGTCACGAACAGTGAGTTCGGTCACAAAGTCTATTGCTGAAGCGTTAATCCCATAAAGAAATGTTAAGAGGAACAGGCGTATTTTAAACGGTAATAGCCTCATCAGCATCGAGATTTTATTGTTTAATAAATACGTCAACTGCAAAATAAATAAAAATTATTGTAAACTGGTATAACGACATCAAGTTTTCTGAAAATTAAAACGAAATTGTGTGAACGGATAGATCAGAGGGTTAGCTATGCTTGGCTGGCATCATATAAATTTAATTTATTATCTATGCGACCACATTGACACACGTTCTCTAATATATAAAAGAAAATTGACTTACCTTTGTCGAACAATTGTTTTAGATTAGAATGAATCACTGGAAGCATGTCACAACGAGCCTCTCATTGGCTGTCTTCATCGGAATTATCCTGATGAAGCCCGTTCACTTGCTCCTTTTGGATCACAGTCACTGCGACGACCCAGCGCACTCTGAAAAGCAAGATTCCAGATCACACGACAATTGTACTATCTGCCAGTTTACGTTTGATGTCTCTTCTCCAGCTGTTTTCTCATCAGCGCAAATTGTGTATAGCCACCTTATATCAGAAATCAAATCTGTAGAGAAGGTTGTCTTCATCAGTCTTGCCGTAGTTCACAGCACTCCACGTGCACCTCCTGCCCACTCTTTTATCCTTTCTTTTGTATTATAACTTATAGCCACCGTTGATAGAAGTGCTTGCGTGCCTTCAAAGGAATTTGATAGACTGCAACTTGGCATCGTGACGACCTATATCTGTTTTTGAATTCAAATTTCTGTTCATTTGCGAAATTTGCATTCCTATTCTTTTGAAACAAGTTATTTTGACCTGAAGCGCATTTCAGAATGTGCCTCATGCTGTCCAACACTTATTATTTCTTAATAAAATCCAGAAACGTATATGAAATTAATATATATCCTCATGCTGTTGACCTTTTCTTTGGGAACAGTATCTGCAGCCACCAATACAAATGCTTCGTCCGGCAATGAAACCCTGCAAGGGAAAGTAACTGACGCGAAGAGCGGTGAGGCTCTCATCGGAGTAAATATCTATTTGCCCGATTTGAAAAGAGGTGCCTCAACCGACAGGGACGGAAATTTCCACATCAACAATCTCCCAACCATCAAGACGACCATCCAAGTAACCTACATAGGGCACGAATCCATCGTTCAGCAAGTGGATCTGAAATCGCAAAAAAGTGTTGAATTCAAACTCGAAGAGTCGAATGCCAAGATCGGGGAGGTGGTTGTGAGCGGATACACAGGAAGCTCGCTGCTGAAACAAACTCCAACTGCGATGACCTTCGTCTCTGCAAAAGATTTGCTCCAGCAATCCTCTTCGAATATCATCGATGCGATTGCCCGGCAGCCGGGGGTAGCTCAAATCACCACTGGGGCCGGCATTTCCAAACCTGTGATCCGTGGATTGGGCTACAACCGGGTGGTTGTGGTCAACAACGGTGTTCGTCAGGAAGGACAACAATGGGGCGATGAACACGGAATTGAAATCGATGACCAGTCGGTGAATTCAGTCGAAATCCTGAAAGGCCCGGCCAGCTTGATGTATGGTTCGGACGGATTGGCCGGGGTGATTAATTTCCTGCCCGAACCAATCTTGCCCGAAGGTAAAATCCAAAGCAACATATTTTCCGAATATCAAACCAATAACGGGCTGATTCACTATTCGGTGAACAATGCAGGAAACAAGGACAACTTTGTTTGGAACATCCGTTACAGCGACAAATTTGCCCATGCTTACAAAAACAAATACGATGGTTATGTCTATAACTCCGGTTATCAAGAGCATGCGTTTAGCGGGTTGCTTGGCATCAACCGCAGCTGGGGATATTCCCACTTGGATTTGAGCTACTATCATCTCACGCCAGGTATTGTGGAAGGAGACAGGGACGAAACCACCGGCAAATTCTTGAAACCAGTCTTGGTGGATGGGGAAGAAGACGAAGCTATTGCCACAAACAGCGACTTCAAGTCCTACAAACACCAAATGCCATATCAACAAATTTACCATTATAAAGCAGTGTCGGACAATAATTTTTTGATCGGCAAAGGCAACCTGAAAGCGATTATCGGCTACCAGCAGAATCGCCGACAAGAGTTTGAGGATGTGGCAGCACCCGACCAATACGGATTGTATTTCCAATTGCACACGGTTAATTATGATTTCCGATACACCTTTCCTGAAATCAATGGGTACAAAGTGGTGGCCGGAATCAACGGGATGTATCAACGTTCGTTGAATAAAGGATCGGAATACCTGATTCCCGAATACAGGCTTTTTGATGGAGGTGCTTTTGTTATGGCAAGCCGCCAGTTCGGAAAATTGAATTTGAGCGGAGGTTTGCGCGCTGACACCCGCCGCGATCACGGTTATGGACTCATGGCAGTAGATGAAGATAGCGGCTCGGACGAACTCGTCCAAAAATTCGAAGATTTCAAGCGTAATTTCTACGGAGTCAGTGGAAGTATTGGAGCCACTTATCAGATTTCGAATGCGTGGGATATGAAATTGAACTTTTCGAAAGGATACAGGGCGCCAAACATGAGTGAGTTGGCTTCCAACGGAGCCCATGAAGGCACATTGCGTTATGAAATCGGATCTTCCAGCCTGAAATCGGAAAACAGCTGGCAGGCAGACTGGGGACTGAGCTATTCGTCCAAAGTGATTTCGGGAACTGTGTCGTTGTTTGCAAACCGCATCAACAATTACATTTTTGCCCACAAACTGACCGATTCTCAAGGGAATGACATCCTTACCGACGAAAAAATGACCTACGAATATGCTTCCGGAGATGCCCGGATTTTAGGAGGGGAAATTAGCGTGGACATCCATCCGGTGGAACGCTTGCATTTCGAAAACACCTTTTCGTATGTCAATTCAACGCAATTGAATCAGCCAGATTCCACGAAATACCTACCAATGACGCCAGCTCCGCGATTCACATCCGACTTGCGCTACGATTTGGTCCGTCATGGCAAATGCCTCAACAACACCTATGTTTCCCTTGGTCTGGAGACCGATTTGAAACAAGACCATGTGTATTCGGCCTATGGCACGGAGACCGCAACGCCAGCTTACACCTTACTGAATATGGCATTCGGCACCGATTTCATGAAAAGCGGACGGCGGATAGCCACGTTAGTGCTTACGGCCAACAACCTGACCGATAAGGCATATCAAAATCATTTGAGCAGGCTTAGGTATGCGGACGTAAATGAAGTGACAGGACGTCAGGGCGTGTTCAACATGGGAAGAAGTTTTGGTATCAAATTACAAATTCCGGTGGATTTCTGATCGGATTATACAGGCTTTGGCCAATGATAAGGAACGCTGATTTTGGGTATTTCGCAGGATGTTAAATTGAATTTAATCATTTGCTATATTTCCGAAATCAGCGTTCTTTTTTTCTCAAATAATTGCAGACAAAACCACCAGCAGACCTTCTTTAGCTCCTCTGCAATTGCCTAAACAGATCCTTTTGCTTTTCGGTGAGTCCTGTCGGAATATCGACTACCAATTCGACGATTAAATCACCAAAAGTATCCTTCTTCTTGTAAACGGGGAAACCCTTTCCTTTAAGACGGATTTTAGCCCCTGTTGCCGTTTCCGGCTTTACTTTCACTTTCACAAGTCCGCTCAAAGTTTCGACTGTGGCCTCTCCGCCAAGCACAGCTGTGTAAAGGTCGATATGCTCCGCAGAGTAGAGCGTATTCCCCTCCCGCCTGAATTTTGGGTCGGATTCAATGACAAACGTGATGAACAAGTCTCCCGCCGAACTTCCATTAGCCGCTTGGCTGCCGTGTCCAGCCAACTTTATCACCTGCCCGTCTTCCACACCGGCAGGCACGGTGATTCGGATTTTCTTTCCGTTCACCTCCAAAGTATGCTTTTGGGTGGTCGAAACATCTCTCAACGAAAGATGCAATTCTGCGTGATAATCCTGTCCACGAAATGCACTTGTGCCACCTCCCGATCGGCCACCGGCAGTGCGCCCGAACAATGATTCGAAAAAATCGGAAAAGACAGAATCCTCCTGGTCGGAAGAAAATCCTCTCGAATAGGTGTATCCGCCAAAGCCCTCTTCGCCAAAGCCTGGATTTTGAGATTGTTGTTGGCGAGCCTTTTCAAACTCTTCGGCATGCTTCCAATGTTCGCCGTATTCATCGTACTTCTTCCTTTTTTCGGGATCGCTCAGCACTTCGTTGGCTTCGTTCAGCTGCTGAAACTTTTTCTTTGCCTCGTCGTTGTTTGGATTCACATCCGGATGGTATTTCCGCGCAAGTTTTCGATAGGCTTTTTTCACCTCATCTGCAGAAGCCGACTTGTCAAGCCCCAAAACGCTATAATAGTCAATAAAAGCCATATGTTTGTCTATTTAATCAATTTAACCTAATCTTATTTTCCTTGTTTTCAAGGAATAAGCTATATAAATAATGCATCAATATGCGTGCCAAAATAACAAATTGTCAAAATGGCGGAAGCTATTGCCTCCGCATAACGAACGAAACGTGACCTAATTCAGCCTATTGTATTCTCTTATTTGCTCCTCGAATTATTAATTTACAATAAAGAAATAGTTAACACTGACTACTATTAGGTGAAGTAACTATATTTGCAGTATAAAAAACAAGAAAAGAACGACAATGGATCTAAGAAACGACACTATCCTAAGAGAACCACTAGGCAGGATCGCGGGCAAGATCAGCAGGGTATTCTTTGGTGCGCTTCAAAAGAGGCTATCGTATCTGGACATTGAACGCTCTTTTTATCCTCTCCTTTTGATTGATGCCGGAAAAGGCGAATTAACACAGCAAGATCTTGCCAGCAAACTATTTTCGGACAAGGTGCAAGTGGTAAGGATCGTAGATTATTTGTCCGCAAACGGATACGTGGAAAGGGTTCAAAACCCCAAAGACAGAAGGCAATACAAGCTGCATGTCACCGACAAGGGACATGCGGCTGTGCCGGAAATCAAAGCTGTGGTGAAAGAGTTATCCCAAATTGCTTTCAAAGGTTTGTCTCCCGAAAAAATTGATGAATTATATTCGACGCTCGATCTAATAGAAACGAATCTGGTATGTTTAAAAACTGAATTAGAGGAATGAAAAGGACAAATATCATAGTGGCCGCGGTGCTATTGCTATTAACGGCCTTCTTTCTCAAGGTGGGTTTCACAAAACCGAAAGAAAAAGAAGGAAAAGGGGCAAAGGCTAAAGGGCAGCCAAAGGTGGATGCTTTTATTGCAACGCCCTCTTTGCTTACATCCGAGATCACGGTGACGGGTTCGCTGGCGGCTTACGACGAAGTGGATCTGAAAAATGAGGTAGCGGGCCGGGTGGTTATCGTAAATTTGCCGGAAGGTAAATTTGTTCGTAAAGGGACGCTGTTGATCAAACTCTATGACGACGACTTGCAGGCTGCGCTACAGAAACAGGAATCACAATTAGCCATTCAAAAGCGGATCAGCGAAAGGCAGGCGCAATTGCTAGAAGTGAACGGCATTAGTGAAAACGATTACGAACAAACGCTTCTTCAGATAAGCTCCATCAAAGCGGACATAGCCGGAGAGAAAGCATTGATCCGGAAAACCGAGGTGAGAGCGCCTTTCGACGGCACCATCGGCTTAAAGAATATCAGCGTCGGCGCTTTTGTGAGTGCTTCCACACTACTGGCAACAATCCGCACAAACCAAAAAATCAAGCTCGATTTTTATGTCCCGGAAAAATATAGTCCAGCCATCAATGTAGGCATGGGAATAAACTTCACGATGTACAACGACAACAAATCTTATAGTGCAAAGGTGATGGCGACAGAGCATGGCATCGACACCAACACACGCAACCTGAAGGTGAGGGCAATCATCACAACTCCTTCGAAAGAACTGGTGCCGGGTGCTTTTGCCAACGTCAACCTCAAGCTTGGCGAAAATGCAAAGGCCTTGATGATACCCACACAGGCCATTATCCCTGACCAAGAAAACAAGAAGGTGATTGTCGCCAATCAGGGAAAAGCACATTTTGTGAATATAAAAACCGGCATCCGCCAGTCTTCCAAGATAGAAGTCACCGAAGGCCTTGCGGCAGGCGACACCATCATGACTTCAGGCTTGCTGTTTCTAAAAGAAGGTTCAAAATTGTCATACTCTTCGATAAATAGATAAACACCATGATTATATCTGACGTAGCTCTAAAAAGGCCGGTGGCTTCCATCGTGCTGAGCTTGACAATCATACTGATGGGTATTGTTGGATTTAAGTTTCTTGGAGTCAGATTATATCCCGCCATCGACCCTCCGATCATCACGGTGCAGACTTCTTATTCGGGAGCTAATTCCGAAATTATAGAGTCGCAAATAACCGAGCCATTGGAGAAGTCCATCAACGGAATTGAAGGGGTGAAATCCATTTCTTCCCAATCAGCCATCGGTTCCAGCACGATAACGGTGGAATTCGATCTGGGAACAGACCTCGAAAAGGCAGCCAACGACGTGCGTGACAAGGTCTCCCAAGCTACCCGAACGCTTCCCCAGGATATAGATGCGCAGCCAACGGTAACCAAAGCCGATGCCAATTCCGACCCGATCATTATGCTCACGGTGAAGAGCAGCGCGATGAGCGCAATCGAGTTGAGCGATTACGCGGAGAATGTGCTGCAAGAGAAATTGCAGACAATTCCGGGCGTTAGCTCCTTGTCAATATATGGTCAGCAACGGCCGTCGATGCGTTTGTGGCTAAACCCCGAGAAGATGGCAGCTTATGGGATAACCGCCTCGGATGTTGACGATGCACTTACCAATGAAAATGTGGAGATGCCCTCCGGAAAATTACGAGGAAACGCCACCGAGCTTTTATTGAAGACACATGGGAGACTGACAACCGAGGAAGATTTTAATAATTTGATTATCAAACAATCAGATAACCAAGTGGTGCGGTTCAGCGATATTGGAGAAGCTTCTTTAGGATCGCAGAACGATGAATCGGGATCAAGGATTAATGGGACAACCGGAGTGATGTTGGTGCTGATTCCCCTTCCTGGGGCAAACAACATCCAAATCGCCGATGAATTCTACAAACGCTTGGATCAAGTGAAAACGACCATGCCTAAAGGGATGGAATTGGATGTGGCACGGGACAAATCGGTGTTTGTACGCCAATCGGTGAAAGATGTGGTGGAAACATTAGCCATTGCCATTTTGTTGGTGGTGCTTATCATCTTCTTGTTTTTCAGGAATTGGGTGATAGCCTTGCGTCCCTTGCTGGATATTCCGGTTTCGCTCATCGGCACATTCTTCGTGATGTACATCTTTGGGTTTTCCATCAATGTACTCACGCTTTTGGGGATTGTCCTTGCAACGGGATTGGTGGTGGACGACGGCATTGTGGTCACAGAAAACATTTTCAAGCGAATAGAACAGGGAATGGACAAGTGGAAAGCCGCTTTTGAAGGCACACGCGAAATATTTTTTGCCGTGATTTCCACCTCCATGACACTTGCCATTGTGTTCATACCTGTCATCTTTTTGGAAGGATTCACCGGAAGGTTGTTCCGCGAATTTGGCATTGTCGTCGCCAGTGCGGTGTTGATTTCGGCGGTTGTTTCACTTACATTGACTCCGGTGCTAAACGTTTTGTTGGGAGGCTCTTCGAGTCACCATTCCAGATTCTATGTGGCCACCGAACCGTTTTTCGAAGGGATGGAAAATAAGTACCGGCGGACATTGAGCTTCTTCATCAAAAATAAGTGGATTGCTTTTTCGATCATCGGATTTTGTTTGGTCCTGATCTTCTCTTTGTCGAAAACCCTAAAATCGGAATTGGCTCCTTTGGAAGATCACAGCTATATCCGAACCTCGGTCACGGCTCCCGAAGGAACTGAATATTTATACAACCAGAAATTAATAGATAAGATTGCCAAAATAAGCATGGACTCGTTACACGGCGTGAAGTACGTGTTGGCAAGGTATGCCGGAGGTAGCAATGGAAGTGCGAATACAGGAAACGTGATCACTTTCCTTTCCGATCCTTCGCAGAGAAAAGCTACACAGCAAAACCTCTACGACAAATTGTCGAGGATTTATACCACAATTCCCGACGGGAAAGTTATCCCAAGCCAAGAGCCGACGATTTCCACCTCTTCTTCAAGAGGGCTGCCTGTGCAATTTGTTATCCAAAACCTAGATTTCGAAAAATTACGCGAAGTCTTGCCCAAATTCGTGGATGAGGCTCAGAATAGCGCCGTTTTCAGCAACGTGGACGTGGATTTGAAATTCAACAAGCCAGAAATGAACATCACTGTCGATAGGCTGAAAGCAAATAGCCTCGGGGTAAACGAGAAAACGGTTTCAAGCACATTGAATCTGGTATATAGCGGCACGCGATACGGGTATTTCCTGAAAAACAACAAGCAATATTACGTGATCGGGCAAGTGGATAAAGAAGACCGCAGCAAGCCTGCCGACATCACTTCACTCTATGTGAGATCGAGTGGCGGTAACATGATACAACTCGACAACCTGGTAAAGACCGAGGAAAATAGCAATCCGCCAATACTCTATCATTACAACCGATACAAATCGGCGACCATTTCGGCCAACTTGGCCAATGGCCGGACATTGGGAGAAGGCATTGCCGAAATGCACGCAATTGCGGACAAACTGCTGGATAAATCTTTCAACACCGACCTATCGGGATCGTCCCGGGATTTTGCGGAAAGCAGCTCCAATATTTCTTTCGCATTGATCTTGGCCCTGTTGCTGATCTACCTGATCTTGGCTGCCCAATTCGAGAGTTTCCGCGACCCGCTCATTATTATGCTCACCGTGCCGATGGCGATTGCAGGAGCCATGCTTTCGTTGTGGATCTGTGGACAGACACTCAATATTTTTTCGGAAATCGGGATCATCATGCTTATCGGGATTGTCACCAAAAACGGAATCCTCATCGTCGAATTTGCCAATCAGAAACGCAAACTGGGATTGAACAGGAAAGTAGCGGCTTTCGAAGCGGCTTCAGCCAGGTTTCGCCCGATTGTGATGACCTCATTGGCCACTTTCTTTGGAGGTTTGCCCATCGCCTTGGCTCTCGGATCGGGTGCACAAAGCCGCGCACCTTTGGGAACGGTGGTGGTGGGAGGATTGTTGTTTTCATTGATACTGACTTTGTTTGTGATTCCCGTAACTTATATTGTTTTATCAAGAAAAAAGAAAGACGAGCAATGAAGAAGATATCCATACTATTTGCCCTGCTCCTTTCGATCGGCATCCAAGCACAAAAGGCAATTAGCTTGGAGGAGGCAATAGACATTGCCTTAAAGAGCAATTTTGACATATTGGTTGCCCGAAACGATGCAGACATCAGCCGGATAAACAACACGAGAGGGAATGCTGGCATGTTGCCAACGGTGAATGTCAATGGCTCAGGAAATTATGCATTCAACCATGTTTTGCAAAAGCTTTCAAGCGGCACCACCAACAAGTATCCCAGCCAGTCGGTGACTACTTTGGAAGCGAACACACAACTTTCGTGGACATTGTATGACGGCGGAAAAATGTTTGTCACCAAAAAGAAGCTGGAAGAAATGCAATCGCTGGGCGAGCTCCAATTTAATTCCAAAGTGTTGGAGGTGACATACAATGTGGTATCCGCCTATTACGACATCATCCGGCAGAACCAGCAACTCAAATCGATGAATGAAGTGATCAACTACAACAAACAGCGGGTGGTAATTGCACAAACGGGATTCAATGCCGGACTTTTAGACAAGACAGAATTGCTCCAAGCCAAAATAGACTTGAACGTCTCCACCGAAAATGCGATCAATCAGAAATACGCCATCAGCCAAGCACAAAAGACATTGAACGGTATCCTTGGAAAAGATGCCTCCACCGTGTATGAAGTGGGCGACTCCATCCCATTTTCGGCATTGCCGGACAAAAATGAATTGCTTTTGAAACTGGCTTCATCCAATGCCAGCATATTGGCATTGAAAAAGCAAATCGACGTGGCAAATTTAGCGGTCAAAGAAACTCAAAAAGGGTACTCCCCCACTTTCAGCCTCCAGGGCGGATATTATTTGTCGCAAACCAACAATTCGGAAGGAACTACACTGAAAAGCCACTCCATTGGCCCACAGATCGGTGGCACTCTTTCCATTCCCCTTTACAATGGCGGGGAGACTAAACGAAAAATAGCAGCTGCAAAAATAGAATTGCTCTCTGCACAATATAGCCTCGAGAATACGCAGCTACAACTAACGATCGAGTTGGAAAATGCTTACACCGATTTTGAAAACCAGCAGCAATTGCTCCAGATTGAGAAAGAGAACAACCTCTTGGCAAAAGAAAATATGGAAATCAGCCTGCAACGCCTTAAATTGGGACAAGCGACCACCCTCGAAGTACATCTTGCACAGGAAAATTATGTGCAGTCTTGCACACGACTCCTTAATTTTGAATACAACTTAAAAATGGGGGAAACCAAATTGAGACAACTTGTGTCCTCTTTGTAGAAGACGGAAAATGTATCACCAAAACAGAAGTGAACAGGTGAGCTTGTAATCTTGGTCGCTTCTCCACAGGGTCGATTGCTATTGAAAATCAGTGGAGCTAAATCACCTCCAACGAGCTCTGCCTAGGTCTTGTTAGAAAAAGAGCTACTGCTTTTGGATTTTACAATTCTCATAATGTCTTTTTGTAAATATTCATCCCAATATCGCCTTAAAAAAACCTCAAGCCAACAAGTCTTGATTTTAGCCACGATACAGGCAGAGCCTACGCCTAACAACCAAATATCACTGCCTACGGGCATCGGGGGACTATGAAACTGAAAAATGTTATCATAACTTTTTTACTTAAAGAGTAAAAAAGCTATTTATCTCTGAAAGTATTATTGTATCTTTGTGTCGCAACATATTGTTTTGATTTTATTTGGCGAAACAAAGTGACTGGATACCAGCAACCTTCCCAAATCCTACACTGCTTTTTTGTTGTTAATCAAAAAGTTATTTTCTTACGTAAGTTTAATTAAGTAGCAAACGCCATAAAAGAACTGATTTTGACTCTAATGAGTCAGATCATCTTGTTTTGCTCATGAAATTGTTTCCAATATTGCAATAAACCGGCGTAATGGAACAAATACAGACGATATCCGCAGAGCGTAACAATAAACAAATGGTGTTTTCTGAATATACAGAGTATGGAAATCCGTAGAGAACGGCATTTACCAAACTGATAAACAATTCTATAAATATTAAATTTTGTAATTATGAAAAAAAGTTTTACACTTAACGTCTTTGTCTCTTTGTTTCTGTTGTTGGTTGCCAATTCTGTTTATGCTACCGACTATAATGTTTCGTCCGGTAGTGTGATTAATATCTCGACTCCAGGATCTCATACCATAACAGGTTCCGGAAGTTCTTCGATTTATATTGTAGGATCGGCAAGCGGTTCGGTTTTCAATATCACATTAAACAGTATGACGTTAGAGGCAGAAGACTGGGCTAGTGCAATCAATGTAGAAAATACATCCACTGGAACGATGACCGTATATTTTAATGTGATAGGAACGAATACTACAACCGGTTATAACCACGGAGGAATCCAATCAGTCGGTGGCACGGTAAACGTGATTTTTACTACGGCAAGTTCGGGCGTTTTGACAAGTTCTGCTATGTATACTGGTTCGTATGCATTCAAAAATAATGGCGGCACATTGGTTCCCTCTATCGATTCGAATGCTAGTTGTACTGCAACTTTAGCCGGAACATCCACAGCCGTGAGCGATGCTTTATCCGGTGCTTTCACGAAAAGCCCTTTAGTATTGACCCTAACGTACACAACTAGCGGATTGGAGAATGTTAATTCGGCAGCATCCGTTTATGTTCATTCGGTAGGGAGTATTACTCAAATAGAGGGTTTGCAGGAAGGAGATTCTTATCAGATTTATAATACAATTGGAGCGAGCATTGTGAATGCAAAAGCTGCCAGCACCTCCGAAAGCATCTCTTTGCCAAAAGGTATTTATATCCTGAAAACGGGTAAGAGCCAAATAAAGTTTGTGCATTAAGTAACACATTGCTAATTATCCCCTGCTTTTATTTGCAGGGGATAATTAGACTCTTTTCAAAAGAAACAAACTCTTCTATTTGAGGCCTGAAATCGCTGCAATAATGGGATGAGTCGGTGTAATGAAAATACACTTGTCGCTAAATCCCCACCCAAGCGGGTCTAACTGTCCCGCCGAGAGGATTTGCAATCCGGCTAAACGATCTCATTACGCCCAACTTTAGCAAGCCTTTTCCTCCTGCATAATCAATCGCTGAGCTATAACGATAATCTTCCGCTCGATTCACATATTCAGCTTTCACCAGATTCTAATAAATGCTTAATCTCTAATCACCCAAAGATATTTATTTTTATGATTATCCGTTTTATTGCCTAAATTGATTTTTGTATGTAACCGGAGCTATCATAAGCCTGTCGAATAAGTTTTCTCCAAAGTATCTTCTGTTGAATTTGCAACAGAACCCGTTCAGGTAGTTTTGAAGATATTCAGGTTTGATATCGTGATAAATATCCATCAACATCCGTTTGGCGTTACTGATTGCTATATGGACCCAAGGCAATGCCTTTCCAATTTCTTGTTTTAGTATTACTTGTGGCAGGTGTTCTTCGACAATATCCTTTAATTTGACGTAAGAAGTTTAATCATCAGAATCAATGGTTGATTCTTTAGTTACATGGTTTTCGACCACTGGGGTTATCGTCGCTTATTTCAAGTCATTTATGACAATCATCTTGACATGTCACGCTTGGAGACTCATATTCAAAATCAGAAATTGACACTTTTACAACAAGTTTTAATGGCAAGAATTTATGGATACGAAGCAAACAAATTATTGGACAGAAAAGAGTTGGGGGAAGAATAGCAATTTTAAATGAATACACACCAACCCCCTAACAACCTACTCTCAGCTTTGGACTGAAATTAGAATTTTAAGAGCCGAGGTTGATTTCTCTTCTTTTGTTGCAAAAAAGCACTAAGATTTTTTATAAAAAAAAGAGATGATCGAAAGGAAAACAACAGCGCCGACAACAGAAGTTACTAAACTCCCGACTATTCCACCAGCACTGATTTTGAGAATACCGAAAATCCAACCGCCAATTAAGGCACCAATAATACCTACAACAAAATTGACAATGAAGCCAAAACCTCCTCCACGCATCAATTTTCCAGCAATCCACCCGGAAAGCACACCAATAATAATCCACCCAATCCAGCCCATAATGTTAGAATTTAAATTGTTATGTTTTAAATATAGCAAGAAAATGAACTCCATTGTTTAGCAAACTGAGCCTTGGCTTCTTGGTTTGATACCCATCAAAAAGCCTTGATAAAATAGGTCAACTTTGCAGAAACCACACGGTTGGCTGAACGTGAAAAGTAATCGCTTTTTGTACTATTGAAAATATCGCCTAATCCGAAATAGTATCTTCCTTCTAATACAAAAATGCCTATTTTGCTGCGAACCTCCAAGCCTGTGCCTACAACCAATCCATAATCAAAGCTTCGTTCCACTTTCTTGCCGTATTGGTTTCGTATGCTGATCTCTGTTGAGTCCTCGCTGACAAGAATGTCAGACAATGCTTTATTCATTGTTTCCTTTTCACTTACTTTGAAACTGAATTTAGGCCCCAAATTAAAGATAAAGCGGACCTTGTCGCCAAAATAGATATGGGTCAGGATCGGCAATTCAAAATAATTGATGGAGCGAGAGTAAGCATATATCGAATCCGTTTCCACGAAATCCTGTTTCCAACCTTGTTCCACATAGTTTAATTCTCCTTGTAAGCCCAAATTTTTTTCCGAAAGATACCTAATGCTCAATCCCATTGTTTTTCCATCGAGCATCTTAGTCTTGATGCGAGGCATGAAGTCAACCGAAGAAAAAGTTGCTCCGGCATTGACTCCAATATTCCACTCCGACTTAAATGCATTCGACTGGCCATGCACTAAGCTCACCGAAATACATAATATCAACAATATTATGTTGCGTTTAGTACACGCAACTTCTTCGTTGGTGATATAAAAAAGTTTTTTTGTCATTTGCTATAATCTGTTTTTTCAGTTCCGGAAGTCCCGTAGTGTACAAAATAAAAACCCGTGTTGATGAAGCCGCCCCAATTATTTACGCGTTTGAATGAAAGTGCCGACTGGATGCTATTGATTTGGTATTTTGTCACATGATTATCAAAGTTTACACCATAAAGCTTTACAATATTTAGAAAGTAATTTCCTATGTCATAACCTAAAAGGCCAAACTTGGGGTAAACATTCATCAAGTCTTTTCCATACCGGGACTTGAATCTTTGAGAGAAAAGCTTTGCACTGTTCTGGTTAGCCCCAATAAAGAAGGAAGAATAGAAATAGGTGTCCAGCTTTCTCAAATTATCTTGAGTTTGGAGATTGTAAGTTTGCCATTCAGGATAACCAAAAAGGCTAAACTGAAGGTCGGGATTGTCTTTTTTGAGTGGTTGCAACACCGAAACCAACTTGTTGAGAGTAGCCGATGATCCCGATGTGGGGACGATAATATTTGGTTTGGTGGTACTCAGCAATGCCGACAGTTCGGTGCCTGTATTTTCAGAAAGCTGAACACTTGTGTTCGATATCTTGTTCTTTTGCAGTTCCGATTGAAGGCTTGTGATGAAATCGGCTTTATCATCGCCCGAATCATTTACAAAGATGACTTTTGCAGTCTTAAACCTGTTTACAAAAGTCTGGGAAATTGCCGAAAACAAATAATTGTAGGGCGTATTCATCTGAAAAACATAATCATTGGAAAGGACATCGTCGTTTTTAGAATTAAACGGAATAACATAGCGAATTTTCTGTTTTTTTGCAAAATCGGATAAAACACCAATCTGGTCTTGCGAAATTCCTCCTATCAGGACATTCACCGTCTTCAGTTCTTCGGTCTCCAACAAAGCAGTGAGACGATTGGTGTTTACGCCCGATTCAATATCGAAAACATACACTTCGGCAGAATACCCTTTTTGTTTAAAATCTTCCACTGCCAACAAAAAACCTTCGAGATACTCTACGAACCGGTTGCTCTGCGCATCATTTTTATCAGAAAAAGGAAACAGTAAACCTATTCTCACGGTGTTCACGGCTTTCACCTTAGAGCGTTCCCTTAGCAAGTTATGGGCCTTTTCTTCCTGAACCACACTGTCTCTTTCGGTCAGTTTCTTTTCGGAATATTGGGGAATCTTCAACATGAAGCCTTTTTTCAGATTTGAGGATTTCAAATCAGGATTCGCATCAGTCAAAGCATCGGAAGTGAGGTTATAGCTTTTGGCAATGCTATAGATAGTTTCACCTTTCCGAACCTTATGCAACCGATAGGTGATAGCTTGTTCAGGTTTCTGGATCAGCCCCCTTGGAATGCGGATCACTTTACCTTCTTGGAATGTCTCGGCTGTCAATCCCACATTGGCATCCATAATGTCTTGCATCGCTACCGAATACTTGCGAGAGACGGAGTAAAGCGTTTCCTTTCGTTCTATCGTGTGATATACATACTTTTCTCCGCTTGAAGTTGGATTTACGACATTCGACTGCGGCAAAACCAATTCAGCCCCAGTCCTCACACCATTTTCCACTCCTGGATTTAGCGCATATAAATCTTTCAGCAAAATGTTGTATGTTTTCGCAATAGAGTAAGCTGTCTCACCAGCCTCAACCCTATGTGTTTTTGAATTTTGAGGCACACCACAAAGGGTCGGGCTTGGCCAACACAAAGTCACAAATAAACCCCCGAGAAGGATAGCCTTCGTTCTTAAATTCATTTCATTATGATTTAATATTCAGATGAATAGTATTCATTGTCATATCTGTTCTAGTAAGCAAAAGTAAAAAAATATCCGGTCAATGACAACTTTATCAATAATTCTATCATCTGCCATTGCATACCCAACTGCCAACTTGGCTCAGTTTTTCTTCTTTCGACAACTCGTGATCGAGCCAGTGAACGGTGAATCCACGGCGTTCCATGCCTCTGAACCATGTCATTTGGCGTTTTGCAAACTGGTGAATAGCGGTTTCGAGTTGAGAAAACATTTCTTCAAAACTCAATTTCTCCAACACGTACAGGGTCACAAACTTATATTCCAACCCGTAGTAGATCAAGTCGTCGGGAGCAACACCTTGGGCAAGGATATTCTTCACTTCGTCAATCATCCCTTCGTCCAAGCGGCTTTTCAGTCGTTTGGATATTTTCTCCCGGCGGGCTTCCCGTTTGATGTCAATACCCACAATCAAACTGTTGAGCGGAGGAAACTCGGTTTCATCGGGATGCTGAATCTTTGTGTATTCTGCAATTTCGATTGCACGGATAGCCCGTTGTGCGGTGTCAACATCCGTTTTGTTGTGAAGCGAACCATATATTCCAAGCATTTCGGTTAACTCACTCAAGGTTTTATGTTGGAGCGATTGGCGCAATTCTTTGTTTTCGGGAACATCCAGCAACCGAAAACCTTTCAAAACGGCTTCGATATACATCCCCGTTCCACCACACAGGATCGGTAATTTCCCTTTTTCTTTTATTTGGGAATAGGCGCTATGAAAATCGTGCTGATATTCAAATAGATTATACTTTTCACCGGCATCGAGGATATCAACAAGGTGGTAAGGAATTTCTTTGCCGCCAACGGTATAGTCGGCCAAATCTTTCCCCGTGCCAATGTCCATCGACCGGTACACTTGACGCGAATCGGCACTGATGATTTCGCTGTCAAGATGATAGGCTAATGAGGCGGCAAAATTTGTTTTGCCGCTTGCCGTAGGTCCCAAAATCGTTATCAGATCGTATGGATTCATATTGCAAACTTACATATAAAAGTGTGATGTCGAATCATATTCATAAAATACAACAATTAATTTATCTAATTTACCACCCCGAGTTTTCAATTGAGATATTATAACATGATTTTAACCCACCATACAGATATAAGGCTTAACTTTGTGGAAATTGTAACTTCTTTCTGTTTCAAAATACTGTTCCTATGATAGATTTAACTTCCGTGAACATCGAAGTGTTTTCTCTGATTCTATTTTTGGGTGCCGTCTTAGCTGGAATGCTGGGAGCATTAACGGGTTTAGGCGGCGGAGTGGTAGTGATACCTTTACTGACTCTGGGTTTTGGAGTAGATATGCGTTATGCGGTTGGAGCGGCCTTGGTGACCTCCATTGCCACTTCTTCAGGTGCGGCAGCCGCATACATTAAAGAAAGAATCACAAACGTGCGAATTGGGATGTTTCTTGAAATGGCAACTACCGTAGGTGCCGTGATAGGAGCTTTGGTGGCCATGTATATGCCGACCAATGTGATCGCGATTTTCTTTGGGATTGTGTTGGTATTTTCAGCGGCGATGTCAATGCGCAAGAAAAACCAAACTCCCGATTATTCACTACCGGGAGACAAATTGGGAATAGTCATGAAACTCAACGGATCATACCCCACCTCGAATGGTATTGTCAGCTACAATGTTCACCGGGTATTTGGCGGGTTTTCATTGATGACGCTTGCCGGTGTAATATCGGGAATTCTTGGCATTGGTTCTGGTGCCTTGAAAGTGCTGGCAATGGACACCATGATGAAGATCCCGTTTAAAGTGTCAACTACAACGAGCAATTTCATGGTGGGAGTCACCGCGGCAGCGAGCGCCGTTGTCTATTTACAAAGAGGCTATATCGATCCGGGATTGGCTTTCCCGATAGTGGTCGGCGTGTTGATTGGGGCTTTCTTCGGATCAAAAATACTGATGAACGCAAAGGTGAAAACGCTCCGTTTGATTTTCAGCGTAGTGGTCACCGTGTTGGCTCTACAAATGATTTACAACGGAATTTTGGGAAAATTGTAAGAATTGCGGACAAACTGATATACTGATTTACGAATCAACGAATTTACACGATTCAACAAGATGGGACATAACGATAAAAAACAAGCAAACAACATATTTTCAATAGAATTCTGGAGACAACGTGAAATGGATCTATACGTCGGCAAGTTGCTCCGTTATGGTGTATTCACAGCATGTTTCATCACGGTGCTGGGTGGAATAATCTATGTCTTCCAAAGTCATGGAATGCCTGATTACAAACCCGTGTCCGGCCATCACGACCAATTTGAGGGAGTCGTACCCTATCTGCGTGAATTGAACACGATTATTCCGGCCCTACTCCGTTTTGATGGAGCGGCTATCATCCAGCTTGGGGTGGTGGTGCTGATTGCCACGCCCATTATCCGGGTTGCCTTCTCGGCCATAGTGTTTTTGATAGAACGAGACTATCTATATGTGGCTGTGACTCTTATAGTATTGGCTGTTATTTTACTGAATATGATTTTTGGGCTGCATTGACCGATACGAAAATCACCCCGAAATAGGCATTCAAAGGAAACGCCCCAGCAGATCTCTCATTCAATTATTTCTATCACAAGTGAAATTTTCACACCTGTTTCTCGATGTCCGAACTGGCTAATTTTTCGCTTCTTCTGCGCTCATCCTCCTTTTCGTAAGCTTCCACAATCCGCTGCACAAGGCGGTGACGAACGATGTCGCGCTTGTCGAATTCGATGTCGCCGATTCCCGGCACACCTCTTAATATCCGCAAGGCGTGTTTCAAGCCCGATGGTTGGGAAGGTGGCAGGTCGATTTGGGTCATATCGCCAGTGATAATCATTTTGGCATTGATCCCCAATCGGGTCATAAACATTTTGATCTGGTGGATAGATGTGTTTTGCGCTTCGTCCAGGATAATTACTGCATCGCCAAGCGTTCGGCCACGCATAAAGGCCAAAGGTGCAATCTGAATGATTTTATTGTCCATATAATCTTTCAGTTTGGCTGCGGGAATCATATCTTCCAGGGCATCGTAAAGCGGTTGCAGATACGGATCGATTTTATCCTTCATGTCGCCAGGAAGAAAACCCAGTTTTTCTCCTGCTTCCACCGCCGGACGGCTCAATATGATTTTTTTCACCTCCTTGTTTTTGAGCGCACGAACAGCGAGGGCTATAGCCGTATAAGTTTTGCCCGAACCAGCAGGGCCGATAGCAAACACAAGGTCGTTCTTCTCGTAAGCCTTCACCAATCGCTGTTGGTTTTCGGTACGGGCAACAATCGGTTTACCATTCATTCCAAAAATGATGAGGTTGTCTTGTTTGACAACCGCCGGCGAATTTCCCTTGACAATGTCTATGATTATTTCTTCCGAAAGGGAATTGGTTTCCAAACAATGCTGTTCCAACAAACGGATTTTGGCTTCAAAAATCGAAAGCTCGTTTTCATTGCCAGCCACTTTCATCACGTTCCCACGGGCTACAATCCGCAATTTTGGATATAAAGTTTTGATAAGTTGAAGATGAGAGTTGTTCACCCCAAAGAAGGCAACCGGATCCACACTATCTAGAATAATAACTTTTTCAATCATGGGTACAAAAATAACATTCTTTTCGTGTATCGCATCCAACGGATATTAAAATTTCACTTGCTGCTATTTTGAATGCTCCAGATCTTTTGTCATATCCTTGACTTCCTGATATGTATATTCGCCAACATAGCGTTCGCGGGGCTTGAAGGCTTGATTAAAAAGGCTGCGGGTAGCATCAAAATTCTCGTAGCGGAGGCCTGCCAAATCGGTGATACTGTAAAGAAAATCTGCCGTGGAGAAAGGACGTTTGGTATCGAAAGCCAAATCTGTCCGGTAATTTCCAAAAGAAGGCGAACGCCACACAAGAAAGGGTATTTCACACATGTAGGACGACACTTTTTCGTAGGCATGCCCTGCAAAATCACGCAGATCATAGACTTCCTCTCCATGATCGGAGAAATAAACAACAGCAGAAGAATTATTCGACTTTTTGACAAACTGGATGATATTCGAAATCACGAAATCGTTGTATCGAACAGAATTGTCATATCGGTCAATTGTCTTCACTGCTTCGGGAGTCATATACTTTGCATTGGATCGGATGAAATCATCCGAATCGTTGTGAAAGACATCGTATTCCTTGGGATATCTAAAAATGTATGCCATGTGATTTCCCATCAAATGAATGACAATCAATTTGTTTTTCTTTTTGTCGCCCAATGCTTCTTGCAGATAAGGAAAAACAACACCATCCGGTTTTTTCTGCAACGAAGGGTTATGCTGGTGTTTGGCTTGCGTTAATAACAAGTCGTAGCTTGTTTCGTAACGACCTCCGTAGGGCTGGTTCGAGATGAAATAGGTTTCATATCCGGCTCTGTTAAACAATTCGAAAAGCGATGGACGCTTCGAAAAGTAATCAGCATGATTTCGCTCCAAGAAAGTCATCACTTTCCGTATCACCGGAATTGTATGCACTTGTGGCGAAACCACATCGTCATACACCACCAAAGATGAATCCTTGCGATTGAGCAATACATTGGTTTTTCTGCCATACCCATACAACGACATGTGGTGCCTGGTAAGTGATTCGCCGATAATAACGACCAAAGTTTGACCTAGGGTGTCGGGTTGGAGCTTGCTGACGGCAAAGGGCTGTTTCAAGCGGTTTGCTATTTCTTTCTTCTCTTCGTAATGACGTTTCTTGTATTGGATATACGTTTTGTAGAAATTGATGAAATATACGGAATGCGCGGCCGGACGGAATATGACAAACAAGAGCAACATGGTGATGCAAATAGAAAAAGGAACCTTGTGCCGGCAGATTGAGAAAACACCATTTCCCCTCATTTTGAATATCATAAAAACAGGAATACTCGCATAAGCAACAATACCTGCCGTAATAAAGGGATTCATGTAATAAGCTATAAATTCTTTCGATTCCTCCGGGTTGGTTTCAAAAATGCTTGTTATGCTGTCGGAAAGCAGGAATGCTTGTGCAAAAAGCAAATAGGCCAGGAAAATGGCACTCGGAACCAATGTGAAAATTAAGAGCACTGAGCAACAAGCTTTCACCGTTTTAATGGCGAAAAATTGCATCGTCACAAAAATAGTCAAGAGCAGGAGGGTACTGAAAAAGACAGACCAAAGACAATCGTCCAAACCAATATTTTTGGCCAAGGGGGTCAATAGAGGAACAGGCAATAGCATGTATGCCAAACAAAACAAAAGAAATTTCTCTTGCTTGAATGCTTCTATGAGTTTAGAACTAAATGATTGTTTCTCCATTCGCTAAATAACCGTGTTAGGGGAAATCCTAATAGACCCAAATTAAATGGTACAAAGATAGCCAATAATCTGTATTACTTATCATATTGGGAAAGAAGTGAGTGTGCTGATAGGAAAACACAGCCTTTCTTTAGAAAATATTGCAACTGCATCCAACTCACTCACACGATTTTCTTTTGCCAATTACCCCATTTCAGGTAGCCAAACGAAAGTAACATCAACATGCCCCAATAGACTGCCTCCACAGTCCAACACATTGCCACTGAAGAATGTAGATGTATCACAATGAACCACAGGGCAAATGCATAGATGGCGATGGTAATGATCTCGAAGAGCAACCCTATCTGGGTGTTTCCTGTTCCAGACACAGAATTGAAAAGGACAGTCCCCAAGCTGCAAATGGGCAACGTCGCCAATAATATATAAAGCGGCCACACGCTGTCCGTGATGAGCGAGACATCTTTACTGGAAGTGATCAACGAAATCCAAAATTCGGGAGCAATGGCCGTAACAAGAGCCATAACAAGGACAATCGCTAAATTCAATCCGCAAATTTTAAAAACCAATCGCAACACCTCGTTTTTCCGTCCCGCACCAATTGTATTGCTCACAAGGGCGTTGGCTGTCGTGGAAAAGGCATTCATCGGGATAAAAAATACCATGTAGAACGTGCGGATAACGTTCGTGACCGCCAAGTCTCGTTCACCATGGTTTTCTATGGCCAGAAAAAATACAAACCACGTGGAAAGGGACACGCAATATTGCACCATCGTGAACACCGAAATATTGAGCACTTGCTTCACGATGCGCAGTTGCAAGCGACGGATAAGGAAGCCGTATTTCTTTAAATCGACCCTCCAATAAGTGTAAACTACAAAAAAGACCACCGAAGATGCCTCCGCGATAACCGATGCCAAGCCCGCCCCGGCAATTCCCATCTGAGGCAACCCCCAATGGCCGAAAATCAACCCATAGGCTGCCGCAAAATTGACCGTTGCCATAACAATGGCATTCAGCGTCAACACTTTAGTCCGGGTTATTCCAACATAAAAAGCACGAAAAATGACATTCACAAACGAGAAAAAAAACCCGGTCGTTCGCCAGTCCAAGTATTCTTTTGCCGCCATATACACTTCACGGGATTTCATGGCCATCGGCAACAGTTCGCGCGTGATATAAGCGGAAAGGGCAAACAGCGCCACTGCAAGCATGAGCAAAAACAAGATGCCATGGACGACAATTCCCCCTATTTTGTCGTAGCGTTGTTCTCCGTTGCGCCGGCTGATGAGAATTTGGCATCCAATGCTGAATCCGAAAGCCAACATGAAAAAAGCAATGTAGTAGATTCCGGCCAATCCTGTGGCACCGAATTCAACCTCCCCTACCCTTCCCATGAGTATGGTGTCGGTAATTTGTATAATATTTTGAGCTAATAAGCTGAGTATGATAGGAAAGCTTACTTCCCTGATTTTCTTATATGAGAACATGAATCATCGAGGTTTTTGGAGTATTGAATAGAAATTGTACTACAAAGTAAATGGCAGCCACACTTGCGCATGGTTGCCATTTTATCATTAGCGGTGCGAATATCGCTACCGAAGCGTCATTTCACCAACTTGTTAGTCTTCGTGTCTGGAAACACAACCCAGGGTTTGAAATTTTTTGCTTCTTCGAAATCCATTTGAGCATACGACATAATGATAACCACATCGCCAGGCTGCACCTTTCGGGCGGCAGCTCCGTTCAAACAGATATCTCCCGAACCCCGTTCGCCTTTGATGACATAAGTCTCCAAGCGTTCGCCATTGTTGTTGTTCACTATTTGCACCTTTTCTCCGGCAATGATGTTGACGGCATCCATCAAATCCTCATCGATGGTGATGCTGCCAATGTAGTTGAGGTTTGCCTCGGTGACGGTCACATTGTGCAATTTCGATTTGATAACTTCAATAGTCATAATTTTTCTCCAAGCATTACTGCTTCGCAAAATAAGTGATGTTGTCGATAAGTCTTATTTCTCCACAGAAGACGGTTATGCAGCCCACCGCATATTCCGTATTTTGCCATTCACTGATACTTTGCAGGCTGTTGCCATCTACTATCTCAAAATATTCAACCTGCAATCCGTCGTTCGAATTTATTTCATCCACCACCTGTTTGATTGTGTCTTGAACAGAACTTCGGCCTGCAAAGTTACGACTTTTTGTCAAAGCTTCCGATATTTTTACCGCTAATTTGCGTTGTTGAGATGTCAAACGTGCATTCCGGCTGCTCAAAGCCAAACCATCTGCTTCCCGAACAATGGGCATAGCAACAATTTCGACTGGCAGATTGAGCTGTCGGACCATGGCCCGAATGATAGCAACTTGCTGGAAATCCTTTTCCCCGAAGTAAGCCCGTATAGGTTTCACCAAGTCAAATAAACGGCTAACCACCTGTGCCACACCGTTGAAGTGTCCTGGACGATGCTTGCCTTCCATCACTTTGTCCAACATTCCAAAATCGAATTTCCGGATATCTTCTTGAGGATAAACCTCTTCTACTCCAGGTGCAAAAACCACCGTCACTCCCACAGGTTCCAATAGGTTTAAATCGGCATCAAGTGTTCTTGGATAGTGAATGAGGTCGTTTTTATCGTTAAATTGCGTTGGGTTTACAAAAATGCTCACCACACTCACATCGTTGTCGGCCACACATTGTTTCACCAAGGAAACGTGTCCCGCATGCAAAGCCCCCATAGTGGGGACAAACCCGATGGAGCGACCCTCCCTGCGAAAAAGAGAAAGTGTTTCGTGCAATTTGTCGGTTGTTGTAACTACAATCATTGGGTTTGATTTTCAATTAATAATGTTCCTATTGCTCATTTTTCGAAAAACCGTGCAAAGCAACTAAATTTTCATGGAATGGCGAAACTTCTGGAGATTATTTTACCAATTAATTTGCGTTGTTCCTTTTCGGCACTTTCAGTCAACCGAATGAAAACTCATTTTTTCTTCCCCTAATTAGTCACACGCACCAGCCTCCCTCGTCCAACCGCATTTCCTATCCTTTCTTTTATCGGGAATTTTCCACCATTTGTCGATTTATCGTTGTGATAACGCATTCTCTGCCTATATCTTTGCAACAAACAAATTAAAAATATTTTTATATGGAAAATCGTAGCCGATTTCATCGCAAGCACCACCGAAGCGGCAAAATAACATTAGCGTTTCTATTAATCGCTGTTGGTGTTATTCTTTTGGGAGTGAACACCGGTTGGATTCCTGCGGAATACAAACGGATATTCATCTCTTGGCAAATGTTGCTTATCGTGCTCGGAGTTGCCAAGTTCTTGAAAAGGCAATATTTCGGAGGAGCAGTACTACTCATAGTGGGAGGTTTTTTCATTATGCCCGTAATCAACCGGGTCAACCCTGACTTTTTCAACTTTATCCCCGCAGATTTTGTGCAACTTTATTGGCCTGTGTTTTTAATCATATTAGGCGGCTTCCTGTTCTTGCGCTGGCTCTTCCCCAATTCGGGACTGCTCGGCTCGGGCTGGAGAAGAGATCACGATATGTTTCAGCACCACAGCACGACTACCGACGGCAATGTGCATATAGACAACCTGTTTGGAGGAAGCGAACAAATTGTTCTCGACCCTGAATTCAAGGGAGGAGAAATTAACTCTGTGTTTGGAGGAACCAAGCTCGACCTGAGAAGAACAAACTTGCCGGAAGGAACCACTACGCTGGAAGTAAATTTAGTTTTCGGCGGGGCGGAAATCCTGATCCCTTCACATTGGAATGTCCAACTGAAGATAGACACCATTCTGGGAGGTTTCGAAGACAAGCGCTACGGCAACGAAAGCATAGACACTTCCCGCAAATTACTCATCAAGGGATCATGCGTCTTTGGTGGAGGAGAACTGAAAAACTAATCACCTAATGGAACATCCTGTCTTTCAAAACAGAGTTCTCATACTGCTCTACGCCTTGCTGTGGGCTGTGATTTCGGTTGCTATAAGCATTGCTGTTGCACCGCTTTCGCCGGCATCGCAGCTCCAATGTGCTGTTTGGGGATTCACATCCGGCTTTTTATTTGGGGGAATCTCTCTCCCGTTGTGGAATATTCTCAAATATGCCGACTATTCCACACAAAATAAATGGCAAGCGACTTTCAGCTATTTCGCGCTTGGATCGATCACGGTTGGGGCTTGGATGGGCATTGTTTATTTGGTTTTTAATTTTCTACTTCAACCCGAAAGCGACGACAATTGGATTATCCAACTGATGCCTTTGCAATTTGTGCTGGGAACATGCTTTTTCACTATCACTGCTTTTGTTTATAACAACAACTTGGAGAAAATCAAAGCAGACGCAGTAGAAATGGAGCTGGAAAAGATCGAAACGGAAGCAGTCGCCGACATTTCGGAAGAACCAAAAGAAGTAATCGAACGGATTGCCATCAAAATCCGCCAAAAAATAGAGGTCGTTTTGGTACCAGACATTTTGTTCATCCAATCGGAAGGAGACTATACGATGATCCACACCGCCAACAACCGCTTTCTGAAAGAGCAAACGATGAAGTATTTCGAATTGCATCTTCCAGCCAACTTGTTTGTCCGCATTCATCGCTCCTATATCGTGAATGTGTTGGCTATTTCAAAAGTTGAACTTTTCGAAAAGCAGACATACCGGATCACGTTGAAAAACGGCGTGCAAATCAAGGCCAGTGCAGCAGGTTACAAATTATTGAAGAACACCCTCAGCTTATAACAATTAAGCGGGATAAAATCAAAATCAAGACGTCTATTCCTGGTTTTTATGTTATGCCCGAACTTTCGTAAACAAACATTATTTGAAAGAGAAAGACAAATTAAATATTGTGAAATATCGTTTTACGGCATTTTTTTGTCGAAAAAGTGAAAGTAGAAACAAATTCAATAGCCTACATTTGTGATATCCTTAATCAACAAAAAATAATCTTATGAACTTAAAAGAGGGATATATCCACGAAACGGCAGGAGCGACGAAACGCTTCTGCCAATTTCTGTTTCTGAATCCAGAAACCATTGAAGAATACAAGTATTGGCACGACAGCGCCAACACATGGAAGGAAATTCCCGAAGGAATCAGGCGGGCAGGTATTTTGGACATGGAGATCTACCTTGTTTCCAATATGGCTTTCATGATCGTAGAAACACCACTTGACTTCAATTGGGACGAAGCTTTCGGTAGATTGGCCACTTTTGAACGACAAGCCGAGTGGGAAGAATTCGTTGCTCCTTTCCAAATGGCGAAAGATGGGCAGCGTTCGGAAGAAAAATGGCAATTGATGGAACGAATTTATTCCTTGACCGAAGCACTCAAATAAGTCACCATACATTCAAAGAAGAGGCCTCAACGCCAAGATACTTTTCATGCGGAACACCACTGGCTTGCGGTTGCTCCAACGCTTGATGTCGGAATGGGAAAAAGAATAAAAAAACGATTACGATGCCCTGCTCCGGGAAGCTGCTTCTTAACAACCATTCGGAGTCATTGTGGATAGCGATGCATCAGGATTTAACAATACGAAATCCTGTTTGTAACTCATTGATCAGTTGATAGAAATCGGCATTCAACGAACAGCAGATGCATCCGTTGGAGAGTTCGAATCTGTTTTCATCAGCCCCGATAATGAAACTCCCGTCCAAGCCAATTTCGCCAAATTCATTTTCGATAATAGCAAATTTCTTATCAGGGTGCTTCTTTATCAGGTTATTGACAAGAGTCGCCTTTCCGACTCCGAGAAAACCGGTTATTATTGTCACGGGTATCTTGCCCTTCATTGTTTGATTAGATAATTCGTTTTAAAACAACGTGAGTTCGATATAAGAATTATGTTTTTAGCTATGCTAGATATGTTCGGGGAGAATTATCCTATTTCCCATATCCAACCATGCCACATAGTGGCATCCTCTTAATAGCCCTGTGCGTGAGCGCAGGGAAAGGAATCCGGGATTGATACTCAGCCACGTCAGTGGCGACATTGCTCGGACACACCGAAGCCGAACCGCATCATCCCCAAGGCAGTTGTCGCCGCTATGGCGGCTTCCGTTTTCAGGGGACCTACATTCTACCCTGCGCTAGCGCACAGGGCAACTAAGGTTGTCGCCGCTATGCGGCTTGCTGTGAGAGAATCGGCGAAACTTATTCTTGGTGAAATGCTCCTCTCGTTATAGCCTTTAGATCGAACTCACGTTAAAATAATGATTTCTGCATGGATTTGAATTTCACCCAGATCAGGGCATTGACGCAAGCTACCACGCAAATATTAATCGCTCCCAGATATAGTATCTCCATATTGAATCCGAACTTATATATAACGGGTATCCAATAACTGGGTATACTCCAGACGGAAGCCATGCAGATAGGACATTGGAGAATAGGTTTCCGCAGATATTTATTGAGTCGGTATTGCTCGTCCATTCTGTAAAATCGAAGCAATCCTTCTTCTATTTCTATCTTTACCCTGTTGTCAATACGATGGAGTGCATCTTCTATCTTATTGACATATATTCCCAAAGACTGTCCTCTGTTTATTATTTTCAATCGACTGTCTCCTTCAATCATATCCAAATCGGGTAGCACCATCCGAATCTGACCTATGAGACTCGTAAACTGAGATCCCTCATAGTATATTTTTTCCTGTTTTGTCCGGCTTAGGTATTTTAAAACCGGATATAATATCATGCCCATACGATCCTTCTGCCTTCCGTTGGGTAAAATTTCGGTGCTGTCATCGGCCGCTATTCGCACACCAACAATAAACAGCGATTGTAGTAATACATAGCCTAATGCAGCTAGTATCCCATGAAATATAATGCTTGCTTCCATCTTGTTTTATTTATTATCTAAATGCTTTGCTAATAGCGAAACCAGTTCAGGTTTGGATATCATACCTGAATGTCTCCAAATTTCAGTTTCTCCTCTAAGCAGTGTCAATGCAGGTATAGAGCGAACTCCAAAGTGTAGGGCTAGACCCGGATGGGAATCTATATCTATTCTTTGAATATTAAGGTTCTCATTTTTCTTCTCTATTGAAGTTATAGTATTCCCGAGTGTGCGGCACGGAGGGCACCAAGTCGCATAGAATTCAATTAATTTATATTCACCTTTGATCTCTTTCATTATTAAACCTTTTATATTTTGATGTTAGATTACAAAAACCATTATTGTTCTTCATCTGAATTATTACATGCTTTGCAAATTCCGGTTATAGTTATACTGCATGTCTTTTCCGTATATCCTTGCGGAACAACAGGGAGCTGGGCTTCTATCTCCACATCTGTGAGTTTTTTTACATTCGGTACAATAAAACTGAATTGCTGTTTCATTGTTTTTATTCTCCGAACAGAAAGCATATTTGATTATCTTTCGCTGGGTAATGATACCCTGAAAATATTTGTTTCCAGCAGACTTTTAATCGAACGGTAGAATGTTACCCTGTCAACTTCATGTATTCTTTTTTTATATCGGATTCACTTAAAGGAACCTTACTATCTATAATCGTATTCAAGATCGCGACACGGGTTGCTGTTCTTTTTAAATTATTCTTATGTAATATTTCTTTGACAGATTCCATAATGATGTCTTTTAAATCCTAAATGAATCTATAACGCAAATGTAATAAAAATTCATTTGCAACATATATGCAAATGAATTTTTATTACATTTGTTGAGAACTTTATTGGTCATGGAAAAAAGCTTAATAACAGATAGTATTCAATATTCTTATAATAAGAACTATACGTTCGTGTTTCCGGATATTGTGTGTGAAAAAGGAGAACATTTACTTATTACCGGAGCTTCGGGTTGTGGGAAAACAACATTGCTTCACCTGATTGCAGGTTTGGTTACACCCAAAAGGGGGAGTGTTTTGATAAAAGGAAATGACATTACTCAATTAAGAGGTGCCAAGTTGGATAAATACAGAGGACGGGAAATCGGAATTGTTTTTCAAACGCCTCAATTTATAAAATCGTTAACAGCAGAGGAAAATCTAAAGATGGCAGTATCCCTTAATAACCTGTCAGTAGATAATATATATCTAGATAGTCTTTTTGAGACTTTAAATATAGTGCATTGTCGGAATCGTAAAACAAATGAGATGAGTCAGGGAGAATTACAACGCCTGTCTATAGCACGGGCTGTTATAAATAAACCCTCGCTAATCCTCGCAGATGAACCGACATCCAGTCTTGATGATAAAAATTGCAAAGAAGCTATAAAGCTGCTTCGCTACCAGGCTGAAAAGCTTCAGGCTGGGTTGATAATTGTCACACATGACAATAGGCTTATTCCGGGTTTCTCAAAAATCGTTCATTTAGAATCTTAAATTAACGTGAGTTCGATGTAAAAAAGTTGACAAGAAAATAGAAATATAGCGAATAATTCGGCAAACTTAAAGTGTTGAATATAAATAATTGCCAAAAATACTCGCTATGATTTCCGAGCATAAAATTACTGAATTAAGCAAAGTGAATCACGAATTCCAAAAAGAAAAATAGTGCATGAGTAAATTTATTTTATTGTCGATGAGTTTTTCAAAGAATTTGACAACACCATAAAGGAACATTCCCTCGAAAATGTGAAAACAGGCAAGAGAAACCGTAAATTCACCATGTCCGAAAGCGAAGTGATGACCATCCTGCTCCTGTTCCACCTGGGCGCCGCATTCAAGAACCTGAAGCATTCTATGTGTTTTATATCCAAAAGCATATGGGGAAGGAATTTCCACGGACAGTCTCTTACAACCGGTTTGTGGAACTCCAGCCGCTCAAAAGCATGGACTTCCACGAACGCATCTTCGGAACGCTATTCGGGAACAAGGGCTACATCGGAAAGGATCTCTTCGAACAGCTTTTCGTGGACGGCGTACATTTAGTCACAAAGATCAAAAAGAACATGAAGAACGCCTTGATGCTCCTTCAAGACAGAATCATGCTCAGGAAGAGGGCCCTTTATTGAGTCGGTCAATGACGAGTTGAAAAACATGTGCCAGCTCGAGCATACAAGGCACAGGTGCTTCGACAACTTCATTATCAATATATTGTCTGCACTGACAGCTTATTCTTTTTTCGACAAGAAACCATCGATAAACATCAATGAAGACATTGTAGATCAAACTAGATTGACAAATGCTTAGGTCGAACTCACGTTAAAATACAGACATGAATATTATACAATTCAACTTCAAACAAATAAAGAGCCGTCCGTTATCTTCGGTTTTGAATATAATCCTTTTTGCAACCGGAGTTACTATTATCTCTTTGGTTTTCCTCCTTAAAGACTCATTTGAAAACCAAATGGATAAAAATGCCGGAGGAATTGACCTTGTAGTGGGGGCTAAAGGTAGCCCTCTACAACTGATACTATCCGGTATTTATCATGTAGATTATCCAACCGGAAATATAGATTATAATGAGGCAATAGAACTGAGTAAGAACCCATTGATAAAACAGGCTATTCCTCTTGCCCTTGGAGATAACTTTAACGGATTCCGAATTGTCGGAACCAATAAGGCATACCCAACTATTTATAATGGACAAATAGAGGTGGGAAGCTTATGGCAAAAAGACTTTGAGGTAACTATAGGTTCGAAAGTCGCTTCAAAAACAGGCTTAGCAATAGGCCGGCAATTTGCAGGGGTACACGGGCTATCGGCAGAGTCGGATGATGTACATGAGAGTACTCCTTATACAGTAACGGGCATCTTTAAAGAAACAGGAACGGTGCTCGACCAATTGATCTTAACCAATATTGAGAGTGTATGGAAAATACATGATAATCATGAGCATGATGCAGATTGTGATCATAGCCAGGAGGAACGTGAACACGAGGAAGGGGAGCATCCTAAAGAAATAACAACATTGTTGATCTGGTATCAAAATCCGATGGGTGCTATCACCCTGCCACGTCTTATCAATAAGTCGACAAACATGCAGGCTGCATCTCCCGTGCAGGAGCTAAATCGCCTGTATTCGTTGTTGGGGGTTGGGATAGAAGCTCTGACCTATATAAGCGGATTTATAGTTCTAATTTCAGCTTTAAGTATATTTATTTCTCTTCTGAACTCCTTAAAAGAAAGAAAGTACGAATTGGCTTTAATTCGTGTTATAGGTGGGAGTAGATTCCGATTGTTTGCTATCGTTATTTTAGAAGGGATCAGTTTTGCAATTATCGGGTACATGATAGGATTTATCCTCAGTCGTTTGGCAATGCTCTTCTTATCTTCATATACTGATAATAATTTCAATTATACACTGCAGGGATGGGTAACTTTTACGGACTTATTCCTATTTGCTGCATCCTTAATTATTGGTATAGTTGCTGCAATAATTCCCGCGATTAAAGCAATGAAAACAAATATTTCAAAAACATTAAGTCAATGAAGAAAGTATTTTTTGCTATAATTTTCATTTGTTGTTTTTGTTCGGTAAAAGCCCAGAAAGCCATTGCCTGGCAGGCATTAAATGATGTAACATGGAAACGGAGCTATGTTAAAGCACTGGATGGATATTATGATGTAGCACGTTTTGGGGCAAGTATTGAAGCTCTCAATAATAAGGAGATATCAATCAAAGGCTTTTATGTGCCTATCGATATGGAAGGCAAAATATTTGCCCTGTCAAAATCTCCCTCAAACATGTGTTTCTTCTGTGGCACGGGAGGTATAGAAACCGTTATGGAGATATTTGTAAAGAAAGGCCACAAGGAACTAAAGCGAATCAAAACAGATAAATATATTGAAATAAAAGGAATTCTACGACTAAACAGAAATGACCCTTACCATTTGATGTATATGCTATATGATGCAGAACTGGTACGCGTTATTAAGTGATTTCTAAAAATCGTTTTCGTTCATTCATGCTACAAAAGTAGCAAATTATAAAAATCAGTGCGGTCTAAGCGCCTATACCGATAAATTATTTTTTACCACTATTTATCTTTAGCGTATTTTTTACTTCGTGTGACAATCATGATGATCCTGAAGATGAAGAGTCAAAGGAAACCGCAAAAATTACTAATATTGAAATAGGATTGAATAATAACGAAATAGGAACTATAGGCAAGGATTTTCATTTCAATGCTGAGGTACTAGCGGCAACTAAAATTGATAGTATTGGGATAAAAATTGTGCCCAGACGGGATGAAACTTATGAGAAGGCTTGGAGTTTCGAGAAAACCTGGCCGCAATATCAAAATATCAAAGATACACTTATATATGAACATTTTAGTATCTCGACAGGCGCAGTTGAGCTAGGCATGCTCTGAAAGATTTGTAATTGTCAGTTTGAGCAAATGTATGTACTGGAATGTCCAATAATAATTTAACTTCCTGATTGAGTCGGCAAGAAAGGCTTATCAAGATTGCCAATGGCAATAAGATTAGATATATGATAATACTTTTATGCATCAACTGGAAAACTTGTAACAATAGAAAGTAAAACAAAGACGAAGCAACCCGGGCAATCCAACAATATTGCTCGGATACAAAACAGCCTATTCCTTCGACAAAAGGCGAATTGGCACGCTGCGTGATGGAATCTTTGGCCTTGAAATACCGGACGGTTCTCGACAAAATGAGGGAATGCACCGGAAAGCCGATCAATCGCCTTCACGTGATGGGAGGCGGCAGCCGAAACAGGCTATTGACGCAATACACCGCAAATGCGTTGAACCTGAAAGTAACAACCGGGATCACCGAAGGCACAGCCGTGGGAAACATCATCCAGCAAACGATCGGAGATGGAAAAGTGAAAGATTGGCAAGAGGGACATTCAATTATCAGGAATAGCTTTTCCTTCGAAACATTTTTGCCCGAAAATAGCGAGAGATGGGCAAGCTTTTTTGCTGAAAAGGAAGCCCTATTCAAAAAAAATAGATAATTTCATGCCCGAATTTCCCCTACCTTGCAGCAAGGTACCTATTTACAGAATATCATTTAGGAAAAAAATAGATGCCCGTAACCCAAAAAAGAAAATATACCATGACCCAGAAAGCCCAAAGCAGCCTATTCATCGGAAAAAATGGAGAGAATTACCTCTTCCCATTTATCCTCATCACCAGCTTATTTTTCTTGTGGGGATTTGCCCATAGCCTGTTGGATGTTCTAAACAAACATTTTCAGGATTCGCTCCACCTCACCAAAGCCCAGTCTGGTGCCGTGCAGGCTGCCGCTTATGGAGCCTATTTCCTGATGGCCATCCCGGCGGGAATCGTGGCCCGTAAATTTGGATTCAAAAAGGGAATCTTAGTTGGCCTGACGCTCTTTGCAACAGGAGCTTTTTGGTTTGTTCCAGCAGTGGGCATCAACACCTTTTGGGCATTTCTGATCGGATTATTAGTTCTTTTTGCCGGACTCACTTTTCTCGAAACGGTGGCCAACCCCTACACCACCCTGCTCGGCCCTGCCGACAAAGCAGCAAGCCGCATCAATTTGGCGCAAACATTCAATGCTTTGGGATGGATCATGGGGCCACTTATTGGTTCCATCCTTATTTTCAAAAACAATTCCAACCAATCCATTTTGGAATTATTTATCCAAGCACTCAAAAAGGTGTTTTTAGGGTTGAAAGACATCAGCGACTCCATTCCTTTGGAAGATATAAAAGCACATACCGAAAACTCGGCCTTGATTGCACCCTATGTTGGACTTGGGATTATGGTTTTGTTAGTTCTGGCCATGTTTATTTTTGCAAAACTACCGGAAGTAAATGCCGCAACCATTTCACACGGAGAAAGTTCCTTGGAAAGCAATGCTAACGGAAACATCGTGCTTTTCAAGCAACGTCATTTTGTGCTGGCCTTAGTGGCTCAGTTCCTCTATGTGGCAGCCCAAACAGGCATTGGTAGTTTTTTTATCAACTACACCATCGAAGTGAAAGAAGTACAGCTAAGTGAAATCCAAGGAGGATTGCTTCTCGGGCTTGGAGGCATGTTGTTGTTTGCAATCGGCCGCTTCTCGGGCAGCATGATAATGAAGAAAGTAAAACCTGGGATTTTGTTAGGGTTTTGCGCATTGGCCAATACGCTTCTGATGCTGGTGGTAACTCAAGTGCATAACCGCTTTGGGGTGATGGCTCTTATCGCTAGTTACTTGTTCATGTCCATCATGTTCCCGTCCATTTTTGCGCTGGGACTTACAGGCTTAGGCGAAAAAACAAAGACAGCCGCTTCCATACTTATCCTCACCATCGTCGGAGGTGCCATCGCCCCGGCATTCATGGGCTGGATTGGTGCCGAGAAAATGAACCTCGGATTCGTCATCCCGTTGGTATGCTTTCTCTACATTTCGTTCTACGGGTTTGTGGGAAGCAAAGTGAGAAACTAATACGCCAATGCGAGAATTACTGAATGAACGAATTGCATAGCGGTGACAATTCTCTCTCTCCTTTCTAGTGGTTCGGGGCAGTAAAGATTGAGCAAATCACTAAAAGCTATCGGCTAATGGCTAACAGCTATCTACATAAATTATCTTGAAAACTAAAATAGGAAAAATTGAAATGAAAAAAGTTTTTGTAAGTGGCTGCTATGACATGCTACATAGCGGTCACGTAGCCTTTTTTGAAGAAGCGGCCAAATACGGAGATTTGTACGTTGGCATTGGATCCGATAAAACGATCAATGAGCTGAAAGCCCGGAAGACATTCAACAGCGAACAAGAACGCCTCTATATGGTCAAATCGCTCAAAACGGTGAAAGACGCTTGGGTGAACCGCGGAGGAGGCCTGCTTGACTTCTTGGATGAGCTGAAAGAACTAAAGCCTGATATTTTCTTTGTCAACGGTGACGGACACAGTGCCTTGAAAGAGCAGATCTGCCAAGAACTCGGCATCGAGTATGTGGTTAGCAAGCGCGTGCCGCATGGCGAACTACCGGCTCGTTCCACCACCGCTTTGCGCGAAGAATGCAGAATCCCCTACCGAATCGATATTGCAGGAGGATGGCTCGACCAACCGAATGTCAGCAGCCAACATCCCGGCTCTGTGGTTACAATTTGCATAGAACCGGATTATGAATTCAACGACCGGAGTGGTATGTCCACCAGCTCTCGGAAAAAAGCCATCGAGTTGTGGCAAGTAGATATCCCTACAGGAGACAAGGAGACATTGGCCAAGACCCTTTTCTGCTTCGAAAATCCGCCGGGAACAAAATACGTAAGTGGCTCGCAGGATTCGTTGGGAATCGTACTACCTGGGTTGAACAAACTCGATTACAATGGAGAATATTGGCCTTCGAGCATTGAAAAAAAGTTAGACGATGACATCCTCAGTTGGCTGGAACAACGCCTTTGGTTGGTTCCCCTCTACCCGCGCAAAGACAACTATGATGTTTTGGCAGATACAAATATCGTTCCGGCTAATGCCAAATTGCTTGCTGATGCCGCACTAAATGCCTGGGATGCTATTATCAACAAAGACATAAGGCGTCTTGGAAAAGCCGTATCCAACGGATTTGAAGCACAAATCGCCATGTTCCCAAACATGGCAAATAAAGATATATTCGAAGTTTTAGACAAATACAAAGACAAAGCTCTTGGATGGAAGCTGAGCGGTGCCGGAGGCGGAGGATACCTGATCTTCGTGAGCGAGACGCCCATAGAAAACGCTATTCAAATAAGGATAAGAAGAGGGGAGTAAATGTGTCAATATACCAATGTGAGAATTCACGAATTGACAGATGAAGAAAAATAAAGGAGTGACATAGATTCTTGTGTCACCCCTCTGGTATTTTATGCTTCCGGGAGAACCATTTGCTATAACAATGCAAACCCCTTGAGTTTGCAGACTTCTCGTGGCAAAGAGCCTCGACTATTTACTTCCCGGTTCTCCTTGTTTTATTTTTCGAGCCTTCAATTTTTTAACCTCATCTTGTAATTTTTCTATTTCCTCAGCTTGGCTATGAATCGTCTTCAACAAGCCGTTAAGTTCCTCGTTTTCAATACTGCTTGGATATTCAGCGAAAACACGTTCCGTGAAATCACTAATAATATTCATGTAGTTGTTGAATGCTTCGTAAGGCGATGGATAGGGGCTAAATGGGCTTGGCCCATCACCCAAGATCTTTGTACTCATGTAGAAGAAATGGTCGCTTGTTTGAAGATAAGACCAATCTTGCTTGATTCGCCGCGACTCTGTCATCCGCACACGCTCGCTAATCTTATAGAGTTCCCGGAGGCATTCTTGCTGCAAACTGTTACCAAGCCAAGCCGTCGTATCGCTTTCTTCACCAGACCAAGAAATTGGGTCGGTGACCGTAATGGAATCCACTGGTTTTAGTGTGTTCAAAACATCCGATGGCGTTGAAAAACTGATCTGGTTCTTTGCGGCAAAGGATGGTAGGGCCTTGAAAAAATCGAAAATCCCTGTGCTGCGGTTATGAAGGTTGCCCAAAACTTCGTAATTCATAAACAAATTAATCAACTGCTCGTTTTCTGGTGTTTGAGCAATCCAGCCAATAAATTTATCTGCGGTGAGGGGATATTCTTTCCATCCATATTCGGCAAATCGATAAGAAATATCGTTGCTGAACCTCGAATTGCGTAGCAAAATCCGCAGTTTGGGATTTGTAGCCGATTGGTAGAGGTAATTGGGACTCTTCCATCCGAGTATATGCTTTGCACCTTCGGTAAGCACTCCACGAAAACCCAATTTATCAACAATTCCAGCGATTTCATCGGAATAAATTAGTTCCGTATTACGAAATACTTTGGGCTTCTGCCCAAACAAGGATTCCACTTTTTTCGAATGTGCCTTCACCTGCAATTCAAATTCCACAGGATCGGCCAATGAAGCCAAAGAATGCGAATAGGTTTCGGCCAGAAATTCCACACAACCGGTTTTGGCCAATTCCTTGAATCCATCGATCACTTCAGGCGAATACACCTCCAACTGTTCCAAGGCCGTACCCGAGATGGAAAACGCCACTTTAAATTTGCCTTTATGTTCGTTGATTATATCGAGCATCAAGCGGTTGGCAGGCACAAAAGAGCGTTCTGCAATTCGCTGCATTATATCCTCGTTGGCAAAATCATCGTAATAATAGTGATCGTAGCCAATGTTTGAAAAACGATACCTTTTCAACCGGAAAGGCTGGTGAATTTGGAAATAAAGACAAATTGTTTTCATACGATTAAATTCTACTATAGGTGGCATGAAACTTGCATGGTTTTTCAAGCATAGATTTTGGCGATTAGACAAAAATCATGTTTCGTTTCATATCTTTCCTGCGTTTTTTATATTGTTACTGTGGTCAAAACCCGCAAAGGCGGTTGTAAATATCCCTCACTTTCTGCCCGGCATATTCCCATTTGATTTCATCCACTTCGGCCTTTCCTTCCTTTTGAAGAAATTCCGCCATGGCAGGATAGGTGCAAATGGAATAAATGGCATCTGCCATCGCCTCCACATCCCAATAATCGGTTTTGATGGCACGGAACAGTATCTCGGCACACCCCGACTGCTTGGAAATGATTGTGGGAACACCGCATTGCATCGCCTCCAACGGGGAAATCCCAAACGGTTCGGAAACAGACGGCATCACATACACATCGCTCGACTTAAGCATTTCATACACTTGCTTGCCCTTCAAAAAGCCGGTGAAATGGAAATGATCGGAGATTCCCCTTTTGGCTGCAAGCAAAATCATCTTGTTCATCATGTCACCGCTTCCAGCCATCACGAAACGGACGTTTTTACTCCGCTGAAGCACTCGGGCTGCTGTTTCCACAAAATATTCAGGGCCCTTTTGCATGGTGATCCTTCCAAGAAATGTCACGATTTTGTCTTTTCTCTTTCTTGGCACGATTGCCTGAATTTCTTGGCTCAGCGGTTCCACGGCATTGTGAACAGTGGTCACTTTCTGCGGATCTTGCCCGTATTTGTCGATCACTGTCCGGCGGGTGAGTTCGCTCACACAAATGATGTGGTCGGCATTGTTCATTCCATCCCGCTCGATTCCATACACTTGGGGATTCACATTCCCACGGCTACGGTCGAAATCGGTTGCGTGAACATGAAGCACAAGCGGCTTTCCGGTGATGCTTTTGGCATGCATTCCGGCAGGATAAGTGAGCCAATCGTGGGAATGGATGATGTCAAAGCGATACGTGCGGGCAATCACACCTGCCACGATGGAGTAATTGTTGATTTCTTCCAACAAATTGTCGGGATAGCGTCCAGAGAAATCTACACAGCCAAATTCATTGGTGTTTTTATAGCTAAAATCGGCGTAAATATTATCCCGCAAATTGTAGAATTCTTGAGGATTCATGTATTTTTCAAAACGCTCTTTCACGGCGTTCCAATCGGCCTCTTTCCAAACGATGGGAGTGTTGTTGGCTCCAATAATTTTCAGAAAACTTTGGTCTTCGTCTCCCCAAGGTTTGGGCATTACAAAGACAATGTCCATGTCTCCCTGCACAGCCATTCCTTTGGTAAGCCCGTAACTTGCGGTTCCTAAACCTCCCAGAATATGGGGAGGAAATTCCCATCCAAACATCAATGCTTTCATGCGCGACTATTTTTATCCGTTGGCTCTATGAAACGTCGGATCATACGGCCCAGGCTCGATTTTATACTGCAATTTTTCACGCTTCGTTTCATGTGCCAGAGGTCTATTTTGATTTAATAATATTGCTCGAATCTTTTTTTCAGTTTCAACACCCGGAGTATCTGCGACACATTGACTGCGGAAGACACTGCTCCCCGACCTGTAAAGGGCGGGTTTCCATCGTATAATTCGCTCAAAGACCCTACGCAGTCGTTGTACATTTCTTCTTCGATCCCCACCATGATGCGATCGACGAAAGAAAGGCCGCTAAGCTGATAAATCTTCAGGTAAGCTTTCAGATAAGGGCCTAACAGCCATGGCCAAGAAGTGCCGTTGGAATAGGCATAATCCTTTTCATAGGCATTGCCTACGTAATAAGGCCTATATCCATCACTTTTGGGGCTTAGGGTACGGAGGCCTTTGGACGTTAGAAGCTCTTTGGTGACAAACTCCAAAACAGATTTCCCTTGAGCCCTAGTGAGTGGTGAATAATCAAGGGAAACAGCAAAAATCATATTCGGACGAACACTCCAATTCACAATTCCACCATCGACATAGTCGAAAAGATATCCCCATTCGTTTTCAAAAACCTCCACGAACGATTCTTTTATTTGTGTGGACAAAACCTCCAATTCATCGATTATTTTGGCATTTCGACCCATCTCTTTCTGTATTTCCAAATCGAACATCACGGCATTATACCACAAGGCATTGAACTCCACCAAACAGCCGGTGCGTGGAGTGATCGGTTTGCCCATATCCGTAGAATTCATCCAGCTAACAGGACGATTACGCCCATTGGTGGAAACCAATGAATTTTCAAGCACTTTGAGGTTTTCATGACCATTACTCTTGATAAAAGCCACAATATCATGGACAAGCTGCCCATATTTCTCAAAACACAGTTTTTTATCCTGATGGGAGAATTCAACCAAGGCCCAGATCACCCAGAGCAACACATCGGGATCATCCATATTCGAAATCATCGGATCCAAAGAGCCGCTTTCCATAAACCGGCGGATTACAGGCAATGCCGTATCCATTATCTCGTGAAAAGCCTCGGGCTTATCTATCCCAATGGTCAGGCCTGGCAAAGCGATAAACTGATCACGTGCCCTAACGGAATACCAAGGATAGCCAGTGAGCAAATACACCTCGTTGGATTTTGTACGGAAAGTGAATTGGTTGGCCGAATTCTTCAAGCAATTGTAAAATGACGAACGGGGCATATGGCGTTCTACCTCATTGATGAAGTGATGCTTTAGATTGTGTGTCCCTACACGTTTGTCACCTGCCGAAAACACGATCGATTCGCCCTTTTTGATCGGGATCTCGAAATAACCGGGAACATACAGATCTTCTTTGAAGGGAAGGCCTTGCTCTTGGTCGCGAAGGTATTCGATTCCATTATACCATTGCGGGTCGAACACAAAACTAGTCTTCTTGTTGAACTGCATGTAGAGATCGGGGTATCCCTGATACATGCAGGTGCAAATGCCATTTTCAACTTCGGTATATGACTTGTTTACCCTTTCGTTTTCCAGCGTCAACGCATTTATATGACGAAAAGCCAAAAATGGGCGGAAACGTAGTGTTGTTGGGGAATGGGCATCCAGCAAGGTGTAACGAATCATGATGTTGTTGTCCTGAAGAGAAAAAATCTTTTCTTTCGAAAGAATCACTCCTCCTACCCGATAAATGGTTTTAGGGGTGGAATCGCAGTCGAATTCGCGTATATATTTATGACCGCGCGGACTATAGTTTTCACCGTCGTATTTGTGAAGCCCAAGATTGAACTCGGCACCGTGTTGGATTACTGTTTCGTCAAAAGAAGAGAGAATGACGTGCGGCTCATGATCAAGCGCAGGAATCGGCATCACTAGAAGACCATGCTGCTTGCGTGTGTTGCATTCCACCAAAGTCGTGCAGTGATAAGCGCCCTTCCGGTTAGTCCGAAGTATTTCCCTGGATAGCGAATATTCCAGATTAATCATTCTTGACTTATCAAATTTAAGGTAGCTCATCTCGTTTGTATATTATCGTGATTATACTTGTCCTAACAAACAGTATTTTTATGTCTGATAAAGATAGTGTTTTTTTTGAATTAAAAGGTTTGAAAAATAAAATCGTAGAAACCAAGCCTATTTTAAGGCATCTGAATTTCATTTTAACAACACTACAGATGCAAACATACAGATAACTTCATAAAATATTGATATTTTGAATTTTAATCCTTTCAACCCGATTATTACCTAACCCGAAATACTGATGAATGCTCAAGGATGCCAATTATTTATAAGTTTGAACGTGTGGATATTTATGCCATAAAACATGAATTTTATGGGTGATTTCGTTTGCCTCAAGCATGGTGCAATTTCTATTCAACAACTATTAGGAAAAGGATTGGCTAACGGCTATTATATTTGAATGTCTTTTTCGGTTAATTGCTGCTTAACTTTGAGCAGCTCATCCGCTTCTTCTTTCGAGACTTCGGGAAAACTCAAGTTCATCGACTTTAACTCTTGCACGATTATCTGTATTGCGGTAAGCCTGGCAAACCATTTGTTGTCGGCGGGAACAATGTACCAAGGAGCATGCTTCGTGTTCGTTTCGTTAATAGCGTCTTCGTAAGCCTTTTGATACTTATCCCACAAAGCACGTTCTGCCATGTCGGCTGCTGAAAATTTCCAATTCTTGTCTTTTTCATTAATCCTGTCGAGAAAGCGTTTTTTCTGCTCATCCTTCGACACATGAAGGAATATTTTCACGATCTTTGTCCCGTTGCGGCTCAGATGCTTTTCGAAATCGTTGATGCTTTCGTAACGTTCTTTCCAAAACTTTTCGTCAAAAGCATCCACCGATTTCCATGTCTTTTCTTTTAGATTGTATTCGGGATGCACCTTGCACACCAAAACACTTTCATAGTGGGAACGGTTGAAAATACAAATCTTGCCCTTTTCAGGAAGCGAAATGTAGTGCCTCCAAAGGAAATCGTGGGAATATTCAAGGGTGCTTGGTGACTTAAAGCTTTTGACTTCGCAGCCTTGCGGATTGACTCCACCAAAAACATGTTCGATCAAGCTGTCCTTGCCCGCAGCATCCATGGCTTGGAGCACAACCAACAGCGACTGGCTTCCATCGGCATACAAAAGATCCTGCAACTCATGCAATCCTTTCTTCGCCTCTTCAAGCATTTGAAGCCCTTTGGCCTTTGTCAATTTCCCTTTGTATTGTGTCTTTTTCTTCTCGATAGATATCGGCTTATCCACCAAAAAATTGTCTGTGAAGTTTAAATCCATGGCCTTTCCATTTTTAGTGTTATACTTATTGAGCAAAAAAGCTATATTTCACAAATATAAAAAGAATCTGGCGCTTTTAAATTTTATAATGGAAATAACTTTTAGAAAGACAAAACACTTAGCCGGCATAATCTATCGTTTAGGGCGAAAGAAAAACCTTTTCTTGCTCGGTTTCAATCCCTGTTGGATGACTCAACAAACTATAACCAAAAAAACTGGAGCTTGACTCTCGTTCAACAAAAAAGTTCGAAGGACAGCCACATGCTTATCCTCCGAACCCCAACAATAAACTTGAGATAAGATGATGGTCGTTTATGGTAGGCCAACGACAATCATTACAGGGAAATGATCCGATGGACACCTCGCTGAGAAAGAACGGCTACTACCGTTAGCTGGTTCTCCAGAAAGTTTTGGCTGGTCAACCCGGTAGGTATCAGTAAGAATCCCATATTTCAACACGGAGAATTGATCAGTAAGGAAAATATGGTCTATCCTTTCGCCTGAGGAAGAACCTTCGGGATTGAATCCATTGAAGGTTCCTGCCGGGTCATACCGAAGAGGGGATTTGTCATAAGCATCCCGAAGCTTGCCCGAAGTGTTCAATAATTGATATGACGGGGAAAATTGACTGACGTTGAAGTCGCCGGTGAGTACCACAGGGATTCCTTCCGGCATTTCCTGTATCTTTTTTAGAATCAGTTTGGAGCTTTCTTCCCGCGCAACTATCCCTTTGTGATCCATGTGCAGGTTGAAAAACACAAATACCCGACCTGTGCTGATTTCCTGAAATTTCCCCCACGTGCAAATTCGTATGCACACGGCATCCCATCCCAAATTAGGTTTCGACTCATCTTTTGATAGCCAAAAATCACCGTGGTCGAGCAACTTGAATTTGCCTTTCCTGTAAAAAATTGCCGAATACTCTCCCTTTTCCTTCCCATCATCTCGTGCCACGCCAATGTACTCGTATTCGGGCATCAACTTCTTCAGGTCTTGCAACTGATGGCACAACCCTTCTTGCGTTCCAAATATGTCGAAGCCGTGAAACATCACAAGCTTAGCAATGAAAGGAGAACGTTGGCCCCATCCGTTGCCATTGAGAGAATCTTGCTTGTTGGCATTACGCAGATTGTAAGTCCCGATTGTGAAAACAGCCGGAGATTTGCCAAAAACTTCCCCAACAAACAACAACGGTAACAAAAGCAAATAAAATAATGTTTTCATATAACGATTCGTATTTATTCTATTGTTAAGACAAGATTTCACTTTTTTATTTTTTCCAAAAATAAACCTGCGGGAATTTTTCCCTTGCAAGAAGGTATCTTCAGGCTAAGATATTTGACAACGATAGCCGTGATGTCGGATAGGTTCATCTCTTTTATTTCTCCACCAACCTTAATTCGGTTGCCCACGCAGATGAATCCCGTTCTTATTTCTTGAAGATCGGGTATGTAATTAGCTCATTATCACCATCCTGAATTTTGCACCAGATTGGGATTTTTAGTAATAGCTGTGCTTGGAATAGGATAATAATACTGACGGCCATCAGGATACCAATACCTATCATCGGTTGAAACAAAATTCAGGATGTTGCCATGATCCCCATCGCTCAGGGTTATGGTCGATGTTCCGTCCACGTTGATTGCAGTACAACCACTGGGAATGCTTGACGGCTCCGTTCCATTATAAAACAAGACATCATAAGTTCCATCATTGTCAAGATCCATGGCCGTATCCAATGCCGGAACATACATCCCGTCCCATTGCTCCGCCATGAGTTCGCCCACTTTCCACCTTTTCAAATCTGTGAAGCGGAATCCCTCCAAAGCCAACTCGACGGATCGTTCCCGGCGTACTTCAAGGATAATGGGATCGGTTATTCCTGGGAAATAATTTGTCTGCAGATAAGAATCAACTTCTGTCGGTTTGGCTGTCAATCCGGATGTGATTCCGGCACGCGCACGCAAAGCCCCAATTGTTTCAGCCCAATCGGCATCAGTCATTGTCCCTAATTCGGCTTTTGCTTCGGCATAGTTGAGCAATACTTCTGCATAGCGGATTAAAGGGATACTGTTCGTGTTGTACGCACCATCGTCATAGGAAGTAGCATCCAAGCAATATTTAATAGGCTGGTAGCCTGTATAGGTGTAACTGGCAAAATTCGGAGCCGCATAGGAGTCGTCGCGTTCATATCCGGGAGTCCGAATAGTCTGGGCAAGGCGGGCATCACGGTTTTGACACTCATCGTAAAATGCCATTGTGCTGTAATCTGCATTATCTGTGAATGGAGTGCCATCGGTGTTGAGGAAGGTGTTGACAAATTTACGAGTCATGCTCCACCTTGGGCCATAGGTACTCGAAGTCCACCACCAATTTGCAGAACTAAAGATGGAGGCGGTAGAACTAAAAGCCACGGAGAGAATCGATTCGGTGGTTACGGGCGAATCCGAGATGAAGAGTGTCCTGAAGGATGAAGATGTACCATCATCCGTATATAATGCATAGCCAGAGCTATCCATCATGGCCTCTGCTGCATCTGCAGCCAATTTCAAATAGGTATTTGCGGAATCTGTTAAGGACAGTTCGGTATGGTATTTTTCAAACGTTCCCTCAAAGAGACAAATTCTTGATTTTAGAGCAGTTGCTGTCCATTTTGAGATCAAGGTTCCATCGCCAACAGTTTCGGTAATGTTATTATGGGCATAATCCAAATCCTCTATAATATTGTTTACAATAACTGTCCGGGAATCACGAGCCCCGTAAAGAGCTTCGTCATCAACGCTTAGTGGTTCATCGATCCACGGCACATCGCCAAAACGAACCACCATGTTATAATAAAACCAAGCCCTGAAGAATTTAGCAATGCCTATATAGTTGTTCCGTACCGACTCGCTGACATTCTCATTGGTACAATTTACTATGAAGTAGTTGATATTCCTTAAGTCTGTCCAAGTCCATCCTGAACTCGTTTCTGCCGAATAAGCACCCTTGCGGATAAAGGAGTTGATGCTATTGACAGCCCCGTAGTCAGCCATGGCATCTTGCTGATACGCAGAACTTCCATCGGGAAGCATATTGTAGAATGAGTATGTATAGGCTTTGAGTCCTGATTCCGAACCAAATATGGCGCTGGCGGATACAGAAGCCTGCGGTTCTTCTGTTAAATCACACGAAGATATTATTATGACAAAAAAAGTCAAAATGGAATATATTATCTTTTTCATTTTTGCTACGAATTTAAAATGTTAATGACATACCGAAACTCATCGTTTTCATAATAGGATAATTTTGCCCGTCTCCGGAACTTCCGCTGGTCAAATCAGTGTCTGATCCGTATATATTGGCCACATCAATATCGTGTGTCCATTTATAGAGCGGCGACCAACAGAATAAATTTTCTCCCGAGATATAAATGCGCAGGTTCTGCATTTTGATCTTTGATACGATTTCCTGCGGCAGATTGTACCCTAATTGAAGGTTTTTCAAACGTAAATATGCTACGTTTTGCAAATAACGATCGTTGCTGTAAGATTTCAACGTAGCATTGTACCCTACATACCGGGGAAGATAAGCATTGGGATTGTCTGTTGACCAAATATTGCCCAATTGCCATTTCGGGACATTGTTATAAGGACGATTGTATTGTCCCCAAAAGATGCATTCACTACTCGGATACCAGTCTTGATGCCCTATTCCCTGAAAGAAGGCTGAAAAAAAGAAATTGTTCCAATCAGCACTTAAATTGACACTATAAGTATAGCGGGGTGTGGTGTTCCCAATGACTTTCATGTCTCCATGACTTGATAAAGTTTTTGAACCGTAGTCGATAACGCCACTTTCATCGAGATCTCCAAATTTTAAGTCACCTGGTGCCGTTACTCCATTTGAAGAAGCATAAATCACTGTTTGAGTGGCATGTTCATCGATTTCGGTTTGATCCTGAAAAAGGCCTTCAATATGAAATCCCCAGATCTCACCAACTTTTTTTCCTGCGTAGTAATCACTGATGCTCCCTGTCAGATTGTTGTATTTATCAATTTTGGCTGTGTAGTCGGCCAGGGTGGCTTTCAATTGATAGTTGAAAGGCTTACCTTTTAAATTAAACTTGTCTGCATAATTCACCGTTATTTCCCAACCGCGTGTAGTCATATCTGCATAGTTACCCTTAGGTGAATCTGCACCAAACACATCTGGAAGTGTTGCCCCTGTCGTGTACATGTTTTTAGTCTTGCGGACATATGCGTCGCCTACAAATCTTAAGCGGTTTTTCAGCATCCCGAAGTCTAATCCTATATTAGCAGTTGTCGCAGTCTCCCACGTTAACCCATCCGGAATAACGGCTGGCGCACTCGTGGTTTTGTTGTTAGATCCGTTTAACATCCGTCCGGAACTGCTGATTGTAAATAATTCCTGGTATTTGTAAGGATCTATATTTCCATTACCAAGCGATCCGTAAGAAGCCCTGATTTTCAGATCTGAAATTAAGTTGTCATTCAAATGCCAGAAAGGCTCTTCCGAGATGCGCCATCCGACCGACGCGGAAGGGAAAAAGCCCCATTGCTGATTGGTCGGAAATTTCGAGGAGCCATCATACCTGCCGTCAAACTCGAACAAATAACGGTCTAAAAAAGAATAATTTACGCGAGAAAACCCTCCTACAGTACGCCATTTGCTGTAATCCCCACTGGTGGTAATTGTAGTACCCAAGGCCAAATTAATATTAGTGACATCTTCTGTTAATAAGCCATCTCGCTGGGTGGAAACATATTTGTAAACTTGTTGCTCGTAGTTGTATCCTGCCATAAACTTAAAGGCGTGGTTATCGCCAATTTTTCCCGCATAATCGGCATAAACATTTCCTGACAGATATTGATAGCTTTTGGATATATCTAGGATATCGTTATAATCGGATCTTAAATAAGAAATCACATCTGGAGCTGTGCTATAAGGAACAGGAACCCTGATTTGTTGTGAATTATTGTCTGTTGAACGGAATGTAAAGTCTCCATTGATGTGCACCCGGTCCGAAAAGAATGTAGCTGTGGCAGATACCGTATTTCTTAATACCCGGTTATCCGTGTCTATCCCATTCTTCCCATAGATGAAGTCTCCAATAGTGTAGGCCGCAGAATAGGTCAATGTTCCATCAGGGTTGAATATGGGAGAGCTTGGATGCCCTTCGTCTGAAATATTACGCCAGATAGATCCACCTTCACCCACATTGATTGGGTTGTGGTAAAGAAGTTTTGAATAATCCAAGTTATTTGATACTTTGAGCCAGTCGGTGACTTGCAACGATTCCTTTGCCCGGATATTGTAAGTCGAATATTTATCTGTACTATATTTGAACAACCCGTCGTAGCCATAATAGCGTCCCGATAAATAAAAATCCATTTTGCCGGAATTGCCAACTACCGAAAAATTATGATCTTGTGCAAAGGTTAAATTCTTATACAACGCCTTGTAATAGTTTTCATTCCCATAATAAACATATTTGTCATTTACAACCTCGTAGTTTTGGGTGTTGCCTTCATCTTTCCTATCCTTGAAATCAGACAACCAAGTCGTTGAAAAAGCTTGTGTCTTATTCATTTTCGCAGGTGTAGCATTCTTAGAGTTATAATATGATGTATAAAACATCGACGCATAGGTATATCCGTCATCCACAATATCCGGAACATCGACAGGAGATCCGAAGGTCGAATTGAAAGAGTAGGTGATCGAGGTTTTCCCTTTTGTTGCATTTTTTGTTGTGATCAACACGACGCCGTAAGTTCCTCTCGACCCGTAGATTGCGGCCGATGAAGCATCTTTCAATACGCTGACAGATTCGATATCGTTGGGATTCAACATAGCCGGATCGCCTTCTACTCCGTCGATAAGCACCAAAGCACTACCGCCTTGCCCAATAGAAGTAGTTCCACGGATATTGAAACTTGCTGTCCGCGTTGGCTTGCCATCGGTAAGAGAAATGTTCAGGTTGGGCACAACACCCATCAAGGCTTGGGTGACATTGGATACCGATCGGTTTTCAAAAACCTTGCTCGAAACCTGATCCACCGCGCCGGTGAGGTTTGCTTTTTTCTGGCTGCCATATCCGATCAACACGACCTCGTTCAGCACGTTTGAATTGCTCTTCAATACGATATTTATTTCTGTATTGCTGCCTAGTTTTATATCTGTCGAATTGTATCCCACAAACGAAACATGGATCGTTGCATTTTCTGGAACATCCAACGAATACCGGCCATCGATATCGGTGATGGCTCCGAATGCCGTACCTTTTACCAAAACATTTGCCCCTACCACATATTCACCCACTTCATCTTTGACAACACCGTGGATTCTTCGTGTCTTACCAACTGGTGCGGCGGGCTTCTTTTCGGCAGGCTTTTCATTTATCGCATATAAATTGTTGCCAACCTTTTTATAAGAAAAGCCTGTTCCCTTTAAGGTTGCTTCCAAAACCTGCTCCGCAGAACTCCCATCCGCATTGTATGCCGAGACACGGATTCCGGCCAACTGCTTGGAGTCGTATGTTATTTTGCATCCGTAAACCGAGTGCAAAGTATTCAGCCGCTCGATAAGGCTTTCCGCCGCAAAGCGTCTATTTGTTGTCTGCCCGCATATCATTTGCGAACAAATTAAAGATATGCTCAAAAAGCATATTCTAAAGAAATTCCACTTGTCTTTTTTTTTCATTGTCCTTATTTTTAATGATTTGTTATGTTTATTCTTGATTTCAATATGCACACAAGAGTCTAAGCTACCTTCAAGTTGCAGCTTGCTTTTAAAAAACCGTTTATTTATTATTTAGGTAACCTAACTATTCATTTGAAGGCAACACAGTAATCACGCCATCACGATATGTGTATTTGATATTGTACAGAACACAGATTGACCGTATCACATCTTCAGGAGTATCCGTCTTGTCATATATCCCGTTGATCATCACTCCAGACAATGCCTTTCCGCTGATCTTCAGGTCTATCCCATAGTATTGCTTCATGCGGAATGTGAGTTCATCTGCATCCGCATTGTTCAAGACGAGCTTGCCGGCTGTCCATTTGTCAATCTCACTACAATCTTTATCTGTTATCTCGAATGTATTGGCCTTGATATCATATGCCAATTCCGTGTTTTTAACCAAAGTGCCCAAATGCTCCTTCCCCCGGCGAACGTCCACCTTGCCCCGGCGTACGGAAACGGTGTATTGGTTCAGGTTGGGATACGATTTAACATTGAAAGAAGTACCCAACACCCGGATACTGAAGTTGCCGCTGTGAATTATAAAAGGTCTCCGGGCATCCTTCGCCACATCAAAAAAAGCCTCCCCATTGAGCCAGATTTCCCTCTTATCCCGGTTGTAGGTTGACTCATAATATTCGATCCGGGTGTTCTGGTTCATGGTTATTTTTGTTCCGTCGCCAAGCTCCACCTGCTTCATCCGTTCATCGCCTGTGCGAATGCTTGTAGCAGCCATTGGAGAATTCAAGGTATCATCCTGGAAAACCGTTTTGTTGACAAAGAAAATCGCCGCCAAAACAGCCACAGCAGAGATGGAATAAGCAACCATCTTCTTTATCTTTCGTTTATTCCTTTCCCGGCGTATCTTGCCCGACAAGTTAGCATAGACTTCCTTCCTCAATTTTTCGGAAGCACCGGCAGCCATCTCCGGCAAATTTCCATTCCGAATGATTTCACTCGCCTTTTTCACTATTTGTATCTCTTCGTTCGATGCCCGACCTTGAAAACAACGTTCATACACATCGCTCAAAAAATTTAAAACTGCCGCCCTGTATTCCAATTTATCTTTCTTCACTGTTGCTTGTCAAATAATATTTAATTTCCAGGAGGAAGCTCCACACAGCCTCCATAACAATGGCGTAAAAACGAGGCACAATATCCCGAATAAAACGGTTAAGTGTTTGTTACAACCACTTAACAACTATAAAATTTCAAGCGAAGCAATCTTTCGGTCAAGGTGCAAACCCCATAGCACTTTCCTTTTGCAAATCAATTCTACATTAATTAACCCCTATTTAATGATATTGTAGCCATATATGTATTCATTTGTATAAAATCTACTGGTTAGAATGGAAACGCTTGATAAAGATTTATTGGAAGGCATTCTAAAGAAGGACGAAGGTTCATTTAAAAAGTTGTATGCCAAATACAGCGACATCACATTGAGACAAATAAGCTCCAGAATTGCCGATGCCGACACATCCAAAGACTTGTTTCAGGACTTTTGGCTTTCTGTGTGGACATCGGCCGAATGGGTGCGTACAGACGAGGAGGGCAACGCATCCAAATCGCTTTTCTTCATCTTGTCCAAACGTATTTTAGACTATTACCGCAACCTCGCCAAAAACCTCACCGAAAACGTTGATGATATCGAAAAAATTGTTGATCAGCGTTTGCACTATTCGCATGTCATCGAAACTATTGTGGAAAAAGAAATTGATTTGCTCATCGATCAGTTGATAAGCCAGATGCCCGAGTTGGACCAGCTGATATTCACCTTTCGTGTGAAAAAACAATTCTCTATCCGAGAAACAGCTGCGGAACTATCCATGAGTGAAAAGACCGTTCAAAATCGTATGACTAAAATTTCAAGCGAATTGCGGGAGAAATTGACTTCGGCAAATGTCAGACAAGACATCCTTTACGGTGTTTTGACCCTGCTCTATCTCCATTTGTGAAAGAAAAGACACAAAACTACAACAAATCTGCCCCGAGAGTACATCTGGGATATAACGTAACAGGAACTCGGTTTAAATCCAAATTACGATTCAATGCCATGCCCCATCCTTGAAATATGACAAAACCCACCTACTCTGGACAGGAACAGATCCGAAAGGCAAATTTGCAACCATAAAATTACGAGGTGAGGCAAATTAAGAACAATAAACATATCACAACAAAGAATGGCTTCTGCGGAAAATGACGATATGGGGTCAATAAACACCTCCAGGTGGCTTCCCCGGCGCAGAAAAAAGCATGGCTTCACCCTATACTCCCATTTTGTGAACACTTGTTAATCAATCAAATACCACTACCTTAAATGTTAAACACCCTATATACCCCGTTTCGCCCGTTTTTTTTATTAAAATTTCATATATATTTGCAACGGAACAGCTAATGCAAGCTTTATCATTCATATTTTCACATAATAAAAACACTATTTGAATAAATACCCTTTAAAAATGAAACACCTCCCGCTCACCGCACTCCTGCTGCTGGCGCAGCTCAACCCGTGCCACGCCCAGCTGAGCCTTTCCCACAACCGCATCCGCCCGGGCGACAAACTGGTCAAGTATCAGGTGGAATACAAGGACCCCGGCCCGGCAGGCACCGACATCCTCTGGGATTTCAGCAGGCTGAAGACCGTCAACGAGAACTACACCCTCGCCTATTCCGACCCGGAGCTGCTCGGCGACAGCCTCTACGTGCTGGGCTCGAAAGCCTACCCGAAGGCCGCGTTCGCCCCGGGAGAACTGGTGGTGGCCACCGAGCACCGCACGCAGTATTTCTTCCGCTTCAAGGGCGACACCCTGCTGCTGCTCGGCCACGAGAACCCGCTCAACCAGCTGGATTACGTCCAGCCCTACGTCCAGGCCGTCTTCCCGCTGAATTACGGGACCATCACCACCTACCCCTACCGGGCCAGGGGACTGTATTCCCATACGGATTCCGTCTCCACGGAAGGGATCGTCACCACCTGGGCCGACGCCCGCGGACGGATGGTGTTGCCCTCGGGCGACACGCTCTCGCAGGTGCTGCGGGTGCGCACCAGCCAGGGCATCACCGACAACCGCCCCGACTCCCTCGGCCGGCACACGCAACGTGTGCTGGAAACCTGCCGCTGGTACACCCGGGGCTACCGCTACCCCGTCTTCGAGACCGTCCGCAGCTACAACCCCGCCGACAGCTCGGTCCATTTCAGGACGGCGTTCTTCTATCCCCCGCAGGACCACTACTACCTGGCCGACGACCCCGCCAACCAGGCCATCCAGGACGAACTCTGGAATGCGGCCAACAAAGACACGCAGGGAGGAAACGGCTCCGACGGCCAATCCACGGGCATCTCCATCCCCGGCCTGCTTAGCTGTAAGTTCTACCCCAACCCGGTGGTCGCCGACCTGACCGTCGCCTACGAGGTGACGGTGAAGGCCAACGTATCCCTCGGGATGTATTCCATCGACGGGTTCCCCGTCAGCCTGGTCCCCGCAAGGGTGCACGAGCCGGGAGCCTATTCCGTCTCTTTTAACTGTTCGGGGCTCTTCCCCCGCAACTACGTGCTGCGGGTGGTGGCAAACGACAAGGTCGCGAATGGGATCATTGTCAAGAAATGAGAACGCGCCAATGTGGGAATATGAGAATGTGCCAATCCAGCAATCAAGGCCACCCGCTGCCACGATCCTGCTCGGACTACCCCCGTCCCCTGAAGGGGAGAACGCAGCCGAGGGATGCGGAAAGTTAGTGGAAATAGGCGCAAGCGGTTCCCAAATACTTTTCTCCCTCTCCCCGTGGAGAGGGTTGGGGTGAGGCTGAGGTAGGGGTAGAGAAATATATAAGTTGGAAGACATATAAATCAAAGTATAACAGATAATTAAAAGAAAACATCAACCGTATGAAAAAAGCAATGTTATGTATCGCCGCCCTCGTGTCGGCTTTGTCACTGAAAAGCCAAACCAGTTCCTATTCTATCCCCGATGGCGAATACTTGACGATAGGCAATTATTCAAGTTCGAATGAACCTAAAGGGATTTTATTCACAGGATTTCGGGATGTGTTGCCAAACTATTTCGGGGCTTCCATCGAAGCTGTCAATGTATGGACATGCTGCGGAACGTATCCTGGCAGTGGGTATGCGGGAATTAAACATATAGGGTTAAATTTCAATATCCATGATCCCAACAATGCAGGTAGTGCGGACGCAAAAATTACAGCCATGTCGATTGCAGCATCAGGTAACGTCGGTATCGGCACCACCGATCCTAAAGCAAGATTAGAAGTATTTTCAGCAAATGGGGATATTAGTACTGGAGTTTTTCACTCCAGCGGAGGACAATCTTGGGGTCATGTTTTGACATTGGCCACCGATGCTACGGTAGGAAACGATGATGCAAGGCTTTTATTTAGTTATAGGAATAAATCGAAGCAATGGGCACTTGGAGGCAGTAATTCGACAACGAGGTTCGGTATATGGGAAGATTGTGGTGACGGCGTATACGGGAATAGCTTTGGAACGGAACGATTGACCATTCTCGCCGGTGGCTCCGTCGGCATCGGCACCACCGCCCCCGACCAGAAGCTCACCGTCAACGGCAAGATCCATGCCGAGGAGGTGATCGTGGACCTCAACGTGCCGCTGGCCGACTACGTCTTCGCCAGGGACTACGAGCTGATGCCGCTCCACCGGGTGGAAGAGTACGTGCAGGAGAACAGCCGCCTGCCCGAGATGCCCTCCGCCACCGAGGTGAAGGAAAAGGGAATGGGCATGGGCGAAATGCAGAACAAGATGCTCCAGAAGATAGAGGAACTCACCCTCTACATGATCCAGCAGGACAAGCGCATAAAGGCACTGGAGGAAGAAAACCAAAGGCTGAAGAAATAGCTTATAGCTTTTAGCCAATAGCCTTTAGCTAACAGCTAACGGCTAACAGCTAATTCATTTATTAACCAACCAAAAACAAAAACGTTATGGCTTTATTTTACAACAAAGTTCAAAGGAAGAACCCGGCCAAACAGAGCGAGCCGGCCAAGTGGTATCCCGTGTTGCGCAGCGTGACACAAGTGACTGAAAAGGAAGTGGGCAAGCGCATCGCCGACGAGACCACCCTCAACCCCAAGGAGGCCGAAATGGCCATCTCCCAACTGTTGAAGGTGCTCAAGGCCGAACTGCTGGCCGGCAACACCGTGAAGCTCGGCGACTGGGGCACCTTCCACCTCACCGTCAACAGCAACGGGGTGGCAACCGAGCAGGAGGTCACCGCCACCCTCATCAAGCAGGTGAACATCAATTTCCTTGCCGGAGACGAGCTGCGCGAGGCATTGAACAAGGCCGAGTTCAAGCCCGCATCCTCCCTCAGCGACTAAGCCGGGGGAAGACGCCCGTCCTGGTCGGGGGAAGACGGTAATGATCCCCCGGGGATCATAACCGTCCTATCCGGGGGATCATGCCCATGATGCACCGGGGGGGACGGGCATGGTGGTGGAGGGGATGGAAGATGTGGACAAGAAGGCCAGGCGGCCTCCCCAAAAAAAGATTACACCTCTTTTCCTCCCCCTTTTCTCCCTCCCCTGTGGAAAGGGTGCGGGCCATACAGGAAGGATGCCGCAAGACCGGAGGGGCGAGGGGGAAGGGCAGGTCGGGATGATGCGGGCTAATCCCCCATATGCACTTGGCCTATAAAGCTATCGATGTTTTGTGCCAGCGTAAACGACAGACTTCCTGACGGTATCGTTAACATCGCCTACCAAGCCAATGTTAATGGGGGCCCGTAAATATTTGAGACATGCGAATGGTTTTTGATTATTATATAATGTTAGAGTAATATGAATAAGAAGTGTCTATTTATCGTTCTTTCCATGTGCATATTTTTCCGCACATGGCCTGAAAACACCAAAATCAAAAGAGATTCTGAATTCTTACGGATGAACACACCTAATGTTTCTTCTTTCGACAAGTATTTTGACAATCCGATAAGCCTATACAATGGCACACCGAATATAAACATCCCGGTCTACACATTGCAGGACGGGCAAATCCGCCTGCCAATTTCCCTGAGGTACAATTCTTCCGGCATCAAGGTGGAGGAAGATGCAAGTTGGGTCGGCCTGGGCTGGAACTTGGATGTCGGGGGAATGATTTCGCAGAATGTTGTAGGAGACGATGACGATAATAATGGGGGGAGCTATGGGGATGTTTATAATTTTCACTTGTGGCTGAAAGCCCACAAGGACAACAGCGAGTGGCTGACCGGCCAGCATGCCTCCATGACAAATACGAGGGAGCTATATGCCTTGCTGCTAGGATACCGTAAGGGGAATAAGTCGCTATTCCGGCTGAATCCAGATGTGTATTATTTTACATATCCGGGCGGTTCGGGGAAATTTTTCATAGATTTTGAAAACAACATACATATATTGAACAGGGAGCAGGGGCAAGGAATCAAGATTGAAGTGACGGCCAGCAGCGCCACCACTAACCCTTCCATCGAAAGTTTCAAGATCACTACCGCCGAGGGGGTCACGCACCTGTTTAATTATGCCAGTAGCATGCGAGAGGGCAGTGGTCTTGGGGCACAATCCAGATATTACACCCTGGACAAGACGTCGTATCCAAACGGTCAGGACATAAGCTATTTCTACACGAAGCATGCTGCCTCCAAGCCACATTACTCGCAAAACTTACAGATTATAACAGCCGTGTCGAATGTGGTCTTTTCTACATCGCCATATAATGTGACGACCGAGGCCCAGACTGCGAGCCCAAGCCAGTACTTGAGCACAAACCATGGGGAGGAATGCATCCTCGACTCCATTGTCACGACAAATTATAAGGTTGAATTTTCTACGGGCTCCAGAACGGATATAGAAAACGGGGTCAAATTGAACCAAATCAAAATATCCCCTTTAAGCAGCCTATCCAATGGGATAAAAAAGGAATACAATTTTGAATACGGCTATTTCGTTTCAGCTACCGACGGTAATTTTTGGAAATCCTCACTGGACAGCTATGACATCAACAGGTTGAGGCTTGACAAGTTTTATGAAAAAGATCAAGGCAAATACGAATTCGCCTATAATGGCCTGCCCCTGCCCGCAAAGGGATCGTTCGCTATCGATTATTGGGGGTATTATAATGGGAAAACAAAAAACAAGTCTTTGATTCCTGATTTCCGCAGCCTTTTTTATCCTGAAGGATCGGAATTCGAAATGGAAATGATCCCCCCGGCATACCAGACTGTATTGTTGAAAGCGAATGCAAGATACAGGGCGGACAGGGAAAGCTCCGGGGATTCGACAAAGGCCTGCATACTTGAGGGGATAAAATATCCTACGGGAGGATACACCCGTTTTGAATACGAGAACAACACCTTTGCAGCTAAACGGTTGATCGGATCGCAGAACGGCGATGCGTTATCGGGATGCGGGTTAAGGATCAAGCGGATCACATCCTACGATAGTCCCGCCATGGAAAAGGTCGAGGCATGCAAGGCTTATGAATATTCGGAAGGCGTGCTGCATGACAATGCTGTCTTTTATGACAGTAAACATCTCGCATGGAATTTTGCGGCGAACGACCTTCTCTACTGCGGGCTCACTCCGTTAGCCCTTCTCTCGTGCGACATTGATTATTATGACCTGTACGGGAGCAGCGTCTACAGCAATCCTTATGGCTCCGGAAAAGGGGTAGGCTATGGTTCTGTGAAGGAAACCTCAACCGGGGAAACCCTCAAGAACGGCTATGTGAAATACAAGTTTCATAATGAGAGGGGGATATACTACCCCAACAGCTATTGCGTGGAAAACGAGCCCCTGAATGGGAAACTGATAAGGCGGGAGGCCTACCTGGAGGGAGTCTCGTCCCCTGTCGAAACAGAACAGAATTATTACAAGGCGTATGTCCGTTACTCTGGAACAGGGGTGAATGTCCTGGATGCCTACCAGAACAGCAATACGGTATTTTCCGATTTTTATTGCGGGCTTAGCGGATGGAACCATTCGGATACACAGGAAGGATACGTGGACGACAGGATGCGTGTCTGCTTGTTCAACCTATATGCCTGCGACATCCTGTTGGACAGTTGCATAACCCGAAAGGACGGGGTCCAGAATGTAGATAAATTTACATACGACATGACAACACTCCAATTGAAGGAGAAATCAACAAGGCTTCCATTGAACGGTAGCTTTACTTATTCACACACCTATCCGAGTGATTACGATTGCGGAATATTTACGGATATGGTGAATAAAAATCTATTATCCCCCGTTGTGGAAGAAAAAATATTCCGTAATGGCCGTTATATCGGTGGAAACCTCACCGAATATGGATATGACGGCAGCAACAGGATGATTGTGCCGCAAAAAAAATATTTCAGCGAAGTGAAGGATTACGGCGACATGCCCCAAACATATGCTTGCGGCGGGGGCATAGACACCCGGATGTATCCTTTCCAGAGCATAGCCTATGATCGATACGACTATTTCGGCAATATAAACCAAATGACGGTTGATTCCTCCTCCATCGTTTTTTATCTATGGTCCTACAACGGGCAATACCCCATAGCCGAGATCAAGGATGCAACTTACGAGCAAATAAAGTCGGCTTTGAATTTTACGTCCGACACCCAGATGAACGAATTAAGCGCGATGGCGGCCCCCGATGTAAACTCTATCCGCACAAAGTTGGACAGTTATTTTAAGAATAGCGTCGCCCAGGTCACCACCTACACCTACCGACCCCTCGTGGGCATGACCTCGGCCACCGCCCCCAACGGAGTCACCACCTACTACGAATACGACACCTTCAACCGCCTCAAGCGAACCTACATCAAGGAGAACAACGTGGAGAAGACCGTCCAGACCTACGACTACCACTACAAACAGTGAACAGTTAGCAGTGAACAAGCGAAGAAGATAAAACAAAACATTAAAAACACAGAGTAAAATGAGTAAAAAGAGGGGGAAATACATGATTGGACAAATAAAAAAGAACTCCTTTTACTCTTTTTACTCTGTGGTAAATAAGAGAACAAGAGAACATATGACCAAGTGCCCCTGCCATTCAGTCACTCAGTCATTTCGTTATTCATTCACAAAAAACTCAGTAGTAAAAAAACAAATAAGATAACACGCTTATGAAAAAAATCATTCATTTCTTTAGCATATTATGTGCGTTAGCCCTCCCTCCCTCTTTTGGAGGGGGCTGGGGGGAGGCCAGCGCCCAGGTCAACCTCACCCTTTCCGCCCCGAGGTCTCAGGGCGGCACCGTCGTGGCAGCATCCTCCATCACCCTCAAGCCCGGCTTCACGTTCGCCGCATCTTCGGGGACAAGCCTGACCCTGAAGCTGGATGCCAATGCCAGCACACCCTACGAGTCGGGGACGCCTTCCCTCTCGCAGGACCAGAACTACATCCTGACCCGCACCTACAAGACCGACGACGGCGCAGGCTACCTCGACCAGATCCAGTATTTTGACGGGCTGGGCCGCCCCACGCAGACCGTGCAGGCGGGAGCCTCGCCCTCGGGGGCCGACCTCGTCACCTACCAGGAATACGACGGCTTCGGACGCGAGTCCAACGCCTGGCTGCTGCGTCCGGCGGCGGGTGGCAACGGAGCCTTCGTACCCCTCGCCTCCTTCACGGCGCTGCCCGCCGACGGATACAACGGCGATGCGGCACCCTATTCCACCCCCGTTTACGAGCCTTCCCCGCTCAACCGCGTGCAGCAGCAGTTCGGCCCGGGGGAAGCATGGCACACCAACGGCAAGTCGGTGAAGACCGAATACCTCACCAACAGTTCGGCCTATCCCTGCATCCTGTTCAGCGTGGCCTCCGCCGGGCTGACCCAAGGGGGCAACTACCCCGACGGGGAACTCTACGTCACGAAAAGCATCGACGAGGGGGGCAGCGTTTCCTACGAGTTCAAGGACAAGCTCGGGCAGGTGGTCCTCACCCGCCAGGTGAACAACGGGGCGGACCACGACACCTACTATGTGTACGACGACTTCGGCAACAGGCGCTACGTGCTTCCCCCGCTCGCCGTGGACAACCTTTCCGCCGGGCTGGGCGATGACTCCGACATGATGAAGCGGTACGCCTATGTCTACAAGTACGACTCCCGCAACCGCTGCATCCAGAAGCGGATCCCCGGCTGCGACTGGGCTTATTTTGTCTATGACAAGGCCGACAGGTTGGCCATGACCCAGGACGGCATCCAGCGTCCCGACTTCAAGTGGACGGTGTACAAGTACGACAAGCTGGGGCGGATGCTCT
>DBTT01000011.1:0-140012 GCA_002307185.1 Bacteroidales bacterium UBA1309
ATCCAAATATTACAGGAGGTTTTTTCAAGGAATCTTTAGAGAATAGTTGTAGTAAACTATATATCAGGAAAGAAATGGAGAAAAAAAGTTGATGGAGCCAGAGGATTATTTTAAAAAAAACAATGTTCCTGACTAAAAAAGAGCGGTAAAATCTGGTTTTATCACAAAGCCAACCCGTAACCTTTGCCTGTAATCTTTGTAATCCAGCATGGATTCTCCATAACCATTATAAAATTCGGCAAACAAGTATTGATTTTCATCGTCAAACAATCGAACAGCAAAATTAAGGGTAAGATTGCAGCTCAGGTTGTTTATAGACCTCTTATTTATGACGGCACTGAAACAGTATTTCGTATCACTACTTTTGTATTCCCCTCCAATATTTGCCCAACCTGTATATCTTGTCAGATCCCGGTTGTTTTCGCCATCAACAATTGGAATCCAAACTTTGGCAGACATTGACCAATTTGTATCAAAAATAAGATTGGAAGTGCAACTTATTTTATTCCAGCTCCTTGAGTCCAGTCCACTTTTACCATTGGATTCATGCTCAAATTGCAGCAGAAGAGTTCCCAGGAATCTTTTATTATAAATCAGTGCCCGACCAAAACCGATCGTCGGGTTAAAATTCAAATCGCGAAACGGGAATGAATTTTTGAACACATCCCAAAATGCCTTTTGCGTGTACGTGAGAAATAAGTACGTCTTGAATGGTAACTTACTGTTGGTGATCCGATGCCTGATACTTACTTGAAATTTTGCATCGGAAGTGTATTGAGTCGGCTTTTCCGTGACGTTTGTCCCAACTACGAAATAGTTGTCTTTGTAGATCCCAAAAGCCGGAAGTTTATCAAATGCAGAAATAATGCTATCGCCATTATCAAACTTATCGGATCGGCCAAACAACGAATGAATAGCATTAAGGGCAAGATCCTTAGGAGTTAAAAGATTCTTTATTGAATCGAAATTCTGTCTGCGAATAACCGTATTCTGATTTACGACCAATGAGTCCGACGACTCTCCCGTACCTATCGAGAAAACATTTATTGGCAATAATAAAACTAGGAATACAGGAACAATGCGACTTGTCTTCATATAAAGAATCATTTAAAACTATTTGCACACAAATGTACATTGAATTCGTTATTTGGAGAAACAGAAGATGCATAAAAGCGGCTATCATTATGGTTTTACGAATAAAAAATCAGAAATGGGGCGATTACAACTATCACAGAAGAGTTCTTCATTGAGTCTCCGTTGGTAATTGACAAGACGAAGAAATTTCTTTAAATTATAGATAGAAAACAAATCCGTTTAAAATGAATAAAGAAATTTGCCTTAATTTATTGAATATTATTAACGGGACAGGCTTTGTTAAATGAAAACAAACAATATCTTTGCTTTTGTGTTTAATAAATGAAGCTAAACTATCTAATAAAATTTGGAATTATGAAGAAAATTATCTTATCGGCCATGATGGCATTTGCGTTTCTTGCCTCAACTAGCGCAATGGCTCAGGAAACAAAAAAAGAAACTTCTAAGGCAAAAACAGAAGTAAAATCTTGTTGCAAAAAAGATGCTAAAGGAGAATGCGCCAAAAAAGGCAAAAAGAAATGCACTAAAAAAGAAAGTGCAAAAAACAAATCCTGCTGCAAAAAAGACGCTAAAGATGCGGAAAAGAAATCTTGACAATAAGTAACGACAATAAAAAGGGGCTGTCTCAAAAACCAGACAGCCCCTTTTTATTTCAACCAAATGGGGTTTTGGTCGGGCAAATAGCTTGACTTTATCCGCCATTCATTCGGCAAGAGGTTGTTCGTCCGGTTGCCTATATTTTTCACAAAACCGATCGGAGAACTTTCGTAAACCAACAACACATAGCCCGTTGGGGCATCCGGAAGAAAAAGTGGTTCTTTCCGTAGATAGTTGATAGCTGTTTCCCTATCCACATTCTCCACAGGAAAGGCATCGGCGTTTAACTCATTCGAAAGTGCCAAGGCATGAGAGACCACCAAATCTTTGCCTTTCTGCTCACCCAGAAGAATCCCCGCATTTAATATTTTCAAGCCTTCACTTTGTTCTAGGAAAGCCGCCACTTGAGGCGCATAAGCCCGCCATTTGCCATTTATTTCCTGAAAAGCATAGCGTTCCGGATGCAGGACAAGTTGCTTCAATCCGGCAGGAACCGGAATCGGCTTTGCTTTTTGCTTTTTATCTTTTTTTTTCGAAAAGGCTAAACCTTCCGCTTCAGAAGTTTTGCGAAGAACCGCCAGAAAGAATCCTTCGCCATGCGTGCGATGGGGAAGAAAACGGCTGACCGCAACCTTTGATTCGGGCGACAACGAGGAGGTGACTTTCCAATTTTCATCGATTTGTAGTTCCACTACTTCCGCACCCAGGTTGTCCATAATCCAACGCACGTTCTCTTCATTTTCGTGCAGGTTGTAGGTGCAAGTGCTGTAAATCAACAATCCATCTTCTTTGAGGGCAGGCCACACGTCGGACACAATGCGTTGCTGGCGTTCGCAGCAAAGCTGAACATTTCCGTCCGACCATTCGGAAACGGAATCGGCATCTTTGCGAAACATTCCCTCGCCCGAACAAGGCGCATCCACCAAAACAACATCGAACGCAGCACCCAACTTGCCGAGTGCGAGCGGGTCGTTGTTGGTGACCACCACGTTGTCAAAACCACTTTTCATCACATTATCCAACAAAATATTTGCCCGGGAAGCAATCACTTCGTTGCTCACCAACAAACTGTCCCGACCGATCAGCGAAGCAATGTGCGTGGCCTTTCCGCCAGGCGCAGCGCACAAATCCAACACCCGGACTGAGCCTGAAACATGCTGACGGAAAACTTGCTCCACAAACATGGACGAAGCCTCCTGCACGTAATAGACCCCGGCTTGAAAGAGCGGATCGAAAGTGAACGACGGGCGTACGGGAAGGTAAAAACCGAACTCAGACCAAGGCACGGGCGCAATGCCATCCGTTGCAAAACGTTTGTTTCGAGATTTCATCGGATTCAGGCGGATGCTGACAGGAGACGGAGCGTTCAAAGCCTTTTCGAAAGCCTCCCATTGGTCGCCCAAAATAGACTGCGTATGTTGGATAAATGAAAGCGGTAGGTTCATTTCAGTAATTTTCCTGCAAAAATATGTATTTTTGTAAGATAATAGAGTTATAAACAACCGCGAATATTCATTTATGCAGGCATCTGTCTATCTCATTCCCGTCACATTGGGCGAAACCTCCATCGAAAAGGTTCTTCCCTCGCACAACCGGGAGATCATTTTGAAAACAAAGTATTTTATCGTTGAAAATATCCGTTCGGCACGTCGTTTCCTCAAAAAGACGGAGGCGTCCATCGATATCGATTCGCTCACGTTTTTTGAACTCAACAAGCACACGGATGCCAACCAGATAGCCACTTACCTCGACCCGATCAAGAACGGATTCGACGTGGGAATTATTTCCGAAGCGGGATGTCCTGCGGTGGCAGACCCGGGAGCGGCTATTGTGGAAATTGCGCAAAAGAAAAACATTCCGGTGGTGCCGTTGGTAGGACCGAGTTCCATCTTGATGTCGCTGATGGGCTCCGGATTCAATGGGCAGAGCTTTGCTTTTCAGGGTTATTTACCGATTGAACAAAGTGACCGTATCCGCCGAATCAAGCAGTTGGAGCAACGGATTTACAACGAAGACCAAACCCAGATATTTATCGAAACGCCTTACCGCAACGACAAGCTATTGAAGGATTTGGTGGAAACCTGTTCGCCTTCCACCAAATTGTGCGTGGCGGTGAACATCACGTGCGAGGATGAATTTATCAAAACATTGCCCGTGAAAGAATGGGCAAAACGAACACCCGATTTCGGCAAGAAACCGTGCGTGTTTTTGATTTATAAATAATCGAATTTACGATACTATGACCAAACAAGACCTACGGATTGTATTTATGGGAACTCCCGATTTTGCGGTAGAGAGCCTGCGCATTTTGGTGGAAAACGGCTACAACGTGGTGGGCGTTATCACCATGCCCGACAAACCTGCCGGACGTGGACACAAGCTACAACCTTCGGCCGTGAAGAACTATGCTGTGGAGCAAAACCTTCCCTTGCTTCAACCCGAAAAATTAAAAGACGAGGCTTTCCACGAAGCCCTCAAATCGTGGCAGGCCGATTTGCAGATAGTGGTGGCGTTTCGCATGTTGCCCGAAGTGGTGTGGAATATGCCCAGGCTTGGCACTTTCAATCTCCATGCCTCACTCCTGCCCGAATACCGTGGAGCAGCCCCAATCAACTGGGCAATTATAAATGGCGAAAGAGAAACGGGTGTCACCACTTTTTTCCTGACGCACGAGATCGATACCGGGAAAATCATCAAGCAGGAAAAAGTGGCTATTGGCGAAAACGACAATGCCGGCAAAATTCACGACGAATTGATGAACGTAGGCGCGCGTCTGGTGAAGGAAACGGTGGACGATTTGTTGGCCGGCAAGGTGGATGCCATCGACCAAAGCCAGTTCTTCCAAGCCGAATCGGAACTCAAAGCTGCGCCAAAGATTTTCAAAGAGACTTGCCAAATAGATTGGTCAAAATCGGCGCAGCAAGCACACAACCTCATTCGGGGACTCTCGCCTTATCCCGCCGCCTGGACGGAATTAAAATTACAAGAAACAGCAGAACCCCAATATTTCAAAATATTTGAAACGGAAGTGATTCCCGAAGCACATGCATTGGCTCCGGCCACCGTGGTTTCCGATTTCAAAACCTACTTGCGTGTAGCCACCCCAGACGGATTCCTGGAGCTGAAAAGCATCCAGGTGCCTGGAAAAAAGGGGATGGCTGTCGGGGAATTCTTGAGGGGGTTGAAGATGTAAGGAGCCTGCTTCTTATCCCTTCTTTCTTAGAAAATGCGTCTCCACAGAGTAGAATTCAATTCTTTTTGAACTTGTCATCCTTTAGGGATAAACTACCTAAAACATTGCATGCCTACGGTATGCAATGTTTTGTTGTCATCAAATTCCTCAAAATAAAAATAAAACACTATTTACATTTCAAGCTTTTTTATATATTTGCACCAGAAGCTTTTACAAGAACAAATTATTCACAAGCAATTTTGCAAAAAAACATGAAAACAACCTGCGCATGCCTGACAGAAATTCCGCAAGCACCAAGTCAATCGGCATGAACCCTACGGAAATTCCGCGGACACCAAAACACTTTGCGGGATATTAACAGAAATTACGCTAACACAAAAACAAAAAGCAGGAAGCTGTCGGAAATTCTGCTAACATAAAAACAATTGTCGGCAAGCTGTCGGAAATTCTTTGAACACAAAATCAAAATTCAATATGTTTCATTAAAACACAAAAACTATGAGTGAAAAAAAATTCTCCCCACTCTACTTGAGCAAACTCACTGTCGAAGAAATATATTCGCTGTGTAAATCGAGCATCGATTTGTCTCAACCACTTTCTGACAACCTTGGCACGATAGCCACTGCGGCATTCAATCTGCTTGTCACTGAAAACGCAGGATTAGGAACAAGCCTCAACCGAAACATAAAATCGGAACTTTCGGAAACCATCCGCCAGTATGACCAAGCCCGTGACGAAGACATCCGGCAATTGTTCCAGCTAAATAAGAGCTACCTCAACAGTCGGAATGCTGAGAAAAAAGCTGCGGCATCACAATTGGGGCTTTTTCTTACACCTTACAAGGGGGCGGAAAAACTTCCACTGGATGTGCAATCGGCGGTAATCTTTGAATTGATTTCAAAATACAATGCATCCGCTGAATTACAAGGTGCAGCCTCCGCTATCGGCTTAACGGATATTTTCACCTCCCTGGCCAACAACAACACGCAATTTGACAGCCTCTACAACCAGCGTACAATTTCCAAATCCGCCCGGGGCGCATCAGCTAGTACCTTGCGGGGAAAAGTTTCAACGGCTTACACACAGTTCGCAACGGCCGTGGAGCAAACGGTGAACTTCACGCCAAGCGACAGCTTGCTTTCCCTTTTCAACCAGTTGGATGAACTACGAAAGCAATACCGACAGCTCGAAACAACCACCAAAAAGAAGGAAGAAGAGAAGCAATAAGCAACAACTCAGCAAAGAAGAATCGCACTGTTTGGATAAGATGGTGCGATTTTTTTGTCGGTAAGTAAAATTCAGTATATTTGGAAAAGTTTAATATATAGACTAAACCCGACAGTGAAAATGTGCCTGCCGTCAAAACCGTTGGCAGTAAGTAATTAAAAAAACAAAGTAGCCATATTCAAATACCGAATTTATGAAACGAAAAGAATTAATACTAAATCCATATTTCATTGTAGGGTTGTTTGTTTTATTATTAAATGATTTCTATCTGAAACATGAATACGGGAATTTTATTACCGGAAAACTTTCTGATTTTGCTGGTTTATTGATCTTTCCAATGTTTGTTGCAGTTATTGCACCAAAATTTAAAAAACACATTGCACTTATTGTTGGAATCATGTTTTTTATATGGAAACTACCATTATTTACGCCAGCTCTTGAGGTCATTAATCAATCACTAAAAATCACACTATATAGGGTTGTTGACTATTCTGATTATGCCGCTTTACTCATACTACCGTTAAGCCACTATTTGATAAATCGCAAAGGAAGTTGGATACCAATAAAAATTGAACCGCTGAAGACAATATCAACATATTCGTTATTGACAATAGCATTTTTTGCCTTCTGTTCCACCTCCATCCCGTATAGGGAAACCCCGAAAGGCACTATCTTAATTGACAAGTCATACACAATCAAACTCCCTAAAGATTCTGTGATTAAAACAATAAAACAGCTTGGGTATAATTGTGACTTTTGTACTAATAATCTTTCAAAATATCCGAGTTCTGGTTATTATCAAACTGATAACATCATTCGAAAAGGAGAAAACTCCATCGTAATTGACACTATAGCGAATATAAAATATGATTTGATTGAAATAAATCCGAATAAAACCAAATTAACGATTATCAATGTCACATTATCAAAAGAAGGAAATATACAAAATTGGAAAACATTAAAATCTCTAAGCAATTATTATTCAAGGTGGTTAAAGGATAGTTTAATAGAAAAGATTGATTAAGCCCTCTGATCAATTAGTCTGCCCCTTTGGTAGTTAGTGGAGTGGAAGAGCTTTCTGTACGGCAGTGAGTGTATAAAATAGTTGATTAATAAATGAAGCAACCCCTTGACAGTAAACCGGGGAATTCTCTAAATAAAGCAAAGCAAGACAAATAAAAAATTAGTTATGAAAAACATAGGACTTTTGCCCCTGATAATCGGACTTATTTTTCTGGGTTGTACCCAGAAAAATGACGTTAATAATCGAACAGTTAGTCGGACAGACAGTATAAATGTACCCGTAACGCCAAATGACAAGGAAGAAATTCAAAATCTTATTAGACAAACTTTAAACTGGGCTGACTCGAAAAGTTCGATTGACTTGTTACCAGTTTTAGCTGATCCGAAAGACAGCGCTTACATCGGTTTTGACCTGAAAAAACACAGAGAAAATCTTAAAAAGTTGAAGGCGACCAATTTTTTCACAACCAAATTTATTGAAAACTACAATCAAATCATCCTAACCCTTGACAAGAAACTCCGTAACAAAGAATTAGACGAGTGGTTGGTTGGAGAATTACAGCCATTTAGTTTTGCGAACGATATTGACCCCTGGTCTCTAAATCAAGACGTCCCATACGACAAGCCAAATCCTTGGAATTTGGTAGAAGTTGAAATCATCAACTTAAATAATAACAAGGGAAAATTAGTTTGGAGATGGGGAAGACTGGAGCAAAATACAGATTCTGAGTGGAAAGCATTTAGATATAAATTTGAAGTCGCAAAAGAAGATGAGAAGTGGAAAATCGACTATCTTCAGGGCTTTGACTTTGATGAGAGTATCAGGTAATTCTGACAAGAAAAAGGAAACAACGCCCGACTAGCACCCGGACAAAAAAGACATTTTCACTTAAAATTCAAACCCGATTGTTACTGATAAATCAGAGAAAGATGCTATCTTGCAATGCAAAAGTAGAACGGTAATCGTGTATTAACAGAAAAAGGTTTTGGTATGGAAAATGTAACAATGTCGCTTGAGGAATTACTCAAACAAAAATCCCTGACAGATGAAACTCTTCTGCAGGCTGCCGAAAGGGCGGAATCTTATCGCATCCTTCCCGATGTTTCCGTAATCAAGATTGGCGGACAAAGCTTTATTGACCGTGGTCGCGCGGCGGTGTATCCACTTATCGACGAAATTGTGGCTGCCCGCAAGGATCACAAAATGATGATCGGCACAGGAGCCGGCACCCGGGCTCGGCATCTTTACTCGATTGCTTCGGGACTGAACCTTCCCGCTGGTTTCCTTTCCCAGCTGGGGTCGTCGGTGGCCGGACAAAATGCGAGCATGCTGGCAAAGCTACTTGCAAAACACGGCATCTCCTATGTAGAAGATGCGGGCATGTCGTCTGTTCCTCTCTTTCTGGAACAAGTGAATGCGGTGGTTTTTAGCGGGATGCCTCCTTACGGTTTGTGGATGCGTCCGGCAAAAGACAGCTTGATCCCGCCTTACCGAACGGATGCCGGATGCTTTCTGGTAGCCGAGCAATACGGCTGCAAGGCGATGATTTATGTGAAAGACGAAAATGGACTTTACACGGCGAATCCCAAAACGGACAAAAACGCAACCTTTATTCCCAAAATATCGGTGGATGAAATGAAAGAGAAGGGTCTTCATGACTCGATACTCGAATTTCCCGTGCTGGATCTTATCAAGAAAGCACGCAATGTGCGTGAAGTTCAAATTGTAAACGGCCTTATTCCGGGAAATCTGACACGGGCTTTGGCAGGGGAACACGTTGGAACAATTATTACCGCAGACTAAAAACACATTAATTATGGAAAATAAATCTTCAAACATCAAGCATATCACATCCGGACTAGCCACCCAATCGCTGCAAGACAAATCTTTGACAAACCCTGTTGCGGGAGTAAACCCCATCAAGCTGTTGCCTTGGCTGCATGTGGTCAAGATCGGAGGCGCATCCATCATGGACCGCGGCCATTCGGCCATTTTGCCACTTGTGGAAGAGATACGCCGTATTTTGCCCGAGCATCGCCTTTTGATCCTGACAGGTGCAGGCATCCGTGCGAGGCATCTTTTAAGCGTTGGGCTTGACCTCGGTCTTCCCGTGGGATCATTGGCTCCTTTGGTGGCGAGCGAAGCGGGGCAAAACGGGCAAATACTTGCTGAACTTCTGGCCAAGGATTTTGTATCGTATATCGACAAGCCCACTATATCGAGCCAATTGGGAATCCACCTTGCCCATGCCCGCGCCGTGGTGGGAAGCGGATATCCTCCTTATCACAACCACGAGTTTCCCGATTCGCGTATCCCCACTCACCGCGCCGACACGGGAGCTTTCCTGCTTGCGGATGCCTTGGGTGCCGCCAGCCTCACCATTGTGGAAGATGTGGACGGCATTTACACGACCGACCCGAAGGGTCCGGAAGCCGAATCTGCCAAATTCATCCCGGAGATTGGCTACGAAGAACTGGCAAAGCAGAAGGGAACTCTTCCGATCGACAAAGTGGTGCTTGAACTGATGGCAAATGCACATAACCTGAAACGGCTGCAAGTGATAAATGGCCTTGTCCCTGGCCGCCTGACGGCTGCCCTTCGTGGCGAACACGTGGGAACTATCATCCATACGGCAGCAGGAAAATAAACAGTAGTGCAATTTGGACAATGGCTAATGTTGGCAAGAATAATTTCACGCAGAGGCCTCAAAGGAAAGTGCACGCAGAATTCGCAAACGGAAATAAAAAAACTCTGCACACTCTGCGTAAAAAAAAATAATAATGCCGAATAGAAAACAAAAGCGGAAATAGCTGTCGCCATTTCCGCTTTTCTTCTATTTGGATAATTTATTACTTCTTTTGCTCTAAAGCCAAAGTCATAGTTGTTTGGTCAGCAACTTCTGATGGACCAAAGTATTGGATTGGGCCTGGATAAACAAAATCCGTGTTCACAGCCCAAGTTTCGCGGTTTTCAGCAAAGTATTGGAATGGCGCACCGTCCAGTTTCACCAACGCTTTTTGAATCACTGGTTTCAATTCTCCGTGACGGCGTTCCATGTTCATCATCATGGTGATGGGCACACCGCCTGCGATCCATTCTTCGGCAGGAGCAGTTGTGTTGCGTACCGAAGACATGTAGCCTGTACGTCCGGAAGCAATCAAAAGCGAAGCTGTGCATCCAAGAGAATAGCAGTAGTCTGCGTCGTAGTTGGATGGAGCGGCGCAACGTCCTTCGTATCCGAAGAAATGAACTTGCGAAGCAAACTTGCCTGAATATTTTCCGGCAGCTTTCCACTCTGCCAACTTGTTGCCAACCATTTCGGCCAACAATTTCTCCGTTTCGATCAAAGAAACCTGCACATTTCCGTGCGGGTCGCGATCCAATGTCAACTGGCGGGCAACACCTTCGGGAAGGCTTGCGTACACGTCTGAATTTTCTTTTGAAAGGTGTGCAATTATATATTGACGCTTATCTGCACGAGGAATGGCATTGAACTCATCTTGATGATGTGCAAGGAAATCGTTGAGTTCGGCGATAAGAGCTTTAATAGCTGGGATAAACTCGATAACTCCTTCAGGAATCAACACCGTACCGAAGTTGTTTCCATTTTCTGCACGTTTGGCCACAGCGGTAGCTATTTCGGTTACCACGTCGTCCAAAGATGATTTTTTTGCTTCGATCTCTTCCGAAATCAAGCAGATATTGGGTTGGGTTTGTAAAGCACATTCCAAAGCGATGTGAGATGCAGAACGCCCCATCAATTTGATAAAGTGCCAGTATTTGCGAGCCGAATTACAGTCGCGTTGGATGTTCCCGATTACTTCAGAATACACTTTACAAGCTGTGTCGAAGCCAAAAGAGGTTTCGATCAATTCGTTTTTCAAGTCACCATCGATTGTTTTAGGACAACCAATCACTTGAACACCTGCATTGATCGCCTTGTAATATTCGGCCAGCACACAAGCATTCGTATTTGAATCATCACCACCGATAATAACAAGTGCCTTGATGTCAAGTTCCTTGAGAATTTCCAACCCTTTGTCGAATTGTTCCGCTTTCTCCAATTTGGTACGGCCCGAACCGATAATATCGAAACCACCCGTGTTGCGGTATTCATCGATGATGTTGCCAGTAAGTTGGATATATTGATGATCGACCAATCCACCAGGTCCCATCAAGAAACCATATAGTTTGCTGTCGGTATTGAGTTTTTTGATTCCGTCATAAAGTCCGGCAATCACATTGTGTCCACCGGGAGCTTGTCCACCGGAAAGGATAACCCCCACATTGACAGCAGGGTATTCTACGGCTTGACTACTTTCAACAAACTTCAAAATTGGCATTCCATAGGTGTTTGGGAAAAGTTTTTGAACTTCTTCCTGATCGGCAACAGATTCTGTAGGCTCGCCTACTTCCACTTCATTGTTTCCGTATAATGCTTTCGGCATTTTGGGCTGATAAGCCGCTCTTGCTACTTGCAATGCACTTTTTTTCATGAGTTTAATAGTTTTTATTGGATATTGAATAAATAGATATTTCCGTTCGATTTTTACTTTAGATTTCCATTTTTTGAACGACTAAACCAATTATTTACCGGAAGCAGGCTTTTTCTTTGTGGTTGCTTTAGCTTTAGAAGTTTTCGCCTCGGCTTTCTTTGCCGTTGTCTTTTTCCCTTTTTTATCGGTGAGCGGAGCAGCTTTGATTATCTCCATCACCTCCTCGTAAGTGAGCGAAGCCGGCTCTTTTCCCTTCGGAATCTTGTAATTATTCTTCTGGTGGGTGATATAGGGGCCATAACGACCATTCAAAATCTGCAACTCGGCATCTTCGGTAAATTCTTTGATCAGCCGCTCGCTGTCTTTTTTCCGTTTTTCCAAAATCAACTTGATAGCTTCCTCTCCGGTTATGGAATACGGATCATATCCCTTCGGTAAAGACACAAATTGGCTGTTGTGACGGACGTAAGGTCCAAAACGCCCAACGGCCACAGTCATCACTTTTTCTTCAAACTCGCCCAGCGTACGTGGCAAATCGAAGAGCTTCAATGCCTCTTCCAAGGTGATGGTGGAGATAGATTGATCTTTTTGCAAACTGGCAAACTGAGGTTTTTCTTCTTCATCCTGCACGCCAATCTGGGCCATTGGACCAAAACGGCCAATTTTCACCGAAATTTGGCGGCCTGATTTTGGATCAACACCAAGCACGCGTTCGCCGATTTTATGTTCGGTTTGGGCATTCATCACTTCATCCACCACGGGATGAAATAATTTGTAGAATGTGTCGATCAACTCTGTCCAGTTTTCTTTTCCTTCGGCCACATCATCGAACTTTTCTTCCAATTTTGCTGTGAAATTATAGTTCATGATTTCAGGGAAGAACTCGGTGAGAAAATCGTTCACCACTTCCCCTGTGTCGGTTGGAAAAAGTTTATTTTTGTCTGCTCCAGTGATTTCTGTATTCTTTTCGTCGCGAATCACACCACTCTTCAACGTGATCACATTGTATTCGCGGGGTGTGCCTTCTAGAATTTTCTTCTCCACATATTCTCGATTTTGGATCGTAGAAATAGTGGGAGCATAAGTGGAAGGACGACCAATTCCAAGTTCCTCCATCTTTTTCACCAACGAAGCTTCCGTATAACGAGAAGGCCGCTGGGTAAAACGTTCTGTGGCGGATGTTTCGATCATGTCAAGCACTTCTCCCTTATGCAACGGAGGTAACAAGTGGGAATCAGATTCCTGCTGCTCGTCGTCCGAATCTTCCATATACACATGCAGGAATCCGTCAAACTTGATAACCTCGCCGGTTGCCACAAACGAATAATCGCTGTTGGAAACGGAAATAGTTACGTTTGTTTTTTCCAGTTCTGCATCTGCCATTTGCGAAGCAATCGTTCGCTTCCAAATTAGCTCATACAGCCTTTTTTCCTGTGCGCTACCGCTCACCGTATGTTCCGACATGTAAGTGGGACGGATCGCCTCGTGAGCTTCCTGTGCGCCTTTACTTTTGGTTGTATAATTGCGGGAATGAGTATATTGTTCACCATAGCTGGCAAGAATTTCCGCCTTGGATGTATTCAAAGCCAAAGAAGACAGATTCACGGAGTCTGTACGCATGTAAGTGATTTTCCCTGACTCGTATAATCCTTGGGCAACACGCATGGTTTGGGCAACAGTGAAGCCTAATTTTCGGGCAGCTTCCTGTTGGAGCGTAGATGTGGTAAAAGGAGCTGCGGGCGAACGCTTGGTTGGCTTCGTAACAACACTGTCGATCGAGAAAATGGCTGTCTTGAGTTTTTCCAGCAGGTCAAGAGCTTCTTTTTTGGTTTTAAGGCGCTGGGGTAGCTCTGCTTTTAGCTCATACGAGTTTCCCTTCTCTTGTTTCACAAAAACGGCAACCACACGATAGGCTGCCTCTGTTTGGAACTCTCGGATTTCGCGTTCACGCTCTACGATCAGACGTACGGCAACCGATTGCACACGGCCTGCAGACAAGGCAGGTTTCACTTTCTTCCACAAGACGGGAGAAAGCTCAAAACCAACAATCCGGTCCAACACACGGCGTGCTTGCTGAGCATCCACCAGGTCAAAATTGATTTTACGTGGATTATTGATCGCGTTCAATATGGCATCTTTGGTGATCTCGTGGAAGGCAATACGCTTGGATCGATCATCTGTGAGTCCAAGAGTCTCGTACAAGTGCCAAGAAATGGCTTCTCCTTCACGGTCTTCATCGGAAGCAAGCCACACAATCTCAGCCTCATTGGCGGCCTTTTTCAAATCTCCCACGAGCTTTTTCTTGTCGGCCGGAACTTCATATAGAGGCTTGTAGTTATTTTTGAGATCAATACCGAAATCTTTTTTTTTCAAATCCCTTATGTGCCCATAGCTGGAAAGTACCTGATAATCTTTACCAAGAAATTTTTCTATTGTCTTAGCCTTCGCTGGTGACTCTACAATGACGAGGTTTTTTTGCATAATTCTTGTTTAGGTCTTATAGGGACGGTCTAAACATCCAAATGGCTATAAAACGACTTAATTTCCGCGCAAAAATAGTAATTTTGTTTGGGGAAATCTTTATAAAATGACAAAAAAGCGACAAAACAAATATTCAGCCGCTTTCTTTTTTAGTTTTTTTATATAATTTCTAATTTTTTATCCCCTTGTTTTTCCCTTTTAATAATAGGTCGTAAAGCTCTGGATTCTCAATCACTTGCAATCCTCTTTGGAAAATATCACTTTCCTTATTTATCACTTTATAAAAGGAGGACGATTCATACAAATCCCTTGCCATCAGAGCTTTTATCTGCAAGGCTATAAGATGTTTCGACTTTTCAAACTGTTTTTCATCAAATTTTATTTTTTCCGTTTCAGACATTTTACGCAAAGCGGCAAACATTTGATCTGTTATCTGAAATGACTGCAAATAAGCATCTTCCGTTGGGAATTGAGCGAGAAGATCGCTACGGCCCTCGTCCACAATTTTCAACGACAATTTATTGATTATGTTGCTTGCATACAATGAACGATGAAGAGCCGTACTGGCAGTTGTATCAATAGGCACGAAATAATCGGGCATAATTCCACCACCTCCATAAACGGTGCGCCCTGTAACCAAAGTCTTGTATTTCAAAGAGTCTGGGAAATGAATACTGTCGGCGTTGGTCAATTCACCTCTATTAAAACGAGAGATCAAATCCTGATCGTAAGAAGACCTGTCGCCCTTGACATAAGGTTTTTGGATACATCTTCCAGTGGGTGTATAGTAGCGGGCAATGGTCAATCGGATCATTGACTCGTCAGGAAGAGGAATTTGTTGTTGAACAAGCCCTTTACCGAATGTCCTGCGGCCTACAATCACACCTCTATCCCAATCCTGAATGGCTCCAGAAAAGATTTCGCTTGCGGAAGCAGAACCCTCGTCCACCAAAACCACCACTTTTCCTGTTTGAAAAAAGCCGTTGCCTTTGGACTTTTCGAGGTAGCGGGGGCGTTTCGATCCTTCGGTATATACAATGGTTTTGTCCGCAGGTAGAAACTCATTAGCCAAATCGATTGCCGCGGAGAGATAGCCTCCACCGTTATTTTCAAGGTCAAGAATTACGTTTTTCATTCCTTGTTCCCGAAGCTTGAGGCAGGCTTCCTTGAACTCGCCGTAAGTTGTGGCTCCAAAGCGGCTTATCTTTATATATCCAGTGACACCATCCACCATGTAGGCCGCATCCACGCTATAGATCGGAATCTTGTCCCGGATGATTTTAAAGTTCAACAATTCTGGCACCCCTCTACGTAACACTTTCACATTCACTTCTGTCCCTTTTGCTCCACGAAGACGCCTCATGATGTCCTTGGTTGGCATTTTCACTCCTGCAATCAAAGAATCATTCACCAACAGGATTCGGTCACCGGCTAAAATCCCTACTTTGGCAGATGGGCCTCCAGCGATGGTTTCGATGACATACAACGTGTCGGTAATCATGTTGAAGGAAATACCAATCCCAGTGAAATTTCCTTCCAAAGGCTCGTTTGACTCCTTCACTTCTTCTTTTGACATATACGAGGAATGGGGATCGAGTTCGCTGATTAATGCCTTCACAGCATCTTCAGCGAGTTTGTCGTCATCCACTTTATCAACATACATCTGACTGATGATATTCATGGTGGTCAACACTTTTTTCATCCCGTCACTAAAACCCGATTGAGCAAAAGACGAAGCTAAAACAAAAGTTGCAAAAAATAGAGTACCTGCAATTTTTTTCATACGATTAAATTCTATTATTTGGCGGTATGGAACACCGGATGATTTTTTAACATTGACTTTGGGGATTTATCCAAAACCAGCCTCCTGTTTCAAACTACGATACCCAATATAAAGTAATCCGGCATCAACTTGGAAGGATGAAAACCGGATGAAACAGAATTTCAATTTTTACTATTCAGAAAGCGACATGCCTTTTGGCAAAAACTCAGTCACATCATGCCCATACCTGAGTAATTCCCTGACCACAGTGGAACTGATATGTGTAAGTTGCGGTTCGGTAAAGAGCACAATGGTTTCAACACCTGAAATGTTCCGGTTCATGTCGGCAATTGTTTTTTCGTATTCAAAGTCGGTGACAGAACGAATACCTCTGACGATGTAGCGGGCATGAACTTCTTTTGCAAAATCCACGGTTAAAGACCTATAAGATGCAATTCTGACACAAGGTTCGTCTTTGTAAAGTTCAGCCATCATCTCAATCCGTTTTTCCAAAGGAAAATACGAGACCTTGGTGTCATTCACACCAATGGCAATCACTATTTCATCGACCAAGCCCAATGCTCTTCTCACGATGGAAAAGTGACCTATGGTGAACGGGTCGAATGTACCGGGGAAAAGAGCTATTTTTTTCACTTGTCCATTCTATATTAATTGGCCATATCCGAAAGGAATTTGATGCGAACCAATCGGATTTCCTCTTCCGAGCAATCGCCCAATTCGTTGATGGCAGCTTCCAAATCGTCGCTTTCGGCCTGTTGGAAATAATCGAATATGTCTGCCAACTTATCTTCGTCAATCACCTCATCCAAGAAATAGTCAATGTTGATTTTTGTTCCGGAATAGACAATAGCCTCAATTTCGGTCAACAACTCATTGAAATCAATCCCTTTCGACTCAGCCAAATCGTCGAGTGCCACCTTGCGGTCGATACTCTGAACAATAGCCACTTTGAGCTTGGACTTGTTAGCCACCGTTTTCACCCGAAGATCTTCGGGACGTTCTATCTCGTTCTCCTCAACGTGTTTCTTAATTAGGGCAACAAATTCCGCTCCATAGCGTTTGGCTTTTCCAGCCCCTACGCCAGGAATATTTTGCAATTCATCGATGTTGATCGGATAGATGGTGGCCATGGCCTCCAAAGAGGGATCCTGAAAGATGACATAAGGAGGCACATTGAGCTTCTTGGCCATTTTCTTGCGCAAATCGCTCATGATAGAGAACAAGACCGGATCCATGGCAGAACTTCCGCCAGATGTTTTGATGGCCACTTCTTCACTATCCTCTTCATCAAAATCGTTGTCTTGAACAATCTTGAATGAAACCGGCTTTTTCAGAAAATCCTTTCCTTTTTTAGTCACCTTTAGCAACCCATAATTTTCGATATCCTTATCCATGTATCCTTCAATCAAAGCGTGACGGATAACGGAATTCCATGTTTTTTCATCTTCGTCATCACCTGAACCGAAAACCTCCAGATCTTGATGACTATAAGTCTCAATCTCGGAAGTTTCCTTGCCCATTAAGACGTTAACGACATACTCTGTTTTAAATTTTTCTTTTAATGCAATTACAGCCTCTAAGACTGTTTGTAATAGTTCCTGAGCTTCCACTTGTTTTTTTGGATTTAAACAATTGTCACAATTCCCACAATTCTTTTCTGAATATTCTTCACCAAAATAGTGCAACAGCACTATCCGGCGACATATAGCTGCTTCTGCATAAGCTGCTGTTTCCAACAAAAGTTGTTTACCAATCTCTTGTTCGGCCACAGGCTTTCCTTGCATGAATTTTTCTAACTTTACAAGATCCTTGTTTGAATAGAAGGTGATACATTGCCCTTCTCCCCCATCTCGACCAGCACGCCCGGTTTCTTGGTAATAACCTTCCAAACTTTTCGGGATGTCGTAATGAACCACAAAGCGAATATCCGGCTTGTCGATCCCCATCCCGAATGCGATGGTAGCAACAATCACATCAACTTTTTCGAGCAAAAACGAATCTTGATTGTCCGACCGTGTGGCTGCATCCATTCCTGCATGGTAAGCCAAAGCATTGATTTTATTCGCTTTCAATATTTCAGCAAATTCCTCCACCTTTTTGCGACTCAAGCAATAAACGATCCCTGACTTTCCTTTCTGCGAACGAATATACCTGATTATATCCTTATCCACATCATCGGTTTTGGGGCGGATCTCATAATACAGGTTCGGACGATTAAACGAAGACCTGAATACAAGCGCATCCGTCATCCCCAAGGTTTTCTGTATATCGTGCTGCACTTTAGGCGTTGCAGTGGCTGTCAAAGCAATAATAGGATGGCGGCCTATTTCATTAATTATAGGCCTTATCCGTCTATATTCCGGCCTAAAATCGTGCCCCCATTCTGAAATGCAATGGGCTTCATCAACTGCAAAAAACGAAATTTTAATTTGCTTTAAAAATTCGGCATTTTCAATCTTATTGAGCGATTCGGGAGCCACATAGAGCATCTTCGTCTTGCCTGCCAATATATCATTTTTGACCTGTTCTATGGATGCTTTGTTCAACGATGAATTCAAAAAATGAGCAATGCCTTCTTCTTCGCTGAAATTGCGCATGGCATCTACCTGATTCTTCATCAACGCTATCAATGGAGATATGATTATGGCCGTTCCTCCCATCAGCAAAGCCGGCAATTGATAGCACAACGACTTTCCTCCACCGGTCGGCATCAACACAAAGGTATCGTTCAGTGCCAACACATTCTCAATAATGGCTTTCTGGTTGCCTTTGAATGTGTCAAATCCAAAGTTTTTCTTTAGCTCTTGATATAAAAAATCGACATTTGGCATACTATTATTGCTTATTACGCAGAGTCAAAGTTGCATCTAATATAATCATTTTTCAAATATCACAAGTAGAAATAAAAAAAATCAATTGGCTAATTTCAATTTGCTCAAATGAGATGTCTCAATATTATGTTCTGCAAACTCTTTTGTAACATGCAAATGCTTTTGCTTGGACGATGGGACATCGAACATGGCATCCATCATCATGGTTTCCACAATAGATCGAAGGCCGCGGGCGCCTAATTTAAATTCAATGGCTTTGTCAACGATATAATCAAACACCTCTTCGTCGAACTTCAAGGCAACGCCATCCATTTCAAACAATTTAACATATTGTTTAACGATGGAGTTTTTGGGTTCGGTGAGAATTCTGCGCAAAGTATCCCTATCCAACGGAGACAAGTAAGTGAGTATTGGCAGACGACCAATAATCTCCGGGATCAACCCAAAGGATTTCAAATCTTGCGGCGTTACGTACTGAAGCAGATTGCTCCGGTCAACTTGAGCATTTTCAATCTTAGAGGCATAGCCCACAACCCGTGTGTTGAGCCTTTGGGCTATCTTTTTCTCTATCCCATCAAAAGCACCGCCGCAAACAAACAAGATATTTTTGGTATCTACTGCGATCATCTTTTGATCGGGGTGTTTGCGTCCTCCCTGCGGCGGAACATTCACGATAGAACCTTCCAGAAGTTTTAGCAAACCTTGCTGCACACCTTCTCCGCTCACATCACGAGTGATGGAGGGATTGTCTCCTTTACGGGCGATCTTGTCTATTTCATCGATAAAAACGATGCCACGTTCAGCGGCAGGCACGTCGTAATCAGCAGCCTGCAACAAGCGGGTAAGTATGCTTTCAATATCTTCACCCACATATCCGGCTTCGGTAAGAACTGTAGCATCCACAATGGCGAAAGGCACATGAAGAAGCTTAGCGATGGTTCTGGCCAAAAGGGTTTTCCCGGTGCCGGTGGATCCGACCATGATAATGTTGGATTTCTCAATTTCCACATCGTTTGGGTCTGCAGGTTGCATTATCCTTTTGTAGTGGTTATAAACCGACACGGATAAATATCGCTTTGCTGCATCCTGGCCGATGATATATAAATCAAGAAAATCTTTGATTTGCTTTGGATTTGGTAAAGATTTCCGGTCAATTGCTCCAGCTTTCGAGGAACTTTTTGAGAGCGAATCTTTGGTTATTTGATATGCCTGCTCGATACAGCTATCGCAAATATGTCCCGATAAACCCGCAATCAACAAGTTTACGTCATTTTCGCTACGGCCGCAAAAGCTACAATGGTCAGATGAATTTTTTTTTGCCATTTTTATCGTTTAGTGGTAATTCTTCCCGGTCAATTGCATAGGAAAGGGCACTTAAAAAACTGTTTTTGCTTGTTTAGATGTTACTCTTTGGCTTGTTTTTCAATAATACCTCGTCAATCATCCCATAAGCTTTAGCTTCTTCAGCTGTCATCCAAAAATCACGATCCGAATCTCTTTCCACTTCTTCGATAGATTTCCCAGAATGTTCTGATATTATTTGATAGAGTTCCTTTTTCACTTTTCCAATTTCGCGCGCTGTGATTTCAATATCCGAGGCTTGCCCTTGGGCTCCGCCAAGCGGTTGGTGAATCATCACCCGGGAGTGTTTCAAAGCAAATCGTTTTCCCTTGGCACCGGCAACCAACAGCACTGCCGCAAACGATGCGGCCATCCCTGTGCAAATGGTGGATACCTGGCTGTCAATAAATTGCATTGTGTCGTAGATTCCATAACCAGCATACACCGATCCACCGGGGGAGTTGATATAAATAGAAATATCTTTTCCTGGATCAGCGGAATCCAAATACAACAATTGGGCTTGGATGACATTGGCCGAGTAGTCGTCCACTTGAGTCCCCAAAAAGATAATGCGATCCATCATCAAACGGGAAAACACATCCATCTGCGCCACATTCAAAGAGCGTTCTTCGATGATTGTTGGAGAGATATAGCTGCTTGTTATATCCATGTACTTGTCTAATGCCAAGCTGTTAATACCGATATGCTTGGTGGCATATTTCTTAAAATCTTTGATATCCATTCCTATTTCTTTTTTTGAATTACGTTGAACAAATTGTGGGTAATTCGATGCTATCATTGGTTAATCAGATAAAATAAAACAAAGGTTTATTCTGATAACGGATTTTTGTTCAGCTAAACAAAGTTATGAATAAAAAATCGAATAAAACAAGAACTTAATTCAGATTTTTCACCTCAAGCTACCTTTAAAGCTGAATCTTTCGCTTTAATTCTATAAAAAATGAATTTACAATCGAATCATTTTTAATACTTGCAATTATAATGCCAATACCAAAAGACTTATAAACAAGATAGAAATGAGACAAAAAGGAGGCAACTTAATTTATCTTAAGCTGCCTCCTTGTCACATATCTTTTCTCAAAACGGCCAAATTATGCTTCAAGTTTGTTTTCTTCGAAGAATTTTTTGAATTCTTCCACACTGATAGATTCTTCTTTGACACCCAAAGTCGATTTTAAAGACTCGATAATTTTGCTTTCCATGGCGCGATCAACCAAATTACGAGCTGTATCTTTGTTTTTAAGAATCTCTTTGGCATAGTTTTCTACCATGTCTTCTGCCATAGACATCATCCCATATTGAGCAAACTGCGCCCTAGCTGCTTCTTTGGCAATAGCTGTCACGTCCGACTCTTCAACTTTCAAACCGTTGTCTTTCACGATTTTTTCCTTGATCAGGTGGTATGTCAAATCTTTGACGATGGCAGGATATTCGGCTTCCACTGCTTCTGGAGTTTTGTCTTTTCCGGTTTCGAGCAACCACCTTTTCAACAAAGCATCGGCAAATTGAAGTTCGCCCACTTTGCCTTCCAGCAACACGCGGGCATCCAACAGGAATTTATAATCGCTGTCAGGAGCAAATTGCTGCTCGATCACCTCTTTCACCTTGGTATGGAAATCAGCTTCGGTAGTCACCACATTCTCGCCAAATACCTTGTCAAACAAAGCCTGATCCAATTCAGCTTCCTGATAACGGGTCACATCTGTGATTTCAAAACTAAATTCGGCTGCAATATCTTGTAGTTCTTCTTTTTCCACATGAAGGAATGAAGCGATTTCGGTCTCGTTGCCATCATAAGCTTTTCCCGGGTTGAAAATGATTTTGTCGCCCACCTTTGCGCCGACAAATTTATCTTGTTCTTCCTTGTCTTTCATATAAGAAGCCATCAGGACAGCATTTTCAAGGTTAATCCCATCTTCTTTGGGTTGGCCGCCTTCAAGCTCCACGACAGTACCCTTCAACAAGTCGGTATCCTTTGCTTCTTCCTGAATGCTATCGTATTTGCCATAGTTTTGTTTGTAAGACGCAACCTGACGTTCAATCAATTCTTCTGTTGCCTCAATCTTATAATACGGGATCTCGTCGTTTTTGCTCAACGACAAATTGATTTCGGGAGCCAATGCCACATCGAAAGAAAATTCGTAATCACCTTCGTGCGCAAAGTCGATGGGTTGTTGTTTTTCCAAATTAGGAAGCGGTTCGCCCAAAACATCCAATTTGTTGTCCTGGATGTATTTGTAGAGGTTTTCGCCTACCAGTTTGTTTATTTCTTCAGCCAAAATAGATTTGCCATACATTTTCTTCACCATTCCTACTGGAACTGTTCCCGGACGAAAACCCGGAACGTTTGCTTTTTTGCGAAAATCTTTCAATGATTTGTCCAATTTTTCCTGATAATCTGCTTTCGCAATCGACACAGTTAGTATAGCGTTTACGCTATCCACATTGGTTTGAGTTACGTTCATATTTGATGAATTATTTTAATGTATTATTGATTTCTATCTATTGGATATTGAATTACAAAGGGTTCGAAAGAAACGGATTCCTTGAATTTTGAGGTGCAAAATTAGTCTTAATATCCCAATAATCAAACTTATTTTTCTTTTTTTATTTATAAAGAAAATTCATCTATATTTCCCCACTGCCAAGCCAACTTGAAGTCGCCCCAACAGGGGATAAGCAGCTCTTGTTTTGCTGGAGAATTAAACGCAAGACGGATGGCCTGAAGCCACCCGTCCTGTTAAAAAAAACAAAAAGAAAACAAGGGCGTTATTTGAACACAAGCCGTGCCGAATCAGCGGATAGCTCAATATTCAACCTCGCATCTTTGTTTTTGGGATGCCAATTCAATGCTTTGGTTTCCGACCTTGGTGTTTTGATGTAATGCGTATTGCTTCCAGAAAGGTTTTCTTCCTCAATTTGACAATTCTCCACCTTCCAATCGTACACTTTGTCAAGATCCAGATTCAGTTGTTTCAACCTGTTGTTTTTCAGATTCAAATTCCCACTGGCCGACTCCAGCCTATCGGCAATACAGGATTCTACTTTCACATCACCCTCGCTATTCACACGTATGAGTTGTGCATGCAATCCATTGATCTCGGTTTTCATGCTTGGAACCAAATTGATAAAATCGACATTATCTGCATAAATCAGATAATTCACCCCGTCAATGCCCGATTTACCTTTACCTGCATACGAGGACTTGATTTTTTCCGAATCGATCACGATAAACAGGGTATCCTTATCCACTTTTATCCTGGTACACTTTTTCAATTCATTCGGCAAAAACACTTTGTTCTTCTGCCCGTCGGATGTTGGCTTTTTAAATAATTCATTGCACTAACATTCTCCGACAGGCTTTCTTGCCCGCAGCATCTCCCTCTTTCCTGGAGGGCCCGCTAAGCGTTCCACTTCAAAGCCACTTTTCTGCAACATTCGGCGCACAACTCCCTTGGCACAATAGGTCACAAAAATCCCGCCAGGCGAAAGAGTTTTGAAAAGCTTCGTGAAAATGGACTGTTTCCACATTTCCGGCTGTTTGTCGGGAGCAAAAGCATCGTAAAAAACAACATCAAACAATCCTTCACCATCCAAATCGTATTCCAACAAACTTCCTTGAATCTTTTTCAGATGAAAAAAGTCCGTAACATCCACCTGCTGATCCCATGCACAGAGATGCAAATCTTTGAAAACAGTTTTTTGTTCGGATGAAAACAAGGATGGATAATTCAGGCTATTCACCAATTGCAGCGAAATAGGGAATAATTCGATAGAAGAATAGTAAATATTTTTTCGAGAATCTAAAGCGTCAAGATAAGTAAGGAGGGCGTTCAGCCCCGTGCCAAAGCCCACTTCAAAGATGCGTACAGTGTCTTTTTCGCAAGCACGGACACCTGCTTCAATATAAACATGGCGCGACTCCTGCACGGCGCCATTCACCGAATGGTAATGTTCTTTAAGTTCTGGCACAAACAGCGTGTGCGAACCATCGTCTGTTTTTTCCAATATCGTTTTCACAAGAAGAGCAAATAATTATAGGGTTAGTAGGAACGGGAAATCAAAAACTTAAAGCCGAAAATCTCTCATACAAACCAACACAGCCAAAAGCACCTCCCTGAAAAAAACATCGGAAACCGAACAAATTCGATTTCCGATGCAAAGATAGTCATTTTATTTTTTCTATAAGTGCTACTGCATAAGCAGAAAAGCCCTCTTCCCGGCCAACAAATCCCATTTTCTCGGATGTGGTGGCCTTAATTGACAAATAATCTTCCCCAATACCCAAAATTTCGGACATAACTTGCTGCATTTTTGGAATATGTGGATTGATTTTCGGATGTTCGGCGCAAATGGTGGCATCAATATTACCAACTTTGTAGCCTTTTTGCAACAAAAGAGCTTTTGTGCGTGCCAACAAGAGCTTGCTGTCGATATTTTTGTATTCTCCTGCCGTATCGGGAAAATGGAAGCCGATATCCCTCAAATTAGCTGCTCCCAAAAGTGCATCACAAATAGCGTGGATCAGCACATCGGCATCGGAATGCCCCAATAACCCTCGTGGATGATCTATCTTTATCCCACCAAGCCACAACTCCCTATTGTCAGCCAACCTATGTACATCGTAACCGAATCCTACTCTAAAATTCATACCAAGATAAAAATTAACGCCCGCGGCCAAACAAGCTTTTCAAGCCATCCATATCAAACGAAATCGAAAAACGAAGTGTTTGGTCCAACGGATTAGTTTGGGCAGTTGAAACCAGATAAGAAGCATCCAACTGGAAAACATTCAATTTGAAACCGGCACCAAACGTGAAATATTTCCGATTCCCTTTGTTTTGGTTTTCATTGAAGTAACCTCCGCGAAGGGTAAATTGCTTGTTATAGTTGTATTCTACACCTGCCGACCACATCACTTCTTGAAGTTCCTCCTTCAAACCACCCGGAGCATCGGAGAAAGACTTGAAAATCCCAGAAATAGCAGAATTCTGATTATTATAGGCATAAACACGCAGTTCATAATCATCATCATCTTCATCATCTCCCTGTACCGGTGGGGTTGGTACAAGCAGCTTGTTAATATCCGCACTAAACGCAATGGTGTTGTAATCATCCATGGGATATGTCAAGGAAGCTCCCAAACGCAAGTTGGTAGGAATATAGGAATAGTTGTCGCCACCATCGGTAGAAATTTTATTTCCAATATTGGAGACATTGAATCCCAGTCCAAGAAGTGCTTCCGTTTGGCCAAGCATCACATATGACTCGTTGTAACCCGAGATGTCGGCTGCAATGGTGTTGCCGGGAACAATAGCATCCCCATCAGATCCTAAATACGAATAATCACTCCGTATGTATCGGAAAGCCACGCCCATCGAAAAGGATTGAGTTAGTTTGCGGGAATAAGCAATATCGAGAGCCATTTCATAGGGAGCAATTGAATAGGAACTGGTTTCCTCACCATCTTCATATATAGGCACATCTCCAATGGAAAAATAACGCAGGGACGCACTCAAAGCCTGATTATTATCAGTCCCAAATTTGTAATAGCCGGTCACATTCGCTAAATAAATATCGTTCACTAATTTTTGCAGCCAAGGAGTATATGAAATGGAAATGCCTGATTTGCTCGTAGCAAATGCATATTTAGCTGGATTCCAATATTGGGAATATACGTCCGGCGAAGTTGCCACACCCACATCTCCCATACCCCCAGCACGTGCATCCGGCGCAATGCTCAACGAAGGGGCAGCGGTATTAATCGGATTAAATTTTTCCGTGTCATCACTTGAGGTATCTGCAAAAACAAATGCCAAAGACTGTGCCCCAAAAGCAAAAATCAAAATAAATATAATCTTTCTTGTGTTCATTTCAACAATTTGTATATGAATGAATATTAGAATGGCAGAGAGATACTTCGTGAACGACTGCTTCCAAACTCTACCGGATTTCTAACATAAAACTTAAATAAATCAATTTTATTGTGCGAAAACTATTAAATTGAGGGTCTTTGTGCTTTGTTGGTTTCCGTTAATATATACGGTCGCCTTGCATGGATAAACCCCTGGGCGGATTGATTCCCCTGAAATTGTTTTCAAATCCCAACTGTACGCATAGTTGCCCATCGTGATATAAGAGCCCGCCTGACGGTGCGACCACACCAGCTCTCCGCTGGCCGAATAAACATCATAACGAACAGATATATCGGCAGATTTTGCGTCGGTAGAGAATAAGAAATCAGCAGAACCAACAACTGGATTTTTCGCAAAAGAAAATTCCGAAGCATAAGTCTTGTTGTTATCAACCACAACAAAATCTGCATATTGTTCTGAATAATTGTTGAAAACATCCCAAACCGTAAATTTGAGAGAATGGGTACCTTCAGCCAATTCAGGCAAGGTGTAGTCTATATAACCCTCTTTAGCTGAAGAACTGGTTGACACAAAATGGGACGTGATATCGTATTGTGTTTGTCCATCAATAATCAAATTAACAGTGTGTCCTAGTCCTGACGAAAGGTTGATGCTGCTTTCGTCACTTAAGCCCACATGGAAAGTTGGGGTCACATTCACGCTTCCTCCAGACACAAAATCTGTAGAGTTCAAATATAGTGAGTTGATTTGAGGCCCAGAAGTGTCGGTAGAAGCCGCGGCATTTGTCCCATTCACTTTGTAGGCTAGGAACGCACCTTGGGCTGTGCGACCGGCATCCTCCCAAGCATAAAAGCTCATTTTCCCGTGTTTTTTGGTGTAGGCAATATCCTTGGGTACTATAAATTCACAATCAAAAGCGCCATTTTCCACATTGACAGTACCCGAGTAAATCGAATTTGAGTAACCCTTGTAATAAAAGATACTACCGTCACCTCCATTGTCGCGGGTTTTCAAATCTTGCTGAGCATCGAAAACAACACAAGAAACCTTACCCGAAAAATCATTTGAAAGATTGCTATCGCCATCAACAATTTGCCCACTAATTTTAACATGGGAAAGAGCCGAAACAGTCAAAGTATCTGATGAAGAAACATCAGCCCCATTGACAGAGGTTACTTTTACCTTGTAAGCGTCGTCTGGATATGCCAATCGAAGTGCAGGATCTCCCAGAAGCTGAAACCTTACTTTATTTTCATCGTTTGTAGTAAAAGATAATTTTGATTTTCTTATCATATCGCCAAATCTAAGAGCTTTCCCGTTATCGCGTTCAAAAATGTTTTTATAGATATTGGTACTCATGCTGTCATTATTGGCAATATAGACAACGCGCACGGTTGAAAGCAATGCGATAGCTCCGCCCTGGGAATTAGCCAGGGCGGCTTCCCCTCCCGAAGCTGCATCGGAATCAAAACGGCTAAAATCGCATGTGGCAGTGATCCAAAGCGGGGGATACCTATTTCTGAGAGATTGAAGATCCGTGAATGTCATTAGTCCCTCATGTGTCCAGCTACGGCTTGAGCCATGGCCAATATAGTTCAGCACCAAAAGGCCTTCATTGAGCTTGTTTTTCAAGCTTGTTTGCGCATCTGGATACCTATATCCATTTGACTGCCCAATGCGCCTATAGGAATCCTCATAAATCTTATTGACCACAAAATTGGGATATTTGATTTGGACATACTCAGCATATTTATCGGATTGTTTTTCGTGATACATCTCTGTAGTTGGGCTATAGCCTGTTGCTCCAACAGCATCGTCAGCCAAAAAACAAATATTATTCTTCCAGATGCCATAATTTGTATCTTCCATGTAGGAAGAAATCTTATCCAAAAAGACCTCGGCTTCTTTTAGGCTGCGGGCGGGCAAACGTCCTATTCCCAAACACAATTTGGATGCCGCAATGTTCAGGATTCCCTCTTCTTGCAAAAAGCCGAAATAGTCATCGGTGACAAATGAGCTTGTTTGACTTAAAGAGTTAATGGATTGGTAAGTCAAAAGATAATTCGATTTGGAGGAATCACTCAACGAGGAATTAATAAACTTATTATTATATGTTCCGGCACCAAACAATAGGAGATATTTGGGTCGGTCTGAATCAGAAGTTCCTCGGTCATAAAACATTTTCAGAAAACGACGCAAAGCAGTTGCATCGGGATTTCCAGACGAAAACTCATTGTAAATCTCGTTGGGATCAACCACAATGGATGACAAACTGTCCTTCTCGTAATGCAAATCCGCTAATTTTTGAGCATAGCTTTTGTAGGCCTGTGGTGAAATAATAATCATGTCGTATTTTGCCAAGGCATGAAGATCTTGGTTGGCTATTTTCCCGGTGATATCGGGCGTGGCTATTTGTTTGGACAAATCCACCAAAGCATACTCCCTCAGGGAGGAAGCACTGGAGGAAAAGCTCAATTGTCCATTTGCATATGATGTTTCCTGAATTGAAGGACTAATGTTATCTGTGACATCGAGAACAATCATATTTTCTGTCGCATTGGCAATCAGATAACGGTGGGTTAGGCTGTCCAAATCATTTCTGAAAAATGTCACTGTATTATAAGGCTGTAGGTTCCTTTTGAAATAGACCCGCAAAAAATTCAGATAGGAATTTTTTATTGCAGTACTGCTCAATGCAATATTAAAAATATTTGTTTCAGACACAGAGGACACACCTGTAATATATTGATTGATTGAAGTCGCGGCAGAATGGGTATTGGTGTTTGCTCCAACAACCCTTGTGTATAAATCCTTTTTATTCAGGCCAAAAACTAAATTAACAGGAGATGAAGGTTTAAGTATAAAATTAAAATAGTATCCATCCCAACTCACGATGCCAGGAATATCGAAACTAATATCTTGGGAATTATTCAAATAAAAATATTCTCCGTAAAATTCACGTCCTGATTCGAGAAGATTCACATCATCTTTTTCATGGATCATGTAGTCGCTGTAAGTAGTGACATCAATGTCGAAATTTGTCAAAGAAGAGATGTTGCCCATCTGCTTAGGCTCATCCTGACCTTCTGTAACAAAATAATATCCATAATTGGAATATGGATTGTTAGTTTGCACGAAATCAATACCGCTTCGGGTGATTTTAAGCGGGCCTCTGCCATAAAACAGCACATAATCACCTTGATTAAAAATCTCGTCTGCGCCTTTGTTCATCCAAACAGATATTTGAGGCAAGTCGTCATAATAGCTTGTCGAAAAATCTTCATCCAACACCCATCCACCATAGCCTCGAATCTGAACATGCGCCGGATTAGTGAACCCCATGCTTATGAGATCCTCATAAGTAAGTTTATATACGCCGTCGGAAGGAATGCGTATTTTCCACCAAGTGCCGGACGACAAGACCGAATTCGCAGCATAGAAAGAAGCATCTTTTGCCATCATAGAAAAAGACACGGATCCCCATATTTGTAATAATATCAGTATTTTTTGTATTATTTTATTCATATAACTGAGGCATAATTTCCTTCAAACACGTCGTTCGGGAACCTGTTCTCATCTTACATAGAAATCCAATAGCTTCCTGTCGTTCAAATAACCCTCCAGCCTATCCCCTATTTTCACTGGGCCAACACCGACTGGTGTTCCAGTGAAGATTAAATCTCCAATTTTCAGCGTAAAGAACCGACTTGCATATTCGATAATTTCATCTATTGAATGGATCATATCGGCAGAATTTCCTTGTTGAACCCTTCTCGAATTGATAGAGAGGCTAAAATCTACAGAATTATCTTCTACAAACAAGGAATCTTTCTTAATAAAAACCCCTATGGCTGCGGAATTATCAAATCCTTTAGAGATCTCCCAAGGCATTCCGATTTTCTTCAATTCAGATTGCAAGTCGCGTGCTGTAAAGTCAATGCCCACGGTACACTCTTCATAATACCTATGAGCAAATCGTTTTGCAATATTTTTACCCAACCTAGATATTTTTACTACAATTTCTGTTTCGTAATGAATATCGTTCGAAAAATCTGGATAGAAAAATGGTTTACCATCCTTTAAGAGTGCAGACTCAGGCTTAATGAAAAGCACGGGAGGTCTTTGTTCACTTGAAAACGGAGAATTCATCTCTTTGTTATGAGCCAGATAGTTCTGGGCAATAGCAATGATTTTCATTTATATATCAAATAGAATGTTCAAAAATACATCAAGCGAACCTTTCTCGGAGACAATCTCGCTACATCAACCCTTCGCAGCACCTTCACTTAGCCAACACGATTAGCTTCAAGGCCTTTGAACTCTTCTGATTACCATCTAGGGAAACTGTCAGTCTGCAAATATAAATACCGGGGCGAATATCTGCTCCATTATTGGTTTTCAAGTCCCAATCATAAGAATAATTCTCGAGCGAATCGGATGCACCTGTTTCCTGATGAGACCAAATTAGTTCACCCGCCATAGAATAAACATCATACCTTATACTTAGAGTTGATTGCGGAACATTCGATGAAAATAAGAAGCGGGCATATTCTTTAACTGGATTTTGGGCAAGTGAGAACTCAATAACACTAGCCTTGTATGAACCATCAACAAGGAAATCTATGCTTTTCTCTGAATAGTTGTTCCAAACGTCCCAAACTGTCACTTTAAGCGTATGTTTGCCTTCGGTCAACTCTGGGATCGAATAATTTATGTAGCCTTCTTTTGTGGAAGTTCCTGATGATGAAAAATTAGACGTGATGTCGTAATAGGTTGTTCCATCTACAACAAGTTCAAGAACATGCCCAATCCCACCAGAAAGATTTATTCCACTTGCATCTTCCAGGCCCACATACAGCATGGGGGTAGAATTGACTTTTCCCCCCGATACAAAATCAGATGTATTCAGATAGAATGCTGTGAACTCTGGTCCATCTGAATCTGATTCGGCAGTTGTATCAGTACCATTTACCGTATATTCCAAGAAAGAACCCTGTGCACTTCTACCGCCACTTTCCCAAGCAAAAAAACTCATTTTTCCATTATCGCTAGAATACATAATGTCTTTCGGCACAACAAACTCATAACTAAAGACTCCATCCTCCACGTCTAAGGTACCTGTAAACAATGTATTAAGATAATTTAGATAGGAAAAAACACTTCCATCGCCACCATTATCTAAAGTTTGCAAACTTTGTTCTGCATCAAAAACGACGGTGGATACTTTACCATTGAAATCACTCACGAGAGTACCGCTGCCATCCACAATCTGACCATCCAGTTTCACATCCGATAGTGCAGAAATATTGATGGTTGCAGTAGAAACATCTTCATCATTGATCTTTGTGACCTTGACTTTGTATGTACTGTCGGGATAAGAGAGCCTCAAGGCAGGATCTCCCAATAATAAAAACCGGACTTTGTTTTCATCACTTGAAGTAAACGACAATTTCGAGCGTTTGATAATATCTCCAAACCTTAGAGATGTGCCATCTGAATCCCGTTGGAATATATTTTTGTATATATTCGTGCCCATGATATCGTTGTTCGATATATATACGACACGGACAGTGGAAAGCATGGCTATAGCACCACCTTCAGAGTTCAACAGAGCCGCCTCTCCTCCTGAGACATCGTCTCCATCAAACCGGCTGAAATCGCATGTGGCAGTAATAAACAAAGGTAAATGCGTATTCGTAAGGGATTGAAAATCGCTATATGTCATAATATATTCATGAGCCCAATCTCGAGATGAACCATGCCCGACATAATTAACAACAAGCTGACCTGAATTAATCTTTTTCAACAGAGCGGTCTGGGCATCAGGATACCTATTCCCATTGGATTGGACAACCCGTTTATATGAATCCATATAGATTTTGTTGACTATAAAATTAGGATAGTTACTTTGAACGTATTCCGCATACTTGTCTGTTTGTGTTTCATGAGCCATCTCGCTAGTGGGGCTATAGCCCGTGGCACCGACAGCGTCGTCGGCCAAAAAGCAAAGATTATTCTTCCAAATTCCCGGATCGGAATCATTCATATAAGCAATGCTTTTAGCCACCAGCACCTCAGCATCATCTGTCGATCTAATTGGAAATCGTCCAATTCCCAGACACAACTTGGCACTGCCTATTGTTAATGCACTTTCCTCCTGAAGGAATCCAAAGTAATCGTCCGTTACATAAGAACTTCTTTCATTCGTAGAAGCCACCGACTGGTATGTCAACAGGTAGCCTTTTTTTTCCGTATCCGATAACTCTGAACTAATAAATTTATTGTCGTAGGAGCCATTCCCGAACAACAACAAATATTTCGGCCTATCATCCGCAGAACTACCCCTATCATAGAACATCTTCATGAACCGGCGGTAGGCTGTCGCATCCGGATTTCCAGATGAAAATTCATTGTAAATATCATTAGGATCAACAATCAAAGTGGTCAAACCTGAATTCTCGTAATGAGCCTCAGCCAATTCCTGTGCATAGCTATCATAAACTGATGGAGCAATAATAACCATCTCTGCTGTTTCCAGAGCATGGAGATTTTGATTCGATATTTTACCTACTATATCTGGCGTGGGAATTGTTTCGGACAAATCTACTAAGGCAAATTCGTGTTGTGATGAATTAGTCATGCCAAAACTTAGTGTTCCATTGTCATAAGAAGTCTCTTGAACGGTTGGCAATATATTTCCCGTAACATCAAACACCATCATATTGGATGTTGCATTAGCTATTGAATATTTACATTTCAAATCATCCACTTCGTTTCGGAAAAAGGTCACTGCGCCATAAGATTGCAACGTCCTCTTAAAATAAACCCTGAGATAGTTGAGATATGAATTTGGCGTCGAAGAACTTCCCAATTTGAAATTAAAAATATTGTCTTCGGAAACTGTTGAAATCCCTGTGATAAATTTATTTACCACCGTTCCTGCCGAATAGCTGTCCGTGTTGGCACCAATGCTGCCTGAATATATAGACTCACCATTAAGGCTTAATGTCAAACTTACAGAAGAAGACGGCTTTGATATGAAATCAAACCTGTATCCAATCCAGCTAACTATTCCGGAAATGTCCATCGTAATATTCTGAGATGTGGTACTATAGAAACTTTCCCCATAAAATTCCCGTCCGCTTTCCAATAGATTCACCTCATCCTCTTCATGAATCAAATAGTCACTATATGTGGTCACAACTGAATCTGTAGAAGAGACGGAAGCAGAAGCAGTGGAATCCATCTGCAGAGATTCGACCGTGCCTTGAGACACAAAATAATAGCCGTAATTGGAGTATGGATTATTGGTTTGCACAAATTCTTGCGACGACCGGGTCACCTTTAAAGGACCTCTTCCATAGAAAAGCAGGTAATCTCCAGAGTTGAAAACCCCATCGGAGCCTTTGTTCATCCACACAGCCACTTGGGGCAAATCGTCGTAATATGTTTCCGAGAAGTCTTCATCCAACATCCATCCTCCATATCCTCGAATTTCGACGAGAGAAGGGTCAGAAATCCCCATGTTCTTTAAGTCGGCATAAGTCAATTTATAAATGCCATCGGCAGAAACTCGTATTTTATACCACGTGCCGCTTGACAGCACAGAACTTGCCGCATAAAAAGAGCTATCTTTTGCTACCAATTTGTTTGGTGCAAACACAAACAACCCCAAAATGCAAAATGTGGTAAATATGCTTTTTCCCATTTATAATTAATGATTCAGAATGTTTTTGAAAACGTCGCATTTCATGCCATTTCTATCCAAACACCCAGTATATAGTCAAAGGTTTCTCTCTATCAGTAAATAACGGAAAAAAACATTATTTTATTGTCGTAGCTGAATTATCCACCCCTCACTTTCTATTTAGATAGCTAATATTAAATGATTGTTTTCTTAAGTATCGCTCTTATTATTGCCAACAAAAAGCAAAATAAGAATCTATATCATTGGGCAAACAAGAAAAATCCGGTGTGTGAATACTTTCCGCCATTCCACCTGTGTTCCTTTCCACCCCAACCATGCCAAATTTATTCCGAATCCATCGTAACCAATGGTGATTTTTTCTCTTTGGGTGGATCAAGCATAAATATTTTCACGGACATGGTAATCAAAGTATTCATATGTTCTGCCCCATCATCAAATTCAGCACTTCCAATGGAACCGAACCGCAACACGATAGAACCCGTGCGTGTGAAGCCAATATTGGAGTTTACCGTCAACACTTTGGCATCATCTTAAACGGTGTGGATCGTGTATAAATGGCCGGGGGGAAAGCATATAAATCGTTTATTGATAAGTTTGCCTTAATATATTTATTGCCAATCAATAACAATAAAACTAGTTGCAAAATTAATTTCTATTTTCAGAAATAATGTCAGTATATACAATAAAAACGGAAACCCTAATTTTGAGATTTCCGTTTTGTGTGTATAAAAAGACTACTTGTCTTATTTTACTTTGTCAACAATAGCCTTAAAAGCTTCCGGATGGTTCATGGCCAAATCGGCAAGAACTTTACGGTTGATTTCAATACCATTCTTGTGAAGCGCTCCCATCAAACGAGAATAAGAAAAACCTTCCAAACGAGCTGCAGCATTAATACGCTGAATCCATAACGCACGGAAGTTACGTTTTTTCGCACGACGGTCACGGAATGCATAAGTAAGACCTTTTTCCCAAGTATTCTTGGCAACTGTCCATACATTTTTGCGGGCACCGTAATAACCCTTTGTTAATTTCAGAACTTTTTTTCTGCGGTTGCGCGAGGCAACATGATTGACTGATCTTGGCATAATAAGATGTGTTTTGAATGTTAGCGGTTTCCTTACTCTTCAGAAAACTCTTAGCTGCATACACTCTGTTAATAAACCTGATTAAAAACTTCTTTTGAAAACAATTACCTGAGAGCTAAAAGCTGCTTAACGGCTTTTTCATCTACCTTGCTCACTGTTGTGAAGTGAGTAAGCGCTCTTTTTTGTTTTTTTGTTTTCTTCGTCAAAATATGACTTTTGAAAGCATGTTTTCTCTTGATCTTTCCTGATCCGGTAAGGGCAAACCTCTTTTTGGCACCGGAATTAGTCTTAATTTTAGGCATCTTGTTGATAAATTTAATAAACTATATTTAAGTCACACCTGCCGTCGCCGACAGGTATTTTTCATTCTTCTGACTTCGCCGCCTCCTCTGTTTTAGTTTCAGCAACTTCTGGCTTAGGGCTTTTTTCGCCTTCTTTGGCTGGCTTGGCTGGTTCTGTTTTTTTGGCAGCTGGGGCTTTTGCCGGTACTTTTTTAGGAGACAACATGATAATCATTTTCTTCCCTTCCAAAGTAGGCATGCTTTCCACCTTTCCGTAGTCTTCCAATTCTGCAGCAAAACGAAGCAACAATACTTCTCCTTGTTCTTTGAATAAGATAGAACGTCCTTTGAAGAATACATAAGCTTTCACTTTAGAACCTTCTTCAAGAAAAGTTTTACCATGTTTCAACTTGAAATTGAAGTCGTGATCGTCAGTCTGAGGACCGAAACGAATTTCTTTGACAATTACCTTAACGGATTTCGCCTTCTGTTCCTTCTGCTTCTTTTTCTGTTGATACAGAAACTTCTGGTAATCTGTAATACGACATACAGGGGGCGCAGCATTTGGAGAAATTTCAACGAGATCAAGTCCTTCCTGATCTGCCATTCTCAGGGCTTCTTGAATCGAATAAACCCCAGGTGTTACGTTTTCTCCTACTAATCGGACTTCTCTGACACGTATCTTTTCATTGATACGGTACAAATCTTTGTCTTTGTCTTTGTTGTTATTAAAATTGCTGTTTCTCATTCAGTAAAATAAAATGCTCTGCTGTATATGTGATTATTATAAATTAATTTATACAGATTATAATTTCCGAAGCATGAACAAAAGCTCATACAATCAACCGATTAATCTTCCAGTTCCCAAGAATTCATCAGTCTATCCACTTCTTCCGTTAATTGCTCGGCAAAGGTAGTAAATTTCATTGAACCTTTATCACCTTCACCCTGTTTTCTTACCGAAACTTCTTCATTTTCGGCCTCTTTCTCCCCTACGACAAGCAAATAAGGTATCCTTTTCAACTCATTGTCGCGGATTTTGCGTCCAATTTTCTCGTTACGGTCGTCCACATGAGCACGAATATCCTGTTTTTTAAGATACTTGGCCACTTTGCCGGCATAGTCGTTGAACTTCTCGCTGATAGGCAATATCACAACCTGATCCGGGGTCAACCACAAGGGGAATTTCCCGCCGGTATGCTCGATCAACACGGCCACAAAACGTTCCATAGATCCAAACGGCGCACGGTGGATCATCACAGGACGATGCTTCTGGTTGTCGGATCCGGTGTATTCCAAGCCAAAACGTTCGGGTAAGTTGTAATCCACCTGGATGGTACCCAACTGCCAACGGCGGCCAATGGCATCTTTCACCATGAAGTCAAGTTTTGGACCATAGAAAGCTGCTTCACCCAATTCGGTTTTGGTTTTCAAGCCCTTTTCCTGACATGCTTCAATGATAGCGCGTTCAGCCTTGTCCCAATTTTCGTCCGATCCGATGTATTTTTCTTTGTCGTTCGGATCACGCAAAGATATTTGGGCTTCAAAGTTTTCGAAATCCAAAGCCTTGAAGATGATGAAAATAATATCCATCACTTTCAAAAATTCGTCTTTCAACTGGTCGGGTGTACAGAAAATGTGTGCGTCGTCCTGAGTAAACCCTCGAACACGAGTCAAACCGTGAAGCTCGCCGCTCTGTTCGTAACGATATACCGTTCCAAATTCGGCCAAACGCAAAGGCAAATCCTTGTAAGAGCGGGGAATTACCTTATATATCTCGCAGTGATGGGGACAGTTCATCGGTTTCAACAAGAATTCTTCGTTTTCGTCGGGCGTATGGATTGGCTGAAACGAATCTTTTCCATATTTGGCATAATGCCCGGAAGTGACATACAAAAGTTTGCTTCCGATATGGGGAGTCATCACCTGGTCGTAATCAAATTGCTTTTGAATTTTCTTCAGAAAATCTTCGAGGCGAAGGCGCAATTGCGTTCCACGAGGCAACCACAAAGGCAAACCTGCACCCACATTTTGAGAAAAAGCGAACAATTCAAGTTCCTTGCCCACTTTTCGGTGGTCGCGCTTCTTGGCTTCCTCCAGCAAAGTGAGGTATTCGTCCAACAATTTTTTCTTTGGAAAAGTGATCCCATACAAACGGGTCAACTGTTTCCTTTTTTCATCGCCCCGCCAGTATGCACCGGCAGCGCTCAATATCTTTACAGCCTTGATATAAGACGTATTCGGCAAGTGAGGCCCGCGGCAAAGATCGGTAAACGTACCTTGCGTATAGGTAGTAATTGTTCCGTCAGCCAAATCGGTGATAAGTTCCACCTTGTAGTTTTCACCACGGTTGTCAAACATAGCCAAGGCATCCGTTTTGGAAATGCTTTTGCGAACAATTTCTTCTTTGTTAGCAATCAGTTCCATCATTTTGGCTTCAATTTTTGGAAAATCGGCATCTTTCACCGGTGTGTCACCAAAATCGATGTCATAATAGAACCCATTTTCAATGGCCGGACCGATTCCAAACTTGGCATGTGGGTAGAGTATTTGAACAGCTTCAGCCATCAGGTGGGCGGAAGAGTGCCAATAAGCATGCTTCCCGTCTTCGTCGTCCCATTTCAACAAATTCACCGTAGCGTCGGTGCTGAGCGGGCGAGTCAAATCCCATATTTCTCCGTTAACTTTTGCAGCTAGCACGTCTTGTGCTAATCTTGAGCTGATGCTTTCAGCGATTTGCAACGATGTAGTCCCTTCGGCATATTCACGCACGGAGGCATCGGGAAAGGTAATTTTTATCATATACTTTTTATAAAATTCACTGTCCGGCATTCCTACAAACAAATGCCTCGCAGCGCAATTCAAGTTTATTTTTCAGTTCGCAAAAATAATCATTTTACCGGATGAAAACGGGTTTGATGCAAAAAAATCAAAAATAATTGAACGACAGACGCAACAAGTCGTTCTGGAAAGTGCCCTTGTGCCATGGAAAACCCCGTGAATGAGTGACTTTAGAGCCTTGTTCGCTTGCCCATATATACTTGTTCACTTATTTGCTAAAAATAAAAAAGCACCTCGATGGAGAAGTGCTTTCTTGTTTTTTTTCGCAAAATAAATCAAGCGTTTGTAACCACTCTTTTTTCTTTGATTCTTGCTTTTTTACCTGTAAGTTTACGAAGGTAATACAATTTCGCACGGCGAACCTTACCCACTTTGTTCAAGGTAATGCTATCGATAAACGGTGATTCGATAGGGAAAATTCTTTCTACGCCGATGTTGTCAGAGACTTTGCGCACGGTGAAACGTTTTTTCTCTCCGTGACCAGCAATCTTAATCACAACTCCGCGGTATTGTTGTACGCGCTCCTTGTTGCCCTCAATGATACGGTATGCAACTGTCACAGTATCACCACTTTTAAATTTGGGATACGTTTTGTTTGTGGCAAATGCTTCTTCAGCAATCTTAACTAAATCCATTTTTATTATAGCTATAAAATGATTAATAACGCAATATTCACGAGCCTTTCCCGTCAGAGATTACGTAAAGCGGTCGCAAAGATAGTAATTATTTATTTATTAGCAATATCCGTCCCCACAATTTTGCTTCGAAGGCTTCATTTATCTCTTAAAGTTTTGGACAAACCCACACAAAACAAAGACTCCATAAGCCAAACATTCTTGGAAAAGGGAAAAAACGCAACAATTATGAAATTAGGAAATCGTTCTCCTCTATATTTTAACGGAACAAGCATAGAAAGTTATTTGTATCTTGATTATCGGATCATCAAAGCCGACAACGTAGCCCTCCAAATACAAGCGAACAACCTGACTTTCAAACGCACAGAAGAGCATCAGAAACGGCTCACTTCAGCTATTGATAAAAAAGGACGAAAATTGGACGAAACTACGGATGCGGAAGAAAATCTTTTGAACAAACAGCAAGATGCAGACAATGCAATTATCACCAATTTATCGCTGGAAGACCAACTAAATTACAGCACCATCACACTCATGATTTACCAAAAACAAGGAGTGCAACACGGGTTGGCTGAAAACGAACAAAATGTGAAGGAATACGAACCACATATTGGTTTAAAATACTTTATGCCCTCAAAAATGGTTGGGATATGCTACAATCAATCCTTGTTTTCTTCTTTAATATCTGGGCATTGATCCTGCTGGCTCTATTGGGGTATGTGGGCTACAAGCGATATCGGAAATATTTGATAAGAAAAAGCGCTAAAAGGGACAACGACTAAAACATTCGGAGGATACACGAAAAAAAATTACCACCGCCTTTGGGCAGTGGTAATTCATATATAAAAGCTCGCTAAATCAAGATCTTTAAAAAAAAGACAAAGCTACAAGCTTATCACATATACATTAAACGATTGTGCTGGAACTTTAACATGCAGGTCGTTACCAGAAAGATTTACTTGCGAAACCTTTGGAACTGTAGTGTTTGGTTCATCCAAGGCATTTTCCTTATCCATGTCGCCTTTAAGTAAAATACTTTCCGCAACAGGTTTCACCAGTGAACGTTGCTTAAGGTTTGCCAACTGAATTTTCACATTCTTATCCATTGTGGATGCATTGGCCACTTTCACGATAATCTGGCGTTTTTGAACGTCAATCACAGCATTGGCATACAATCCGTCTTGTCCGGTAATATTTGCCCCGTCCAATTTGATCGGAAGCACATTCGTTCCTTTGTAATGGCTATACAATTGCTGCACATAATAATTCACCGATTTCACCATACGTAAGTTGTCGAACCAAATCAAATCGGGATTCCACTGCCAAGCGTCCACGTGAGCCAATAGCGGCGCATAAGTTGCCAACTGAACCACATCTGCGTTGCGCTCCACACCTGTCAGGAAAGCAGATTCCGCCAATGCCGCCTCAAAACTGTTCTTTTTCACCGGACGGGTGTGACAGGCATATTCTCCGGCAAACACTTTTGGTCCTTTACGGTCGTAATTGTCATAGCGGGTTGCCCCTTTCAAGAACCAATCCACCGAACGGTAGAAATGCTCATCCACCAAATCCACTTTCAGCTCCTTCATTTGGGGCCACAGACGGTCGAATTCCGCTCCCTCCGAATCCGGACCAGAAGAACCAACGATTTTTATATTCGGATATTTTTTTCGGATTTGATCCATGAAAGCCTTCAAATAAATATGATATTGAGCTCCCCATTGTTCATTTCCAACAGCCAAATATTTCATATTGAAAGGTGCAGGATGTCCCATGTCGGCACGAATTTTCCCCCACTTGCTGGTGGCAGGGCCGTTGGCGAATTCAATCAAGTCAAGCGCGTCGTCAATGTAAGGCTGTAAAGAATCTAAAGAAACAACTTGTTCCCTACCCCTTTGAAATTGGCACGAAAAACCGACGCTCAACACAGGAAGCGGCTGTGCGCCGAAATCCTCACACAATTGGAAATATTCAAAGAAACCCAATCCGTACGACTGGAAGTAATCTGGAAAAAAACGGTGCTTGAATTCATAATTCCAGCGATTCTCGTTCACCGGACGATTTTCAACAGGCCCGATGGTGTTTTTCCATTGGTAACGAGTTGCCAAATTGTTTCCTTCCACGATGCAACCACCTGGAAAACGGAACACACCCGGATGCAAATCAGCCAATGCTTGAGCAATATCAGCACGCATACCGCCCTCACGGTCTTTCCATGTTTTGGCAGGGAAAAGAGATATATGTTCCAAATCAATCGTGCCGTACGAACCGCCCATTCCCACATTTAACTTTGCATGCGCGTCGGTAGTTTTCGAAATGATCTCCCCTGTATATTTTTTCCACTCGTTCCCCGATATCTCTATCTCGACACGCCCTCTGTTTTCATTTTTGCTATCAATAAATTCGGCAAAAATTTTCACGGGCTTGTCGCCGTAAGCACGGGCGTATAGAGAGAACTTGTATTTTTCATCTTTTTTGATCCCGATGCCTTTGAAGCCTTCGTTGACAAGACCAGTACCTGTCAACAATTCGAATTTGTTGGTCAAGCGCACATAATGCGGATTGCGTTCAAAAGGGCCACCTTTGTCTTGTACACTCACCAATCCGTAAGTGGTCCACCCGGTGAGAGGGGCATTGGTGAAATCAAACGAACGGTTTTTAATCAATTCGGCATACAGTCCGCCATCTGCTCCAAAGTTTATATCCTCGAAGAAGATACCATACATATCGGGTTGAATCGGCACACCAGGCTTCTTAGCGTCCACCACAAAGTTGTAATCCTGGGCTACGGAGCAAACTGAAATCGACGCCAATAAAGCAAAACTCAGGAATGACTTTATCATATAAAATATCAAATTAGGTTTTTAAAAACATTACCACTGTCCGAAGGCAGTGGTAATGCAAATTTATAATTTAATACAAGTTGTCAGAAGTGGGATGATGAATAAAAAGCAAAATAATCATTCATTCTTGTTCAAAAATAGACAACTAATAATCGCGCTCATCCTCCTTTTACCAGAAGTACCAGTAGAACAAACCACAAAGAGTCACTACTCCAAGAGAGGCGATAACGTCCCACTTGTTCCAACTCTGTTTGATAAGTTTTTTGTAGTCGCTGGTGAAAGTGATAGCGTCTATTTGTTGAGCGGTTGGCTTTGGTGTGAAGAATGATACGACGACCATCAACAACATAATGAAGACAAGCAACCATATTTCAAAGATAAGCCAGTTGGTATGCCAGAACCAAGTGGTGGATTCCCAATACCAGCCTGTCATGGTGTCTTTACCCGTATTGGTAAAGATATTGGTCAACAAACGCGCCATGCCAATCAGAAATCCTATTATCAAACCTGCTTCACCGGCCTTGGGGGTAATTCTCTTGGAAAAGATACCCATGACGAATACTGCCACCATGGCTGGGGCGAGCAACGACTGTATACCTTGCAAATAGGAATAAAGACTACCAAGACTCATCATGATAGGTATCCACACAATACCAAGGATTACAACAACAACTGTAGCTATACGACCTACCAAAACGTAACGGGCTTCACTTTTATCCTTAAACATCGGTTTATAAAAGTCTTCTGTAAAGAGCGTTGCACAGGAATTGAAGAATGCAGCCAAAGAGGCAACCAATGCGGATATAAACCCGATGGTTACAATGCCTTTCACACCGGCGGGCAACACGAATTTAACCATAGAGCCAAAGGCTGTATCAGGATCGGTTAATGTAAATCCGCTATCTGGACGGGCCGCCAATGCTGCCGCAATCATACCAGGTATCAAAAACATGAATACCGGTAATATTTTGAAATAACCAGCAGCGATAGTACCTCTTCGTGCACGTTTCATAACTACGTCATTGGGTTCACCTTTTGTTTGTCCAAGCACACGTTGAACAATGTGCTGGTCGGTACACCAATACCAAAAACCAATAATCGAAGCTCCAATAAATACCCAAAGCCCGGGATATTCGTCATAAAAGGGATCGCCCGTCTCGAAGTGGAACATATGGTTTGTGCCATACCCGTTGTTGAGGGTCTTGGAATAATCGATCATCGCCGCCCATCCATCAGGAATACTACCACCTCCGAGAGCTGCCAATCCTAAGAAAAGCACAAGGAATGAGCCGATGATAAGAATTGGTGTTTGAATAGCCGAGAGTGTCATCACGCCCTTCATTCCTCCCAAAATCGTAAAAATACCGGTTATAACGATCAATCCGATAGCTCCGTACCAGAAAGGCAAGCCAAGGAGGCTTTCCATGAAAATACCACCGGTAAACGCAGTGACACTCACCTTGGTTAGCACATACGCTATAAGCGTAATGATAGACAACCACGAACCCGTGCGAGGCGTGTAACGATTTTTGAGGAAGTCTGGCATGGTGATAATTTTTCCCAACTTGTTGTTCATCAATTGGTAGAAAGGCACAAAGAGCCAGCCTAAGATCAATATCATCCAGCCTTGCATCTCCCAGTGTGCCATACCCACACCTGCCTTTGCACCTGTACCAGCAAGCCCCACAAGGTGCTCCGAACCAATGTTAGCCGCAAAAATAGCTGCACCAATAATATACCACGGTTCGCCTTTACCAAACAGATAGTCTTCGCTGTTGGCTCCTTGTTGCAAACGCTTATCTTTTTGTACAGAGCGCCATACGGCCCATGCTACAGCCACTATCCCGACCGCTATAATCACCCAGTCGAGCCAAATAAATTCATGTGAATTCCAATTCATTTTATGAATGTATTATAAGATTTAAGAAAACAATTGTTTTTCAGTAAATTTGCCAACCGCTTGGTATTTCTTATAAAGTTCCAAGTAGATTTCGTGATTGGCTTGATTGGGGTAAAATTCTTTTGCAAAACCCTGCCCCATTGTTTCTTGGGCAGCCTCCACATTTGAATAAACTCCGGCAGCTACCGCAGCGAACATAGACGCACCAAAAGCACACGCCTGTTCCGACTTAGCCACTTTGATAGGCATTCCCAGCACATCGGCTAATGTCTGCATCACAAACGGGGATTTCAATGAAATACCACCTATACCAATGACCGTGTCGATTTCAATTCCGTTTTCAATGAAACGATCCACAATCGCTTTCGAACCAAAAGCTGTGGCCTCCACCAATGCGCGGAAAATCAACGGAGCTGAACTACCTAGGTTCAAACCTGTAATAGTTCCTTTCACCAACTGGCTGGCATCGGGCGTGCGACGGCCATTCATCCAGTCGATAGCCAATACGGAGCTTTCACCCACGGGGACTTTCACGGCTTCTTCAGACAAAGCAGGAATAACCTGGTCGAGAGTTTCTTCGATTAATTTTTCTTTGGTCACCTCATCAATCAAAGATGTTTTTGCCAAAATAGTTTCGATTGGCCAAGCCAACACCTTTTTGAACCAAGCATAGATGTCGCCAAATCCCGACTGGCCAGCTTCCAAACCAATATATCCGGGAATAACTGATCCATCTACTTGTCCGCAGATGCCTGGAATCAGCTTGTGCTTCATGTCTTCGTAAGAAGCCACCATAATGTCACAAGTGGAAGTTCCAATCACACGGACAAACGATTTAGGCTTGATTTCAGCACCTACAGCACCCATATGGCAGTCGAAAGCACCCACACCAACTTTTACGTTGGTTGTCAAACCGAGACGTTCCGCCCATTCGGGAGTGAGTGTTCCTACAGCTACATCACTGGTGTAAGTATTTTCGTACAAATTGGCACGGAATCCTTTCAGCAAAGGCTCGATGGCAACTAAAAATTCTTCAGATGGAAGTCCACCCCACTCTTTGACCCACATTGCCTTATGCCCAGCAGAACAGCGTCCGCGAACAATCTTTTCAGGAATCACGTTTCCGGTTATCAGTGCCGGCATCCAATCGCAATGTTCTACCCAACTGTAAGCAGCTTCACGGATAGATTCATCTTCACGAAGCACGTGAGCAATCTTTGCCCACACCCATTCGCTAGAATAGATTCCACCTTCATAAGCTGTGTAGTCAATGTCCCAAGTAGATGCCAGTTCATTGATATGTGCAGCTTCTTTGATCGCTGTGTGATCTTTCCATAGAACAAACATCGCATTTGGATTTTCGGCAAACTCAGGGCGAAGTGCCAGCACTTGCCCATCCTTATCAATCAATGCCGGAGTGGAGCCTGTGGTGTCAAAAGAAATGCCGACAACATTTTCCGCTACATCCTTTGGAGATTTACCCAGAGCCTCTTTTACTGATTCTTCAAGCCCCTCAATGTAGTCAAGCGGGTGTTGGCGGTATTGGTTTTTCAATGGCAGACAATATTTTCCGTCTTTCCATCTTTTATAGTATTTCACAGCAGAAGCTACCTCTTTTCCAGTTTCGGCTTCCACGATTAAGGCACGACAAGAGTCTGAACCATAATCAAGACCTATTACGTATTTCATGATTTAATTAGCGAATTTGAAAAATGCCAATGCGGTAATGTGTAAACAGCCCAATATCATTCGATTGAATTAGAATATTGGGATGTTACCGCATTGGCACATTAATTATTGCAATGCTTTGTTTAACATGTAGTACACTTCATTGTTACGCAAATCCTGACGGAATTGACGGATTGTAGTATCCTTGTCAATAATCAGCAATTCAATATCAGCAATTTCAGCATAATCTTCCAACATTTCGGTTGTCACCGCGAATGAGAAGCTGGAGTGGTGTGTTCCACCTGCAAGAATCCATGCACCTGCACCGATTTCGAAATTTGGCATTGGTTTCCACAAAGCACAAGCCACTGGAAGCTTAGGCAACGCATGAGGTTCATAGACTTCCACTTCGTTCACGATCATACGGAAACGGTTTCCCATATCCACGATAGTAGCGGCTACTCCTTCGCCCTTGTGAGCTTGGAACACTAGGCGGGCGCAAACTCCGGCATCACCGATACCCAGGAAATGCACCTCGATGCGGGGTTTCACACCTGTGATGTCTGGATTGATTTCCAGCATGTGCGATTGCAAGATGGTGCTGTTTTCGCCATCAAAGTTCAAGGTGTAATCTTCAAGGAAAGATTGCCCGCCAGGAAGACCTTGCCCCATCACCCACATGGTGCGAACCAAGGCGGCAGATTTCCAGTCGCCTTCTGCTCCAAAACCATAACCTTCAGCCATCAAACGTTGTGAGGCGAATCCCATTAACTGGCTCATTCCTTCCAATTCGTTGAAGCTTGTAGTGAAAGCTTTTGCTCCCTTGTCTTGCAAGAAACGGCGAAGGCCAATCTCCTGAGCTGCGGCAGCACGAACAACTTTGTGTTTTTCAGTTCCTTTTTTGCTGTCTTCAGCAAAATCATAGATTTTTTCATATTCTGCAACCAAAGCGTCTATTTCAGCTTCAGTGACAGCTTCCACATATGGAACCAATTTTGCGATTGGCGCATTGTCCACGTGATATCCTAAACGAATTTCTGCTTCCACTTTGTCTCCGTCGGTAACAGCCACATTGTTCATGTTGTCTCCAAAACGGATGATAAGCAGATCTTGAGAATCTGCCCAACCGGCACATACACGTTGCCAATCAGCAATTTTTTTCTGGGTAGCTTCGTCTTTCCAATACCCAACCACTACTTTGCGGGGTTTACGCAAACGGCTGGTGATGTGACCAAATTCACGGTCACCATGAGCCGATTGGTTCAAGTTCATGAAATCCATATCAATTTCACTCCAAGGAATCTCCGCATTGTATTGGGTGTGGAAGTGAAGTAAAGGCTTTTTGTAATCCCTCAATCCATGAATCCACATCTTTGCTGGAGAAAAGGTGTGCATCCAAGTAATCAGGCCAATACATTTCGAATCGCCATTTGCGGCACGCATGATTTCTGAAATTTCAGCTGAAGAGTTAGCTGTTCCTTTATAAACCACCTTGACTGGAAGGTTGCCTGAATCATTGAGGCCTTTGACCATTTCATTGGAATGAGCATCCACTGCCACCACTGCGTCTCCGCCATACAAAAGCTGAGCTCCGGTTACAAACCAGATTTCTAGATCTTTAAAGTTCATAGTATTTTTAATATAGTTATAGATTAATATTTACTTTATTTTCGGAATGTGCAATTTGCAAGTTAGGGGTAATAAAAGAACGCCCCATCTCTTCAAATATATCTCGTCTAAATGAACAATAAACAGGCTAATTTACTGTCCATAATAAGCATCCGGGCCGTGTTTGCGGAAAAAATGTTTTTTGATTAATTCACCGTTCATTTTCAGTTGAGGATTTACGGCAAAGGAAATACTCGCCATTTTGGCCACCTGCTCAAGCACTACTGCGTTATGCACGGCATTGTGAGGATCTTTTCCCCATGAAAAAGGACCGTGATTGTTCACTAGAACTGCCGGAGTGAAATCCTCATTGAGATTTGCAGAACGGAAACGTTCGATGATTACATTACCAGTCTCTAATTCGTATTGATTTTCAATCTCTTCGTTGGTCATGTAACGGGTACAAGGAATATCATCCTTGAAATAATCGGCATGAGTTGTACCAATGTTGGGCAAATCAATTCCCGCCTGAGACCATGCCGTAGCATACGTTGAATGAGTGTGGACAATGCCGCCGACGTTAGGAAAAGCTTTGTAGAGAGCAAGATGAGTTGCAGTATCGGAAGAGGGTTTCAGCTTGCCTTCAACCACATTGCCTTCCAAATCGAGAACGACCATATCTTCGGCTTTCATCACATCGTAAGAAACGCCCGATGGTTTGATTACCACCAAACCTTTTTCTCGGTCGATACCACTCACATTTCCCCAGGTGAAAATCACCAAACCATGCTTGACAAGATCCATATTGGCCTCAAAGACCTCTTGTTTTAATTTTTTCAGCATAATAGACTATACTACTTAGGTTAATTTATTCTATTGCAATGATAGTAATAAGTGTCGATTAGTACACTTTATTTCCATATGTTATAAAACATATCTTGCATTTTTTAGGAAAATGCAACATTTTTAGGAAATCAAAAAATATGCTATTATGGGACTTGGATAGGATTACAAGGAGAAGTAATACCCCCTTTGTAGCAACTGGTCGTATTTTTTCTTGTTGAATTTGTAGTAGAATGCTCCCCTTTTAGATGAACTCTTATCTTTGTCTTCTTGCTTTTCAAGAATATCCATATCCAAAATCTTCTTTCGAAAGTTTCTTTTGTCTAAGGTTGTGTTGTAAATAGCCTCGTAGAGTAATTGAAGCTGTGGTAGAGTAAACTTTTCAGGCAGAAGGTTGAAACCTATGGGGCGATTTGCTGCCTTCTTGCGCAAAATCTCCACTGCATCTGCCAAAATCACTTTGTGGTCGAAAATCAAAGAATTGATTTCATTGACATTCTGCCAGCGGGTATCATGCACTTCATAAAGGTCTTCATTAAACAATTCCATATCAATAAGCGCATAATATGCGATGGAAATCACGCGTTCTCCCGTATCACGGCCAATATCGCCGTAGGCTCCTACTTGTTCCAGGTAAACCCCTCCAATCCCGGTATATTCTGCAACAACGCGGGTGGCCGCCTCTTGCAAGTTTTCGTCAGGCTGCACAAACCCACCCATCAGCGAGTCTTCACCAACAAGCGGCTCGAATTTTCTTTTCGTAATAAGGGTGTAGAGCATGCTTCCTCTAAATCCCAAACAAACACAATCTACTGAAACGTAGGATTTTTCATAGCCTAAATAAAATGCATTCATATTCGTAAAATAACAATGTGCCTCCCAATCATCAGACGAAGCTTTTCTACTTCCGCATTTCGAGAGACACATCTTTTATGTTTGATGATTAAATGATCTTACGTGAGCCATCGCCTATAACCACATCATAGACTTTTGGTTCATGTCCATATTTTTCGGCAAATTCTTTCTTTGCTTTTGCTATAAATGAATCGTAAAGTTCTTCCTTGACAACGTTGATAGTGCAACCTCCGAAACCTCCGCCCATGATGCGGCTACCCGAAACGCCTGCTTCTTCAGCCACTGTTGCAAGAAAATCAAGTTCTTCGCAGCTCACCTCGTAAAGCTTGCTCATCCCCCAATGGGTGCCGTACATCATTTTGCCAACGGTTTCAAAATCGCCTTTGGTCATTGCCTCGCAAGCATTGCGCAAACGCTCTGCTTCTCCAACGGCGTATTCCGCACGATTGAAATCTTCTTGGTTTACTAAATCCTTCACCGAGTTAAGTTGGTCAAAATTAGCCTGGCAAACAAACTCAACTTCTGGATATTTCTTGTTCAGTTCTTTGGCTACCCTTTCGCACGAAAGACGGCGTTCGTTGTAAGGGGAACCAACCAATGCGTGTTTTACAACGGAATCCAACAATACGACCTTGTAGCCTTTGGGGTTGAAAGGAACATATTCGAATTCCATGTTGGAACAATCCAATTTAATCAAATGGCCTTCTTTTCCAAAAATCGATGCGAATTGATCCATGATGCCGCAGTTGACTCCCACATAATTGTGTTCGGTCATCTGACCAACTTTCACCAATTCTTTTTTGTCGATCCCCAGGCTGTAAATGTCATTCAAAGCGTAGGCATAGGCACTTTCAAGAGCTGCCGATGAAGACATACCAGCACCAAGAGGGACATCACCAGTGAATACCGTATCAAAACCGCCTGTTTTACCTCCACGTTTTGCCAATTCACGAACGACACCAAAAATATATTTTGCCCAACCTTCTGCTGGTTTATCTTCTTCGTTGAGTCCGAATTCGGAATAGTCTTTCAAGTCAATGGCATAGGCACGAATCTTATCGGTGCCATTCGGTTTAAGCTCGATCAACATCCCCTTGTCAACTGCACCTGGAAGGACGAAACCACCGTTGTAGTCGGTGTGTTCACCTATCAAGTTAATACGGCCAGGAGAAAAATACACAGAACCTTCTGTTTCAAACTTTTCTTTAAATGTCGAGCGAACAATTTCTAAATTTTTCATACAATTATTCTTTCTTTTGGGTGGTATGGAACTCGCCTGATTTTTTAATCATGAATTTTGGCGATTTGACAAAAATCATGCTTTGTTTCATATTATAAAATATTTGATTTTTAAGACGATTAGTTTATACGTGAGAAAGGGAGAAATATTCCATTCTCCCTCAATATTCTTTTTAAACTTACTCTACCGGAATATCCTTGTTGACGTTTTTACACCCAACAAACGCATACCAAAGCAGGTAGGCAAGCCCAGCAACGATCACTAGGTAGCTCACATGATAATTGGTGGCATCTGCAAGTTTATTCTGAACCAGAGGAAGAATTCCACCGCCAACAACCATCATCATGAATATTCCCGAACCTTGAGCCGTGTATTTGCCCAAACCTTCTGTGGCAAGGTTGAAAATACCACCCCACATCACAGAGGTGCAAAGACCGCAAAGCACCAGGAACAATGCACCAAGCGGCACCTGCGCCAAGCCAAACCCTTCAGAGCCTTTGAATACGGGCATTGACGTCTTAAGACTAACAGGCAAAAAGATAAACAACCCAACGAAGATCAACCCAACAACACAGACAGTTGTCAATTGAACCTTGCTAGAAACTTTTCCACCAACAAGCCCCCCGAGAAAACGCCCGATAAGCATCATGAACCAGTAAGTACCGGCTACGAATCCAGCTACAGCAGCAGCAGTATCCGGATTCAGCCCACCGCCTTTGCCTGTTTTGTCGGCAAGGAAGAAATTCAAAGTTCCAGGAATACCGATTTCTACCCCCACATAAACGAAGATACCGATGGCTCCAAACACGAGGTGACGGAATTTCCATGCACTGTGTTCGAACACAATATCAGCACCTGTTTTTGCTTGTTCCGGATCCGAAATTGGAATAAACGAAAGTATAACGAATGCTGCGGCAAAGACAGCCATAGCAATGAATAGCACAGGGTTCACATCGGTGATGGCAGTATCTTTTGTCACTTGCCCGATAAGCGCGCCCACAAACATTGGTGTCAACGTGGCAGAAAGTGAGTTGAAAGTGCCACCAACTTGCAACAATTGGTTTCCTTTTTTACCACCGCCGCCGAGCAAGTTAAGCATCGGATTAACGACTGTGTTGAGCATGCAAACCGAAAAACCAGCAATGAATGCACCAAGCAAGTAAATGAACCAGTTAGCAGGTAGATTGAACAGGAAAGACCCCACGGCAACCACGCCCGACAGGTATTGCACAAACACACCCAACAAACCAACTGCGATAGCAACTAAAGCAGTTTTCTTATAACCAATCTTAGTTAATAATTTGCCGGCAGGAATACCCATAAAAAGATAAGCAAGAAAATTCATCATATTGCCCATCATTCCCAAAAAGTTCGAACCCTCCAAAGCCGGTTGGCTTTTCCATATCACACCAATAGGTGCTGCCAGGTTCGTGACAAATGAAATCATGGCAAAGAGGAAGATCATGGTCACGATGGCAATTGCGTTGCCACCTTGTCCGTTTTCAGATTTTGTACTCATACAAATAAATAGTTATTAGTGATTTATTGAAAATTTATAAATGGTTTCACTATTGAATGTTTCGTCTGGACGGAGAACCACCTCCGGATACTGAGGCCTGTTGATACTGTCTGGGAAATGCTGAGTTTCGAAACAAACCGCACTTCTTTCGGGATAACGTTCGCCATTTTTGGCGACAAAATTTCCGGTCATCCAGTTTCCTGTATAAAGCTGCACGCCTGGTTCCGTAGTGTATGTTTCCATAACAATGCCCGTTTTTGGCGACTCGCACACAACAGCCAAAGCCAATTCACCATCCTTTTTATTCAATACATAATTATGGTCATAACCTTTACCAAAAATCAATTGTTGGAAATCTTCATTGATGCGCGAGCCAATCGTTTGCGGAGTCGTAAAATCCATTGGCGTTCCTTTCACCGGTTCAGGTTTTCCATAAGGAATCGCAGTTGCATCGGTTGGCAGATAAGTATCTGCAAAAATGGTTAGCAAATGATCGCCAATGTATGGGTCGCCAGCTCCCGAAAGGTTAAAATAGGAGTGATTGGTCAGGTTCAGAATGGTAGCTTTGTCCGTCGATGCCTTGTATAAAATTTTCAAAGCATTGTCGTCCGTCAAATGATAAGTAATAGTGGTTGTTAAATTGCCAGGGAATCCTTCTTCTCCATCCACCGAGAGGTAAGTTAATTCAACCGTCTGCGCATCTGTTTGCTTTGCTTCCCAGACAACAGAATTGAAACCTTTCAATCCTCCGTGAAGATTGTTGGGGCCGTTGTTGATGGCGAGAGTATATTCTTTGCCATCCAACGTGAATTTGCCGTTGGCAATCCGATTTCCAGTTCTCCCACACACCGCACCAAAATAAGGCTCTTCGGATGATAAGTACTCTTTAATCGAATTGTGTCCAGTGACAACATCTACAAAATTACCGAGTTTATCGGGAACAAGTAAGGAAACGATTTTTGCACCATAGTTGCTTACAGCTACTTCACTTCCACTTTTATTGGTCAACACAAACAAATCCGTCTGTTTCCCATCAACAATATCGCGAAAAGCGGCAACGCTCAATCCCGATTTTGTTTTCTGTACATTTAATTCAGTCATTTTTCTTATTGTTAAATATAAGGTCTATGAGGATAATTTTATTTTCAAAAAACGTGTAAATTTACCATTAATAGATACTTTAGAGGCTATTATTAAACATGTTTTACAACATATACTTAACCGCATTAACGTGTATTGCCACAAGGATTTCCCAAAGACTCTTGATTTATACGCTATTTGTCAAACCTGAGGCATATCCAAACCAAATAAATACAAAAACTATTTTCCATTTTAAACATCCCTCGTAAATTCGCCCATAGAATTATTTTCGAATTTATATCGGAAACAATTTAAAAAATAATCTACCAACATACCTTATAAAGAGTAGAAATACAGCCAAAATTGTTAAAAAATATTTAATTCAAGAAAAATAGTATGGAAAAAAAAAGCTTAACTAATTTTAATCCATATATTTGTGTGGCATTAGCGTTTGAACAAAGGAATCGGAACTTCTTTTCAAGTATTTGACAAGCACATTTCTCTCCTCATTTTTAACCAATTGCACGAAGCGTTTTATTTTTTATTTTTAATTTACATTTTTAGAATGAACATTTTTATTGCCGGGTTAAGCTACAACATCAATGATGCTGACCTAAAAGATTTGTTTGGAGAGTATGGAGAAATTTCATCAGCCAAAGTGATTACTGACAGAGAAACAGGCCGTTCCAAAGGTTACGGTTTTGTTGAAATTGCTGACGAAACTGCTGGACAAAAAGCTATTGACGAACTTAATGGTGCTGAATACGATGGAAGAACTATTTCTGTATCAGTAGCTCGTCCACGTACTGAAGGTACAGGTGCACCTCGCCGCAGCAACACTGGTGGCGGTGGTTTCAACCGTGGTGGTGGCAATGCTGGAGGCGGTGGCTTCAGAAGCCGCGAGAGATATTGATTTTTATGACATAGAGTTGTGTAAAAACAATCATTCCAAAGAAAAACAAAAACCCGAAAGCTTGAGGCTTCCGGGTTTTTTTGTTGCCTGATTAACGTATAGAGGGTTTAAAAGCAAAGATGTGAAGCTTTTGATATAGAGTTATCAATCGATAATACCCCAATCCGATTTCAAGAAAAAAACAATTAACGCCAAAATATTCCTAGTGGAAATTTTTGGCGTTAAATAAGTTTGCTACCGATACGGGATTATGAAAAACCCAACGGACCTACACTACAGTGCGGAAGCCCCGCCAATAATATCCAACAACTCGTTGGTGACGGCCTGTTGCCGTGTCTTGTTATATTGGATTGTGAGGCTTTGAATCAATTCATCTGCATTTTCTGTAGCCACTTGCATGGCCATCATCCGTGCAGCGTGTTCGGAAGCAGCAGAATCAAGTGCAGATGCAAAAAGCTTCGCATTCAGGACAGTAGGGATCAAGCTTTTCAAAATTTCTTCCTTATTTGGTTCAAGGATATAATCTGCATGCACAGGCTTTGCACCCGAAACAGGTTGGTTCTGAGTCAAATCAAACGGCAAAAAGGTGGAAGTTGTCAACAATTGAGTTCCTGTACTCTTGAAGTGATGGTAAATCAAAATAATCTCGTCCAGCTCCTCCTTCACATATTTATCCATAAGCAAAGCCGATAGCTCCTGAACATCATTAAAAACAGGTAAATTGGCTATATGCTGATAGCTTCCATGTTTGAAAGCGGACTCTTTGTCCACAAACTGCTCGATTTTTTTCCCCACCGGGTAAACCTCGATATTGTCTTTTCCTAAATGAAGCTTCGAATTATAAACTTTCAGGAATTCCTTCTTTATATTCGAATTATAAGCCCCACAAAGTGTTGAATTGGAGGCAAAAACCACGATCCCGACTTTACTCACCTTCCTTTTCTTGGTAAAAGGCGAATCGTTACTTGAGTCGGACGACAACAAGTTAGTCAATATGGCATCTAATTTCCGCTGGTATGGCAAAAAATTAATTATCGCATATTGAGCCTTGTGCAATTTGGACGAAGCAATCATCTTCATCGCCGAAGTAATCTTGCGGGTGTTCTTTACCGACCCAATCCTGACTTTTATTTCCTTAAGAGACGCCATTTGCTAATCACTTGATATATTGTTTCGAAACAGCGGAAGCCACATCGCGAAGAATAGCCTCAATCTCGGGGTTGATGACTCCGGATTTCAAACTGTTCAACACATCTTCCTTGTGATTCAATTCGAGATTATTTAGAAAATCGCTTTCAAATTCAGCAACCTTTTCAATAGGAACATCTTTCAACAATCCGTTGGTTCCACAATAAAGGATGGCGATTTGCTTTTCAATAGCTAGCGGGGCATATTGAGGCTGCACAAGCAAGATGGTGTTTTTCTTGCCCTTGTCTATCGTCATTGCCGTCACGGCATCCATGTCACCGCCAAACTTGGTAAACGCTTCCAATTCCCGGTATTGCGCCTGGTCTATTTTCAATGTTCCAGCCACCTTCTTCATTGCTTTCACCTGAGCCGAACCACCCACACGGGAAACAGAGATACCAACATCGATTGCCGGGCGCACGCCGGAGTTGAACAAATTCACATCCAAGAAAATTTGACCATCGGTGATAGAAATCACATTGGTTGGAATATAAGCAGACACATCGCCGGCCTGAGTCTCAATCAGAGGCAATGCCGTGAGCGAACCTCCAGCTACCACTTTCCCTTTCAAACTTTCGGGAAGGTCGTTCATTTGTTCAGCAACTTCCTGTTGCTCGATGATTTTTGCAGCACGCTCCAAGAGTCTTGAGTGAAGATAAAAAATATCTCCGGGATAAGCTTCACGGCCCGGCGGGCGGCGTAAGATCAAAGACATTTCGCGGTATGCCACGGCTTGTTTTGACAAGTCATCGTAAACCACCAATGCGTGGCGGCCTGTGTCGCGGAAGAATTCCCCGATAGCAGCACCAGCAAATGCAGCATAGTATTGCAATGCTGCGGGATCAGCCGCTGTGGCCGCAACAATGATGGTGTACTCCAACGCTCCTTTTTCACGTAAGATTTCCACCAGGTTGGCCACGGTAGAGGCTTTTTGTCCAATAGCCACATAGATGCAATATACGGGATTGCCTGCTTCGTAGTTCGATTTCTGATTTATGATAGTATCCAAGGCGATTGCCGACTTTCCTGTTTGACGGTCACCGATAATCAACTCGCGTTGTCCACGACCGATAGGAATCATCGCATCCACTGCCTTCAACCCTGTTTGCAAAGGCTGGGTCACCGGCTGGCGATAAATAACTCCCGGTGCTTTGCGCTCCAAAGGCATTTCGAGCAACTCCCCCAAAATAGGACCTTTGCCATCAATTGGGTTTCCCATCGGATTGATGACGCGTCCCAACATCCCCATCCCAACATTGATGGATGCAATTTTTCCGGTACGCTTCACGGTGTAGCCTTCCTTGATGTCAACAGAAGCTCCCAACAATACGGCCCCCACGTTGTCTTCTTCAAGGTTCATCACCACTGCTTTGTCTCCGTTGTCGAATTCCAGCAACTCGCTTGCTTCGGCATTGTTGAGTCCGTAGATGCGGACAACGCCGTCACCAACACCAAGCACAGTGCCAATTTCGTCCAAATGGATTGTGCTGTTGATGCTCTCTAACTGCTGTTTCAGAATTTCGGAAACTTCACTCGGTTTTATATTTCCTGCCATGTTTCTTTTCTATTCAAATTAAATATCCGATTTGCGGCTCTAGGCGAAACCGAATATCCGATTAATATCCTCTTCTGCTGTTTTCAGCAATAAATTGTTTTTTAATTAGATTCAACTGGGTTTTCACAGATGCATCTAGCCGGTAAGTATCAAAGTCAAAAATAAACCCACCTCCGATAGACGGATCTACCTCCGTCTCTAGTTCGAGATGACCAGGCTTGACTTTTTCGAAGATTGCTCTAATTTTATCAAGCAATACTTTGTCAGCAGGAGCTGCCGTGGTTAAAAATCCAGAGTTGATGTTTTTCGATTGGCGGTAGAGATCTTCAAAAGTCAATGCGATGAATTTCAGCAAACCTTCGCGCCGATTTTTCAATACCAAATCCACCAAGCCTGCATAAGCCGAGCTGTGATCTTTCACCACAGACAAAAGCAACTTACGTTTGTCTTTGACACCTAGAATCGGATTATCCAAAGCCTTTGCCAGAGCTGGCTCTTTACGAAGAGTCTTTTCGAGAAGGAGCACTTCCTGAAACACTGTTTCTTCCAAATGCTGCTCTTGTGAATAGGCAAGCAAGGCTTTGGCGTATCGTTTAGATATTAGTCCAATATTCATAATGTCTAAGATTTAGAGACCAACGCCTCATCTACCAAACGGCCAATCAGGTCGAGCTGCGCCTTCTCGCTACCAAGAGAACTTCTCAATATTTTCTCGGCTACACCTACTGAAAGTTCGGCCATTTGAAGACGAAGGTCACGCATAGCCTGTTCTTTTTCGGATTGAAGTTGTTGCTTGAATACTTGCAGCTCTTTCATCCCTTCCGTCTTGGCTTGGTTGCGGGCTTCACTGATGATACGATCTCTTGTGTCAGCTGCTTCCCTCAGGATTTTCACCTGTTCTGCTCTGGCCGACGCTACCAACTCGTCACATTCTTGCTTAATGGAGACTACTTTTTCGTTGGCTTTTTTAGCTGCTTCAAGCGAATCGTGGATATACGATGCACGTTCTGCAACAGATTTGGTAATAACAGGAAAACCAAATTTGGCCAAGATGAAGAAGACGATGCTGAATGAAAGCATCATCCAAAAAAGAAGTCCGAAATCAGGTGACAATAACATAGCTATATTCTATTAGATTATTTCAAAATGAATCCACAAAGAACGATCGCAAACAAGGCAACTCCTTCTACAAGTGCCGCTGCAATAATCATTGTTGTACGGATATCTCCTACTGCATCGGGCTGACGGGCGATACCCTCGCAGGCAGAACCACCGATCCGACCGACACCAATGCCTGCTCCAACAGCAGCCAAACCAGCTCCAATTGCTGCACCTAAACCTGTATAACTTACGACGGCTTGTAATAAAACTGATAGTAACATAATCTTCTAAATTTAATAAGTTATTTAATTATTGATTTTTTTATTTGAATATTAACGTTTCACTGTATGAGGCTCCACTTGAGCCAACCCGATGAACACGGCGGAAAGAAGAGTGAAAACATATGCCTGGATACAAGACACCAGCACTTCCACCAACCCCATAAACACGCTGAGAAGAACAGAAACAACTGTCATCGACGAATTCAACGCCGGTCCCTGACTTGCGGTGATAAACACCAGGCATACAATGCTGATTGCGATGGAGTGACCTGCAAGAATGTTTGCAAACAAACGGATCATCAAGGCAAATGGCTTGGTGAATACACCCACAAACTCAATGATAGGCATAAATGGAGGCACCTTCAACCAAATGGGCACATCCGGCCAAAAAATTTCCCGCCAATATTCCTTTGTTCCAAAGATATTCACATAGAAAAACGTAAACAACGACAGGATAAGCGTGATGGCGATGTTTCCCGTAACATTTGCACCTCCCGGAAAAATAGGGATAAGCCCCATCAGGTTGTTAATAAGGATAAAGAAAAAGGCAGTAAGCAAATACGGTGAAAACTTGGCATAATTCTTTCCGATACAAGGCTTAATGACCTCGTTTTCGATGTTCATTACGATCATTTCCATAAAACCGATAAAACCTCTCGGGGCTTTAAGCTCGCCGGTCTTTTTCTGTTTTTTGTAGAATGAGGCAACTCCCAAAATGATGGCCAGCAGGATTCCCGAATTGATCAGAAGACTAAACACATTCTTTGTTATGGAAAAATCCCAAGGCCTGATTTCTTCACCGGAAGCATTTTTTTCCACCAACTTGCCTTTGTATTTTTCTGATTCGGACAGATAAAAACCATTGTAAGAGCCATGTCCTTCTTCCAGTTTGGAAGAGAAGAAGACATTTAACCCATTCTGGCCAACCACTATCACGGGCAATGGAATCGAAATATGCTTTCCGTTGATTGTGGTGATGTGCCATTCGTAGGCATCGGTCACATGCTCCATTATTACATCCTTGGCGCTGAATGCGGCAGATTCATGCTTGCCTTGTTCTTCTGCGGCAAAAGCAGGATGCAAGGCCGAAGCAGCAACAAAACAAAATAAAAGCACTATTATTCTTGAAAAATCCTTCATGATTTCATTCTTTTTTCTTTCAAATATTTCTCGATCCGGACAAAAGTCCACGATTCAAGAACCAAAAACAACAAGTATTGGAAAATAAAGCTAATTGCAAATGCCTTTGTGTTTTCTCCAACTGCCAGAGCATAAATAGTTATAAGAACGATCGCCAAAAGCATTTTGCCTGCCATCACTCCCATGTAAACATGTACTAAACGAGTGTCGGAAACTTTTTTGCTGAGTTTTTCAACCATATAAATCAAAAAAGATTCTAAAAAAGCCATTCCAACAAAAATGTAGGTAAACCAAGGAGAGTAGAAAGCCGGAAGAAACAAATGGAGCAAAATGCCAATGGCCACTCCAATCACGACAGCCCAGAGCCAAAGGTGTAAAATTAATTTTGCAGCCAAACCCATACCTATTTTTTGACCGATTGTTCTACGCAAGCCGTTATGACTCCGTTGTACATTTCAACAATGCCTCTTTCCACGTCCAATTCGCGAGGCTCGCCTCCTATCGTGTAAACAATTTTTCCTTTTTTGAGAGAGGAAATCAAGGGAGCGTGGCCAGGCTGAATTCCAAAAAAGCCGGCAATGCCAGGAAAAGTGGCGGATGAAATCTCACCCGAGAAAATCTTCCTCTCAGGTGAAATCATATTCAATTGCAATTTTATATTATCCATTGATTAATTTTCGTTGAATCAATTATCCAGCTACCTGGCCCAAGATTTTTTGACCTTTTTCGATGGCTTGTTCAATTGTGCCCACGTTCAGGAAGGCCTGTTCGGGCAAATGATCCACCTCGCCGTTCAAAATCATCTTGAATCCGCGAATGATATCTTCGATGGCTACAATTTCGCCGGGCACACCCGTAAATTGCTCAGCCACACTAAATGGCTGGGACAAGAAACGTTGCACGCGCCGTGCTCTTGCAACCACCTCCCGGTCTTCATCCGAAAGCTCTTCCATCCCGAGGATAGAAATAATATCTTGTAGATCTTTGTATCGTTGCAAAATTTGCTTCACTTGTTGAGCCACTTCGTAGTGTTCCTCGCCAACTACATTCGGATCAAGGCTTCTTGATGTAGAATCCAAAGGATCCACGGCAGGATAGATACCCAATTCGGTAATCTTACGGTTCAACACGGTCGTTGCATCCAAGTGCGAGAAAGTGGTGGCTGGAGCGGGGTCGGTCAAGTCATCGGCCGGTACATACACAGCCTGAACAGAAGTGATAGATCCGCTCTTTGTTGAAGTAATCCGTTCTTGCATGGCACCCATTTCGGAAGCCAAAGTAGGTTGATAGCCCACAGCCGAAGGCATACGTCCCAAAAGGGCGGAAACTTCAGAACCAGCCTGTGTGAAACGGAAGATATTGTCGATAAAGAAAAGAATATCTTTCGGCCCATCGGATTCTGCATCACGGAAAGATTCTGCAATGGTCAAACCAGACAACGCCACAGATGCACGCGCTCCTGGAGGTTCATTCATCTGACCAAAAACAAGCGACAACTGTGATTTCTTGACTTCTTCGTAATCTACTTTCGACAAGTCCCAGTGTCCTTTTTCCATGCTTTTTTTGAATTCTTCTCCGTAGCGGATCACCTCCGATTCAATCATTTCACGAAGCAGGTCATTCCCTTCACGGGTACGTTCACCCACTCCGGCAAAAACTGAAAATCCGTTGTGTTTTTTAGCTATGTTGTTGATAAGTTCCAGAATCAAGACAGTTTTCCCGACACCGGCACCACCAAACAAACCGACTTTACCTCCCTTTGCATAAGGAGCAAGCAAGTCTATTACTTTGATTCCGGTAAATAAAACTTCACGGGAAGTAAGCAAATCTTCAAACTTGGGAGGTTCACGGTGAATGGAAGAGCCACCTGTCTTATCAAGCGCCTTCATCCCGTCAATCGAATCACCGACCACATTCATCAGTCGCCCTTTCACTTGTTCGCCGACTGGCATTTGGATAGCAGAACCGGTTGAAATGACTTTTATTCCACGGCGCAAACCATCCGTGCTGTCCATTGCAACAGTCCTCACGGTATCTTCCCCAATATGCTGTTTCACTTCGAGAATAAGCATACGGCCATCTTCTCTTTGGATTTCCAAAGCTTCGTCGATGCGAGGAAGCCCTACAGACTCACTGTTTGTTTCAAAATATACATCTACTACTGGCCCTATCACTTGTGATACCCGGCCTACTCTTTGTGGCATATACAATTTTTTTACGAATTATCTTTTTATATGGATTTTACAGCGCAAATTGATCGGAATATGACCATTTATCATTGAATATTATCTAAAAACAAAAAAGTCAAATTGTATCCGAAAAACAAAATATTAATTAAAAAAATCTTTTATTTTGTCAACTCTACCTGACAAAACCTCACAAATATAGTGTTTTTTTAGTTGAATAATCAAAGCATGAACTCAAAAACAAGATTGTTTTTTTAGATTTTTAACCATGAGCTTTTGAAAAGGAATTTTTGTCACATCAAAAGCGAATTCTGTGACATGGCAAGTTTCTAATTCGGCAAAGGAAATAATTAAAGCGGCAAAATCCATGAAAGAGAATAAGTAAAGTCCAACATAAAAAACATCCTATTATTAGTTAAATCGCCTAGAAGAGAAAAATAGCCCCCTGTTTTTTCCAAGCAAATATCTTTCGAAAACAAATAATAATGGTAAAAATCAAGATGCTTCATTTTTAGGATAGATCGCTAATGGCAGGGCATAACACTAGCTAACCGCAAATAAACAGCCGATAGCTTTATCAACAAACAAGATTTTAGAACTAGAAATGATTCTGATAGGATAGTTTCTTGGCTACGGAAAAAGATTCAAAGAAAATGATTTTTCATTTCTAACAGTATTAAGTCATTCAAAAATAATTTAAGTTTAGCAGGTATTGCTTTAGCGTGAAAAAGCCCGTATTTAAGTCAACAATTAAATACGGGTTTTTAGAGTTCCTATCCTATCCCAGAGGCTGGATTATCTCCATTCCTCTGGTGATGGCTTTTTCATTTCCTGGAAGTAGATGATGATGCCTCTCGGGGAGAGATTTTTTCAATCCTTTCATCACATTTTCCAGCTTCACAATCGGTACAACTTTGAGCAATCCTCCCAAGACGATCATGTTCATCAACTTACTATTTCTCAAGGAAGAAGCTTCATCCGTTGCGGCCACTGTATATATCGAAATATCTTTTCTCTCTGGCAAATGGACAATACCGCTCGGATCATAAATCAGGATTCCGCCAGGCTTTACTGTATTTTCGAATTTGACAAGCGATGGCTGATTTAAAGCAATCACAATGTCGAAATGATTTACGATCGGAGAGCTTATGCGCTCATCACTCAGGATGACTGTTACATTGGCAGTTCCTCCGCGTTGTTCTGGACCGTAAGATGGAAACCATGAAACCTCCTTGTCTTCCATCAACCCGGAATAAGCGAGAATTTTGCCCATCGATAAGACTCCTTGCCCGCCAAAACCGGAAATAATTATCTCTTTTACCATTATTAAAGGTTATTATAATTCTTATTTATCACAAATTTGAAGAACAAATCAAATATTCTTCAAATCTCCCAAGGGAAATACCGGGAACATGTTGTCCACCATCCAGTCATTGGAAGCAGCCGGGGTCATCTTCCAGCCAGAGCTACAGGTAGAAACAATTTCAACAACGGATGTTCCTTTTCCTGCCATTGAATTTTCAAAGGCCAAACGAATCATTCTTTTGGCACGCTTCACATTTGCAGCTGTATGCACAGCTTGCCGGGAAACGAGGCATACACCGTCCAACTGTGCCAGAAGCTTGGACATATCCAAAGGAGCGCCATCCTTAGAGGTTGTACGTCCCGAAGGGCTGGTTGCCGTGGCCATGTTGATGAGCGTGGTAGGGGACATTTGCCCACCAGTCATTCCGTAGATGCCGTTGTTGATGTATATGATGGCTATGTTTTCTCCCCGGTTAGCAGCATGGAGGGTTTCGGCGGTGCCTATGGCCGCCAGGTCACCATCTCCCTGATAGGTGAAAACCATTTTGTCGGGGTTCAACCGCTTCGCTGCCGTAGCCAATGCAGGAGCGCGTCCATGAGCAGCTTCTTGCCAGTCAATATCCAAATAGTTATAAGCAAAGACAGCGCAACCAACAGGAGCGATGCCAATTGTTTTCTCTTTCAAATCTAACTCCTGGATCACCTCGGCGATCAACTTGTGCACAACACCATGGGAACAACCCGGACAGTAATGCATATGTGTGTCGTTCATCAGCTCCGGCTTGGCATAGACCATGTTTTCGGGACTAACAATATCTATATCTATACTCATTTGTTTGAAGTTATTAATTAATTGGGTAAATTAAATTTTGCCACTAAGGCATTATACACTTCTTGCGGAGTAGGAACAACCCCTCCCAAGCGTCCATAGTATTCAACCGGCACTTTTCCGTTGACAGCCAACCTGACATCCTCCACCATTTGTCCGGCATTCATTTCCACAGTAAGAAATCCTTTCACTTGGGCGGAGAAAGAGTCTATGGCAGTTGATGGAAACGGCCACAGCGTGATAGGACGGAAAATCCCGACCTTGATTCCTTGTTCACGAGCCAAATCCTTGGCTTTCTGGCAGATGCGTGCCATTGCTCCAAATGCCACCAAAATGTAATCGGCATCTTCGGCATCAATAGTCTCGTAACGAACTTCCGTCTTCGTAATTTCCGCATACTTGGCCTGGAAGCGAAGGTTGTTCTGCTCCATTATGACCGAGTCTAATTCAAGAGAAGTGATGATATTGGGTTTTCGGGTTGCAGGCTTGCCTAGTGTGGCCCAAGGGCATTGTTCCCTAATTTCTGCTTCCGTACGTCTGCGCCGATAAGCGGGCAATTTCACTTTCTCCATCATCTGCCCAATTACCCCATCGGCCAAAATCATAGCAGGATTATTGTACTTGAAAGCCAATTGAAGGCCCAGATCCACAAAATCGGCCATTTCCTGAACGGATGCCGGAGCAAGCGTTATCAAACGATAGTCGCCATGCCCCCCCCCTTTTACAGCCTGAAAATAGTCGGATTGCGAAGGTTGGATAGTACCTAGACCGGGTCCTCCACGCATCACGTTTACGATCAAACAAGGCAGTTCTGCTCCTGCCAGGTATGAAATTCCTTCTTGCTTGAGGCTTATGCCTGGGCTTGAGGAAGAAGTCATCACCGCTTTTCCGCAGGCAGCACCACCGTACACCATGTTTATTGCAGCAATTTCACTTTCTGCTTGCAGGACAACCATTCCTGTTGTTGTCCAAGGAGCCTCATTCATGAGGGTTTCCATTATTTCGGATTGAGGAGTGATTGGATAGCCAAAATAGCCGTCAACGCCAATGCGGATTGCCGCATAAGCAATGGCTTCATTCCCCTTCATTAATACGATATCTTGGAACTCTGTCATTATTGTTATGTTTATAAAATAGAAACAGACTATTACAGTAAATTGTTTACCGCAATAGTCTGTCTTAGCCTTTTTATTGATTTTTCTTTCGATATATAGTCAAACATCCGTCAGGACATACATAACCACAATTTGCGCAACCGATACATGCTTCAGGATTCTTCATATACACATAATGATACCCTTTGCTATTGACTTCATGTTGATGAAGCTCCAACACATCACAAGGACAAGAAACCACACACAAATCGCAGCCTTTACAACGTTCATCGTTGACTACAACTACTCCTTTTACTTTTGCCATAAATAATTTTCTATTGATATAGACGATATTTATATTATACAAAGATATGCCAATTAATTACACAATGACATATTTCAGCGTGATAATATGTTAAAACTACAAACATAAATTATCTATCTTAGATAGACAAACAAAAAACAATTGCCATTGTGGTAGAAACCAAAAGTTTTACGATCTAAAAGGCCTATAAATGGTTATATTTTTGTATATTTGGAGAAACTTTTAATATCATCCTTACGTTCTAATTTTAATACAAAAATAGTCTATTACTAACAATCATATAAATTTTTAAAGCTATGTTATCAAAAAAAGTAGAAGAAGCATTAAATGCACAAATCAACGCCGAGTTTTGGTCTGCCTATTTGTACCTGTCAATCTCCGTACATTTCGAGTCGGATGGCAAACCCGGATTTGCGAAATGGTTCAAAGCTCAGTTTCACGAAGAACAAGGTCACGCATCCAAGCTTATCGACTACGTCATAACACGTGGCGGCAAAGTGACTTTGGCTCCCATCAAAGAAGTGCCAACATCATGGGATTCTCCACTGCAAGCTTTTGAGGATACATTGAAGCATGAACAAATTGTGACGGGATATATCAACAAGTTGGTCGCACTTACCCGCGAAGAGAGCGACTATGCAACGGAATCATTTCTAAAATGGTACATCGACGAGCAAGTGGAAGAAGAAAGCACTGCAACAGCCATTATCGATGCACTGAAAGGTATTAATGGAAATGGTTTGGGCATTTTCTTCTTGGATAAAGAATTGGGTGGTAGAAAATAATTTTGAATATTCGAACCATCATTTAAAGGCTGCCGTTTGGCAGCCTTTGTTTATATCGGGAATTTACTAATTTTGAAACATTTTTAGTATTCATTCGTTTAGATTAAACAACTGTTTCGACAAATAAGGATGCAATTCTACGAAAAAAGAGGACTTTTCAAATATATTTTTATCGCCATAGCTTTCTTGATAGCTATTGTTTCATTAATCGTATCCAATTCTTTGGTGAAAGATTTGGCAAACGAGGAACGTAAAAAAATCCAACTGTGGGCCGAAGCCAATAAAGCTTTCGCCGAAAGTGATGAAAAAAACGACCTGAGCCTTATTTTGAAAATACTGTCGAACAATACCACTATTCCAACCATCCTTTGCGATGAACACGACAATGTAATTAATTATGTGAACATAAACATATCGGGAAAAGACAGCCTCCATTTCTTGCACAAAAAGCTTAAATCATTCAAGAACAAACACGATGCGATTGTTATCAGTGAGAAAAAAGACGAAGGGTTTAAGCAATTCATATACTACGACGATTCATATACCCTCAAAAGACTTCAAATCTACCCTTATGTGCAGCTAAGCGTGCTAGCGATATTCGTGATCGTCTCTTTCCTTGCACTCATCAGCAGCAAAAAAGCAGAGCAAAACAAGGTGTGGGTAGGCCTTTCTAAGGAAACTGCTCATCAACTTGGAACACCGATCTCTTCCCTGATGGCATGGCTGGAATATTTTAAGATGAAAAACATCGATGTCTCGCTCGTCACCGAAATGGAGAAAGATGTGGCACGGCTGCAAATGATAACAGATCGCTTTTCAAAAATAGGCTCTGTCCCCAAACCCATCCCAAGCGATCTGAACAAGTGCCTGCAAAGTTCGTTGGACTATTTAGGAAAAAGGATTTCAAAAAAGGTGGTACTCCACTTTGAACCAAGAATCAGTGCTCAAGTGCTTCTTAGTGAATCGCTATTTAGCTGGGTAATAGAGAACCTCACCAAAAATGCGGCGGATGCAATGGCAGGGCAAGGTGACATTTATTACATCATCACGGAAAAGAACTCAACAATCTATTTAGACATAACCGACACGGGAAAAGGAATTCCAAAATCAAAATTCAAAACCGTATTCAATCCCGGATACACCACCAAAAGCCGAGGTTGGGGGTTGGGATTATCGCTTGTGAAACGAATCATCGAATCGTATCACACAGGAAAAATCTATGTGAAATCTTCTGAAATTGGCAAAGGAACGACTTTCAGAATCGAGCTGAAGAAAGCTTGACTGGAGATTTTATTCCTCCCATGCCATAAATGACCAAGGAACAAATCCACAAAAAATATATTCACCAAAATAAGATTATTTCCTCAGTTTTTGAATGTGAATGTGTCCGGATTTATTCGATTTGCGGAAGATTAAGTATCCGCTCCCCGAGAAAAACAAATTCTCCGCATGGTGGTGGACGGAAAGACAAGCAACGAAACAACCAAACATCTTTTGATCTCGTTGCATAGGGCCGGCACCCACCGAAAAAAACATCCTTGGTGAATCGGGTTGCTGTAATATTCCAGAATTACTGGTGGCAATGGTGAGCAAGAGGTGGGTGGTGTAATTCCGTGATCCCTTCATCCTCCTTTTCCCACTTGCTGATGCACAATTCCATCGCCTGCCGGACAAACACACCCGTTGGTGTGAAGCACAATGGGTGGTTCTGGAGAATAGCATGACTGCCTCAAGCATGTACCCGAAATTTGTGCATTTTTCCCTTTTTCCGTACGAAATACAGTGTAATCCAAAAGATCGTTTACATAAATATGAATGGGATATATGCAAACAAAAGGGGTAACTTAGAAAAGTCACCCCCTTTTTATTTATTTCGAATCAACCTCTATTTTGCTGGTTTAGCAGGAAATGCAGGTTTCGTACTTTGTGACTGCTGTGGTTGCGATGAAGATTGGGTGCTTTGTTGCGCAGGGGCAGCTGTTTGTGATCCAGGAAGCGAAACATCGGGAGATGTTGTGTTGCTTACAGGAGTGGAAGCGGGAGCTGTAACCTCAGATTGAGGAATCTTTGCACTATTGGTTTTAAAACCTGCACTAAGAATACTCAGGATGATAATTGCACCAGCCAATCCCCAAGTTGCTTTTTCAAGAAAATCGGTTGTTTTCCGAACACCCATAATTTGGTTGGATGAAGAAAAATTTGCAGAAAGGCCACCGCCTTTTGAATTTTGCACAAGAACAATCAATACCAAAATGATGGCAAAGAATACAGCAAGAAAAGTAATAAAAGTACCCATTTATTATATTGTATATTATTTATTATTCGATGTATTAATGATCAATTTTTCCAAAAAACGGATTTGGTCTGCAAAGTAAATATTTTTTTCCGGATAATTCAAACTTAATTGCTTAATAATTCGATACGCTTTTTCGTATTTCTTTTGCTTGATGTAGATTCGCGACAGAGTTTCTGTAAAAAACATGCTGTCTTCCAAGGAATCATCCTCCAATGGTGGCTCTATTGGTTCTGGGATCGCCGAGTTTGCATCTTGCTTGAGCCTGATCTTGAAATCCTCACCCTTATCAGATTTCTCTATAAAATCATCTATAATGTCCTGATGCCGAAACGACATGTGGAGGTGATCACTAGCCTCTTGCAGCGGAAAATCGGAAGTGTGTTCATCTATTTTTTTCAAATACGAAAAATAATCGACAGACACAATGCCGGCATTCAACATGCTTTCATCGAGGCCTTCATTTTTTTCGGAAGAATCGTTGAATTGGTTGAAGAAGGTTCCCAGCAGGACACCAGTTCGATCGCCTGACAGCTCAGTCTTTCCTGTTTTCCTGAAAAATGCGGCATATTCTTCGCTGAATATGGAATAAAACAAGGCTTTCCTGTCAGAAATCAAAGGCGCTAGTCGGCGCACCTCGGGATAGAATTCTGGTCGATTGCCTAGATAGAGCGCTTTAAGATAATAGAACAACAGGCCTTGAAAGTAAGGATATTTCAAGGTAAGTTCTTTCATCGACTGAAAATCGGGATTGTTATCCACATTTCCAAATTCCAAGAAACTCTTTATTTGTTGATTCAACATGCTTATTTATCTGCCCAGTTTGACATGGTTCCGTTAAAAATCTGATCTACTAAATCTTCCGTTAGCTCACCCACAAGCTGTTCTTGTACATCCGTCAGCATATATTGGTTGGAAAAGTCCCTGTATGCCGAATAGGTAAGGTCGTTCTTGCTTTTGATCGGATTCCGATTGTTGCGGTAGCGAATCCTCACGGCCATTGTCAAGCGGGTTTCGGAAGCATAAGCATTATCTTTTACAGCTTGCTGGCTCAACTCGTAGCGAATGATTTCGCCCTCAATTTCAATGTCGGGATCACGTTCGGTAAATTTCAGCTTTGTACTTTTGGTATATACATCACGCATCTTTTCACTCAAGGTCTGGGCCAACGTGGGGTAAACCAACGAAGCCTGATTCGTGAACTGGTGAATGTTGATCGTCTTGGTCTCGTTATAATCGATGTCAGTCCCAGTGAAACTGTACGAAACCTTACATCCAGCAAACACGAACGAACAAAGCAGAACTAACAGGATATTGTATTTCATAAATCGTCTAAGTTATATTCTTTGATTTTGCGGTAGAGCGTACGTTCAGAAATTTTCAGATCTTGCGCCGCCAATTTTCGTTTTCCCTGATGACGGCTCAAGGCTTTGACGATCATGCTCCGTTCGACTTCTTCCAAAGAAAGCGTTTCTTCTGGGAAATCATTTTCCACGATAGCATCTTCCACTTCGTGCTGATTCGCCGACACAGGTTCGGGAAATAGGGGCGCCACCGCATTCTCGTATTTGGCAGGAAGTTGAACTTCCGAATCTACAGGAAAACTTCCAGCATGTGTGTCTTTATTGAGTTCGGCAATCACCTCCGGGGAAACAGAACCTTTAGACACAAGCCCATGAACAATTTTTTTCAATTCAGTCATATCCCTTTTCATGTCGAAAAGCACTTGATACAAAATCTCCCTTTCGCTGTTAAACACCTTTTTGTCTGACTTTTCGGACAAAGAATATGCGGGTATCATCCCAACTTCATTTGAAGGAAGGTACGAGCGAAGTATATCGGGAGTTATTTCACGACTTTGCTCAATAATGGATATTTGTTCGGTGATGTTCTTCAATTGCCGAATATTTCCCGGCCAGCGGTAATTTTTAAGCACTTCTTTTGCATCCTCCGTCAAAGTGATGGCAGGCATGCGGTATCGCTCCGCAAAATCGCTGGAAAATTTCCGAAACAACAAGGCAATGTCTTCCTTGCGTTGCCTCAAGGGAGGAATCGTGATTGGCACAGTGTTCAGCCGATAATACAAATCTTCACGGAAACGACCCTTGTTGACAGCACCCACCATATCCACATTGGTTGCAGCCACCAGGCGGACATCTGTTTTTTCAACTTTAGATGAACCCACTTTAATGAATTCCCCGGATTCCAACACACGCAACAGCCGAGCTTGAGTGGACAGAGGCAATTCGCCCACTTCGTCCAAAAAGAGCGTTCCGCCATTTGCCACTTCAAAATACCCCTTTCGGTCGGAAGTCGCGCCGGTGAATGAACCTTTTTCGTGTCCAAACAATTCGGAATCAATTGTGCCTTCGGGAATTGAACCACAATTGACGGCAATATAAGAGCCATGCTTGCGGTGGCTGAACTGATGAATGATCTGGGGAAAGCTTTCCTTTCCGACACCACTTTCGCCAGTTATCAACACCGACATGTCCACCGGGGAGACCATAAGAGCGCGCTCAATGGCCCGGTTGAGGTCGGTGCTGTTGCCTATAATTCCAAATCGTTGCTTTACTTGTTGAATATCGGGTTTTACCATTTGGTTCATATTGTTAATTTGTAAATCTGCAAATTTGTGAATCAAAGGTTTTACAAATTCACTATTTTAAGATTTTGCTAAAGCATAAATCACAACCATCACTTCTGCAGCCACTTTTTGGGCTTCTTCCATTGAATGTGCTTCCGAATAAACACGAATGATGGGTTCTGTGTTCGATTTACGCAGATGGACCCATTTATCGGGAAAATCGATTTTCACCCCATCAATGTCGGTGATGTCATAAGCAGAGAACTTTTCTTTCACAGCCAAAAGGATTTTGTCCACATCAATTTCGGGAGTCAACTCCACTTTTTGCTTTGCTATAAAATACTGAGGATAAGAAGCTTTGAGTTCACTCACCGTTTTCTTCGATTTTGCCAAATGAGTTAGGAACAAAGCGATACCAACCAAAGCATCACGTCCGCAATGGCTTTCGGGATAAATAACCCCGCCATTGCCTTCGCCACCGATGACTGCATTTGTTGCTTTTATTTTTTCCACCACGTTCACTTCGCCAACAGCAGCGGCGGTGTAAGTTCCGCCATGTTTTAGGGTGACATCTCTCAGCGCACGGCTTGAACTGAGGTTGGAAACTGTATTCCCTGGTGTATGCTGCAACACGTAGTCGGCAACTGCCACCAAAGTATATTCTTCATTGAACATTTCGCCATCTTCACACACAATTGCCAAGCGATCCACATCTGGGTCCACCACAAAACCCACATCCGCCTTGCAGCTTTTCATCAGGTTGGATATTTCGTGTAAGTTCTGGGGAATTGGTTCGGGATTGTGGGCGAAATTTCCATGCGGATTACAATGTAATTTCAGCACTTCCTTTACTCCAAGCGCATAAAGCAGTTCGGGAATAATGATTCCCCCCACAGAATTAACGGCATCCACAGCAACTTTGAATTTTGCTTTTTTGATTGCATCCACATCCACCAGCTTCAAATCCAAAACCGATTTGATATGAAATGCCATGTAATTGTCCTGATACACTTTTCCAAGATGATCCACATCCGCATACACGAAATTTTCATCTTCCGCTATCTTCAAGACTTCCGCTCCTTCGGCTGCATTCAGAAATTCCCCTTTTTCATTCAACAGCTTCAAAGCATTCCATTGACGAGGATTATGGCTGGCTGTCAATATAATGCCACCGCAGGCCTTTTCGTTCGCCACAGCAATTTCGGTTGTAGGAGTGGTTGCCAGGCCAATGTTTACGACATCAAAACCAGAGCCAATAAGTGTACCCACAACCAAGTGTTCCATCATAGCTCCCGAAATACGGGCATCACGACCAACTACAATTTTGAGGGTTTCGATTTTGGTCGTTTTACGAATAAATTGGGCGTAAGCTGACACAAACTTAACGGCATCCAAAGGGTTGAGGCCGTCACCAACAGAGCCACCAATAGTACCTCTGATTCCGGAAATTGACTTTATAAGCGACATATATTTAAGTATGAAATTTATTGCCAAATAAACGCAAAAGATTTAAAAGGCGATCAATTTTTGGTATAAATTTAGTAGTTTCCTTCGTAATATTTTTCGAAATAAGCTGGCAAAGCTTCTTCAAACCGGCACACGGCATCCTCCAAAGAGCCATAAAACTCGCCTCCTGCTGCATTCAAATGCCCTCCACCATTGAAATTTTCGGCAGCAAAGATGTTTGATGGGAATTTCCCGGATGAACGGAACGACAGTTTAATCATGTCGGCATCCTCCCGAAACATCGCCGAGAAAACAATCCCTTTGATGCTCAAAGGGATGTTCACAAAGCCTTCCGTGTCGCCTTTCTGGCGGTTAAATCGCTCCTGCTCGGCAATCGAAAGGCAAAGCAAAGCCGATTTTTGTTCGGTATAGATCTTCATTTTTTCACTGAGCATATACCCCATCATCCGGAAACGATCCTCCGAATAGTTGTTATAGACATTGATGTAAATCTGGTCCTTATTGATTCCCTTGGAGAGCAATTCTCCTATAATATAATAGATCTCTGGACTATTTGAATTATAAGTAAACGCCCCCGTATCCGTCATCATTCCTGTGTAAATGGCTTCCGCACCTTCTTTGGAAATCTGGTCGAAGTCGCCCATCCGGCAAATCAAGCGAAAAATCAATTCACTGGTGGATGAAATTTGCGGATAAGAAATTGTCACATCGGAGAAATCCTCGGGATGAGGGTGATGGTCCACCATCACTTTCTTGGATTTTGCAGCACGAACCAACTCGCCCAAACCTTTGATCCTTTTCAAGACATTGAAATCAAGACAGAAAATGAGTTGAGCCTCGGCAACCAAACGGGCTGACAAATCTGGCTGATAGTCATACTGGATTATTCTCTCTGTTCCTGAAATCCATTTCAAAAATTGAGGGAAAGAGTTCGGAACAATCACATGTACCCGGTTTCCCATGTCTGTCAAATAGTGATAAAGGCCTAATGTGGACCCTATCGCATCCCCATCTGGAGACACATGAGTGACTATCACAATGTTATCATACTTATCAAGCAAACGCTGTACCTGAACGATTTTTTCTTCGGCAATTATTTTTGTTATCATACAAGGTTTATCCCTTACGGTTTTATAAAGCCTACAAAATTAGTAATTTTTTATTCTAAACGCCCCTTTCTCTTTGACATCATAAGAGCTTATTGACAACTTTTTGCATTCCCTTTGCAGCCGACGTGCAGAACGAGCGGAAAGCACACCGTCCAAAATAACTAATTTCATGTTAAATAGCTTATTCATATGATACATCGATATTGAATCTCCACCACTCAAGATCAAATAATCAACAGAGAATGGTTTTTCGGCCTTCAATCCTTGCCAACAATCTGATTTGACGACTGCTATTTTTAATCCAGAAATATCCAGAAAAGCAAAGGGCATTGCACGGGTCGTGTCGGAAACAAAACAAGGCTCCCCCACCCTGCCTATTTCAAGTCTGTCGTTCCGGTTGAAGACATATACCGAAGGATCTTTCTCTTTTGCAAAAACAGGCAATCCGATCAACAAAAATAGGGAAATCGTACCAAAAGCAAACATCAATGTTTTTGGCCGGCTCTTCTGAAAGAATAATAGGACAACAACACTTAGCAGCATCAGCAAAAACATTTGAGGTAAATTGAGTGAAATCTTTTGAATCAATGCAGAAGGCAAGGATTCGAAGAATGAAACAAAACGGAGCAAAAGCGTCAAAAGAAAATTGAGAGTCCACACCGGGACCAAGAAGACCGCGCCTGAATGGGCAGGCAATAACCAAACGAGGCATGCCGCCAAATAGATTCCGAGGGACGAATACATCACCAATGTGGATAAAGGAACAATAACCAAATTGGTGAGGAAGAAATAGGTGGGAAACGTTCCAAAATAAAACAGGCAGATCGGGTATGTGCCTAACTGAACAGCCAAGGAAACAGCCGATGTTTCCCAAAAAAAATTGGCGACTTTATTTTTGGGCTGAATTATTTTCAAGATAGGAGGCAAGAAAAAACAGATGGAAAGCACGGCCACAAAACTCAATTGAAACCCGATGTTGAAAAAATCGAACGGATTATACAGAAGCATCATGAATGCGGCAAAACAAACCGTGTTGTAAGAAAATGCCTTTTTCCGCATCGCAACAGCCATGCAAAACACGGAGATCATCAGCGTTGCCCGCACCACAGACGACGGCAGACCCGTGAGAAACGCATAAGCCCAAAGTAACAGAATAATCAACAACTGGCGAAGCACCACCATCCTGCGGCTTTTTGGCAAGAAACTTAGCATGGAGGCAATCACCATATAAAGAATGGCAACATGCAGACCACTCACACTCAGGATATGCGAAGTTCCCGTGGCACGAAACGCCTGCTGCACAGAGTCGTCCAATTCGTCCATATACCCAAGTGTCAATGCCGAAAACACGGCAAAATTGTCGTGACCAAGATTCAACGTCCGGTAAAAATCGAGAACACGGCTGCGGAGTTGCTGGGAATAGGAATAAAGCGAGAAGCCCGAAGGAGCGAGTTTCTCCCAACGGGAGGCAGCAACATAAGTGGTCCCGGAAAAACCCATCCGATGCATGTAGGCCACATAATCGAAATCGTCCGGGTTTCCCCGATTCTTAAACGGCTTGATTTCCGCATAAAACAAAACCCTGTCGCCCACACGCAACGACCGACTCATCGAATCAATCTGAAAATAGCAAACAACGTTGTGTTTTTCACTGTCTTCCAAGGACATGCGGTAAGCAATGGAGCGGGGTTTTGCTTGAGGCATCTCGTTCACTGTTCCAACATAAGCCTCGGCTTGTTTTGGGAATAGAAACGCCGTCTGCTTCTGCCTTTGGGAGGTGGAGACAATGCCTATACCGCAAACAATCAGCGAAATGCCAATTCCAAAAAGAGGCCTTAAGCTGTAACGAAATTTTAGTGACGGGAAGAATGACACACCTAAAAACAACACACCCAAGGCAAAAAGGTAAGTTGAAAAATCAGTAAGACCGACATAATATTGCAGCAAGATTCCCGACAAAAGCACAAGCAAAAGTCTCACAAAGGGGGCTTTGTCCAAAAAATCCTTCATATAAAGCGTGTGTTAATCAATTTGAGAATGTGCCAATATGCCAATTAATAAATACATGAAGTTTTATTAATGGCATATTGTCATTATCTTATTCCCGGCTCAGGTGCTTCATTTCGCTGATGGCAGCCAAAGGATCTTTCGATTTAAAAACGGCATTTCCGGCAACAAGCACATCTGCTCCGGCATTCAACACCAATTTTGCGGTTTCCTGATTGATGCCTCCATCCACTTCTATCAAGGTTTTCAGATTCTTACGCAGAATCATTTCCTTCAATGTGGAAATCTTCTGCAAGGAGTGCTCTATAAATTTTTGAGCACCAAACCCCGGATCCACCGACATGATAAGCACCATGTCCAATTCTTCGAGAATATCATCCAGCAAATGAACGGGAGTGTGGGGATTGAGCGTCACGGCGGCCTTCATTCCGGCCTGTTTGATGGCGCATACTGTGCGGTGAAGATGGATGCAAGCTTCGTAATGCACATTCATGATATACGCCCCGGCAGCTTTCACTTCGGGTATAAATTTATCCGGATTGACAATCATCAAATGCACATCCAGCGGTTTGGCGGCAATGTCGCGCACTTGCTCCAACACGGGAAACCCAAAAGATATGTTGGGCACAAACACACCGTCCATCACATCGCAGTGAATCAGGTCTGCCTCACTTTTGTTCAACATTTCAATGTCGGATTTCAAATTCAGGAAGTTACTTGACAATATTGAAGGAGCTATCTTATGTTCCATTGTTCGCTGTCTGATTTTAGTAGTTTAGAGGAAACAAACTTATAAAAAAATCTGCAAAAAGAGTGCAAGATGTGCCAAAGATATGTTTCAGCAAGCACAATATTATTATCCGACAAAAATTGTTGTAAATGTAATAAGAACGCAAATTACGCAAATATGCGCAAACTGAAAAGAAAACAAAACCCGTCCTTTCCGACTGATTGTCAATACACAATAGGAGTTGTTGTTTTCACAAAATGTGTAAATAAAAAGCAGGGCCAAATATAAGATTCAGAAATAATATCCTATTTTTGCAATGTTTAGTAAGGCATGATACCAACCATCTAGTACAAATTATTAACAATCAGTTGTAATTCAAACGATTTTATAATGCAGCAAAAATGAAAAGACAACTAATTCCATATCTAATTTTATTTGTTTTAGCCGTCACAAATTGTGACAAGAACAATGAGGAAAATGGAAATATCCTTTTGACTAAAACCTGGAAAAGAACTGTAATTGACAAAAAACCAACGAGTAATCCAGCTGGAAAAATTCTCTATGATGCTATTTTAGAATGCGAAAAAGATGATACTTTCACTTTTAACGCGGATAATACTCTGACAATTCATAAAGGCTTAAACAAATGCGACCCAACAGATTCGAATAGCAGAGTCGTCAAATATTCATACGACAATCAAAAAAACGAGCTAATTATAGATGGGATAAAATACACTCTAAGCGAAGTGTCGAATGGGCAGATTAAATACTACTTGCCAATAGCTCATGCCACAGGATACGATTATCTTGTGTATATTTTAGAGTAGCGGCAGAAATCAAGAAATAATAACAGACGAAACGTAAAACAAGCGAAAGACACGGAAACATCGTAACTATAAGAACAAAGCATCTATTACGAAGGATTCCATGTAGGTACACGCAGAGCTGATTGTGTAGTTGAATATAAGGTTATTATTGAATTAAAAGCACAAGTAAACATGGAGGAGTATATCTGGCGCAAGCGAAAAAACTACGTCGTGGCGTATAAATTTGAAAAAGGATTATTGATTAACTTTGGAGCTACGAGTTTACAGTATAAATTGATCTTTAATCCACACTTTCGTCCTGCTAATACATAAATTTTGTAAATTCCGATACAGATAATTGATAGTGAACGCTCCTGCAAACAGCGAAAGGAGCATACCCCAAGAAAAAATAACCTGCCCTACCAAGAAAAAAAGGATAGTAACCGTCTTTCAAATCAAATAATTAACTACCTTAGTGCCGTTAATTAACAATCCTTTCTCGAATTGAGTTAACACATCGTTTTAAATTTCTGAATTGCTCCATTATGGCCGATTTCTTATTATCTGCAGGATTCTCATACCTCCCCGTCATCAATTTTGCCATGCAGCAGAATAGGGTTTCTTTTGTTCGTGAACTCACTATCGAAAATAGTTCGGAGCAATTGTTAGAGAACTTAACCGTCACCTTGGCAACAGAGCCCGACTTTGCCCAACCTCTCCCTTACGTTATAGAACGGCTTGGGAGCGGCGAAAAAGTGAGAATCACGGTAAATTTGCTCAATTTGTCGGCCAATTATTTCAGCCAACTGACCGAACGCTTTGCCGGACAGCTCACGCTCACCGTAACGACTGGGGAAGAAAGCTTATTTTCGAAGACGTATCCTATCGATATTCTCGCATACGACCAATGGGGAGGCGCCACCGTATTGCCGGAAATGCTGTCAGGCTTTGTTACTCCAAATCACCCGGCGATTGTCCCGATAATCAGGCGGGCGGCATCCATACTCGAACAATGGACGGGCAATGCTTCGCTTGACGAATACCAAAGCCGAAACCCCGACCGTGTGCGGAAACAGATGGCGGCGATCTATACGGCCATAGCGGAGCAGGAAATCGTTTATTGCTCCGTTCCGGCCAGCTTCGAGGAATATGGACAACGGATTCGGCTGGTGGATACTGCCCTCTATCAGAAACTGGGAAATTGCCTCGATATGAGTTTGCTATACGCCACTTGCCTGGAAGCGGTGGGAATCCATCCGATCGTGGTTATCACGCAAGGGCATGCTTTTGCCGGAGGTTGGCTGATTCCAGACACATTCCCCGACAGTGCCATCGACGACCCAAGTTTCATCACCAAGCGGACAGCCGACGGCATCAATGAAATCACTCTCGTGGAATCGACCTGCATGAATGCGGGACAAAATACCAACTTCGACACGGCGGTGCAAACGGCAAACGCCAAACTGCTCGACGGTGGGGATTTTTTGCTGGCGGTGGATGTGAAACGAAGCCGTTTCTCCGGAATTCGTCCGATTCCTCAACGCATTCTCAATGGTCAAACTTGGGAGATCAAGGAAGAAGAGAACATCTCCGACAAGCAACCGCACATCTTGCCACAAAGTGTTAGCCCGTATGATCTTTCGGGAATCAATAACGAACAAAACGTCACCAAACAGTTACTCTGGGAACGAAAACTTCTCGACTTGAGCCTCCGCAACAACCTGTTGAATATACGGATGACCAAGAATACCTTGCAACTTATTTCGACAGACCTCGACCTTTTTGAAAACACCTTGGCTGACGGCTCGGAATTCAGGGTTCTGCACCGACCTACCGATTGGGACAATCCGCTGTATGACAACGGGCTTTACCAGCCTCTATCGGAAGCAAGCCCGCTGATCCAGCTCATCAAGTCGGAACTGACACAGAAAAGACTCCACTCCTATTTGGACGAAACTGATTTGGCCAAATCCCTGACACATCTTTATCGGTCTTCCAGAACAGCTCTCGAAGAAAACGGAGCCAATACTTTGTATATCGCTTTGGGCTTGCTCGAGTGGTACGAAACGCCAAGTAGCGAACGTCCACGGTATGCTCCCATCTTGTTGCTTCCGGTGGAAATTATCCGGAAATCGGCTAGCAAAGGCTATGTGATTCGGGGACGGGAAGAGGATGCCATGATGAATATCACGCTCATGGAAATGCTGCGGCAGAACTTTGGCATCACCATCAACGGATTGGATCCACTCCCTACCGACGAGCAAGGCGTGGATGTGAAGATGATTTTCTCCATCATACGCAATGCCATACGCAACCAACGCAAATGGGACGTACGGGAACAAGCCATCTTGGGAATTTTTTCCTTCAACAAGTTCATAATGTGGAACGACATCCACAACAATGCACACAAGTTGATGCAAAACCCCATTGTGTCGAGCTTGGTAAATGGGAAAATAGAATGGGCACTAGCCTTGGACAATGCGGACGCTTCCATCATCGACAAAGAATTGTCCCCGGCGGACATCGTGCTGCCCATCGGAGCAGATTCGTCACAGTTGGAAGCCATTTACGATGCTACGAAAGAGAAGAGCTTCATCCTGCACGGCCCTCCGGGGACGGGCAAGTCGCAGACCATCACAAACATCATCGCCAACGCCCTCTACAACGGAAAAAGGGTGTTGTTTGTAGCCGAGAAGATGGCAGCCCTGTCGGTGGTGCAAAACAGGTTGGCAGCTCTAGGGCTGGCTCCTTTCTGTTTGGAATTGTATTCCAACAAGACCAAAAAGACAACCATCCTCGACCAATTGAGAAGTGCCACCGAGGTAGTCAAAGGACAGTCTCCCGAAAATTTCGCACAAGAATCCAATCGACTTTTTGCCCTAAGACAGGAAATAAATACCTATATCGAGGCTCTTCACCAGAAACATGCTTCAGGATTATCGCTTTATGAAGCTATCACCGGATATTTAGCCATTGCCGGGAAAGAGTTCGATTTTCCCAAACACTTGATCAAAAACCTCAGCAAAGAACAACGCGAAGAATGGATCGCCGGAATAGACGATCTGGTTAGCATCGCAAGGATATGCGGCCATCCATACAACCACCCGCTTTCGGGAATTGACATATCGGAGTTTTCAGGCAACTTGAAAAGTGAAGCGACCAAGCTCCTCAGCGAGACCTCGGAATTGCTCAGGCAAATAGCGTCCAAAAGGATACAATTTGCGGAAATGCTGCCGGCAACTGATTCCTTTTTATCCAAAAGCCATATCTTCTCTGTTGGAAAGATTTTGGAGAAAATAACGACGATCCCCGAGCTGACCAAAGAATTGCTTCTCCTCCCGAGACTGAACGAAGCACTGGAGGAATTCGAGGCAGTGATTCCACACGGCCAACAAAGAGATTCACTGAAAGCTGCTTTGCTAAACATTTACAACGAAAGCATTCTACAACTTCCGAATACGGAGATGCTTCTAAGCGAATGGAAAGTGGCTTCCGAAAAATGGTTTCTGCCTCGTTTTTTTGAACAAAGAAAGATCAAGAAACAACTCCAACCACATCACAAAGCAGGCCAACTCGAAGATGAATCTATGGAACCGTCTTTGCGGCAGGTGATTGATTTCCAAAAAGAACAACGATTCCTTGATTCGCAGGCAGACAACTTTCCAACGCTGTTTGGCAGATTCGGAAAACGGGAAAAAGAGAACTGGAACACCATCCTGCAAATTATTTCCGATACACGGGAACTGAATACCTTGATTTTGAGCCAAGCTAAAGAACTTTCGCAGGCCACTTCTATCAAGGAAAATTTGGCACGCCAATTGAGTGAGGGGATGGATTCGTTCCGGTCGATACACGGGAACACTTTTTCCGAGTTCACAGCCTTGATCCATCAATTGAAAGAAAAAGAGATTCGCTTAAGCAGCTTGCTTGGTGTGGATACAGAAAGCTTATACATCTTTCATGAGGCAAGCAATACCAACGGATTGGAAGCGGCCACTTTCCGCCTCAATAGTTGGCTCCAACACATCGAACAACTCAAAGATTGGTACCAATGGCTGAATATACACAGGAAACTGACGAAGCTTGGCATCGGCTTCATCGCAGATGCTTTTCGAGATGAAAACATAGATACATCGCAGCTCAAAGCCATCTTTACCAAAAGCCTCGACAAAGCTTTGGTTTACGATATTCTGGAAAAAGAACCTCAATTGGAATTATTTAAAGGGAAGCTTTTTGATGAAATCATTGCCAAATACAGAGAATTCACCAAACGTTTCGAACAGCTTACCCGCAAGGAACTTTTTGCCAAACTCGCTTCCAATATCCCAGACTTCACCCGCGAAGCCACCCAAAATTCGGAAGTGGGCATATTGCAAAAAAACATTCGGAACAATGCCCGGGGAATATCCATACGGAAATTATTCGACCAGATTCCGGTGCTACTCGCCCGCCTTTGTCCCTGCATGTTGATGAGCCCGATTTCAGTGGCGCAATACATCGACCCCGATGCCGATAAGTTCGACCTGCTCATTTTTGACGAGGCCTCACAAATGCCAACTTACGAAGCCGTCGGAGCCATTGCCCGGGGTGCCAACGTGGTGATTGTGGGCGACCCCAAACAGATGCCGCCTACCAATTTCTTCACGGCAAACAACGTGGACGAAGACAACATCGAGATAGAAGACCTCGAAAGTATTTTGGACGATTGCCTTGCCTTATCGATGCCCGAAAAACACCTGTTGTGGCACTACCGCAGCAAACACGAAAGCCTCATCGCATTCAGCAATTCCGAATATTACGACAACAAGCTCCTCACTTTCCCTTCGCCCGACAACATAGATTCGAAGGTGAAATTCATCCCGGTTGAGGGATATTACGACAAAGGGAAAAGCCGCCAAAACAAGGCCGAAGCCAAAGCTGTTGTGGGCGAGATCGCGCGCCGATTGGAAGATGCCGAGTTGCGCAGACGAAGCATCGGGGTGGTCACATTCAGCAGCGTGCAACAATCGCTGATAGAAGACATGCTATCCGATTTCTTCGTTTTACATCCCGAATTGGAGGCTATCGCCTTCGAATGCGAAGAACCGATATTTATCAAAAACTTGGAAAACGTACAAGGTGACGAACGCGACGTTATCCTGTTTTCAGTAGGTTACGGTCCCGACAAAGATGGCAAGATGAGCATGAACTTTGGCCCGCTCAACCGCATTGGAGGCGAGCGCAGACTCAACGTAGCGGTATCGCGTGCCCGCTACGAGATGCAGATTTTTTCCACCTTGCGTTCCGACCAAATAGATCTCAACCGCACTTCGTCGGTAGGTGTTACCGGTTTGAAACGGTTTTTGGAATATGCCGAGCAAAAGCAACGCATAAAAATAGAGAAGCTACAAACGACATCCAATCACGAAGAAAGTATTGAAAATCTTATTGCCGAAAAGTTGAAGGAAAAAGGATATACCGTGCACACCTCGGTGGGATGCTCCGGCTACCGCATCGACATCGGCGTGGTGGACAAGCTGAACCCCTCCAACTATCTCCTTGGGATCTTGTGTGACGGCGAAAATTATCGGCGAACCAAAACTACCCACGACCGTGAAATTGTGCAAAACGAGGTACTCCACCTCCTCGGTTGGAACATCCTTCGTGTGTGGACGCTGGACTGGTGGGAAAACCAAACGGCTGTCATCGAATCCATCTTGGGTGCAGTGAAAAGCATCGAATCAGGGAAACCATTGCCTGCATCCCTAGAAGTCGATAGCGAGCCATCCATTCCCCAAACGGTTCATCCAGAAAAAGTTGCCACTCCCAACCAACCATTGAAAAAAACGGTTGCCACAAAGCAGCAACCGCAACCATACAGACCGAGCACGCTGGTGCCTGTCAACCAACCTTCCGGAGGCTTCTTCTTTCCTGAGAATGAAAGAATCATCTTAAAACAAATTGCAGAAGTAATTGCGACGGAAGCCCCTATCAGCCGTTCGCTCCTCTACAAACGGATTCTCTCAGCTTGGGGCATTACGAGGTTGGGAGCGAAAATCGATGCACATTTAGAAAAGTTGCTCACAAGATCCGGCTATTTTGAAAGCGAAACCGACAACCTCTATTTCTGTTGGCAAAACGAAGAACATTTCCGACAATATGCCATTTTCCGCATTCATTCCAAACGGGATGCCTCCGATTTGCCACCGGAAGAAATTGCCGCCGCTATGAAGGAAGTGCTGTTGAACGAAATCAGTTTGCCAACGTCCGACTTAGAACGACAAACAGCTCAATTATTGGGCTTTTCACGCTTTGGTGCAAACCTAAACGCCGCCACAAAACGGGGATTAAAAGTTGCCTTGGAAAAAGGATACCTGAAAGTGGAAAACGGCAGGGCCAGTGGGTTGTTAGAAACAAAGATCGTGTAGAAAATGAAAAATAACGATCTGTCAGGATACCTTATCAATGAATGAAGTTGGGATCTTAGAAATAAAAAATTAGGAAAAACTTTCGAAACTAATAAAAGCCAAAACCGGAAAGACAAGAAACTTTAGCTTATCGGTTTTGGCTTTTCAATGGGTTGATTGACAAGCTCAATTCAAAACAAATTCATTTTGATGCAACGTCGTGAGTTTTTTGTCCACATAGTAACATCTTGCAAACTGACGCAGAAAATTCAAGGTCATTTGAGAAGGTTCAACTTCTTTTTTCATTGAATCTTTTTCCGCATTTTCTTTCTTAAAAGTAGAGGTGTCCTTCATTAGCTCACAAAAATTTAGTTTTTCCATACTCATTAAAATAAACGGCTTTAGTTTACAAATATTGCACATTTAATAAAAGGATATTAAGTTTTTATTTTCACACGGCATCTGGAGGCAACAATAAACGATTTTTATTGTTATATATTCGTATAAATAAATTCAAAGCTCAATCTCTACAAGATAACAACCATGAAATACCCACAACATACCATACTTTCTGCGATATTGTTGGGCATAATATTGTCGGGCATAACTGTTTCTTGCAAAAGAACGCCAAAAGACACTTCTCTGCAATCGCAGCAAAAGATTACCTACGACAGTCTTGTCATTAACGAAGACATAGCATTGATTAAGGACACCTCGGGACCCATAAACAAACTGTCGATTCATTTCGTGTTCCCTTCAACCATCAAAGAAGACCCCGTTCTTCTGAAAAACGTTCAACAGGAATTTGTGGAGGCGCTATTCGGCCATGAATACGCGAACCTCAAACCACAACAAGCCATTGACAGCTTTTATAAAAAATACAAAGAGGACTATCTAAGCACCGCAACAGACTACAACAAGGCCAGAGCAGCAGGTTTCGAAATGCAAAGCTGGGGAAGCACTTACCAGACAATGAGGACGGACACGATTCCGTCTTTCAAACCGGATACACTAAGTTTTAGTACTTATACCGAAAATTACAACGGTGGCGCACATGGATCGCATCACACAGGGTATTATAACATTGACCTAAAAACGGGAAAAATGATCTCCGAATCAGACATATTCAAACCGGGATACAAGGCTGACCTGAAGAAGGCCATCATTGCGCAACTTTTGCTTGATAATAAACTGACGAAACCCGAAGAACTGATCGAAAAGGGATTTTTTGACTTAGGCGATTTGAAGCCTAACAATAATTTCCTTGTCACAAAAAACGGCATCACATACGGGTTTAACGAATACGAAATTGCACCCTACTATATGGGACTGATTAAAGTATCCCTTTCCTACTCGGACATTTCGAATATTCTTCAAAAATAGACTTGCTCTTCGAGTTCTGCCAGCCAAGACTTAATACTGAGAAACCTATTTTTTTTCAATGGATGAGTTTTTTTCATCATGAAAGCTCATCTAATCCTATAATTTTGCAAACCAAGAAAGCACATTTCGCAACAGATTACAGCCGGATGGTTTATTCTGAAACAAAAACAGCCAACCATTACTTCATCCAAATTTCATAATTTCTTAACAATACTATTTATTTTCTCTAAAATCGTTGTATCTTTGTTGGCAAAGATTCAGCAGATTCGTCTGTATTTACATTGTCGAAACAATATCCGATTAGCCCCCTTCCATCGACAATCAAGGAAAGAGGTACTTAAACATACTGATATAGACAATTAACTTTTTATGAAAAATAACTTTTTTAGTAAATTCACTCCTAAAGAACCCAAGTTCTATCCATTGCTTAGTGAATTGGCCGATGTTGTATATCGTGCATCTGAACTAATCATTGAAGCATCCAAGGCAACTTCCAACGCCGAAGCCACAGAACACTTCAAAAGAGTCAAAGAAGAAGAACGGAAAGGAGACCGTATCCAAAACAAAATTTTTGACGAATTAAACAACACCTTTATTACCCCATTCGACCGGGAAGATATCAACAACCTGGCGAGCACCATGGATGATGTGACAGACTATATCAACAGTTGCGCAAAACGCATCATGCTGTATAATCCAAAGCATATCCCTGAAAGTGCGACAAAACTTGCAGAGATTGTGAGGGAATCGGCAAGTGTGGTTGTGAAGGCTGTTGGCGAACTTGATATTCTCAAGAAGAACAGTTCCCGCATAGCTGACTATTGTAGCCAATTAGCCGATTTGGAACACAAAGCGGACGATGTGTACGAACATTTCTTGATTGACTTATTCGAAAACGAAAAAAATGCCGTGGAAATCATCAAGTTGAAAGATATTCTGCATGAGCTTGAACGCGCCACAGATGCTGCTGAAAATGTAGGCAAGGTTATCAAGACAATCATCGTAAAATATTCTTAAACCTCGATCAAATGACATTACTAATCATTATCATTGCTTTAGCAATTGTTTTTGATTTCATCAACGGCTTCCACGATGCAGCCAATTCGATAGCTACCGTCGTGTCCACTAAAGTACTTTCTCCCACTCAAGCCGTCATCTGGGCTGCATTCTTCAATTTTGTCGCTTATTTTATTGCTAAATTTATTATCGGTGGCTTTGGAATTGCCAACACGGTTTCGAAAACTGTAGATATGAACTCCATATCGAATCCCTCGCATGTGATTATTGCAGGCTTGGTGGCTGCAATTTCATGGAACTTAATCACTTGGTGGCTCGGAATCCCATCTTCGTCTTCTCACACCCTTATTGGTGGATTTGCTGGCGCAGCAATAGCCGCATCCGGCTTCAAAGCCGTACATTCGGGAGTGATCGGCATTATCGTTCTGTTTATTGTTTTTGCTCCGGTGTTGGGTATGGTAGGAGGAAATATCATAACCTTGATTACTCTTTACATCGTTCGGAAATCCAAGCCAGGAAAAATGGAACGATGGTTCAAAAGGCTGCAGCTTATATCTTCAGCTTTGTTGAGTATCGGCCACGGACTCAATGACTCTCAAAAGGTGATGGGCATTATTGCTGCCGCTTTGATTGCGTATTCGCACAGTAACCCGAATGTTCATCCGCTTCTGAAGATGACTTCGATGAACGAGATGCACGACTGGATTCCTATTGCCTGCTTCACGGCCATCGCATTAGGAACCGTTTGTGGAGGATGGAAAATTATGAAAACAATGGGCAACAGGATCACAAAAATCACTCCAATTGAAGGATTTTGCGCCCAAACAGCAAGTTATATCACCCTGTTCATCACCGAAATACTTCACGTGCCAGTTAGTACTACCCATGTGATTACGGGTAGTATTATCGGCGTTGGGTCAGTGAAAAGATTATCAGCCGTACGCTGGGGGGTGACCAAAGATTTACTTTGGGCGTGGATACTCACCATCCCGATCAGTGGTTTTCTTGCGGCCGGAGTATATCTAGTTATAGATTTCTTATTCTGACTCTATTCGTGGTGATAGGGTTCTCCTCGTAGAATCGTCATCGCACGGTAGAGCTGTTCCGCAAAAACCAGTCTTACCATTTGGTGAGAAAATGTCATACGCGAAAGGGTTACCGACCCTTTCGCTTTTTTATACACCTCTTCCGAAAAGCCATAAGGCCCGCCTATCACAAACACAAGGCGCTTGGGCACAGTTTGCATCTTTCGGGCAATGTAATCAGCAAATCTCAGAGAAGTGAACTCTTTCCCTCTTTCGTCAAGGAGGACTAATTCGTCACCCAACTGCACATTTCTCAGAATCGTTTCACCTTCCTTTTCTTTCTGCTGCTGTTCGGAAATGTTCTTTACGTTTTTCACATCAGGAATCACAATCAATTCAAACGGAATGTAATGTTGTAGTCTGTCGGCATATTCTTTGATTGCTTCCACAAAATAAGCTTTATCTGTTTTGCCGATGACAAGTAAGGCGATTTTCATAGCTTCCTAATAAAATGTCTTGTTTTGCTCCAAATAAATAAGGTATAACTTTGCACATGCGAGTGCGTCACTCAAAGCATCGTGGTGATTGAGTGGAATCCGGTACAGATCGCAAAGAACCGATAATTTTTTCTTAAAAATGCGGTAAGTGCACTGCTGCTCAAAATGAGGCAGTGCTAAATCATAGTATGCGAGGGTATGCCGCAAGCACGACATATCAAACGAAGCATTGTGGGCAACCACCCTTTGCCCTTCGATGTAGGGCTTCAATTGCCCCCACACATTGTCAAATGTCGGCGAACACCGTGTCATTTCAGGCGTAATGCCGTGCACTTTGATATTATAATAAGAATAATAGTTTGCTGGGGGTTGGATCAATTGGTTCATTGTCGAAACAATCTTTCCGTTTTCGACGTGCACCAATCCAATCTGGCAAATGCTGTGGCCAGCCCCTTGTGCCGTTTCGAAATCAATGGCGGTGAAATTCATTCCAAAATCATTTTCCATCGTGTGACTCAATCTCTTTCAACAATCCCCCGCAAGCATCCTCCAACAAATCGAGTACCAATTCGAAGCCGTCTGCTCCAGAATAATAAGGATCGGGAATGTGGTCATGAGTTAGTTTTTGAAGAAAATCCACCATCCTATGCACTTTTTTCTGTACCTCCACGTCTGGTGCCAACGCCAAAATATCGTAATAATTATTGTCATCCATGGCTAATATGTAATCAAACTTCTCAAAATCACTAGGAGTAAACTTGCGCGAGCGTGAATCAAACGTATAGCCCCTCCTTTCGCCATGCAAACGCATCCTTCTATCGGGAAGTTCGTTGATATGCCAACCCGAAGTTCCCGCCGAATCGACGTGATAGCTATCGGCTAGCACTCTTTCGTTCAACATCTTTTTGAAAATACCCTCCCCTGCCGGCGAACGGCATATATTGCCCAAACACACAAACAAGACACTGACCTTTCCTCCTTTTCCCATACAAAAGCTGTAATTATTTTATAGTTATCGCAAATATATTCTGCAAATAAAACAAAAATCCTTTTAAATGCCTATACCTTCGAATCAATAAATTGCGAAATAAATTATTGAAAGAATTATTGCAAAAAGAGAAAAATCATATATCTTTGGCACGACAACAAACGCAAGCTTCTTAATATGATATTAAATAACGATTACTTGAATTTTATTTGAAAACATCAAGCAGTCGTTTTTATTACGAACATTCACAAAAGCAATTCACAATTATGAAAAAGTATCTAGCAGAATTAGTCGGAACTTTCGTTCTGGTTTTATTAGGATGCGGATCGGCCGTTTTTGCCGGTGTAGATCAAGCATTTATTTCCATTGGCACACTTGGCGTTGCATTTGCATTTGGCCTCTCTGTGGTTGCCATGGCATACACGATCGGAAGTATTTCGGGATGCCACATCAATCCCGCCATCACCATTGGCGCACTTCTTGCCGGCCGCATCCAAACCAAAGATGCAGCCTTCTACATCCTTTTCCAGACCATCGGAGCCATTCTTGGTTCGACAATCCTATGGGTCTTGACCCATGGAATTGATTCTGGAACAACATTAACAGGAGCAAACGGGTTCAAAGAGGGATTCCTTCTACAAGCTTTCGTTGCAGAGCTTGTGTTTACCTTTATTTTCGTTTTGGTCGTGCTGGGGACAACCGATTCAGAAAAAGGAGCAGGCAACTTTGCCGGATTAGCCATTGGGCTATCCTTGGTGTTGATACATATCGTGTGCATCCCCATTACTGGAACATCCGTGAATCCAGCCAGAAGCATTGGCCCCGCGCTATTCCAGGGAGGGCATGCCTTAAGCCAACTTTGGCTGTTCATTGTTGCCCCCGTAATTGGGGCTGCGTTCTCCGCCATCGTATGGAAGGTTATTTCCGGCAAAGAAAGGGCATAAGCACATCTTTATCCTGGTAAGAAATAAACGCCTGATATTTAAATACTCGGGCGTTGTTATTTCAAGCGGTGCAAGCAATATTAATGAACCCGCTTTGATCTATTTTTTTCAAAATATTTACTCACCAAACGCGAAATAGCATAATTGGGCAATTCTTCAAGCTGGATTTGGCGGCATTCGGTCAAAAGCTTTAAAGGAATGGTATCAACATCAATGCGATAGAATTTAGCATAAATTATCCGGTGCGAAAGAATATGTTTAAATTCAACTGGAACGCCTTGTATCTTGATAGACTTTTTTTCAGGAAACATTTCTATAAAAACTTGATTTTGAATAATTTCCTCCAACAAAACATTCTCCGATGTCTCTATTAATGGTAATTCGTAAAGATTTTTCCAAATATCGTCTTCAATCCGCTTCTTTAATAAAGTGCTGTTTCCAACACGCACATCGAAATAATTGAAATAGCGGTTTTGGACCTTAGTTTTACCCCGTTTCTTAGGGAATTGTCCGATCACTCCCTTTTCCAAAGCCAAACAGGAATGTTGCAAGGGACATACGGCACAATCAGGCTTGGAAGGCACACACTGCAAGGCTCCAAATTCCATAATCGCTTGGTTATAAATCCCTGGATTCTGCTCATCGAGCAGCTCTTGAGCCAATTGAGAAAAAATCTTTTTGCCTGATCCGGTATCAATAGGTTCATCCACGGCAAAAAGCCGCGACAAAACACGATACACATTGCCGTCCAACACGGCATAAGGTTCACCGTAAGCAAAAGAGACAATCGCCGCAGCCGTGTATCCTCCAACACCCTTGAGGGAAACCACATCGTCATGATTGCGGGGAAAACATCCCGAGAATGAGGAAACAATTGTTTTCGCTGCAAAATGAAGGTTTCTGGCACGGCTATAATAACCCAAACCTTGCCAAAAAGTCAGCACTTCGTCTTCATCTGCTTCCGCCAACGATTTCACGTCCGGAAATCGGCCAACAAAGCGCAGATAATAGTTCAAACCTTGTGCCACACGGGTTTGTTGCAAAATGATTTCGGAAATCCAAATAAGATAAGGATCGGACGTTTCCCGCCACGGCAGGTCACGCTTGTTTTGCTGATACCAATTAATAAGAATGGAAGATATACTGTTGTTTTTTTCTTTGTTCATTGAGATTTAGATCACCACACAAAGATAAAAACATATCTCTATGATAATTAAATTAGAGACTGGACTAACTTAAAAAGGTTCTATTCGCTTACTCTATTCACCGACTTCACCCCATCAATTTTCATGATTTTGGTGCATATCTTCTGAATGTCATCCACGTTGTGCACATACAGGGAAATCCGTCCTTCGAATACTCCGTCGTTGGATTCCATGGTCAGGCTTTTGATATTTACCAAATCGGTAGATATTTCAGTGGAAATTTCCCTTAGCATCCCCACTTTGTCAATTCCATTAATAATCAAGGTGGAGAGAAACGAATACTGACTATAATTCCCCCATTCGGTGGAAAGGATGCGGTTGCCATAACTTGCTTTCAGCTTCAAGACCTCGGGGCAGGTAACTTTATGCACAATCACCTCGTTGTCCTCGGTGAGATAACCAAGCACATTATCCCCAGGTATAGGGCTACAACAAGGGGCGATGGTGAAGTTCTTGTGAAATCCTTCCTCTTTGAGGAGATAGGTTTCTTTTTGAGAAACATGTTTGTTGATTATTTTTTCGCTTTTCTTCCCGGAATTATTAAAGGCTTGTTTCACATAACGCAATATCACATTTTCGCTCTGCTGTTTTTTCAGCTTAAGAAGCTTCTCGGGCTTATCAGGCAATTCAACATCGTTGTTGGCGATTGCATAAAATAAGTCGTCTTTTTTATTGATATTATAATAATCCAGTATTCTGTTCAAAATGGAGGGAGTCAGTTCTGCTCCTGTTTGATCAAACAAAGCAAAGAATTCCTCTTCGCCTTTCTTTATGGATTCCCGACGAATTTTTCTTAGTGAATTTTCCAGGCGTGTTCTTGATTTTGCCGTGGTAATATACTGAAGCCATTCGGGCCGGGGCTGCTGCGTCCTCGAAGTCAGGATTTCCACCTGATCTCCACTGTTTAGCTTGTGGCTAAGCGGAACTAATTTATGATTGACTTTAGCACCAATGCATTTGTCTCCAATATTGGAATGCAGTTCATAGGCAAAGTCAAGGGCAGTGGCTCCTTGCGGAAGTGTTTTTATTTCCCCTTTAGGAGTGAAGACAAATATTTCGAGAGCAAAAAGATTCAGTTTGATAGTGTCGAGAAAGTCGATCGCATTGGGATTCGGGTTTTCAAGGATCTCCTTGATGGTTTTGAGCCATTTGTCCAGTTCTGTATCTTCTTCGATTTTCCCTTCCTTGTATTTCCAGTGGGCAGCAAAACCTTTCTCCGCAATATCGTCCATCCGGCGGCTTCTGATTTGAATCTCGATCCATTGCCCGTCAGGTCCCATAACAGTCAAATGAAGTGCTTGATATCCGTTAGATTTGGGACGGCTCACCCAATCCCTGATTCGATCGGGCCTAAGTTTATAAATATCCGTTATTGCTGAATATATGTCCCAACATTGTTTCTTTTCATCAACGCCGGGCGGGACTTCAAACACAATTCTGACGGCAAATATATCGTATATGTCTTCGAAGGATACACCCTTGGCCTGCATTTTGTTCCAAATAGAATAAATTGATTTCTCACGCGCATGAATTTCATACGTGATGTTCATCTGATTTAACTTTTTGACCACAGGAGATGCGAAATGCTCATATAGCTTGGTCCGTACAGCATTTGTTTCAGCCAACTCGCATATTATCTCGTCGTAGGCATCCGGGTTTTCGTACTTGAAACTGAGTTCTTCCAGCTCTGTCTTGATAGCAAACAAGCCAAGCCGATGTGCCAAAGGAGCATAAATATACATCGTCTCGCCGGCAATCTTATAACGTTTGGCCGGCAACATAGACCCCAAAGTACGCATATTATGCAATCTGTCAGCAATCTTAACAAGAATTACCCGAATGTCGTCCGACATGGTGAGTAATAACTTGCGGAAATTTTCAGCTTGGGAGGAGACATTTTCTCCGAACATGCCGCTGGATATTTTCGTCAATCCATCCACAATCTGCGCTATTTTATCACCAAACAAAGAACGAATGTCTTCAACTGTATAATCGGTATCTTCCACCACATCATGCAACAAAGCTGCACAAATAGAAGTGGAACCAAGTCCTATTTCTTTGCAAACAATCTGCGCAACAGCCAAAGGGTGTAAGATATAAGGTTCGCCCGAACGTCGCCTAGCTCCTCGATGAGCTTCGTTAGCCAAAGCGAATGCTTTAGTTATTACCTCAACCTTTCGTCGATGATTAGAATTCAAATAGTCATTGATGAGACTGTTAAATTCATTCTCTATTATTAATTCTTCAGAAATATTTGCAACCTCAGTTTCCATTTAATATAGTTGATGAAACACAAAAGTAGCATTTTGATTTATTTTATGAAATAACATTATTTAAAAAATTCATCAAAGAATAAATCAGTAAATGTTTTCAGTGCTAATAATCAATAAAACAGCTACTTAAATTTTAGCGAGAAGATATGGCCGGAATTTCTAATTTCTGGCCAACACTCAACCTGTCACTCTTTAAATTGTTTGCCAACTTGATGTCGTGGACAGAAGCGTTTGAATATCTTTCGGCAATAGACAGCAGAGTGTCTCCTTGTTTAACAAAGTAATATTTAGGTCTGGCTCGATGCGAATTCTTTAGATTTGTCCTGTTCAAAGGATTCACTTCATCGCTGGATGCAAGTTGTTTGTCTGAAGATTCGCTTTTGTGATTTACAAGTAGCTCTTGCCCAGCTTTCACTGCGGACGAGTTCATCTTGTTCCATTCCTTGATGTCTTCTTGCCCAACGCTATAAAGTTCTGCGATCTTTGCAAGGGTTTCGCCCTTTTTCACCTTGTGGTATATCGGAGTAGTTATTACCGACGACCTATCGGCAGATTTATCGCCTTTTGCCGCAAGATGCAGATCTTGACTTTTTGTTGGTTGATTAATAACCAACTGCTGGCCAACTTTTACAACGGTAGAATTCAGGTTGTTCCATTTGAAAATATCGTCTTGAGAAACTCCGTAGAGCTGGGCGATTTTACTTAAGTTTTCCCCAATTTTCACTTTGTGGAGGATTTGTGTAGCCGTTTTCTGATTGGCCTTATTCAAGGCCAAGCGAGAATTTTGAGAATCGGAAGATGTATAAATAACTAAGTGTTGTCCAGCCTTTAGCGTTGTTCCCCTTATGTTATTCCATTTGGAAATATCCTTGATAGAAACTTTATACTCTTCCGCAAGTTTAGCCAATGTTTCTCCCAAAATCACTTTGTGGTGGACAATACCAGTAGAATAGCCATTTTCGGATTCATTTACTTTATCTTTTCTGACAGCTTCGGTTTTTGGCCTATCTTTCTGAGCAATTATGTGATTTTTTTCCGGTTGAGTTTGTGGATTGTTGGAGGTTTGATTATTAGGTATTACATTCACACTTTGCAATTGATCCTGATCTTCTGCACCAGCATCTACATGCGTATCTTCATTGGCAGAAGAAGCCAGATCATCCGTTTTTGCTAGCGATTTTCCCTTTGTTTGCAACTGGGCAAATGTGCTTGTTCCTTGCCCCGAATCAGTTTGCCCTTCACGATCTTGCTGATGCTGGTTTTCTTTTGACGGTTCTGGATTCCGAACCCTCACCTGCGTACGGATCGCCAGCCTACGTCCCTGCTTTACTTTATTGGAGCGAAGTTTGTTCCATCTTTTCAATTCGGAGGTAGAAACACCATATCGACGAGCCACTGCGGTGAGGCTTTCACCGCGTTTCACCGAGTGATATATGGTCTTTGTCGCAAAATCGCTTGCAGCGGCTGTCGCATAATTCACAGTTTTGCGATGCACCAGAAACTCTTCTGCACGATATGCATAGATTGAATCCTGATTACTAATGAAATCGCAAATTTTGGTAGTAGGCAAACAAACTGCATAATTTCTGAATTCACCAGGAATTATGTCATTTTTAAATTGAGGATTCATTTCCCTGATTTTTTCGATAGGAATATTCAGGACATCCGCAATCTGTTGAAAATGCACGCTTCTGTTTATATGGATTGTATCCGCATTTTCTGTTTCTGAATATTCGAGAGGGCAAAGGTTGTGGTATTTGTAATAATTCATCACATAGTTTGCAGCAATGAATGCGGGAACATACCCTCTGGTTTCTCTCGGCAGATAAGGATAGATTTCCCAATAATCTCTTTTTCCTCCACTCCGGCGGATCGCTTTATTCACATTTCCCGGCCCACAATTATACGCAGCTATCACCAGGTTCCAATCTCCATAGATACGATACATATCTTTCAAGTAACGTGCCGCCGCTTCGGTTGCCTTAAGAGGATCTCTCCGCTCATCCACCAAGCTATTGACTTCCAAATCATACATTTTGCCGGTTGAAGCCATAAACTGCCATAACCCAGATGCTCCGGCCCGGGAGAGAGCCGTGGGGCTTAAGGCAGATTCAATCACCGGAAGGTATTTTAGCTCCATCGGGATATTATATTTATCCAAAGCTTGTTCAAAAATCGGAAAAAAATATTTGCTTCTCGCCAACATATATTCCACCTGTGTCCTTTTCCGGCCAGTGTACATATCTATATAGGCACGCGTGACCTGGTTGTATGCCATCTCCATCAGAGTAGGGAGGGCATACAGGCGGTTTATATAAACTGAATCTGGATATACGATATTGTCATCACTGCTTTTGAAGCAATTACGTGAGGGTATAAATTGCTTGTTCCAGTCGAACAACAATTGATCGTAATTCCGCTCCATATCTTCAGGAATAACGATTGAATGATCCGTAATTGTGTCCCTTGCTGACAAAGGGTGATTCTTTTGAATACGTAATTGTTGCGCTGGTAACGTATTCACCAGGAAAAAGGCGAAAAAGATTGGTGCGAAAAATTTTCGTTGCATTTTCATAAAATAAATTCGATTAAGGAGTTTTAAACTCCAGTTTTAAAACTTAATGCTGCAGTTTACTCCTAGAGCAGTTTCTGCAACACGAGCCGGTTGTGATGAAATCACAGCAGGCTCTACGCGCATTGATAAATTATCTGATATATCAAAATCAAAGAGCTGAGCATCAATATAGGCATCGATTGCACATACGGCGTAAAGCCCGACCATTCCAATTATGCTTAAATCGCGGTAACGGCGATAATAATTCTTTTTATTCTTAAACAAAGTCTGGTACGACGTTATCTCACTCGAAGTCACATCAGTAACACTGCTGTATTTGGTCTTAACAAAATTAAACCAACTAGTATTGGTGTAGGGGTCGTCACTCATAATATCTTTAAATGCACGGGAATAGTCATTGTAATACTGGCTATTCCAACTCACTGCATAGGTCAGACCGATAAAACCGCCATAGACGAGTGGCAATTTCCAATATTTCCGGTTATAAATCTGTCCTAACCCAGGAAATATCAAAGAGTAAAGCACAGCCTTCTTTGGTTCAGGCTTGAACTTTAGATTAGCGGTATTCAATTTGGGTAGTTCCTTCTGCGAACTACCTATCCACAAAGAAGTATCTTTTGCAACACTATCTGTCTTCAGTTCCCTTTGTTGCGCCATAACGGATACAGCAAAACTCAAAACCAGAATCAGAAGAAAGCACGTTTTACAATTTATATTACCTCCATTCATTCTATATGTCCTTCCAGCTCTCCCCGTGTTATCTTTTTATTTGATCGAACATGGCTATGAGCTTTTCCAATTCCTCGTTCGACTTAAACGGTATTGTGATTTTACCTTTTCCTTTCTCGTTACAAACAAATTGCACCTTTGAGCTAAAGAAAGAGGATAGATGTTGTTTTAACAATTCAAATTCTTCAGGAGTCTGAACGTTGCTGATCCCTTTTTTGGGAAGAATGGGCTTCGCCTCTTTCAAAGCGTCTTGAAGCGATTCCCCCTTGTTGAGTTTTCTTGCAATATCTTCAACTTTTCTGACAGACAGGCCATCCTTGATAATCAGCTCATAAAGCTCTAATTGGTCGGATGTATTATCGATATTCACAAGTGTCCGGGCATGCCCCATGTCGATCTTCTTGTTCTTAATCCCTATCTGCACTTCTGCCGGGAGTCTAAGCAACCGGACATAATTGGCGATAGTTGTCCTATTTTTACCGATACGCTCACTGAGCTGTTCTTGCGTCAAACTATTCTTTTCGAGCAAATTCTGGTATGCCAAAGCAATTTCGATTGAATTCAGGTCTTCTCTTTGGATATTCTCGATCAAAGCCATTTCCATGACCACCTCATCTTCTAGAGTTCGCACATAAGCCGGAATAGTTTTCAACCCAGCCAACTGTGATGCACGGAAACGCCTTTCCCCAGCTATAATTTGATAATTATCTTCTGAAATTTTTCTTAGAGCTATCGGTTGGATGATTCCCAACTGCTTGATCGACACGGAAAGTTCTGCCAACGCATCCTCATCAAAAGTACGGCGTGGCTGATCGGGATTGGGGTGTATCTTATCCAACTCAATCTCATTGATTGAGGATGACCCTCCGACATTGACTTCTTCAATTGTGATAAGCGCATCAAGGCCTCTTCCTAATACTGTTTTTTTTGTCATTTGATACAAAATTGGGAAAACACAAAACTAAGCATTTTTTTCGATAATCTCCTTAGCCAACTGCATGTGATTTATTGTTCCCTTCGATAAAGCATCATAAACCAAAACTGGTTGGGCAAAACTTTGGGACTCGCTCAACTTCACATTTCGTTGGATTACGGTGGTAAAGACCAATTCTTGGAAATGCCTCTTCACTTCTTCATAAATTTGATTGGCTAAACGCAAACGGGCATCGTACATCGTCAGCAGGAAGCCTTCAATTTCAAGAGAAGGGTTGAGCTTCGACTTTATAATCTTGATCGTATTCAATAATTTACTAATCCCTTCCAATGCAAAATATTCGCATTGCACAGGAATAATCACGGAGTCAGCAGCCGTCAGGGCATTCACCGTGGTTAATCCCAAGGAAGGGGAACAATCGATAAGGATGAAATCATATTGTTCCTTGAGCGAATGTAGCACCATAGAGAGTCTTCTTTCTCTATTTTCAAGGTTCAACATTTCAAGTTCTGCCCCCACCAAGTTAATATGCGATGGGATTATCTCCAATCGTTCAAACTCAGTCTTTAAAATAGTATCCGGCAATATTTTTCCAGAAATCAGGCATTCATATATCGTATTTTTCACCTGTTTGATATCAATCCCTAAGCCCGAGGAAGCATTTGCCTGGGGGTCGGCATCCACCACTAACACTTTCTTTTCAAGTGTGGCTAAAGATGCTGCAAGGTTGATCGTTGTGGTAGTTTTGCCAACGCCACCTTTCTGATTTGCTAAAGCGATAATTTTACCCATATTGATTCCTATATATTTAGATGGCAAATTAAAGAATAAATTACCGTATATGAATGTTAATTATATCCAACAATTCATTTATTGTTCAAAACTTATCCTATTTGTTAATTATTCATCGGCGCTTAATACAAAAAATCACCTCTTCCAATTAAAAAAGGAAGAGGTAACTTCTCTAAATCTGATTCAACTTTATCCGATCAATATGACTGGAAGAAGGTGTTATTTTATTTTTTATTCAAATCTGCCAATATCGCTTTCGCTGTTTGATTTTCAGGGTCAATCGACAAGAGCTTATTGCAATAATCAATACTGTTTGCTTTATCTGCTTTAAGATAATAGTAATAACACAGGTATCGATAGCTTTCTGTCAATTCAGATTTATTGTTAGTTGCGGCACCATCCTTGGCTGTAACAACAGCTACGGTTTGCTCATAATACGGCTTGGCCAATCCTTCGGTAGTTTCAGGGTCAAGCATGGCATTTGTGCGAGCTCTCCACAAATACCCTAAATAAGTATCTGGCTTACGCACAGACACGGTAGCAAAAGCCTGATCGGCATTCATTAGGTACGACTTTTGTATTTCTTTTGCCGATACACTTATGGAGTCCTTCAAACCACTTGCCGCATAATAGTAATACCGTCCCATATTATAGAAATCAGTAGTTTCCAACAAAGTAGTATCGGCTTTAGTCACATATTTATTATAATATTCGGCGGCTTCGGCATACTTATTCGATTCGGAAAAAGCCGAAGCAATATCCTTATATACAGACACCTTCGAAGGATCTATTGCAATAGCAGCATTGTATTGATCTACGGCAGAAGTCAATTGATTATTTTTCGCCAATATATCGCCATATGTCATGTAGTCCTGAAGGATCTTATCTGCATTTTTTGCATCCAAGCTGAAAAACTTCTGAGCTACGGGCAAAGCTTCCACATACTTCTTAGAATCGGCAAGGCTGTACATATAAAGCCTGTTGAGCACGAAATTATTGGGTTCAATTGCCAAGCCTTCTTTCAGGAGAAGGATTGCCTCATCGTATTTTTTTGTGAAGTAATAATCTGATGCAAATTTAGTTATGTCTGCAACAGAGTATGTTTTGTGTTTAAAATACTGTTGATATGCCTCGATTGCTTGGGCATAAAATCCATTCGTAGTGTAAATCTTACCCAAATCACGGTATGCAATGGAATAATTAGGATTGATTTCCAATACTTTTTTCAGTTTTTCGATAGCCAATTCCGAGTTGATTCCTTCGTAAACTTTAGCTGATTTCAAATAAGCCAACGTGTAATTCGGGTCAAAATAATTAGCCATATCGTATTTGCCAGCGGCTTCACCTGGATTGCCCTTAGATTCTAAAATTTCACCTTGTAAAACATATGGAAGTGGAGATTTTTTATCAATCTTTAAGGCATCCTCTATTTTTTGATTGGCCTTAGCCTCATCTCCGTTGACAAAATACGCCTCTGCGATTGCAACATTCACAGAAACATCCTTTTTGTTCTTCTTCAAGGCAGAGGAAAAAGCGTCTTCCGCCTCTTTCTCGTTGCCTGATTTCAGATAAAGCTTGCCTAAGCCTACATAAGCAAGCGAATATTCAGGATCTACTGCGATTGCTTTATTGTAAAAATCCTTAGCCACATCTAATTTTCCTCCGGAGTAAGCTATCTCTCCCAAGTAATAGTTTGAAGCAGCAGGAGTTTGGGCAACTTCATTTGAAAAAATCTGCTTTGCGATTTGTAATTCACCCGTCCTCAAATAATCGACACCCAAGCTTTGAGTTTGAGCAACAACCGAAGTCAAGAACAATGATGACAAAACTGTAAATAAAAATTTTTTCTTCATCTTTTTCTTTAATTTGATTATGTTTTAAAATTTATCTTTCAATGAAATCAATCTCATTGGCTTTGTAGCCGGCACGAGACCTGTTTTTAAAATTATCCTCTGCCCGGTATCTCCCCCTACAAACGAGGCAAATCCAGCAGGAAGCCCTCCCCTGACATCTGTAAGCAACATATATACATTTCTCACGAGCGGATAGTACCCTAGGGCCAAGTATGCGGCATAAGGTTTATAACTTTCGTCCGCAAAAGCTGGATACTCCAAGCTCACGGACATCACGCGTATTTTATCATCAAAAGTCAAATTAGTTGTATCTCTAGGATTACTAATCCAACTAACTCCAATGATACCCAGTGCGTTTGGCGTTTTCGAAACAAAATCCAAAACTTCCTCGCTATTTTTCAACGACCTCAAACTACTAGCCAATGGAGTTCCTCCTCCAATGGAATCTTTCAAGTACCTGACTGTGCTGGAATTCGGGTTATCGAAAACAACCCGAATAATATCCGAATTTTTAGATTTAGAAACAGGATTAATCTCATTCCATTTCGTGATTTTGCCTGCTAATATTTTTTTCAACGCTTGAATACTTATCAGCGAATCCTGGTTTGTCTTGTTTATTATTAAGGCCACCCCATCCGTGGCTACTTTTAAAGAACGAAGCGTTCTCTTTTTCTCTTTTATCGTGTTTTTTTCGGGTTCTGTCAATTCCCTATATGTAAATGCCAACCGGATGCTATCCTTAAGCATCAAATTGATTATGCTGACTTCGTCTATAAAGACAGGCGTTAGCTTTGCCTCGCTGTATTTCGATTCATAAACCTCAATCTCCTGATTAATGACTTTCGAAAAATTCTCGTCGCAAGTAATGAGTGCAGAACCACTCGTTTCGGTATCCGTCCTTGTTACTCTTGACTTAGTACAAGAAGTCAAAAACAAGGCATAGAAAGTCAAACATATATATATCAGCTTTTTCATTGTTGAATCAAATAATGAACCACTTTTTGTGTATTTGAATGATAAAATCGGTTTTTGCTTAATCGAGAGAACATATATTTTGCAAAGTTAACCTCAAACAACTAAAACAGACTTTTTATCACTGATTACCTCCTTTTGGATGAATTATGGTTGACAAAAGTAATGAAATCTATCAACCAAAACATATCATAAATCTATAAAAACTTTTAATTTCATTGTTTCCAAAGTCGAAAAGCCCTAAAAATGCCATAAATAAATAGCAACACACCAATAATAATGGCAAATGGTCGGGATAAAGCCAAGGGATTGATAATGGCAAACACATATGACATAGCGAGGTATATCAACACCATTAATATGCCAAATATCATCCGGATAGTATTTGAATTTTTGAGTAATCGCATTTTAGTGTTTTTTTATTGAAAAAAGAGAAGATGCTTTATTAAATAAGTATCTTCTCTTTTATGAAGGTTATAGAATCGAACTACATTCACATTATTATTGAAGTCTGAAGGAAACTGGTAAGGTGTAATACACTGGTACGTTCCTACCGTTTTGTTTTCCCGGAATCCATTTAGGCATGCCCTTTACCACACGGATAGCTTCCTTGTCGCAAGAAGGGTCCAAACCTTTGAGAACGTTTACGTCTGTTATATCGCCAGTTTTGCTTACAACAAAACGAAGGGTTACACGACCTTGAATACCATTTTCTGCAGCTATAGTCGGATACTTGATGTTTTTAGACAAATAAGCCATCAATTCTCTTTCTCCACCTGGGAACTGGGGCATTTGTTCAACGCCAACAAACGGTTTTTCTTCTTCTTCCTGAACCACAACTTTGTTGTCTTTCAAGTCTGCAATATCAATACCGTGCTTGTCATCAGTGCCTTTTACATCTGCAACAGAAACTGTCACTTTCGATTCATTCAACTCATCCTGAGATTTCATCTGATCATCCTTGTTGATTTTTTCTTCAGTGATTTCAGGAGGAGTAAATTTGATAGTGCTTTTCAAAGGTGGAGGCGGCGGTGCCGTTTCCTGTTTGATCTTGTCTTGTTCCTTCACCTCATCTTCCATCTTCAAATTCGAAAGCTCGGTGACATCCGATACATTTTCTGTATGTAATCCGGCTTTCACTGCTTCGATCAGGTATGGAATCGCTAATAGCGCAACAACAAAGATCAACATACCCACCAAGGCCATATAGTGCCTTTTCTGCGAAGTCTGGCGCATACGGTAAGCACCGTATTCCTTGTTTTTCCCTTCAAATATAATATCAGTCCAAGCCGACGAAGTCAAATTTATATCTTTTGCCATATTGAATGTTATTTAAAAATTTGACAACTATTTACTTGCTGCCTGTTTAGACAAAGATCCACCTGTTTCAAGGTTTTGAACCAAGTATTTGTCTCCTTCGGTCAAATCAACAATTGCATATTTACCAATAGAACAAATTTGCATCTCGTCCAACACATCGACCAAATTTGAATAAGTGGCTCCATCCGTAGGTTTGATAATAACAACTTGTCCAGCATCGTCATTTTTAATTTCTTTGGATTGCTTTTTGAAGTCGTCTTCAGAAATTTGTTTCTTTGCTTTCAAGTCCCTCAGCTTTCTCATACGATTCACGAGAACCGCATTGCGTTCGATCAGCATCTTTCGCAACCCTTGAGGCCCATAGTTCGTAAGAGCCAAGGAGTTGGGATCAGTATAATTAGGTTTTCCAAAGTAATAATAGACTTTGTTTTTTTCACCTAAAATAACTGTAATAGCCTTTGTATCCTCCACCTTATTTTTGTCTTCTTTCTTCACTTCATCCTTTGTAGGCAAGATAAGATCCATTGCTTGTGGCTTGCTCAATGTTGTACAAAACATAAAGAAAGTGATCAGCAACATGTTCATGTCCACCATCGGAGTAAAGTCCACTCGAAGGGTATGCTTTTTGGGTTTGCCTTTTTTTGCTTCCCCGCCATCACCGGTATTTACTTCTGCCATATCTTTTTATGATTTATAAATTAATAATTTGATATACACAGCTATACTGCCGGCATTCCCTTCAATGTAGTTATCAGATTGAAACGGTTTGCTTTAATATCCTGAAGAGTACTAAACACTGATTTGATCAAAGGATATGGAGTCGTTTGATCCGACTTCACAGCTATTTTCAAATTTTCGTTTACGGCCTGCCCATACTGTATCCACTTTTTCAACTGATTATTGGTGCTATCCGAAGGAACGCCATTGGCCTTCAATACTTCATCTTGCTCAGACACGCTCATGTCCAAAAATTTGGGCAAAGCTGAAATCGGCACACCGATAGTTGGTTGACTAAGGAATGATTTCTTCTGCTTATCAGTAAACTGAATTTTAAATTCTTGCGATACTTTATCCAAAATGGCTAATTTATCTGCTGGGCGGTCAAAGTTCAAATACACATGCCCTTTGGGAGAAACCAAGATCGTCAGCAAATTGCTTTCCGGAATCTTAATATCGACCACAGAGCTTGGCGTTGTCACCTGTACTGGTTCCTTTGGCAAGAATGTAGCTGTAAGCATGAAGAATGTAAGCAAAAGCACAGTCACATCACTCATCGCTGTCATATCGATGAATGTGCTATGTTTTTTTGTTTTTACTTTCGACATATTTCTACTGTTTTAATTTTTTATAGAGTGGAATTGTTTTGAAATTCCACAAATTATTTCAAAATTATTTTCCTAAATGTTTAGTGGTGTAGGTTTGGCCAATAGCAAAACCGACTTCATCAACAGCATTGGTAATATTTTGAACTGATCCAGAGAAATATCCGTAAGAAATAATAGCCAAAGCACCAGTAGCAATACCAGTAGCTGTGTTATAAAGGGCTTCGGAAATACCGACAGCCAATTTGGTTGAGTCAGGAGCACCTTCGTTACCCATAGCAGCAAATGACTTGATCATCCCAAGTACCGTACCCAACAACCCGAACAATGTACCCAAAGTGGAGATAGTAGCAATTACTGATAGGTTTTGCTCCAATGTAGGCAATTCCAATGCTGTTGCTTCTTCAATTTCTTTTTGGATGATAGATGCTTTTTCGTCATTGTTCAAATTCGTAATGCTTTCTACATCTTCGTAACGGATAAGACCTGCACGTAGAATACTTGCCACAGCTCCTTTTTGAGCATCACACAACTGACGAGCACCTGCAATATCACCTGCTTCTAATTTAGCTTTAGCTTGTTCAACGAACTTCACCAAGTTGCCTTTACCTTTAGCACGGTTCAAAGCAAAAAGACGTTCGAAAGAAAGGGCTATTACCGTAAGCAACAGTGTTAAAATGATAGGCACAACAAATCCTCCTTGATAGATTGCACCAAATGGATTAAGTGGGTGATCTTTTTCATCGAAATTCATACTGTTACCAAAATACCCAAAGAAAACGGAAAAAGCTACAATTGCACAAAACAAAATCACAATGCCAGCTGATGCCCCACGTGTTTTTTTTACTTTTTTTTCGTTAGTTCCCATAATGATAAAAATTGATTTTTGAATTAAATTTGAATAATTGTTTATTTAAAGATTAATTGATTCCAAGTATCAGTTCAAGTAACAAACGCCCTGCAAGATGACAAGGCAAAGCTTTTACTATACAAACGTGCAAATGTAAAATTATTATTGGTTAGTTTCAATTTTTAAGACATAAAAAAACTTATAATTATGCATTCAGACACGAAACCCTGAAAAAAAAATCCAAAAAGCTAATTCTTATTAAACTCGTTATTTAAAGCTATTACAGCGTCATTATACGATTCCCGTTGAATAACAAATTGCATATTAACCTGCCTCAACGATTGCCCAAAACTTTCTATATTTATGTTTTTCTCATAAAATGCCTTAGCCGCCCGAAATAGAAATCCAGGAATGGCTATGTTTGTCCCCATAGCACATACTAGAGCGACTCGTTTGACTACAACCTCATAGAAATTTTGTTCCAATTCAGCAATCAATTTATGTGACTTATAGTTGTCCCATACAACCATCGTGATCGAGTTGGCATTGGTTGATTTCAGGATATAGCTGACTCCAAATTTGGCAAAATGGGTCATGATCCTCAAGTCGAATCCCACTTCGCCTACCATCATCGGGTCGTGGATCTCGACGGCAAGCACTTTGTTTGTTCCTGAAACTATTTCCACTTTTGGGACGGGTGAAATGTAAGATCTTGTAATTAAAGTTCCGGGATGCTCTGGTTGAAAGGTGTTTTTTATACGAATATCGATGTTTGCAAGTTCCAAGGGTTTTGCGGCTTTGGGATGTATCGCCTCCATCCCAATGTCCGCCAACTGATCTGCAACAATAAAATTGGTGTATCCCACAGGAGTGGCGGCATCTACTCCAACGATTTTGGGATCAGCGGAAGACAGGTGGTATTCTTTATGGATAATGGCTTCTTGGGCTTTCACTTCAACGGCGATTTTGCTGAAAGTGACTTCCGAATAACCACGGTCAAAAGCACGCATAATACCCTCAACTCCTTTGGTGTAGCCAGTAGCAATGCAAAGGATTTTGCTGAAATCGATGTTCTTAAATGCTTTTTTGATCCGGTCGTCGATGGTGAGGGGCATGTTGTCTTCAAAGCCGCTCAAGTCGATCAACTTGGCGGAAATTCCATTATTATTCAGAATATTGACGGTATTCCATGCCGAATGAGCTTCACCAACCGATGCGAGTATTTCACGGGCAGCCAAATGGATATCTTCCACGTTAACATAGCCAGAAGCCAACACTTTGCCAAGACTGTGGAGCAAGGTTTTGACTTGCTTCAATCTGAATTGAATAAATTCTTTCGCCTCCGATAAATTTAAGCCAATATCTTCAAAACCTTTATTAATCAACAAAAGCCTTTGGTACAAACTGTCCAAAGCTATATTGTAGTCGTCGTTTTCTAAAAATTTTATGTAGATTCCCGGCTCACCGGTTTTCTTATGTTCAAGTAACCAGTTTGTTACATTGTTGTATGCTGAAACGACAAAAATTCTATTATAAAGTTCCTCAGGCTTACGTTGGCCTATGATAATATCATTCAGTACATTTTTGAATTGTGACATTGACGTTCCGCCAATTTTCTCAACTGTTAGCATTTTTCTCTATTTTTTGAGGTGCAAATGTAAGAATAAATTGAAAAAATCCTAATAATGTAATGTATAGAATTGGGCGATAGCCTGTAAATTAACAAAATTGTAAAGAAGAACCTGAGATCAAGCTTAGTTAGAAAAAAACGATTGACTTGCATCACAGACACTTTTATCAAGCAGGGACTATTTTACTTATTGTATTATAAGGAAAAGGAAAAATAAATGAACAAAAAAGGCGGAATTGACGTTAACAGAATAATTTAGGATCAGGAGGGTGGGTAAAAAGCAGTATGCGCAAAATCGTCCGAAAAACGGAGAAAATGCCCATTGGGAAGAGCTAGGAAGACAACGAGAAAAAAAATTTTAATAAGGAATTTATGAAATATTTCCCCTACTCGTTTTTAGCTTTTATTAAAGGAGTTCCAAATCTATTTTCAGCCCGTTAGCCTCGTTTTCTTTTCAGCAAAGTAAATATAACAACAAGAATATAATTATGGAAAAAGGAGCTTTTAGTAAAAAAAATAAAAAAATAATCTTCCTGCTTTTATTACTAATTTCGTTTTCGACGATGAGTTTTATTGTGTACAAGGAATATAACATGCTTGTTCCTGACATTGCTTTCAAAACACCAGAGAACTTGGTGGCAGAGAAAAGCACCTCTACTTTTTCGGTAAGTTCCGTAGTGGAAGCCGCTGAAAGTTTCATGTCACTTCTCACCACAACCCAAATATCGACACTCCAGCATACCTACACAAGCACTTTAGCAAAAAAATGGTCGAACTTGCCCTGTGGGTCTAGCTGCCGGAACGGCATACAATTTTCTACGCTAACGACATCACAATTGGCTGCCGCAAAAGCCGTCATACAAACAGCATTGGGTACGGCAAGCAACCAAGGTTATGATCTCTTCAAACAAATTTTATTGGCCGACGACTACCTGAACACCAGTGGAGGAGGTTCCGGATACGGAGCAGGGCTCTACTTCATCTCTTTCTTGAATGAACCTTCTGCGACAGGTGCATGGATGTTGCAATTTGGCGGACACCACATGGCATTCAACATCGCATTCAACAATGGCAATGTAGTGGGTACAACACCCGTGATGTTAGGTGTGGAACCAACATCCTTTACCACTAACAGTGTTACATATACACCGCTTTCCAATAAGCATGATGCAATGGCTAGCATGATTGCCTCATTGACGACTGCGCAATTGGCTTCTGCCAAGTTAACCACCACTTTCAGCGACTGCCTCATGTCACCCGGGGAATCGAACGGCAACACCAACACAATGCCTTCAACAAAACAAGGAGTTTCGTGCAGCGGTTTCACCACCGCCCAACAAGCCCTGGTGCTAGCTGCAATAGAAAGCTGGGTGGACGATATGGACAGCGACATTACCACTGAGCTAATGGAAGTCTATACAGATGAAATCAACAGTACATACATCGCTTGGACAGGAAGCGGAACATCAGGTAGTGCTAGCACATTTCTCAATGCCAACACCAACTATGTGAGAATAGACGGGCCGAGTGTGTGGATCGAGTTTGTTTGCCAAAACGGAGTTATATTCCCTGCCCAAATACATTATCATACGGTTTGGAGAGATCACCTAAGGGATTATGGCGCAGACTTAACCAATACTTCTTTGTCCAGCATCGAGACAACCACTAATTCTGTTCAATCTGTAAAACTATATCCAAATCCTACTACCGAGGTTTTAAATATCGAGACAACGAATGCTTTAGATAACGCATCAATAGATGTGTACAATGTTTCAGGAAGGCGTGTTGCTTCTGTAACGAATGTGTCGGGCACCACCGTCACACTGTCTGTGAATAATTTTGCGACCGGTAGTTATATTATCAGAATATCAGAAGGCCATCAAAGTTTTACGGCGAAATTCATCAAGAAATAAAATCAGTTATTACAAACAAATCTTGACAAGCAACTTTCTCTGTCCGCTTGTCAAGATTTTAATGTAAATCATGAAGGTATTCTATTCTATAGCGATATTCTTGCTGCTGCTATTTCCTATCAAAGGAATTGCTCATCCTATGCCAAATTCCGTCATACAGATGGATATATATCAGCAAACCATCCAATGCGAACTTCAGCTCCCACTTAGTGAATTAGAATTGGCGACAGGGTTTGGCCTCGATAAAGAAGGTACAAACGGACTGATGCAAGCTCGGGCTAAAATTGAAGAATATATACGCCACCATTTTCAAGTCAAAGACAAAAATGCTGAATCCTGGAAAATGGCCATTCTCGGAATGCACATTACCAAAGCCGAGCAAACAGCAACCGGTATGTACCGTGAGCTAGTTATAAAAATGACACTCAAAGCTCCTATACATGCGGACGCAAGAGCATTCTCTATCTATTATGATGTCATCATGCACCAAGTTATTACCCACAAAGCCCTCGTTTGCATTCGTCAAGATTGGGAAACAGGCAGAACAGGGGAAGATAATATCCAGATAGGTAGCATTTATGTGGACACTAGCACCCTTAAGGTCTATCCCTTTTCTGTTCAGCTCGAAAAAGGTAATAGTTGGGAAGGTTTTAAAAGTATGGTGATCTTAGGCATGAAGCATATTTCCGAAGGGACGGACCACCTCATGTTTTTGCTGGTACTCTTATTAACAGCCTTGCTAGTACCCATTGGAAGAAAATGGGGTGTCAATAGCAACCTTGACCATTGTTTTTTAAAGATATTAAAAATCTCCATTGCTTTTACAGTAGGTCATTCCCTTACCCTTATATTGGCTACACTCGGAGTTGTGCGTTTTCCCGTAAAGCCAGTGGAAATAATCATAGCCTTTTCTATATTAATCACAGCAATTCATGCCATCCGCCCGGTTTTCGCCAATAAGGAAAGTTTTGTCGCCGCAGGATTTGGCTTAATCCATGGATTGGCATTTTCGGCAATTCTTTCAGAATTGCACCTCACCTCTTGGAGACTGGCTGTCAGCTTACTTGGATTCAATATTGGCATCGAGTTGATGCAGCTTCTGGTCATATTGCTGGTTATGCCTTGGTTGATTCTTATCAGCAGGCAATCCCACTATTATTATAAGCTGCTGAAGAATTTCTTAGCCATACTAGCGGGTGTCGCATCAATAGCATGGATGCTGGAAAGAATACTTGGAGAAGCAAATTTCATTTCGACCCATTTGAGTATTTTAGCTTCCCACGCAATACTATTTGTCGTTTTCCTTTTTCTTATAAGCATGTGCTGCTATACAGCGCAATATATAAAACGCTCAAGACGGTAGTAACCTTTGTCATATTTCCAAAAAGAAATCCACAACCTTTGCATTTGCGGCACGAATCAGGTCTTGAGGATTGATCTCTATTTGCAAACCCCTTTGGCCAGCACTCACGTAAATCAGACCATAGTCGAGACATGACTTATCAATAAAGGTAGGGAAATGCTTTTTCATCCCTATTGGAGAACATGCACCACGAATATAGCCTGTGGTCGGAAGCAGTTCCTTCATTGGGATCATATCACAATTCTTATTGCCGGAATATTTTGCTGCCAATTTCAAGTCGAGTTCTTCGGCTCCAGGAATAACACATACAAAGAAACCAGTCTTGTTGCCTTTGAGCACTAAAGTTTTAAACACTTGGTTGATATTCTCGCCCAAGGTTTCGGCAACATGCGTTGCACTCAAGTCTGATTCATCCACAGCGTAGGACACCAATTGGTGCCGGATTATCAACTGGTCTAAAATGCGGGAGACATTCGTTTTGCTTGATTTTGCCACAGTGAAAGATATAAGAATGGAACATCTTGAATTGTGTTGCAAATTTAAATATTTGAAAAACAGCACGCAAACATATTTAACATTTATCAAGTAATATGAAGCTACTTTGAATAAAATAAGTAGTTGATTGTACAAAATAATTCTATATTTTTGCGCACTCAACCTACAGGTTGTAACAGTTTTCTTTAACTATGCAAAAAACAAAGATATACGTTATCATCAACCCAATATCAGGAGTTGGGTCTAAGAAAAGTATTCCGGAAAGACTTAGTTCACAAATCGACCAGCAAAGATTCGATTTGCATTTTTTCATAACAGGATATCCCGGGCATGCAAATGACATCGCCCAAGAGGCTGTTCACAACAAGGTCAAATATGTGATTGCTGTAGGTGGTGATGGAACCGTCAATGAAGTTGCAAGAGCACTGGTAGGTTCTGATAGCGTTTTAGGGATAATACCTTTTGGTTCAGGGAATGGACTCGCACGTGATTTAAAAATATCGACCCATATTGGCAGAGCCATTAAAACATTGAAGAGTAATAATATATGTCAGATTGACTACGGAGTTGCCAACGACCACATATTTTTTTGCACCTTCGGAATGGGTTTTGACGCAATGGTAAGCGAGAGTTTCTCGAAAGAAACCGTGAGGGGCCCTTTAACTTATTTTAAAAATGTAATAGAAAGGTACATCGACTTTGAACCGGAAGAATACGAGGTGTCGGTCAAAGGCAACATAATCAAGGAAAAAGCTTTTCTTATAACATGTGCCAATGCAACACAATACGGAAACAATGCGTTTATCGCACCCAGAGCAAGCCTTCAGGACGGATTGATGAACATTGCCATTTTGAAACCTTTTGGCGTGCTTGAAATCCCTCAAACAACAATCCAGCTTTTTTCAAAAAACATTGACAGCAACAAAAACCTGACAGAGATCATCACCAATGAAGCTGTGATTAAACGCAAAAACCCAGGATGGATACATATCGATGGTGATCCGTTTTATGAAGATGCAGAAGTGAGAGTGAGAATCGTACCAAAGGGCTTGAAAGTAATTATTCCCTAGCAAACTGAAAGGGATAGAGTTTTAATATTCACATATCCATTGGGTACGCGCCCCCACCATGATTCCACACAATAATTTATAGCCTCAATCTTGGACGATTTGTGGCAATTGCCTGAAAGTAATTTACAGGGGTATCATAGACACTGCTTATGAAACACCTCCAAAAAAAAAATTAACACAATCATCGTGATGAACAGACTTGTAACACATAGCCAATTCGCGACAAGCCTTGCACAAAAAGGATCAGGACCAGTCACGAACTGGCCCCGCTTCCTTTGTTCGCTTATATTGCCTTTAACTTTTTATACTCAAAACTTATAGTTCATTGCCAAAGATATGGTTCTCAACTTCTGGGGCGTGACAGTGCTCCAGCCGCCAAAATATTTCTTGTTGGCCAGATTGTCCGCTTTCAGGCTGAGAGTGTATTTGTCCCCGGAATACGACACCAATCCGTCGAGGATAGTATAGCCCGGCAAAGTAAATTTATTTGTAGAAATGCGGTTGAGGGTATTGTACTTGCTGGCAGAATTTCCTCCAAACCCAAAGGTGAATCCCCTCAAGGCTCCTTTATCAGCTTTGTAGCTTGCCCAAAAGTTAAACAGATTGGCTGGCCCTGATTCCTCAGTCCGCAAGCCTATATAATCGCTGCTTGCATCATCCTTGGTCACTTTGTTGTCATTGTAGCTGTACCCTGCAATAAGGTTCATCCCATTGAAAGGGCTTGCGATCAAGCTAAACTCAACACCTTTGCTTCTTACTTTTCCCGCTTGGACAGTATTCAATTCATCCGATGCTGACATAGCTTTGTTCCTAACGCGGATTTCATAGTAGCTTGCTGTAAATGAAATCCGGTCTTGGTAGAGATTGCTCTTTACGCCGACCTCAAACTGATTGGCTTTTTCTGGTTTCAGTATTTGCATGCCCACTAACTCTTTGCTGGTATTGTAAACCCCAACCGGGTCTAAGTTCTGAAAACCATTCATGTAATTTGCAAACAAAGAAATTTTGTCCAAAACAGGTTGATATACCACTCCAAGTTTTTCGGAAAGGGTGGTCTGACCCTTTACCTCTGAAGCATCTGCTGTGTAGCTATCGACACGCAAACCAAGCAATGCGGAGAAATTGCGGGTGATGTTCACTACATCGGAAAAGTATCCGCTCCATATTTTAACCGTCGCACCCGAAGCATCGGATGCGCCCGCAGCAGCCAACAAGTCGTCCACCCCTTCGGTGGTAAGCACCCCTGAATCGGTCTGCTCCGATAGGGAAACTATGCCGTCGCCGACCCATGGGGAATTGTTCAGCAGGACTTCTTTTTGCAGATAATCCCCACCAACAAGCACCCTATTCCTTATTTTACCCAGCCAAAGATCCGCATTAAAGTTTTGCTGGATATCGATTGTATTTGTAGAGGAATTTTGTTTCGAAATATAGCGGTAGAAGTCGCTTCCGTTGTAAGCATCCCATAAATACTGGTAATAGCCGTCTGTCTTCGTATTGCTCGAAGAAACAATCGTCTGAGAGGTCCAAGATGGGCTAATCTTATATAAAGCCTGGGATTGCATGCTAAAAGTTGGATTCTTGATTGTCAACTGATTGCTGGTGTATGATTTTTTGTAGTTGTTCTCAAACAAGTCGGTACTAGAAAACAACACGGGTACCGTGCGTTGAAAAAAGATCATGGGTGCATTCGCCTTTTCCCCGGCCTTGTATTCTGTGTTCACCAGAAAGGTCAAATCGTCGGAAGCCTTGAACTTTAAACTCGGCGCTATAAAGAAAGATTTTGAGAAACCGGCATCCTGAAAAGTGTTTTGGTATTGATAAGCGGCATTCAAACGAAAGCTGGCCTGCTTGCTTAGCGGTGTGTTTACATCGGCAGTTATACGGTTGAGCCCATAGCTTCCAGTAATGTATCCTATTTCACCACCAAAGCTTTCGAAAGGCTTTTTAGTATTGACATTTATTAAACCACCATAATAAATCAAGTTTCCGCCATACAAAGTTCCAGACGGCCCTTTGATAACCTCAATACTTTCCACATCGGCCAGATCGAGAGTCCCATTTGTCAGGCTGGCAACACCATTGACAATAGTAGGCTGCAAATTGAAACCCCGCATGCTATAATATTCTGCACCGTCGCTGGGACGTCCTGTGCTTTCCCACAACCTGGTGATTCCTGTCGCATTTTTCAATGCTCCGACCAGTTCGGTAACAACTTGTTCTTTTAAGACCACTTCCGAAATGGAATTATACACTTGAGGGTTTTCCAAATCCAGGAGAGGAAGTTTGGCCACCGATTGCGACTTGTCAATTTTAAATTTGTTGGCATTAGCCACAACTGTGATTTCTCCAAGCTGCTTGGTTTTGATGCTGTCTTTCTCTGGTTGTTGGGCACCAATCGTGGTGGAGGCCATAAGAGCTATTGCAAAAAATAAATTTTTGTACATACAAATAGTGAGTTAGTTATTTCTAATTGGTTTTACATAAAAAATTCAATAAAGGATGGATCTTTAGAATTAAAGAGATATGACACCATCATTTATTAAACCACAACCAAATACAACAAAGTTACGTGTACATAAAGGATTAGGCAATCACCAAAAATGATGATTTGTAAAATTTTTGATTATTTTACCATGCTGATAATTAACATTTTGCGTAATTCTTAAAAAAGTGAATACCTATTTATGGTGATTGGAGAATTTATCCATCACTCACTGAGGTCGAAAAAATACTCAAGGGAGACGGCACGCTGGACAATAACAAAAAAGCCCGGTATTTTGAAAATACCGGGCTCCATTTATTGTGAAATTATCAATAAGACCGTTTGTTTACACCCTCAATATAATTCAAGAATGCTGTGTTCACCATCCGGTTACCTCCAGGAGTAGGATAATTTCCAGAAAAATACCAGTCACCTTGATGATTAGGGCATGCCTTGTGCAAAGCATCAACGGTTTGATAAACAATCTTGACCTCAGCCTTAGTGCCTATCGGAGTAAGCATTTCCGCAATCTTATCAGAAACTTCCTGATCGGTGAAAGGCTCGTAAATTTCTTTCACGTAATTCACCACTTCCTCTTTCGGTTTGTTCCGTTGATCTGCCGACTTTTTATAGACACGGTCGATAATATAGCCCATATTCCGCTCTTTCAGCAGTTCGATGGCTGCCCGAAAGGCGATAAACTCCTTCATCCGGGACATATCGATACCATAACAGTCGGGGTAACGAATCTGCGGTGAAGACGAAACAATTATAATCTTCTTAGGTTGCAACCTATCCAAGATTTTGATAATACTTTGTCTCAATGTGGTCCCCCTGACAATGCTGTCGTCGATCACCACCAGGTTGTCAACACCGGGTTTAATGGAGCCATAAGTGATGTCATAGACGTGCGCAGCCAAATCATCGCGTCCTGAATCTTGTGCGATAAATGTTCTGAGCTTGATATCTTTAATGGCGACTTTCTCGGCGCGAACCCTTCTTTTTTGCAAAATATGGTTCAACTCATCGAGGGTAATATCACCTCCTTTTTCTTTAATCTCCTCAAAGGCAAGTTCATCCATATGCTTCTCGAAGGCCTGCACCATTCCGAAGAAGGCCACCTCTGCCGTATTGGGTATAAAAGAAAAAACCGTATTTTCCAAATCTCCTTGAACCGCTTCGATGATATTAGGTAGTAATAAGCGGCCGAGTTCTTTCCGCTCTTTGTATATGTCGGCATCCGAACCCCTCGAAAAATAAATCCGTTCGAAAGAACAAGGTGTAATGTTCGGCTTCTTTTCCAGAATCTGGGAAATCTTCACGGTGCCATCCTTCTTAATAATAATAGCTTGGCCTGCTTCCAGTTCTTTCACTTGCGAAATTTGCAAATCCATCGCCGTCTGAATCACCGGCCTTTCGGAAGCAACCACCACAATCTCATCATCCTGGTAGTAAAATGCAGGCCGGATACCCCATGGATCACGCAACACAAATCCGTCGCCACAACCGATCAAACCTCCAATCACGTAACCTCCATCCCATTGAGCACTCACTTTCCCGAGCATATAATGGGGATCCAAGTTCTTTTCGATTTCGCTGTTTAGAGCTTCCCCTTTGAGTGTGGGATCATTCTTTACAGCCTTGTCGTATTGGTATTGCACTTCTCTATCCAAATAATGCCCAAGTGTCTCAAGCAAAACAAAAGTGTCCGCATAATCCCTTGGATGCTGCCCTTGCTCCACCATGCTTGCGAACAATTCATCCACATTCGTCATATTGAAATTCCCGGCAAGTGCCAAGTTGCGCGAACGCCAGTTGTTCCTCCTCAAGAAAGGGTGGACATACGAAATCCCATCCTTTCCAGTTGTGCTGTAACGCAAGTGCCCGATAAACAATTCTCCGGCAAACGGAAGATTTTCTTTGGCATAGAATGGGTCGTCCAAACGCTCTTTCGGGATATTCGCAAAGTTTTTGTGCACATTTGCGAAAATCTCGGAAATAGCACCGGAACCGGTAGCTCTTTCCCTAAAAATAAATTCCGAACCGGGGCCCGATTCTATTTTAACCACAGCCAAACCGGCGCCTTCCTGTCCACGATTGTGCTGTTTCTCCATCAACAAATAGAGCTTGTTCAATCCATATTGCCAAGTGCCGTACTTTGCCTTGTAATACTCCAAAGGCTTAAGAAGGCGAATCATGGCAATACCACACTCGTGCTTTAATGCTTCTGTCATAGTATAATTAATTTTCCTCTTTGAATTTCGGGAATTTTATTCAACTGTTACCGATTTTGCCAAATTTCTTGGCATGTCCACGTCCCGATTCTTGGTTACGGCAATATGATAGGCCAACAATTGCAATGGAATACATGATAACAACGGGGACAAACATTCTTTTGTTTTGGGAATTTCAATGCAATGGTCAGCCATCGATTTGATTTCGGTATCACCCTCACTGATAATAGCGATCACGCGTCCTTTTCGGGCCTTTATTTCCTGAATGTTGCTTACTATTTTTTCATGAATTGCATTGTCTGAGGCAATAGCCACAATCGGCATTTCGTTATCAATCAAAGCAATAGGGCCATGTTTCATTTCAGCAGCCGGATATCCTTCAGCATGTATGTATGAAATTTCTTTCAATTTCAATGCTCCTTCCAATGCAACAGGATAGCTGAATCCGCGTCCCAAATAAATGAAATTATGTGCATAAGTGAATATGGAAGCCAGTTGCTTAATCTGTTCGTTCAATGCCAGAATTTTCTCTATCTTATTCGGAATCAAGAGCAATTCTTTCAAAATACCTTCGTATTCCTCCTGCTTGATTGTTCCTTTTTGATTTGCCAAAGTGAGGGCAATCATTGTCAGAACCATCACTTGTGCTGTGAAAGCTTTGGTGGAAGCGACACCGATCTCCGGCCCACAGTGGGTGTAGGAGCCGGAATCCGTATTTCGGGGAATAGATGACCCCACCACATTGCAAACCCCATAGACAAACGCACCTGCTTTGCGAGCCAATTCCACCGCAGCCAAAGTGTCTGCGGTTTCACCCGATTGAGAAATCGCGATTACGATATCCGTACTGTTAATCACTGGATTACGGTATCTAAACTCGGAAGAATATTCCACTTCTACCGGAATTCGGCAAAACTCCTCAATCAAGTATTCGCCGATCAATCCGGCATGCCACGAAGTGCCGCAAGCGATGATTAAAATACGTTTGGCTTCGAGAAACTTCTCCTTGTGGTCTATAATTCCAGACAAAATGACGTTAGTCGCCTCCTGATTAACACGACCGCTCATGCAGTTTTTCAATGTTTCGGGCTGTTCGAATATTTCTTTTAGCATGAAATGAGAGAATCCGCCTTTTTCAAGCTGGCTCAAGTTCATTTCAAGTTCTTTGATCTTGTGTGTCTTTTGCACATTGGAGATTGTGACAATCTTAGGTTCTGTTTTTCCACGTTCAATAATCGCAATTTCTTCGTCATCCAAATAAATCACCTTGTTGGTATATTCAACAATCGGAGATGCATCCGAACCAAGGAAAAATTCATCGTCTCCTATCCCTATCACCAACGGGCTACTTTTTCTGGCAGCAATTATACAATTCGGGTTGCCTCGCTCTAGCACTGCAATGGCATACGCACCAACAACCTGGTTCAATGCCAATTGAACGGCTGTAAACAGGTCACATTGATTGGTTGACTTGATGTATTCGATCAATTGAACAAGCACCTCCGTGTCGGTGCTACTTTGAAAGGTATAGCCTTTTTGAAGAAGTTCTTTTTTGATGACTGCATAGTTTTCTATAATTCCGTTATGGATAAGAGCTAAAGACTCGGATTGAGAATAATGAGGGTGTGCATTGACATTGTTTGGTTCGCCATGAGTCGCCCAACGTGTATGTGCGATGCCAATGTTACCGGTGATGTCTTTACTTTTAGAGAACTCCTCCAAATCTTGAACCCTGCCTTTTGTTTTGTAAACTGAGAGTTCATTCTCTTTATTGATTAGAGCAATTCCGGCACTATCGTAACCTCTATATTCGAGACGGTGCAATCCTTTAATCAAAATAGGGTAAGCATCCCTATTTCCAATATAACCAACAATACCACACATACAACTCGATTTTTATGTTTTCGTAAAATATTAATTTGAAAAATAGATGCTCTTTTTTGAGATGCGCAAAGTTAATCAAAAATGGATTTAACTCCTATCGTTTTCATACGATGATAAGGTGATTCACATCCTCTTGTACATAAAAACTGTTAAACAGCATTCCTCCCAAATAATAATCCTGTATAACAAGATATAGAAAGTATCTTCAAAATAGATTTAACTAACTAAAAATAAAATATTTAAAAACAAATAAACAAGAAAAAATCAAATAAGAATCTGACCGAATCCGACAAGTAGTCGTAGCAACTGCATGTAATTTTATGGTTGAATTCAATATGAAAAATAAACCGTATTTTTGCAAAAAAAAGATTGATAGCATGCACCATATCGAAACAAGTTCAGCAAATGTCACGAAAGAAGACAAATACAAAAGTTTGCTTCCTCAATTGAAAGCTCTCATTTCAGGCGAAGACGATCTCGTTGCTAATCTGGCGAATATTTCATCGGCTTTGAAAGAGATATTCGGTTTTTTTTGGGTGGGATTCTATTTGGTAAAAGAAGGGCAATTGATCCTTGGCCCTTTTCAGGGAACTGTAGCTTGTACACGAATCAAGCATGGAAAAGGCGTTTGCGGAACAGCATGGAAAGAAAAACGAACAATCATAGTGCCTAACGTAGATGCTTTCCCGGGACATATTGCTTGCAGTTCGGCATCCAAATCGGAAATTGTTGTTCCCATTATTCTGGAAAAAGAGGTGATTGCGGTATTGGACATCGATAGCGATTTGCTGAATGATTTTGAATCAACGGATCAATATTATCTGGAGAAGATAGCCGAATTAATTGTTACCCATAGCTAAAAACAAAAAAAACAATCAAAGAGATTCCCTTGTGATTATTGCATTGGCTTTCCGAACACCTTTAGGCCAATCGGACGGATAGTAGAACAAAGAATTAGGGCAAAAAAAAATGGTTGTCATCACGACAACCAATCTTTATTGTTAACCTTAAATCTAATACCATGAAAAACTTGATACAAAGATAGAGACTTTTTTGTGTTATACAACATATTCCAAAAACATATTTCTTAAATTAAATTTATTTAACCAAATCGGGGGTTTTTAATACATAATCCACTTATTCCAATGGGGGGCTATGCAACCCGCAAACCCCATAATTAGCCTCGACACCCATGGAAGAAAGGGAAAAAAGAATGAACCCATATGCTTCAATTCTATTAACAATAAAGTACCTTTGCATCAATTAAAACTCTAAAAAAATTACCACTCATGATCAGACTGAACGTATTTTTACAGACAGAAGGCGGAAATAATGCGAAAGTATTGGAGGCCGCCAAAGAATTAACGGCGGCGTCACTAAAAGAAGAAGGTTGCATCGCTTACGACGTGTTTGAAAGTGCTACTCGCCCCGGAATATTATTAATATGCGAAACTTGGGCGGACGAGGCAACACTTGCTACTCACGAAAAATCGGAAGCATTTCTCAAAAATATACTGGTATTCAATGAGTCTTCAAAAATCAAAATTGAAAAATTCGAATTTTAACCAAGGTTTTCACACTGCAACAAGGGATGCAACTTCAAGCTGCATCCCTTGTTTTCAAGCACAATTCCTATTTTTCACAAAAAAGGGCCAATTCTTCAAACAGAACCAACATTTTCGTGATACAGATGATGGATAATTCCGTCTGCCAAACCCACTTTCGGAACATAAATTTCGTTTATCTTGCAAGTTTTGCAGATTATGTTGAATATCTTCATAGCCGGAATAATAACATCGGCGCGGTAGTTCTTCAATTTATAGTTCAGGATTCTCTCGTCATATGTCATCCCTTTCATTGTTTCATAAAACACCCGAATTTCGGGATAGCTGATGTATTCATTTTCCTTCTTTCCTAACAGCTTGTGTATCTTATTGATATTTCCGCCAGATCCAATGATGCTCAACGGGAAATAATCTTTATAGAATTTTTTCAACCACTTTCTTAGTTCATTGTATTCACCTTCATCCACTGCATCGGACAGAATACGAACCGTTCCCAATTGAAAAGAGCGGGTCAAAATCTTCCGCTGGTTATTGAAAAGGACAATTTCGGTACTGCCTCCCCCAACATCCACATAAAGGTAATTCCGGTTTTTGTCCATCACTCTTTCCAGTCCGCCTGCTTCGAAGATAATGTCAGCTTCTTCTTGCCCGTTGATTATTTCGATATGGATACCGGAATTCTCACGAATGAGCTCCACAATTTCAGCACCATTTGAAGCATCGCGCATGGCACTTGTGGCGCAAGCCCGATATCTATCGACACCATACACCTTCATCGAGTAAGAGAAGGCATACATGGCATTCATCATCATCTCCTGTTTTTGTACCGAAATACATTTCTTGGTGAACACATCCTCGCCTAAGCGAATGGGCACACGCAAAAATGCAGCTTTTTTGAAATCAACACTCAGGCCATCGGTGTCAACATCGTAAATCAACAAACGAATAGCATTGGAACCAATATCAATAGCGGCCAATGTTTCAGTTTTCATTATTTCCTCTCATCTTTTTATAAAAATCGTATAATTCCACTTGCGAACGACAAACTTTCTCGTCAAATGCAACTACATAATTATTCTGTGTGAAAACAGAGAGATCTCGGGCTTTGACATTATCCGCCCACTGGATTTCAAAGAACTGTTTCAAGGTTTTCTTAATTTTAGAGTCCAAAATTGGAATCCCCACTTCAACGCGCCGGTCAAGATTGCGGGTCATCCAATCGGCACTCATTATATGCACCAGATTATCACCTCCGTTGCAAAAGATGCTCAACCTTGCATGTTCCAGGTATTTATCCACAATGCTTATTATACGAATATTCTCGCTCAATCCTTTTTGCTGAGGCTGGAGGCAACAAGCCCCACGAACGATCAGCCGGATCTCGACGCCACTTTGGCTGGCTTCATACAAGCGATTTATTATACGGTCGTCGGTCAAACTATTGAATTTGGCATAGATAAATGCCCGTTTGCCTTTCTGCGCATTTTTGATTTCCCGTTCTATCATGTCTTCAAACTTACCGCGAAGATAATACGGAGAAACCAATAATTGTTTACAGACAAAACGTTTGTGGGGATTCAACAGAAAATCAAATACGGCACGGGCATCCTGGACAATCTGGATATGGGAAGTAAATAGCCCAAAATCGCTGTAAACACGGGCAGTATCTTCGTTGAAATTGCCGGTGCCGACATACACATATCCTTTCAACGCAGAATTTTCCTTTCGCTCCACCAACACGAGCTTGCTGTGCACCTTCAACCCTTCCACGCCGTGGATCACTTTGACACCACCTTTCTGGAGCAGTTCGGAGCTTTCCACGTTTTGCTCTTCGTCAAACCGGGCAAACAGCTCCAGCAAGGCATACACTTTTTTCCCGTTTTTCGCGGCATTAATCAATGTATTCACCACTTTCGAATGGCCTGCAGTGCGGTAAAGCGTAATGTAAATACTCTCCACCTTGGGGTCAATGGCTGCCTCGCGGAGAAAGTCGATAAAGTGGTTGAAAGTATGGTATGGATAATTCAAGAAGATATCTTTTTTATGGATCACACCCAAAACGCTGGAAAAGGGCTTGATGTCGGGATGAGCCAGCGAAGGAGGACTCACCGCTTCAAGCTCGGGGCGAATTTTCGGGAAACGCATCAAATCCCGTTTCAAATGATAACGGCCGCTCGCCTCCATGCTGTCGATATTTCTCAACCGAAGCTTTGATTTAATAATTTCCAGCAAGTCGGCAGGCATATTCTGGTCATAGACAAGGCGGATAGGTTGCCCATGCAAACGATTTTCGATGCCATCCTCTATTTTTTCCAATAAACTCTTAGAGATGTCATCGTCCAATGTCAACTGCGCATCGCGGGCGATCTTAAAGGTGTATGCCGAAATCTCGTCATAATTGAACATAAAAAATATGTCGTTCAGACACAAGCGTATAATGTCATCCAAAAAGATAATGCAATTGCGCCCGCCAAAAGACGGCAACTGCACAAAACGCGGGCAAGCCTCGCTCACCGGAATCTGGATAATGGCATATCCTGCCGCAGAATTCCTTTTCTTGGCAGAAACCATTTTCACGGCATGATAAATATAATTGTCGGTAATAAATGGCATTTGGGTGCTTTTCCTCAAAATCAGAGGCACCAAACGGGGACTCACAACGGATGAAAAATAATCAATACAAAAAAGCTTCTGTTCTTCGTTAAGTTGGCTCTCGTTGACAATGAAGATACCGTGTGTCTCCATTTCCGACAATACTTCCTTATATACAGTATCAAATTTTTCTTGCGACTCAAGGACACGCGCATTCAACAGCGGCAGCAGTTTCTTAGCCGGAAAATTTCCAGAAAATGCAGGAGGATTCTTTCCTCTGAATTGAGCCATACGGATCACATTGGCCAATCGCACCTTGATGAATTCATCCTGGTTGTTCGAAAAAATACCCAAAAACCGCAACCGCTGCAACAGAGGGACTGTTTTGTCCTGTGCTTCCTGCAACACCCTGTCGTTAAAGCTCAACCAACTAAGGTCTCGATTATTAATCATAGCGTATTCGTATTAATGTATCTAAGTTACAATATAAATATTTAAAAATTCAAATTATTGACAAAAAACCATCGGGATGCGAGATTTAACGATTGTTTCAGCCATAAACCGCCCGAATTCAGCCTTCAGAATTAGCTGCCGGCAGGAGCGAATTGTCCGTATGGGATCGCCGAAGATACAGATCTCGTATAATACCATCGGAGACCCCAATGATCGGGGTTTCAACAGCCAATGCTTTGGCGGCTTTCATCACCTTGAGGTAGATTTGTATGGCAGGAACAATTTCAGTAGCACGGTTCAGGTTCATATTATAGTTCATCACCCTTTCCTCCACGCTCATGCCCCTCACCTTGTTGCAAAACGAGATCAGTTCCTCGCGCTTGATCCGCCCCTTTCGTCGCAAAAGGGAATCCACCTTGTTGATATTACCCCCTGACCCCACCATGACAATCTTGGATAGTGTTTTGCAATGCTCATTCACCCAGTTTTTCAATCGCTCCCACTCCGCTTGTTCAGTCTCCTTGTCAAGGGTGCGGATTGTCCCCAACTTAAAAGACTCATTGGCTATTTCCTGCATTTGGTAAAACAACACCAAATCGGTGGATCCCCCACCAACATCGGTAAAAAGATAGGCTTTGCCAGTATCAAAGTCACGCCCCAAATTGTTGAGCAGGATATAGCGGGCCTCCTCTTTGGTGTCAATGACATGAATCTCGATCCCTGTTTTCGTGAAAACATAGTTGGCCACATCCCAACGGTTGCTCGCTTCGCGCAAGGCAGAAGTGGCGCACACCCTCCAGCGATCCACATCGTTTACTTCAAGAATACCCTTGAATGATGTCAGGAGCAATGCCAATTTTTCTTTTTTCACATCACTGATAAACCCATTCGAGAATGTATCCTCTCCCAATTTGAGGGGTATCCTGACCATAATATCTTTCTTGAAATAAGGTTCGTTGTTGTAATCAATCACATCGCTGATAAGCAGACGCACCGAGCTGGAACCTATATCAATCGCACCTAATCGCTTTGTTTTCATTTCCGGAAAAATTTCTGCAACGAAATTAGGCTTGAATAGTTAAGATTCAGATTCGAATTGGTTACGTTAATGTTACGCACGATGCGGTTTTGAAGAAGAATTGTGAAATAGAGCTCATTTAGAGGAAAATTTTGAGAGCAAATAACCCATGTCCAAACAAAAAAAGACTGCTCAAATGCGTTTCCGTCTCTCCATAATGACGGCGAAACACTCCGAAGAGACAGCATGCCTATTCATAACGGCACAAACAGTCTCCTGAAAGGGAACGCATCCTTCCGAAGAGGCGATCCTCCTCTCTGCAAAGGCTACCGAACACTAACAAGGATTCCGAAGCCTCTCCAAAGCGACAAAGCATCCCTCCGCAAAGAGGACAAGGCACTTCGGAGACAAAAAACAACACTCCTAAGAGCCCTGTCGGCTCTTAGGAGTGCATCAACATTTACAATATCGAATCTGGCCACATCCATCACGGACTGATACAGATTCCACCTCTTAAACAAAAACTGACCTCATGGCACAAACAGCCTTCGTTATCCGACAGAACCACTTGTCTGATTTTTCACTTTGCTCTTCTTAAAAAAAGCAGCCATCGCCTCATAAGTTACGCTCAAGCCGGCCACCTTATCTTTATTTTGCTTCACGGCAGCATAGATCTCCAAGGCAGCATCCATCGAATCGCTACCAACAGCCACAACGGCCTTGCCCACACCCTCGTTCAGTTGCCCAACTTGTTGCAGGATAGGTTGGAGCGATTTGTAAAGCAGATAGTCCTTGTCAAATTCGTCTTTACTGAACACGCCTGGAAGAATCTCGGGATACTGGTCACGAACCTGTTTCGCCAATTCGAGAAAAGGTTGAAAACTTGTCCCAACTTTGAAAAAGCCACTCACCTCGGCCTTCTGGATAGCGGACAAGAAAGGCATTTTTTCTCGAATCGTTTTGATTGCCTGATTGATAATCTCCTGGTCCTCGGTAGAAAGGGTTGCAGAAATAAGATTTAAATCCATAATTGTAAAGTTTAGAAAGTAAAAAAACGTGTAATTTTTGAGCTTTGGCAAAAATAATATTTTTTTGAAGATTGGTGAAATTTTCCGGGATCTTTTTATTGTCATGCCATCCCGCCCTCCAGTTTTCGCTTAGAGCCTGCATCCCCAATCGATACCTTCTTGGTCCTTCACGCTGGCTTTAAGCTAACAATCAACGCCAGCAGAATCCATAGTCGCCTGAAATATTCTATAGCGACATAAACAAGATCAGAGATTTATGAACAACCGCACAAAATAGAGCCTTAAAGAATCTTTCTAGATAACAGAAGCTTATTCACCAGCTAGTTATCACCATACATTTAATAAGATTAGCCCAGACAAGATAGGAAAAACTTGGTTGACTAGGACAAAAAAGAGGGTGTCCGTATTCAATTACGAAACACCCTCCCAGTCAGATCATTTCCTCAATCTAGCATAAATACCCACAACGAGAACTACTTATAGACAGGGGAAAAGCCAACCTCTATTGACTAAATTTTACTCGTCCCACCAAACACTATCTGTGATTTTTACATTTTGGGGCATATTGGCACTGTTGTATAATCTCTCATCTTGAGGATAAGGCAAGCGCCTTGGAATAGTGCTAGTAACTGCTCCTGTTGCAATAGTTAAGGAAGGATAACCCGTCCTTCTCCAATCAGAGAAGGTTTCCATTTGCAAGAAAGCACTAATATATTTTTGATTTATAATTTTCTCCAAAGTAATGGTTGAAGATGATAATTCTTGACTAGCAAACCAACTTGAATCAGACACACCTTCTCTATCCAACGAAGCCTTAAGCCCCGCATTGTAAGCTTCAGCAGCTCGAGAGGCATCTGATGACAAATAGACTTCAGCCTCAATAAATTTTAGTTCCGCATATGACATTAAATAAACAGGGCTGTTTGAGGAAGCGTAATTAGTTCCAATTCCAGAAGCCTCTGTGTTGTTCTCTCCTGAAGCTGAACCAACTTCACCATCAAAATAGACTGCTGCTCTCGGATCAACCTCTGTCGAGTCATTAACCGTTGTCGTGAGCAAACTAAGAAGGAAACTATTCGCAGCCACATAGCCAGACCTTTCTGTTACAAATTGGTACATTGGATTTGAATTGCTGTAGGAAGAGCTGAATGTCACTTTAAAGTCGTCATCATTGCTAGTATATGCACTATCCAATACAGCTTTCACTTTAGTATAAGCATCCGCATCGACCTTCGATAAATGTAAATAATATCTTGCTTTCAATGCATATGCTGTTTTTTTCCATTTTGTCAAATCACCACTATAGATCAAGTCTTCATCACCAGGTTCGTATAGACTTGAACTAGCATTAAGGTCCGTAATTGCATGATCTAAAAGAGAGAAAATGGAGTCGTAAACCGCTTCCTGAGTGTCATATTTTGACTTAGTCTGCCCACTTGCCCCATTAAAGGCATCCGAATACGGGATGTCGCCCCAAAGGTCAGTGGTGACACCTAAATGATAAGCCATCAAGACCTCACCAATACCTGCATAATAAGGAGACTCTTCCTCTTCTGCTTTTTGTATCAAAATTTTTGTATTTATCATACCTGGCGAATACAAATTGTAACTCCATGCATTATTGACATCTGACTCCGAGATATTATAAATATCAATATCCGAAGATTGGCTTTGAAGACCTGCTATCTGCTGCGTCCATTGACATGGTATCCTGGCTAAATCACCACCTAAAACATAAGCTAGATTTACTTCTATGGGAGCGACTAACTGAGCCATCGCAACATCGGCTGGATTATTCGGATCAACATTCAATGATGAATCAATCCAACTTGAGCATGATGTAGAAAGGACAGAAAGTAGTACTATATATAAATTACGTATTTTCATGACAATTCTGCTTTAATTAAATTAAAAATCAAGTTTAATCCCAAAAACAAGAGATTTAGTATTGGGCATATTGAAATAGTCGAGACCTTGAGCATTGGTTGCACCCATAAGATTAGTTTCAGGGTCAATACCATCATAAGGAGTCGAAAGAAATAAATTACGACCCGTAGCAAAAACTTTGAGATTGTTCAATACAGGAGTTTTCGTATATCTGCCCAAATCGCAAGCGAACGTAACTTCCCTTAAACGAACCCAATCAGTCTTCTCTACAAATTGTTCTTGAGCAGGATTTGCCCCACCTCCAATATTTCTGTAATAGTATTCAGAATATGTAGTTTGAATATCATTTGTACCCGAAGTAACGACGTTGTCATCTGAGTCAACATGACCCTTGACCCCACCAAAGACCACAGCGGTGCCTCTATTCTCTGTATCCTTTGAAGTACCAAAACCGATTGTACGGCCTTTAGTTCCATTCCACATAAGTCCGCCATGCTTGATATCAAGTTGGAAAGAAAAGGATAGGCCCTTATAAGATAACTGATTGGTCAAGTTCAATGTCCATTTAGGGGAAACACTTCCCAATGACTTCATTGTATTATCTTTGATAGGATACCCATAGCCTGCAGAAGTTGTGACATCGTTGATGACAACATTGCCATCCGCATCCTTTACAAATCCGGTGCTATAGATACTTCCATAGGGCTCTCCTGCGACAACATTTATCGTGATACCGGTAAAACCTCCCAATTCAATATTGTCTACACCTGAAGCCAAAGACAAAACTTTATTGTTGTTCTTCGCAAAATTACCCAACAGAGTCCAATTCCAATCAGGGGTCTTGATAGGGGTAATTGTCGCTGAGATTTCAACACCCTTATTTTCCATGGTTGCGGCATTCATATAAACTGAATTATAGCCACTTGACCCACTAATAGGAACTGGAAGTAGCAAATCTTTATTTTGATTATTGTAATAAGTAAAATCAAGACCTACACGGTTATTCAAAAACTTTAATTCCAAACCAACTTCCCTTGACACCAGTCTCTCTGGTTTCAGAGTAGCATTTCCAAGAGCGTTTGATATTTTAAAACCGGCAACATCGCCATCCCCAAAAGGAAACGAATCGCCGGTTGTCCATCCATCGCCGGTTGTCGCCAATTCATACACATTGCTCAAACTATATGGCAATGGGTCATTGGCTATCTGAGCATAAGAAATTCTAAATTTACCATAGTTTAAAAATGTCAAAGCCTTAAACGGTTTTAACTCACTAAACACAAATCCCATACTTGTTGAAGGATAGAAAAAGTTGTTGTTATCCGCAGGTAAAGATGTAGACCATTCATTCCTTCCAGTCATCCCCAAGAACAAGATGTCTTTATAGGACAATTCAAGATCTCCAAAAAAAGCAGCCGTCCTGTATTGAGTTATACTCTCACGAACCAATTGTGATGAAGTATTAGAGATTTGGTAGAAATTAGGTACAACAAAGCCTGTACCTTTCTCATAATACTGCTGGTAATATGAAGAATACATATTCTGACCTAAGGTCAGGCTGAAATCAAAATCCGTATTTAACTTTCTACTATAATTAGCGAGAAAGTCAGAATTAAAAGTATTACTAAAGTGATTATCTATTTGCATTTCTCCAGTAGGAGATGTGGAAGAATTCAATGCAATATGTCCTTTTCGGCGATCTGTATAGAAATCATCTCCTATCTTATATGAAAGGGTTAAACTAGGAATTGGCTTATACACTAATGACAGATTGCCAATTACGCGGTCAACATTATCTCTAAATAGATTTTGATTCACAGTCCAATAAGGGTTATCATATCCTGAATAATAATGTCGTTGCGTACCATCAGAATACATATACGAATCCTCATATTTATAACCATCTTTTCCATGGCCGTTACTATTATCGAAAGAAACTGCACCACGCAACAGACCCAACATTACGCCTGAGGTATTAGAACCCTGCTGCACACGATCACCTCCTGAGTGTATATAATTCGCAGTACCAGACAAAATAAGATTTTCCAATAACTTGGTTTCGCCAGTTATTTTAATGGAAGTCTTTCCAAATGTATTTTTAGGAATTACCCCTTTCGTATTTACATTTCCAACTGAAACATAAAAATTACTTTTCTCATTTCCTCCAGACAATGAAATATTGTTATCAAGAGTAATCCCTGTTAGGAAAAAATTACCGACATTATCGTAGGCATTGGCTTTTAAGTTGTCCACCGCAGATGAACTTGTCGCTAAAACTAAAGAACCATTTTGATCTCTTGTAGTACCTACTCCATCATAACGCATATCTGAAAGCTTTGGCCCATAAGAATACGGAGTCGTAGTGCTGTATACTCCAGCTGAACCTTGAGCATAAATAGACTGCATCTTTGGCAATTTATTTACTCTGTCAAATGATACAGAAGACGAAAAACTAACTTTAGCTTTACCATTCGAGTTTTTCCCTTTTTTAGTCGTTATCAAGACAACACCATTGGCAGCCTTCATACCATACAAGGCAGTAGCAGCACCTCCTTTAAGAACAGAAACAGACTCAATATCATCCGAATTTAAATCCATGGCTCTGTTCGAATAATTCACTCCTTCAACCAAATTGTTACTCAAATCGTCTGGATTTCCTGAATAAGCCATATCATTGTTAACAGGAACTCCATCTACAACAAACAGAGGCTGATTATTCCCATTTATCGAATTCTGCCCCCTTATCGTTATATAGGAAGAAGAGCCGGCAGCACCAGAACTACTAACAATACTAACGCCTGCCACTTTTCCTTCAAGGGAAGACATGATGTTTCCAGTCCTCGTATTGTTTATATCATCACCCTTTACGTCCTGAACGGCATATCCAAGAGCCCTTTTTTCCCTGCTAATACCCAATGCCGTCACAACAACTTCATCCAATGCGCGACTATCATTCTCTAAAACAATTTTCAAATTGTCGCCCACGGCCATTTCTTTAGTCTTTGATCCAATCAAAGAAATCACCAAAGTTTTACCATTCTGAGGCACAGATATCGAATACTTCCCATCGATATCCGTTGATGCACCTACAGTTGTTCCTTTGACAACAACAGTAGCTCCAGTGACAGGGTCTCCATTGCTATCGACAACCGTTCCTGAAATCCTCTTGTTTTGCGCGAGGGCAAGACCTATACTACAGAATAGACAGGTCATTAAAAGTACTAATCTTCTTTTCATAGATTTCTACCAAGTTAATTTAACATTTTAATTACCACAATATATTTATTACACAATAGCTAAACAAAGAACTTAAGAATTAAAATTTCCCAAAAACAATCACTTTTTGAAGCTATATCAGGAAACAACACTTAAATTGACGACTTTTACCAAGTTAGAAAAAAAGAGCACCTACAAACTTATCATATGATAAAAATATTTACCTTATCAGCAACAAGCAAGTTTAAAAATTTACTAAAATATAATTAGATGATCTATAAAAATTTGAGTCAGTACAAACATACACTACCATAGAATTACCCGAAACAAACTTAAAGAAGCTACAAATATAAAAATAACTTCAACACAATGCAACATTTTTAGAAAAAAAATACCAAAACAATACTTCAACTACTTAATTGATCACAAAATGTCATGTTCAAAAACAAAACGGGACTTCTTACAAAACATTGATTGTCAAAGGAAACGGCCACCAAAGCACAACATATTTTAACACCAAAAGACTCTCATCTTACAGATGGATAGAAAGATAGAAGCAAAAGAAATCGAATAAGAAGCGGGGCTTAGACTACCAAAGCAAAGAACGCCCAACCCCACAAAGGGTCAGGCGTTCTATAAAAATTAGCGAAAAGCTTTAAATTAGTCTATTTGATCAAAGTCAACCACAGTTTTGCGGTTTGAAGCGATCTTTTCAAAGTCTTCTTTAGTTCCAACTATCAATTTTTCATAGTCCCTCAAGCCTGTTCCGGCAGGAATCAAGTGACCGCAAATCACATTTTCCTTCATACCTTCAAGCCTGTCAACTTTACCATTGATGGCAGCTTCGTTCAACACTTTGGTCGTTTCCTGGAAAGAGGCGGCCGACATAAAGCTTTGGGTTTGCAATGCAGCACGGGTAATACCTTGGAGTATCTGGTTAGCTGTTGCAGGAATGGCATCACGGACTTCTATCAAACGTAAGTCTCTACGTTTCAAGATGGAATTTTCATCCCGCAATTTGCGTGCTGTCACAATTTGCCCAGCTTCAAACACTGTTGAGTCTCCTGAGTCAACAATCACTTTTTTACCCCAAATGCGATCATTTTCGTCCATTACATCGTGCTTGTCAACGATTTGCTGCTCTAGGAATCGGGTATCTCCCGGATCCACTATTTCCACCTTACGCATCATCTGGCGAACAATCACTTCAAAGTGCTTGTCATTGATTTTCACCCCTTGCAATCGGTACACGTCCTGAACTTCGTTCACGATGTATTCCTGAACGGCAGTAGGCCCTTTGATTGCCAAAATATCGGACGGAGTGGTTGCTCCATCAGAAAGTGGCATTCCGGCCCGTACAAAGTCGTTTTCCTGCACAAGAATTTGCTTGGACAATGGAACAAGGTATTTTTTCACCTCATCTGTTTTCGAGGTGACGATAATTTCGCGGTTACCACGCTTGATTTTACCGAATGAAACTTCACCGTCAATTTCAGACACTACTGCTGGATTTGAAGGGTTGCGGGCTTCAAACAACTCAGTAACACGAGGAAGACCTCCGGTGATGTCACCAGCCTTACCTACCGCACGAGGAATTTTCACTAAAACCTCTCCCGCTGTAATAGTGTCCTTGTCATCCTTGATGACGTGGGCACCTAAAGGAAGAGAATATGTCTTGATCCTATTGCCTTCATTATCCAAGATATGAGCTTCGGGAGCCTTCGTCTTGTCACGCGATTCGATTATGATCTTTTCTTTCAAACCGGTTTGTTCATCCGACTCTACTTTGTAAGTGACATTCTCGATTACGTTTTCGAATTCGATGCGTCCGCTGGCTTCGGAAATAATTACCGCGTTGAAAGGGTCCCACTCGCAAATCACGTTGCCTTTCTTCACAGTGTCGCCAGCTTTGAAGAACAGTTTGGAACCGTATGGAATGTTGTGCGTCAACAACACAATCTTTGTTGTTGGATCAACAATTCTCAATTCAACCAAACGGCTTACCACAACTTGATATTTCGAACCAGAATCATCCGTAACATCCACCGTGCGCAAATCATCAATTTCTAAAATACCATCGTATTTTGTAGTGATGTTGTTTTCGGCTGCAATGTTTGAGGCGATACCACCGACGTGGAATGTACGAAGAGTCAACTGCGTACCCGGCTCACCAATAGACTGAGCGGCAATTACACCGACAGCCTCACCTCTCTGCACCATTTTGTTTGTCGCCAGGTTACGTCCGTAACATTTTGCACAAACGCCTTTATGCGACTCGCAAGTCAGTACCGAACGGATTTCGACGCGTTCGATCGGAGACACCTGAATGGCATTAGCGACATCTTCGGTGATTTCTTCTCCTGATTTCACAAGGAGTTCACCTGTCAAAGGATGCTGAATGTCATGAACAGAAACACGTCCCAAGATACGTTCGTACAAGGAAGCAACTGTTTCTTCGTTGTTTTTGAGTTCCGTAGCAATCAAACCACGCAACGTACCGCAGTCTTCTTCGTTGATGATAACATCATGGGAAACGTCCACCAAACGACGGGTCAAATATCCGGCATCTGCTGTTTTCAATGCAGTGTCGGCAAGACCTTTACGCGCACCGTGAGTAGAGATAAAGTACTCCAACACCGACAAACCCTCCTTAAAGTTGGCCAAGATCGGATTTTCAATAATCTGAGCCCCTTCTGCCCCACTCTTTTGAGGTTTTGCCATCAAACCACGCATACCGGACAACTGTCGAATCTGTTCTTTCGAACCACGAGCACCTGAATCCAACATCATATACACCGAGTTGAAACCCTTGTTGTCTTCCGACAATTGCTTCATCAGGATGTTAGACAATTTGGAGTTGACGTGTGTCCAAATATCAATAATCTGGTTGTAACGCTCGTTGAAGGTAATGAATCCCATGTTGTAGTTATTCAATATCTGTTCAACTTCGTCATAACCTTGTTGCACCAATTTTTCTTTTTCTTCCGGGATGATCACATCTTCCAGGTTAAACGACAAGCCTCCGCGGAATGCTGTCTGGTAACCCAAGTTTTTGATATCATCCAAGAATTGAGCGGTCTTAGCCACTCCGGCCAGCTTAATGACACGGCCAATGATGTCTCGAAGAGATTTCTTGGAAAGCACTTCATTGATAAAACCTACTTCTATCGGCGTGAATTGATTCACAATGACACGTCCAACGGTGGTTTCTGTCAATTTTTGAACGGATTCTCCGTTTTCATCCAAATCACGAACATACACTTTGATTAGAGCGTGGACATCCACCTTCTTCTCATTGTAAGCAATGATTGCTTCTTCCGGGCCGTAGAAGATCAAGCCTTCACCTTGTGCTTCTGGACGAATTTTGGTAATGTAATAAAGCCCCAACACCATGTCCTGAGATGGTACGGTAATAGGTGCTCCATTTGCAGGGTTCAAAATATTGTGGGAAGCAAGCATCAACATTTGCGCTTCCAAAACAGCTTCGTTGCCCAATGGTAAATGAACAGCCATTTGGTCGCCGTCGAAGTCGGCATTGAAAGCCGTACAAGCGAGCGGGTGCAACTGGATTGCTTTTCCTTCAATCATTTTTGGTTGGAAAGCCTGGATACCTAGACGGTGCAAAGTCGGAGCACGGTTGAGCAACACGGGGTGGCCTTTCATTACGTATTCCAAAATATCCCAAACCACAGGTTCTTTGCGGTCAACGATTCTTTTGGCTGATTTCACCGTTTTCACGATTCCGCGTTCAATCAACTTACGGATAACAAACGGTTTATATAATTCGGCAGCCATATTTTTGGGCAAACCACATTCGTGCATCTTCAACTCAGGACCAACAACAATTACGGAACGAGCAGAGTAATCGACACGCTTACCCAGCAAGTTTTGACGGAAACGTCCTTGTTTACCTTTCAAACTGTCAGAAAGCGATTTCAACGGACGGTTAGCATCGGTCTTAACCGCACTTGATTTACGAGAATTGTCGAACAAAGAGTCAACAGCTTCTTGCAACATGCGTTTCTCATTACGCAAGATCACGTCTGGAGCTTTTATTTCTATCAAACGTTTCAAACGATTGTTACGAATAATCACACGGCGATACAAGTCGTTCAAGTCGGAAGTAGCAAAACGACCACCGTCCAACGGTACCAATGGACGCAATTCGGGTGGAATCACCGGGACAACTTTCACAATCATCCATTCAGGACGATTCTTGCCCTTGGACCCACGGAAAGCCTCCACCACCTGAAGCTGTTTCAAAGCTTCATTCTTACGCTGTTGGGAAGTATCTGTGTTTGCCTTGTGACGAAGATAATTTGCTTGAGAATCCAAATTGATGCGGCAAAGCAAGTCATAAACAGCTTCGGCACCCATTTTGGCAATGAACTTATTCGGATCGGTATCTTCCAACAACTGATTTTCCTTTGGAAGGGTATCTAGAATGTTCAAATACTCTTCTTCTGTCAACAGGTCTTTTTCAGCAATTCCTTCTTCGATTGCGATACCGGGTTGGATAACCACGTATCTTTCGTAATAGACAATAGAATCTAGTTTTTTTGTTGGAATTCCAAGAAGGTATCCAATCTTATTGGGCAAGGAGCGAAAATACCAGATGTGTGCAACCGGAACAACCAAATGGATGTGTCCTGTACGCTCACGACGAACTTTTTTCTCTGTCACTTCCACACCGCATCGGTCGCAGACAATTCCTTTGTAACGGATTCTTTTATATTTCCCGCAATGACATTCATAATCTTTTACCGGACCAAAGATCCGTTCGCAAAACAATCCGTCACGTTCCGGTTTATAGGTACGGTAGTTGATTGTTTCGGGTTTCAAAACTTCACCGTGAGATTGGTCAAGAATTTCTTCTGGAGAAGCCAAGCTTATTGTAATCTTCGAAAAACTACTCTTTACTTTATTTTCTTTTCTAAAAGCCATATACTTTTTTTTTAAAAGCTGTTAGCTATTAGCCCATACATAGCCATAGCTGTTCATTAGAGTATTTAGAAGCTGTAGCCGTGAGCCATGAGCCGTGAGCCGTAGCCTTATATAGTATTGGAAGCCATCAGCCAAAAGCTATAAAAGCAATTAGCCAATGGCTCTGTTTTTTAATTAATCAAGTGTGACACTCAATCCCAAACCACGCATTTCGTGCAGCAATACGTTCAATGACTCAGGGATACCAGGTTGTGGCATTTGGTCACCCTTCACGATTGCTTCGTAGGCCTTGCTCCGTCCGGTCACGTCATCGGATTTAATGGTCAGGATTTCCTGAAGTATGTGTGATGCACCGAATGCTTCAAGTGCCCAAACTTCCATTTCGCCAAAACGTTGTCCACCAAATTGAGCTTTACCACCTAGAGGCTGTTGCGTAATCAATGAATATGGGCCAATAGAACGTGCGTGCATTTTATCTTCAACCATGTGCCCAAGTTTGAGCATGTAGATAATACCCACTGTTGCTGGCTGGTCGAATCGCTCTCCTGTTCCACCATCGCACAGATAAGTCTTCCCCGAACGAGGGATGCCGGCTTTCTCTGTCCACTCATTCAGATCATCCAGGCTTGCACCGTCAAAGATTGGAGTTGCAAATTTCACACCAAGTTCTTTTCCAGCCCAACCAAGCACAGTTTCGAAGATCTGCCCAAGGTTCATACGGGAAGGCACACCCAACGGGTTTAAAACAATATCAACAGGTGTTCCATCTGATAAGAAAGGCATATCCTCGTCGCGAACAATACGGGAAACAATACCCTTGTTGCCGTGACGACCTGCCATCTTGTCCCCGACTTGAATTTTACGCTTCTTAGCGACGTAAACTTTTGCTATTTGAATAATTCCGGAAGGAAGTTCGTCACCAATTGTCAGGTCAAAACGCTTGCGTTTCAATTCGGCGTCCAACTCCTTGTATTTGCGCAGATAGTTCACAATAACATCACGGATCAAATCATTTTTATGAGCATCAGGTGTCCATTTGCTCACTTGGATGGATTCGTAATCGATGGCATCCAAAGCAGCTTTTGTGAATTTAACGCCTTTCGGAATTACATCTACGTTTAGATAATCTTTCACTCCCAAAGAAACTTTTCCTTCTGTGAGTACCAATATTTTATCCACCAACAAAGACTTCAATTCACCCAATTTCACTTCATATTCTTCGTCCAATTTTGGGAGCAAAGCTTTGCTCGAAAGTTTAGTCTTCCCTTTCTTATTGGCTTTGGAGAACAAGTGAGTACCTACAACTACCCCCTTCAAGGAAGGAGAAGCTTTTAAAGAAGCATCTTTTACATCACCGGCCTTATCTCCAAAAATAGCTCTCAACAGTTTTTCTTCAGGAGAAGGATCAGACTCGCCTTTCGGTGTGATTTTACCGATCAGAATGTCGCCTGGCCCCACCTTGGCTCCTATTCGGACAATACCACGTTCGTCCAAATCTTTTGTTGCATCCTCGCTCACGTTTGGAATGTCGGATGTCAATTCTTCTACCCCTCGTTTTGTTTCCCGAACTTCCAAAGAAAATTCTTCCACATGAACGGAAGTCAGAATGTCGTCACGAACAATGCGTTCGTTCAAAACAATAGCATCCTCGTAGTTATATCCCTTCCATGGCATAAAAGCCACTTTCAGGTTTTTACCAATCGCCAATTCTCCGTTTTCGGTGGAATATCCCTCTGTGAGGATCTCACCACCCTCCACACGTTGTCCCTTTTTACAAATAGGACGAAGGTCGATGGTTGTATTTTGGTTCGTCTTTCTAAATTTTGGAATAATATAAGTTTTCACTGAACTGTTAAAACTCACAAACTCTTGATCGTCTGTTCGATCATACTTAATTTTAATGGTGCTCGCATCCACATAAATAATTTCACCAGCTCTTTCCGCAACAATTTGTGTGCGGGAATCGCGGATCAACTGCCCTTCGATGCCAGTTCCAATGATCGGTGCTTCCGTGCGAAGCAAGGGTACTGCCTGTCGCATCATGTTAGAACCCATCAATGCACGGTTGGCATCATCGTGTTCCAAAAATGGAATCAGAGAGGCTGCAATCGAAGCAATCTGTGTTGGAGCCACATCCATCAGCTCAATATCAGATGGGGTAACCACCGGATAGTCGGCATCTTGACGTGCTTTAACACGAGTCTTGATAAACATACCGTTATCATCCAAAGGAGCATTTCCTTGAGCAATGATTTTTGCTTCTTCCTCTTCGGCAGCCAAATAGGTGATCCCGGTTTCCGACAAATCAACTTTCGCCTCAGTAACCATGCGGTATGGTGTCTCGATAAAACCGAGGTCATTGATCTTCGCATACACGCAAAGCGAAGAAATCAAACCGATGTTTGGTCCTTCTGGAGTTTCAATCGGACACAAACGCCCATAGTGCGTATAGTGAACGTCGCGCACCTCAAAGCCGGCACGCTCACGTGACAAACCGCCAGGTCCAAGGGCAGACATACGGCGTTTGTGCGTAATCTCAGCCAAAGGATTGGTTTGATCCATGAACTGAGACAAGGCGTTAGTCCCAAAGAAAGTGTTAACAACAGAAGATATGGTTTTTGCATTGATCAAGTCGATCGGAGTAAACACCTCGTTGTCGCGAACATTCATACGCTCGCGAATAATGCGTGCCATACGGTTCAAGCCAACACCAAATTGGTTGTAAAGCTGTTCGCCCACAGTGCGCACACGGCGGTTGCTCAAGTGGTCAATGTCATCGACATTCGCCTTCGAGTTGATCAGCTCAATCAAATATTTGATAATCTCGATAATGTCTTCCTTGGTCAGGACACGCACGTCATCGCTCGACGAAAGATTTAATTTCTTATTGATCCTATAACGACCAACTTGACCCAAGTCATAACGCTTTTCAGAGAAAAACAAGTTGTTGATCACTTCACGTGCACTGGCATCATCTGCTGGTTCGGCACTACGAAGCTGACGGTAAATATGTCTTACTGCATCGATTTCCGAATTACTCGGGTCTTTTTGCAGGGTATTGTATATGATAGAATAATCAGAATGTAGCGGGGAATCTTTGTGCAAAAGAATTGTCTGCACGCCAGATTCGATGACTTCATCCACATGTTCAGGTTCAAGAACAGTTTCGCGTTCGATGATTACTTCATTACGCTCGATTGATGTCACCTCACCGGTGTCTTCATCCACAAAATCTTCCATCCAAGACTTCAGGATACGTGCTGCCAGTTTTCGACCAACAACTTTCTTGAGAGCTTGTTTAGAAACTTTGACCTCTTCTGCCAAATCGAATATCTCTAAAATATCTTTATCGCTTTCAAAGCCGATTGCACGCAACAAAGTTGTCACCGGTAACTTTTTCTTCCGGTCGATGTAAGCATACATCACATTGTTGATGTCTGTCGCAAACTCTATCCAAGAGCCTTTGAAAGGTATAATACGTGCTGAATACAGCTTGCTGCCATTCGTGTGCAGACTTTGCCCGAAAAACACGCCTGGCGATCTGTGTAATTGCGAAACAACAACACGTTCTGCACCATTGATAACAAATGTACCTTTCTCTGTCATGTACGGGATCAAGCCCAAATATACATCTTGGATTACCGTATCAAAATCTTCATGATCGGGATCAGTACAATAGAGCTTAAGCTTTGCTTTTAACGGCACGCTATATGTCAGCCCTCGATCTACACATTCGTCGATGGTGTAGCGAGGTGGATCGATGTAATAGTCTAGAAACTCTAATATAAAGTTATTACGAGTATCTGCTATGGGAAAGTTTTCAGCAAAAACTTTATATAAGCCTTCATTTTTTCTTTTCTCAGGAGAAGTGTCGAGTTGTAAGAAGTCTCTGAAAGATTTCAATTGCACTTCAAGAAAGTCCGGATACTTCAAGGGATTCTTAATAGATGCAAAATTTACTCTCTGTGTATGGGTTGTTGAAGACATGGAAAATATAATTTGATTGAACCTTTGTATATTTAGCGTAAAAGGTTAAGAATCTCCAAACAGGAGACTCCTAACCAAACATCCTGAATTACAGGATTTTATTACTTAAGTTCAACTTCAGCTCCTGCTTCTTCCAATTGTTTTTTCAATGAATCAGCTTCGTCTTTAGTTACACCTTTCTTCAATTCGGAAGGAGAACCATCAACAAGGTCTTTAGCTTCTTTCAAACCTAATCCTGTAAGTTCTTTTACTGCTTTAACAACAGCAAGTTTGTTAGCACCAGCAGCTTTCAAAACAACATCAAAAGATGTTTTTTCCTCCACTTCAGCAGCAGCGGCAGCAGGGGCTGCAACAGCTACGGCAGCAGCTGCAGGTTCGATACCATATTCTGTTTTCAAGATTTCAGCTAGTTCGCTTACTTCTTTTACAGTCAAATTTACTAGTTGTTCAGCAAAAGCTTTCAAATCTGCCATTTTTCTATATATTTAAATTGTTGTTATTAATCTTTGAAATAAATTATTTGTTTGAAAGAGTTTCCAAAATTCCGTGAATAGTGGAACCTCCTGATTGGAGAGCAGAAATAACATTCTTGGCAGGCGATTGCAATGCTGCGATAACATCTGCGATAAGTTCGTTCTTGCTCTTGATGTTTACAAGGGCTTTCAGGTTTTCAGCACCTATATAGAAGCTTTCCTGAACATAAGCCGCTTTCAAGCTCGGGATACCCTCTTTGCTATACTTGTCAATAAGTTTAGCAGGTTCGTTTGCCACATTGGAAAACATCACAGCTGTATTACCTTTCAATGCAGGAGCTAGTTCTGAGAAATCAGTATCCAGCGATTCCAATGCTTTTTGGAACAAGGTATTTTTTACAACTACAAGTTTGATGTCGCTCTTGTAACATTCTCTTCTAAGTTGACTCGTCTTTGCTGCATTCAGAGATTCGATGTTAGTCAAATAGAAATTATCGTATTGCTTAAGATCCGCTGCAATTTTCTCGATGATAGTGTTTTTTTCTTCCTTTCTCATAATTCAATCGATTGTTTAGTGTTCATCAACTGTTTTAGGATCAATCTTGATTCCTTGACTCATAGTACTTGAAAGAAAAATGCTCTTCACGTAAGTTCCTTTAGCAGCAGCAGGTTTCAACTTGATAATTGTATTGATGAATTCTTTGGTGTTATCCTTGATCTGATCAACAGAGAAAGAAACTTTACCAACAGAAGTATGCACAATACCTGTTTTATCAACCTTGAAGTCGATTTTACCAGACTTGACTTCTTTTACAGCTTTTGCCACATCAACGGTCACGGTACCACTTTTAGGGTTTGGCATAAGGCCACGAGGACCCAATATACGGCCAAGAGCACCGATTTTTCCCATGATGGCAGGTTGCGTAATAATTACGTCAATGTCAGTCCAACCGCCTTTGATCTTTTCAATATATTCATCCAAGCCAACATAGTCGGCTCCAGCTTCTTTGGCTGCTGCTTCCACATCCGAGGCACAAAGCACAAGCACTTTCACTTGCTTGCCTGTACCATGAGGAAGAGAAACAACACCTCTCACCATTTGATTCGCTTTACGGGGATCTACTCCAAGGCGGATATCAACATCCACAGAAGCGTCAAATTTGGTAGTGGTAATTTCCTTCACCAAAGCTGAAGCTTCATTTAAAGAATAAAGTTTCCCTGCTTCAATCTTACCGGCTACTAACTTTTGTTTTTTTGTAAGTTTACCCATTTTTAAAATTGAAGTTTAATTATTTAACATCTTCTGGGAAAGCCCCTTTTACAGTGATACCCATACTACGAGCTGTTCCGGCAACCATTCGCATAGCAGATTCAAGAGTGAAGCAATTAAGGTCAATCATCTTGTCTTCTGCAATAGCTTTCACCTGATCCCAGGTAATTTCAGCCACTTTTTTACGATTTGGCTCTGCAGACCCGCTCTTCAGCTTGGATACTTCCAACAACTGAATTGCCACAGGTGGAGTTTTAACGACAAAATCAAAAGATTTATCAACGTAATAAGTGATAACCACTGGCAACACTTTTCCGGCTTTCTCTTGAGTTCTGGCATTATATTGCTTGCAGAAATCCATGATGTTGATCCCTTTCGAACCCAATGCAGGTCCTACGGGAGGTGATGGATTTGCGGCGCCTCCTTTGATCTGTAACTTTATTTGTCCAGCAATTTCTTTAGCCATTTCCGATTAAAATTTAATTTGTTTCAAAAAATAATTTTGAAAATATGTGGTTGCGTAACCAACCAAAGAAAAGATTCTTATTCCTTCTCCACTTGCATATATCCTAGTTCCAACGGTGTTTTACGACCGAAGATCTTCACCATCACCTTGAGCTTTTTCTTTTCAGTGTTGACTTCTTCAATGATGCCGGAGAAACCACTGAATGGGCCATAGTTGACCTTCACGTTTTCTCCAACAAAATATTCGACGTCAAGCTCTTCGGATTGTTCTTCGAGTTCGTCAACTGTCCCTAGAATTCGCTTCACTTCGGATTCACGAAGAGGTTGCGGATTCTTTGTATCAGGCAAAAATCCCGCCACGTAATTGATATTTCGCAATTCGTGAATGACTTCTCCCACCAAAGCGGCCTCAATAAGTATATAGCCGGGAAGATAAGCGCGTTCTTTCATCACTTTCTTTCCGTTACGTACGCTGTAGGTCTTTTCGGTAGGGATAAGTACTTGGGAAATATATTTGCCCAAATCAGTTTTCTTAATCTCCGATTCAAGATATTCTTTGACCTTATTTTCTTTTCCACTAACAGCACGCAGGACGTACCATTTTTTTTCAATTTCAGTCATTTTCTTAAATTAGAGGATACCGTACAGAAACTTGACAACATATTCAAAAGCAGAATCAACAACGAAAATCACCATAGCCATGATTAAGGAAGCGGACATGACTATTACGGCGCTGCTTGTCAACTCCGGCCGAGAGGGCCAAGAAACCTTATAAACGAGTTCGTTATAAGCATCTTTTATGTAATTTTTTACTTTCTCGAAAAATTTTTTCATCTAATCCTTGGATTTTTGCACGGGTTGAGAGACTCGAACTCCCGACACCTGGTTTTGGAGACCAGTGCTCTACCAACTGAGCTAAACCCGTAGATAAAGCCGGCTAAAATTCAACCGGCTTTAGGTTGTTGGTATTGAAATAGTGTCTTATTCAACGATTTCAGTGATCTGACCGGCACCGACTGTACGTCCACCTTCGCGGATAGCGAAACGAAGACCTACGCTACATGCAACTGGGTAGATCAATTCAACTTGGATTGTCAAGTTGTCACCAGGCATAACCATTTCGGTTCCCTCTGGAAGTGTGATTTCACCCGTTACGTCCAAAGTACGCAAGTAGAATTGAGGACGATATTTATTGTGGAA